>CACHBQ010000033.1:0-2017 GCA_902578105.1 uncultured Pelagibacteraceae bacterium | reverse complement strand
CAAGAAATACAATCTGAAGGAGCTGATATTGTTAGAGTTTCTTGTCCTGATGAGTCGTCATCTAAAGCACTTAAAGAAATTACAAAACATGTGAGTATTCCAATAGTTGCAGATATACATTTTCATTACAAGAGAGCAATTGAAGCTGCAGAAAATGGAGCGAGTTGTTTGAGAATAAATCCTGGAAATATTGGAGATAAAAAAAAAATTGTTGAAGTAATTAAATCTGCTCGAGATAATAATTGCTCAATCAGAGTAGGAGTTAATGCTGGTTCATTGGAGAAAGATATACTAGAAAAATTTAAAGAACCTTGTCCGGAGGCATTGGTAGAAAGCGCAATAAGAAATATTGAAATTCTAGAGGATATGGATTTTTCAAATTTAAAGGTAAGCGTAAAATCTTCTGACGTCTTTCTATCTGTAGAGGCTTATCGTCAACTTTCAAAGAAAATAGATTATCCACTTCACTTAGGAATCACTGAAGCTGGTAGTTTTATTTCAGGGAGTATTAAATCCTCGATTGGCTTAGGAATTCTCCTTAAAGAGGGAATTGGAGATACAATTAGGGTCTCTCTTTCTGATGATCCAGTAAAAGAGGTGGCGATTGGGAATGAGATACTCAAATCATTGAGTCTTAGAAATAGAGGAGTAAAGATTATTTCCTGTCCGTCATGTGCAAGACAAGGTTTTCAAGTAATTGATACAGTAAGGGTCTTAGAGGAAAAATTATCACATATCAAGACACCAATCACCCTATCAATTATAGGATGTGTTGTTAATGGTCCTGGGGAGGCTGCGATGACAGATGTAGGAATAACAGGTGGGCAAAAAGGAAGTAATATGCTTTACCTCTCTGGTGTTCAAAGTGAAAAAGTAATGACAGATGAAATCATAACCAGAGTAATTCATGAAGTTGAAAAGAAAGCTTCCGAATTAGAAAATAATTTAAAATGATACCAGAAAAAACTATCGAGGAATTAATTACTCGACATTCTTCTCTAGAAAAAGATTTAGCATCAGGAAATGTAGACAAGAAATTGTTTGCAGAAAAATCAAAAGAGTATTCTGATTTAAATGAAATTGTTTATAGCGCAAAGAAATATGCTTCATATAAAAATGACAAAATTGAACTAGAAAAAATTCTAAATGATAAAAATTCTGATGAGGAGTTAATGAAGATGGCTCATACTGAATTAAGTGAGCTAAACTCACAATTTGAAAAAAATGAAAAGAAATTAAAATTATTTTTACTACCAAAAGATGAGGCTGATAAAAAAAATGCCATTATAGAAATAAGAGCTGGAACTGGTGGTTTAGAAGCAAGTTTATTTGCAGGTGATTTATTCAAAATGTACGAAAAAGTTTGTAATAAAAAAAAATGGTCTCTGGAATTAATATCTATTTCTAGAAGTGATGCAGGTGGATTAAAAGAAGTTATAGCGTCTATTAAGGGTAGCAACATTTACTCAACTTTAAAATATGAAAGTGGTGTACACAGAGTTCAAAGAGTCCCAGATACAGAAACTCAAGGTAGAGTTCACACTTCAGCTGCAACCGTTGCTGTGTTACCTGAGGCAGAAGAGGTTGATTTAAAAATAAATGAGACGGATTTAAGAATTGATGTTTTTAGAGCCGGTGGTCCTGGTGGTCAATCTGTTAATACAACTGATAGTGCAGTAAGAATAACTCATATACCATCTGGTTTGAGTGTCTCACAACAAGATGAAAAATCTCAACATAAAAATAAAGCAAAGGGAATGAAAATATTGCGAGCAAGATTATATGAGTTAGAAAGAACCAGAATAGACCAAGAAAGATCAGCGGATAGAAAAAGTAAGATTGGCACTGGAGATAGATCTGAGAGAATTAGAACTTATAATTTTCCACAAGGAAGAGTCACAGATCATAGAATCAATCTAACTTTACATAAGTTAGAAGAATTTTTGGAGGGAGAAGCATTTGATGAAATAATTGAGTCTTTGTCTTTAAAAGCACAAGAGGAAAGTTTGAGCAAACT
>CACHBQ010000032.1:0-2151 GCA_902578105.1 uncultured Pelagibacteraceae bacterium | reverse complement strand
TATTTAAAGTAATTTTTTTTGAAAAATTTGTATAAAGATTAAATCCTTTTTTAGATTTATAAATAATGTAGGGTTTTCCTGACTGATGTATCTCTGTTAATTGATTTAATCTGTTCAAATTATTCTGTTTTTAGTCTTAACACTGGTTCTTCTCTAATAGGTAGATGAATTATTGCTGCAAAAACTGATAATGCAATTGCTAAATACCACGCATAATCATATGACCCATATAGATCATAAAATAAACCCCCTAGATAAGCGCCAAAAAAAGATCCAACTTGGTGACTTAAAAAAACAATTCCATACAGAAGACCTAAATACTTTGTCCCAAACAGGTGAGCTACAATTCCGCTTGTTGCAGGCACTGTCGATAACCATAAAAAACCAAAACTTGCACCAAATAAAAATGCATTAATATTACTTGCGGGCATAAATATAAAAAAAATTATAGAAACACCTCTTAAAAAGTAAATTGCACTAAGGATAATTTTCTTACTCATTTTTGCAGAGAGGTAGCCACTTAATAGTGAACCAAAAATATTAAATAAACCAATTAAAGATAAAATTGCTGCTGCAGTCCAATCCTCAAGACCTCTATCTATTACATATTTAGGTACATGCGTTCCAACCAAAGTTATATGAAAACCACATACAAAAAACCCTGATACAAGTAAAATATAACTTTTAGTTTTAAAAGCTTCTGAGAGAGCTTCCTTAAAAGATTGATCTGAAGTTTTTTCGACACTTTCGGTTAGAGATGGAGATCTAACAAAATATGCTGCAACTAAACCAGATAACAAAAATAAGCAAAAAACAAATAATGTATAGTTCCAACCAAACTCTGTGAGAGAAAAATTAGTGAAAATTGGTGAAAGAAAGTAACCAAATGATCCAACAGCAGTAACAAAACTCATTGCAATCGTTCTTGTAGATAATGGAAAATGTTTCCCCACAACTGACATAGGAATACTTATTGCTGTTCCACCAAGACCTATTCCGATTAATAAACCCATATGGATTTGAAAAAATATTCCAGTATTTGGGCCCGTGTATAAAAAATAAACGCCTAAAGTATAAAAAATAAATGCTCCGATTATAGCTATATGTCCTCCGTATTTATCTGCTATAGCTCCGAAGATAGGACCTGTTATACCCCACATCAACATCTGCATCCCAATTGCAAAACCAAATGCGGTGTTGCTTATCTTTAAACTCTCGTTGAAGTCCATAAAGAACAAACCAAATGTTTGTCTGACACCCAAAGAAATCAAAACAACAAAGCATGCAGCAAATAAAGTTACTATCGCTGTTTTTGAACGAAAAAATTTTTCAGAACTCATCTTAAATGTCTTAAAGCTTGTTTGATATCAGCAATCAAATCATTAGGATCTTCAAGACCTATATGTAATCTTACTAAATGTTCATCTTTTGGTAAGTTCATATATTTTCTTTTACCAGTTTCTCTAAATTCTTGATGAAGCGCTAAACTCTCAAATCCACCCCAACTATAGCCATAGCCAAACAATTTCAGTGAATTAACAAATTTTCGAACAGAATTAATATTCTTAGCTTTTATCTTTAATCCCATTAAACCTGACGCTCCAGAATAATATTTTTTCCACATTCTAAAATTTTGTGAATTTTTTTTAAAAGGATATAACAATTTAATTCTTTTGTTTTTTGATAAAAATGCTGCAACTTTTTTAGCATTTTCTCTATGTCTGTCTAATCTCACATCTAAAGTTCTTAACCCTCTAGTTATTAAATAAGCATCATCAGGTCCTAATCTAAGACCTGTAATTTTTTCTGCTGCTTTAACTTTAGAAAAGACTCTTTTATTTACTGCCAAACTTCCACCCATAACATCTGAATGTCCAGAATAATATTTAGTTGCAGAGACAATTGACATATCAAAACCAAGTTTAATTGGTTTTAAGTAATAAGGAGTACCCCAAGTATTATCAATTGCAGTGTATAGCTTATGCTTTCTTGCAATCGAAATAATTTTACCCAAGTCTTGAAAATCAAAAGTATTACTTCCAGGATTTTCTACAAAAATCAATTTTGTTTTCTTTGTAATATTGTTTTTTAATGTATTGAGGTCATGTGGATTATAAAAAACTGTCTTTATATAAAAATCTTTTAGATAAT
>CACHBQ010000031.1:0-2167 GCA_902578105.1 uncultured Pelagibacteraceae bacterium | reverse complement strand
AAAGAAATTAAAAAAAAGGATCTTGACTACTTTGACAATTTAATTCAACAAAGAGCGAAGAGTAAGCCGATAGCGCAAATCATAAAAAAAAAAGATTTTTGGAAATATGAATTTATCGTAAACAATAATGTATTAATACCGAGACCAGATACAGAAATTTTGATTGAACAAGCTCTTCAATTAGTAAAAAATAAAAACAGCCTGCAAATATTAGATATTGGAATTGGATCTGGTTGCATTTTAATGTCAATTTTGAAAGAAAAGAAAAATTTCATCGGAACTGGCATTGATATAAGCAATAAATCATTGCAAATAAGCAAGGTTAATGGTCAAAAATTGAGAATAAATAACAGATTGAGATTATTTAAATCAAATATTGACAATTTCAATACAGGCAAATATGATTTAATTGTATCTAATCCTCCATACATAAAAAAAAGTAATTTAAAATGTTTGGAGAAAGATATTGGTTTTGAGCCTAAACAAGCATTAGACGGCGGGTTAGATGGTTTATCAGAAATCAGAAAAGTTATAGATAAATCGTCTGGACTGATAAAAAGAAGTGGTCATTTCATAATAGAAATAGGTTTTGATCAAAAAAATAAAGTAAAAAAAATATTACGTGATAAGGGGTTTTATATTAAAAAAACTGTTAAAGATTTAACAAATCATGATCGCTGCATAGTAAGTATTAAAACTTAATAAGATGGTTACATTTAGAAACAATAATGGACGAAGAGGCAATTTTCGAAGAAATGAGAGAAATTTTAAGTCTAATGGTGAAAGAAACAAATTTAATAATAGTTTCTCATCTTCTGAAAATTTTCAAAGAAAATCTCCAGGGAGAAATAATCACAATGCACCTAAATTAATTGAGAAATATAATAACTTAGCTAGAGAAGCTTTATCAACCGGGGATAAAATCCTATCAGAAAATTACTTTCAACATGCAGATCATTTTATGAGAATATTAAATGAGAAAGGGAATCAAAGAAAAATGAGTTTTAAAAATAAGGATTTAGAGGAAATCACCGACACGAATGAAAATAGAGAAAATAAGGAAAACTCTATATCAAATGAAAAAGATGGTGCTGAAGATAAACATTCAGAAATTAATTAATTCAGGCCAATTATTTTTTCGGACTTTAATACGTCCAATTTGATTCTTTTTGTTTCAAAAATCTTTCTTTCGTCTCCTTTTAAAATTTTCCCTGATGGTAGCTTTAATGTTTGGGAATTTATTTTTTTTCCATTGACTATCACCTCATAATGCAAGTGTGGTCCAGTTGATTTCCCAGTAGACCCAACATAGCCTATAGTCTGTCCTTGTTTTACCCTTGTTCCCTTTCTGATGCCCTTGGCAAATTTTGACATATGTGCATAAACAGTTTGATAAGTAGAATTATGTTTTATGACAACACAATTGCCACCACCTCCACACCATCCTGCTTTTTTTATCACTCCATTACCAGATGCCATGATAGGTGTTCCCATTGGTGCAGCAAAGTCTGTCCCCCTGTGCATTTTATTAAAACCATCAATTGGATGTTTTCTCATCCCAAAAGGCGAAGATAGTCTTGCACCATTTATTGGTGTTTTCATTAATGCCTTTTGTACACTTTTTCCACTTTTATCATAATGTCCCTCACTTTTTTTCGAGTCAAAGTAATATAAAGAGTTATCTTCACCATTTAATTTTAAATTTGCATAAAGAATATTACCTGTTTCAATCACATTTTTTTTATCATCTAAAAAAATTTCGTACATAATTTGGAAACTATCTCGCTTTTTAACATCTCTTTGAAAATCCACTTGAAAGCCATAAATCCTAGCAAACTCAACTATAATTCCAGCTGGGATTTTTTGATTTGAAGCTGACTTATAAAGACTTTCTAAAATAATACTTTCATCATAAACTATATTTTTCTTAAGTTTAGTAACTAAAATCTTTTGATCAAATTTATCCGTCTCTTTCTTTCTTGTGAGATAAATCTTTTCTGTATTCGAAACTTGAAATACAAATTCTTTTATAACGGAGCTTGTTTGATCTATTGTAAAACTAAATTTTTGATTAATATTTAGTTTATCCAAATTTATTTTTTTACTTAACTCTTTTTTAACTTGCTCTATTTCAGACTTTTCTACTGAATATTCCTCTAATATTTTA
>CACHBQ010000030.1:0-2438 GCA_902578105.1 uncultured Pelagibacteraceae bacterium | reverse complement strand
TTTATCTATAATAGAAATAACTTATTAAAATGTTTTTAAAAATAAAGAAAATACCAAAAGTTAATTGGAGTTCTGACAAGCCATATAATTTTAAACCAAAATTTTCTACTTTCTTTTTTTTATGCTTTGGTCTAACGATGTTCGGTCTTGGTGAAGGGTTATTGATTGTTTCCTTTACAGGCGCTTCTCCATGGAGTGTTTTAGCTCAAGGTATTTCCTTAAATGTTAATTTAAGTATTGGAACAATTACTCTTTTAATAAGTATTGCTGTCTTAATTTTATGGATTCCTTTGGGCCAAAAACCAGGAATGGGTACAATATTTAATGCCTTAATAATAGCCTTTATGATTGATCTTTGTATTAAGTTTGTACCAACTCCATCAAATTATTTTAATCAATTAATCCTAGCAGCAGTTTCTGTAATGATGGTTGGAATAGGTGGGGGCATTTACTTAGTTTCTAATCTTGGTGCGGGACCAAGAGATGGATTAATGATTGGTTTACAAAAAGTAACTAATTTACCAGTGGCAGCCGTTAGAGCTTTTTTAGAGATTTCTGTTGTAAGTATTGGTTGGTATTTAGGTGGAACAGTAGGGGTTGGAACTCTTTTATTCGCTTTTGGTATTGGTCCGTGCGTTGCTCTAGGTTTATTTTTAGTTGATAAAATTTTTGATTAGGCAGCAGCGCCTGATTTTTCACTTCTTTTTCTTTCATGAGGATCAAGAATAGCTTTTCTCAATCTACAAGACTCTGGAGTAATTTCTAAAGCTTCATCTGTATTCAACATACTTAATTGTTCAGCAATTGACATTTTTCTTACAGGAGTTAAGACAACATTTTCATCAGTACCTTGCGTTCTCATATTAGTTAATTTTTTTCCCTTCATGACATTAATAATCATATCTCCTGGCTTAGGTGATAGACCTACGATCATTCCCGGATAAACAGGATCGTTATGAGTCACAAACATTTCTCCTCTAGCCTGTAAATTAAAGATTGCAAAAGCAACTGCCTTTCCTTGTTCCATAGAAATTAGAGCACCATTTCTTCTGCCTTCCATTTCACCTTCAAATGGACCATATTCATGAAAAATTCTATTGATGACACCGTTTCCTTTTGTCAGCGTTAAAAATCTACTTGTATATCCCATCAAACCCCTTGTTGGTGCATGAAATATAAGCCTCTTTTTATTTTTACCAGTATCTTTTAATTCTATTAATTTACCTTTTCTTCTATTCATTGAATCAATTATTTTTGATGAATGCTCTTCATCAAGATCCATTGTAATTTCCTCTATTGGCTCAAGTTTGTTTCCATTTTCATCTTTTTTATAAAGAACTTTTGGAGGGCTCACGGTCATTTCAAAACCTTCTCTCCTCATTTGAGTAAGTAAAATTTCCAACATTAATTCACCACGTCCACTAACCACAAAAGAGTCATTTCCCTCATTTTCAGTAAATGTAATTCCAACGTTATTTTGTGCCTCTTGAACTAATCGATCTCTAATTTGTGTGCTTGTAAGTTTTTTACCTTCAGTGCCAGCCAAAGGCGATGTATTTACAGTGATGGTAATTGACATCGTTGGGGGATCTATAGGAGTAGCTTCTATTGGTTCGTTAACTTCAAGATCACAAATAGTATCTGCAACATTAGCTTTTTCTAAACCCGCAACAACTACAATATCTCCAGCTTCACCAATCTCAATTGGAACTTTTTTGGTTCCTTCGTATCTAAAAATTTTAGTTAATCTTCCTTCATCAACTTTTTCTCCATTTAAATTGATCGCTTTAATTGATTGATTAGCTTTTGCTGTTCCTTGAGAGATTCTACCTACTAAACTTCTACCTAAAAAACTGTCAGCATAAAGAAGTGTAGAAAGCATAGCAAAAGGTTTTGATTTATCTAACTCGGCTGGTTTAACATGGTCTATAATTTTATCTAAAAGTGGATTAAGATTTTCTCTAGGACCATCAACTTCAAGATCAGCCCATCCAGATCTTCCACTGGCATATAAAACTGGAAAATCTAGTTGTTCTTCATTAGCATCTAAACTTACAAATAAGTCGAATGTTTCATCTAGAACTTCATTGGCTCTTTGATCTGCCTTATCTAGTTTGTTTATAACTACAATTGGCTTTAAACCTTGTTTTAATGCTTTTGCTAAAACAAATTTTGTTTGAGGCATCACACCTTCAGCAGAGTCTATTAATAATAATGCTCCATCAGCCATACTAAGCACTCTTTCAACTTCAGCAGCGAAATCCCTGTGGCCAGGGGTATCAATTATATTTATTCTAGAATCTTTCCAATTAATCGAGGCAGGTTTAGCTAATATTGTAATTCCTCTTTCTTTTTCTAATTCTCCAGAGTCCATCAGCCTTTCATCAACAACCTCATTTTCTCTAAATGATCCACTTTGTTTCATTAGGTTATCAATT
>CACHBQ010000029.1:0-2471 GCA_902578105.1 uncultured Pelagibacteraceae bacterium | reverse complement strand
TCCAGGCTTTATGGGTTGGACATCAGAAATTTATTTAAACAAAAAAAAATATCAAAAAATGTTGGAAAAAATTAAAAATTTTAAACCTGGAAAATTATCCGTGAAACAAGGAGATTTTGAAAAAGTCTTAAAAAAACATAAAAACGACTTCTTGTATTGTGATCCACCCTATTTCATTGGACCTGATTCTAAAATGTTTAAAGGAGTTTACCCAATGAGGAATATTCCTGTTCACCATAAAGATTTCCCACATGAAAAATTAAGAGATATGTTAAAAAAACATAAAGGGGGATTTATATTATCCTACAACGATTGCCCGACGATAAGAAAATATTACAAAGGTTTTAAAAAGATATATCCAACATGGCAATACACAATGGGTCAAGGTGAGACTAGAATTGGAAAAAACAGGATTGAAATGGGGAATAAACACATAAAAAATTCACATGAAATTTTAATTTTTTCTCCATCTTAAATTTTAGGTAAAAAAAAAGGGCAGTAAAAACTGCCCTTTTTGAATTTTTGTTTGAGTATAATGGGGATTACATTCCCATGCCGCCCATTCCTCCCATGCCACCCATGCCGCCCATTCCACCAGGCATTCCAGCAGGAGCCGCATCTTTTTCTTCTGGCTTGTCAGCTATCATTGCTTCTGTTGTTACTAATAATCCAGAAATTGATGCTGCATCTTGAAGTGCAGTTCTAACAACTTTAACTGGATCAATAATACCTTTAGCAAACATGTCACAATATTCTTCATTTTGTGCATCATAGCCGTGAGTTTTTTTATTCTGTTCTAACAACTTACCAACTACAACTGAACCATCTACTCCAGCATTTTTAGTAATTTGTCTTATAGGAGCTTCTAATGCTCTTCTCACTAAATCAACACCAGCTTTTTGATCCTCGCCTTTAGCTTTTACTTTTTCAAGCTCTTGAGCAGCATATAACAAAGCACATCCACCACCTGTTACAATACCTTCTTCAACTGCAGCTCTTGTTGCGTTAAGTGCATCTTCAACTCTGTCTTTTCTCTCTTTAACTTCAACTTCTGTAGCGCCACCAACTTTAATTACAGCAACACCACCAGCAAGTTTAGCTAATCTTTCTTGAAGTTTTTCTTTATCGTAATCAGAAGTTGTTTCATCAATTTGTTGTTTGATTGAAGAACATCTAGCTTCGATATCAGATTTTTTACCACTACCATTTACAATAGTACTATTATCTTTATCAACTTTAACTTTTTTACATGAACCAAGATCATCTAATTTAACGTTTTCAAGTTTAATTCCTAAATCTTCAGAAATTACACTTCCACCAGTTAAGATCGCAATATCTTCAAGCATTGCTTTTCTTCTGTCACCAAAACCTGGAGCTTTTACAGCTACTACTTTTAAACCACCTCTTAACTTATTTACAACTAACGTTGCTAAAGCTTCGCCTTCAACATCTTCAGATATAATCATTAACGGTCTACCAGCTTGCACCACTGCTTCTAAAAGTGGAACCATTGGTTGTAGATTTGTTAATTTCTTCTCATGTAAAAGAATAAAAGGATTGTCTAACTCTGTCGTCATTTTATCACTATTCGTAATAAAGTATGGTGATAAATATCCTCTATCAAACTGCATACCTTCAACGACATCAAGTTCCGTTTCAATTCCTTTATTTTCCTCAACTGTAATGACACCTTCATTACCAACTTTTTGCATTGCTTTAGAAATCATACTTCCGATTTCTTTATCACCATTTGCAGAAATAGTTCCTACTTGAGCAATTTCATCACTATCTTTTACTTTTTTGGCTGAAGAAACTAAGTTTTGTTTTACAACATCTACTGCTGCATCAATACCTCTTTTTACATCCATTGGGTTCATTCCAGCTGTAACATATTTTACACCTTCTTTAACGATCGCTTGAGCTAAAATAGTTGCAGTTGTTGTTCCGTCACCAGCTTCATCATTTGTCTTGCTAGCAACTTCCTTAACCATTTGAGCACCCATATTTTCGAACTTATCTTCAAGGTCAATTTCTTTTGCAACTGAAACACCATCTTTGGTAATTCTTGGGGCACCATAAGATTTGTCCATCACAACGTTTCTGCCCTTAGGACCTAACGTTACCTTAACAGTATCAGCTAAGATATTTACCCCTCTTATCATTGCTGATCTTGCTTCAGCGTCAAATTTAACAACTTTTGCCATTATACTTTCTCCTTTAACTTATATTATTTACTTGAAATACCCATAATGTCTGACTCTTTCATTATGCTGTATTCTTTACCATCAATTTTGACTTCAGTTCCTGACCATTTGCCAAATAAAACTTTGTCTCCAACTTTAACATCCATTGGAATTTTTTTTCCATCTTCAGTTTTTGCACCACCACCAACAGCAACAACTTTTCCCTCTTGAGGCTTCTCTTGTGCAGTATCTGGTATGATTATTCCTCCAGCAGTTTTTTCACTGCTA
>CACHBQ010000028.1:0-2507 GCA_902578105.1 uncultured Pelagibacteraceae bacterium | reverse complement strand
ATTTATCTCATACTTTTCTTTTTGAAAAATTTTGGTAAGTTTGTGGTTTTTAAATAATTCGACCAAATATTTTGTTAAAAAACTAGATTTTTCCTGAGCTTCAGTTGTTACTTTACCCATTCTTTTACCCAAACTTCTTGCTGCAGTGCTTGCTATTGGAATTAAAATAATTGCAATTAATGAAAGTTTCCAATTTTGTAAAAACATTACAACAAGTAAACCTATTAGTGTTAAAGTATCTTTAAAAAGGTTTAGAATACCATTACTTAAAAGATTTGTAATATGCATAACATCATAGGTAAGGTTGGAAATAAATTTTCCAGTATGTTTCTCATCAATAGATCGGGTATCGGCACTTATTAAAGTATTTAACATATCAAATTGAAGTTTCTTTTTTATATCTTCTCCGACGTTAATCATTATTATTCTGGCAAGATAAAGAGAAACCCCTTTAGTTGTAAAAGCAATAATTATTAAAAACGGTATTACTATCAGAAGGGTTTCATTTTTTTGAATAAATATTTTTTCAATCGCTGGATCTAGTAGCCAAGCAATAGAAGAGGTACTAGCAGCAACTAATACAGAAAAAAAAACTGCTATACCAATTTTACTAATATATTTTTTGGTGTACTCATTGAAGAGTCTTTTTAATGTAACTGACTTATTCATTGTAGGACTTTACCTATTAAAATATTTATTAAAATTAAAAGGCCCAAGTAATTGTTACTTTTAAAAACTTTTAAACATATAATTGGATTATTTAAATCTAAAGTTTTTATTTGATATAAAAATAGATGTGTGAACGGAATTATTAAAAATAAGAAATAATAAAAACTAAAGTTCATTAAGTAACCTCCTAATACAAGAGAAAATATTAAAGCAGAATAACATATAATTAAAAATATTTTTGCAGCCCCCTTAAATTTGATTGACGTTGATTTGAGTCCAATTATTTCATCATCTTTTATATCTTGGTATCCATAGATTGTGTCGTATCCTAGTGTCCAAAATATGGCTCCAATATAAAATATTATTGGAATAGGATTTAAATTTCCTGAAATTGATGTCCAGGCAAGTATTAAGCCATAGTTAAATGTGATACCGAGAAAGAGTTGTGGCCAATAAGTATACCTTTTCATCAATGGATATGTAAAAGCTAATGGCATTGAGGCTAAAGCTAATAGGATTGTAAAAAGGTTAAAATTAATTAAAACAATAAATGCTAATAAGCATAGTATAGCTGCATAAAATAAACTTAATTTTACGGAAATTTTTCCTGATGCAATTGGTCTGTCTTTTGTCCTTACAACTAGTTTATCAAATTTTCTATCTAATACATCATTAACAATACACCCCGCAGATCTCATCAATACTGCACCGAGAAAAAATAAAATTAAGTAGAAAAAATAAATATTTTTATTTTGTGAGAAATCATAAACTAGTGTTAAGCCCCATATACAAGGCCAAAATAGTAACATATAACCGATTGGTTTTTTAAGCCTAGTTAGTTCTATAAATAAGTTTAATTGGTTCATAAAATTTTACTTGTAAATAACAAAGCCAAGATTGATAATCAAATTGATTCGTATGAATGTAGATTACACAGTTACCGCATTAATGTTTCCAGCAATCCCACTGATAATGGGAGTGTATTCTAATAGGTTTCATACTCTGAGTTCTTTAATAAGAAAAATACATGATGAGTACGTATTTGAAAAACACACCCCACCTGAGTGGAAAGACCAATTGATAAATTTAGAGAAAAGAATTGGTGTTTTAAAATTAAGTATTTTATTTGCTGCTTTTGGATTTTTGTTCAATATGCTAACTGTTTTTGGTCTTTATTTACAGGAACTTTTTATTGCAAGAATAATCTTTGGCTCATGTTGTTTATCAATGATGATTTCAATTATATTTTTTATTATTGAAATTCAGATCTCAACTAAGGCACTAAGACTTCATCTTTCTGACATGGATATTCAATTTAAGGAATAATTACTGCTGGACCAGTTAATAATCTTGCCTCTAAATCTTTATGAGCTTGAGTAGCATCAGATAAAGAGTATTTCTTTGAAATTTCTACTTTAAATTTGTTAGATAAAATTGCATCAAAAACTTTATTTGCTGACTCAACTAATTCCTCTCTTTTAATCGTATAATGTGCGATGGATGGTCGAGTAAAAAATAATCCTTTAGCATTAATATCTTGTTTTACATCAATAGTATCAACGTATCCAGATGCATTTCCAAATGCTACCATCATTCCCCTTATTTTTAATGTTTCAATTGAACCTTTAAATGTTTTTATTCCAACACCATCGTAAACAACATCAATACCATTTTTTCCTGCAATTTTTTCAACTTCTTCTGAGAAATTTTTTTCAGAGTAATTAATTACATGGTGACAACCATTTTTTTTGGCAATTTCCTCTTTAGCTTTTGAACCAACTGTTCCAATTACTTCCGCACCTAAAGAATTAGCCCAAGGACATAAGATTTGACCAAGA
>CACHBQ010000027.1:0-2639 GCA_902578105.1 uncultured Pelagibacteraceae bacterium | reverse complement strand
TAAATGCTGGGACGTATAACCCTTTTATAGTTAGAAAAAAAACTCCAAACATTGCTTCAGCATCTTGTGGAAGTGGTAATGCACGTAATGCAGCAAAATACCAAAAGAAAATTTGAAGTAATAATGGAATATTTCTAAAAAACTCAACATAGAAAGCAGCAAATTTATTAATTAGATAATTAGGTGATAATCTTGCTATACCAACTATTACTCCTAAGATTGTTGCAATAATTATTCCGATGACTGAAACAAGAATGGTATTTAAAAGACCAACTAAATACGCTCTAAAATACGAGTGTGATCCATCATATTCAATTAATGAAAACTGAACGTCAAAAGAAGATTCTTGAGATAGAAAACCATAACCAAAATCAATACCTCTATTTTCCATATTGATTTGGGCGTTATAAGTAAAAAAACCGAAAACTAAGACTACAGCTAAAACTGTAATTAATTGTGGGACTATATCTTTAAGTTTAAAATTCACTTTGGCGATAATATATGAGTTTATAAAAAAAGGGCTAGAAAAATCTAGCCCTTTTTAATTAATTTAAACTACAATTATCTTGCAGGTGGAACGTAAAGTATTCCGCCTTTTGTCCATAATTGGTTTGGACCTCTGTCTGGTAAAATTCCAGTGTCAGCTATATTTCTCTTATAACTTTCACCATAATTACCAACTTGCTTGATAATTCTTAAGCTCCAGTCGTTGTCTAGACCAAAAGCAGCACCTAACTCACCTTCAGCTCCAACTAATCTTTTGATTGCTGGGTTATCTGAAGTTTTCATCATGTCTGCATTTGCTGAAGTAATACCATACTCTTCAGCTTCAATCATAGTGTTCAAAGACCATCTAACGATATCTTCCCAAACTGCATCACCTTGTCTAACAACTGGTCCTAAAGGTTCTTTAGAAATAGTTTCTGGTAGAACAATGTGTTCATCAGGGTTTTTCATTTTTGTTCTTTGAGCAGCTAAACCAGATTTATCAGTAGTATATGTATCACATCTACCTGCATCGTAAGCAGCAACAACTTCGTCAGCTTTTTCAAATGCAACTGGCTCATAAGAAATTCCTTTTGAATTAAAAAAGTCTCTCATGTTTAACTCAGTTGTTGTACCAATATTTGTACAAGCTGAGATACCATCTTTGAATTGACTAGTTGAAGTGATACCTGAGCTTTTTCTTACCATGAAGCCTTGACCATCGTAGAAGTTTACTCCAACGAAAGTAAGTCCGATATCAGCATCTCTAGAAAGAGTCCAAGTTGTGTTTCTTGATAAGATATCAATCTCTCCAGAAGTTAAAGCAGTAAATCTTTCTTTAGCACTTAGTGGTGTAAACTTAACTTTGTTTGCATCACCTAATACTGCAGCAGCTACCGCTCTACATACGTCAACGTCAACACCAGTCCAATTTCCTGCAGCATCAGCATTAGAAAATCCTGGAAGACCTTGAGATACTCCACATCTTACAAACCCTTTTTTCTGAGTGTTTTTAAGTGTTTTAGATTTTTTAGCAGCCATAGACTCTGTTGTAAAAGTGAACAACACAGCAACCATAGCAACTAAAGAAGTTAATTGTTTTAAGTATTTAAACATATTTCTTCCTATTGTTTATTTATTTGTTAACAAATAATTCAAAATTACTTTTGAATATTCTTAATTTAAGCATGATAGAAATAGGTGTTCAAGGGAAATTTAATCTCATTTCAAATTAATTGAAAATCTAGTCAAGATAAATTTTAACCAAAAATGTGCTAGTAATGGCGCGCCCTGAAGGATTCGAACCTACGACCCTCGGTTTAGAAAACCGATGCTCTATCCAGCTGAGCTAAGGGCGCAAAAAACATACTACATATACAATAATTAATTAATTTTTAAAAAGAAATTTTTTCACAAGAAGCAAAATTGTTAATAACTCAATTCGTCCAACAATCATGAAAAAAATAAGACAATATTTGGTAAAATATGAAAGGTTATAAAAAGTTATATCACTTAAACCATATGAACTTGAATTGACAGTATTCATTAATGTTAAAATAGATAACTTGAATGAATTTTCAAAGCTAAATTCACTTATAGTCAATAATGTTGTTAAAATAAAAAGTGATAAAATAAATATGAGAACTGATAAAAAATATTTACTTATCTCATTAAAGTCAAAATTAACTTCAGAGAAAAATAACTTATTCTTATATATATTTTTTGGTCTACTGAATGATAAAATTTGATTAACTGAATATATAAATAAAGAATAAATCTTCATAAATCTCAATCCTGAACTTGTGGAAAAAAAAGATCCTCCAATAATTACCAAAATCAAATAAATGAAAGTCAAATTTGTATTTGAATTATCTAGTGTAAAACCAATATTCGACATACTACTTGATATTGACAAAAAATAATTCAAAAAGTTTTGATTAAAACTAAAAAATAAAAAAAAGATAATTAAGACTATAACGAAGTATATTATTAAATTGAGATCTTCATATAGAAAATTAATATTTTTTCTCTTGAAGAAAAATAAGTTGTAACTAAAAAAAATACTAAAAAAAGAAGTTAACATCAAAAATGACAAAATAATAGTTTGAGTGTCATCTCTGATTACACTGGATAAATCATTTGTAGGTAAAAAA
>CACHBQ010000026.1:0-2765 GCA_902578105.1 uncultured Pelagibacteraceae bacterium | reverse complement strand
GCTCTTAAAGATGATGCAAATATAAAATTTGAGTTGTTAGTATTTATAATACTTATTTCACTTATACCAATTGATGGGGTAAAATAAATTAATGGCTCGTCATAACCATAATCACTATGGTTAGGCTTAAATGGATTTGAGCCATCATAATTAATACCAT
This sequence comes from uncultured Pelagibacteraceae bacterium, assembly GCA_902578105.1. GTDB lineage: Bacteria > Pseudomonadota > Alphaproteobacteria > Pelagibacterales > Pelagibacteraceae > Pelagibacter. The sequence goes on along the minus strand of CACHBQ010000026.1, from coordinate 2,605 downwards.
AAGATGAAATCGGCCAGCCAAAGTTATAAAGTTTTTTATTATTTAATTTGTGAACATTAACTTCATCTCCTCCTTTTGGCCCGTGTTCAGAATTAATAATAAATTCATTTTTTTTTATGTCTTTAAAATAAAAAAGTCCTTGCTGATTCCTATGACCAATAGACACAATTTTGTAACTTTTATCATTCTTATTAATTGAGATAATTTTTCCAGCTAAATTATTTGGACTCTGAACTTGACTATTTAAATCTAAATGTCCGATAGTAAATAAAAGTTTATCCTCTCCGTAATTTACAATTCTTCCACCTGATCCAATAGAATAACTTTCTAATAATAATTTAGTTTTAAAAAAAAATTTAAATTTTAATTGTTCATAATCTAATTCTGAACTAATAATTGCTAGGGTATACTTTTTATTTGGGTCTTGTAAAATTACAGATAAATATAAATCATTTTCATCAATAAGTAGATCTCTCAAACCTATAAACGTAAAATTCTCTTGATTTATGAGTTCATCTAAATTTGAGCTAATAATTTTTTGATTTAACCTTTTAGAAAGAAAATTTTTTGTTTCAAAAAAAATAAATTCACCTTTTCCAGAAACAACAATGGTTTTATCATCTTTGGTATCCAAATAGTGAGCTCTTTTCGCATTTTTAATTGATTTCCATCCATAATTTAAATCTAACCTATCAAATGGTAAAAAAAATTCTTTTAACATGAATTTTTTTTTATCAAGTTCTGTAAAAATTTTTTTACTTTCTATTAAATCTCCATTTAATCCTTGATCAATTTTTACTTTCTGTATTTTTTGAACATTATCTTCAATTAGATAACGTCTTAATTCATAAATAAAATTTCTTAACTGGGACTTTAATCTATTGGGAACTGCTTCTTTTACCAAAATTATATATTTATTTTGCTTATCATATTCTCCAGAAATAATTTTATATGAAAAAAATGTTACAAAAATAAATATAACAAGACTAAAAAAATAAATTATTTTTCTTTTCATCATTAATATTTATTTGATTTAACATTTTTTAAATTATTTTATTCTTTAATTAGTATTTTTTCTGTACCAATTAAACGAACTTTTTATCATAATGGATAATTTATCTTTTAAATTTCGAATTTCATAATATTTTTTTAATTTTTTATTATCTGCTACAGAATAACCTATGTCATTTTTTCTTTTTTTTTTATAATTTAAATAAACTTTTTTATTAAGTACTTTCGCAAAATTTTTTGCAATATCTTTAACGGAATATCCAACACCGTAACCACAATTATACACAGATCTAATCTTTTTTTTCATCAGGATTTTGGCAAAATAATAATGAATTTCTGAAAGATCAGTAATGTAAATAAAATCTCTTACAGCGGTTCCATCTTTAGTATTAAAGTTATTTCCAAATATGTTAAATTTTTTTTTTTTTAAAATTGAATAACACAAGTTGTTAAACAAGCTTTTATTTTTTTTAATTTTGAACCCGCATCTCATTTTTTTTTCAACACCTGCAACATTGAAATATCTTAAAATCACGTAATTAATTTCACTTGCAAATTTTTCTAAATGCTTCTCAAATTTTAACTTTGATTTACCATAAGGTGCTGAGGGCTTAGTCTTTAATCTTTCATTTACATTTTTATTTGATGATCCATAAACAGCAGCAGATGATGAAAAGATGAAATTTTTTATTCCTTTTTCTTTACAAAAATTTAAAAATATTTTTGATTTTACATAATTGTTATAAAAATATTTTGTTTTCTTATTTATAGACTCCTGGTTATCTATTAATGCTGCAAAATGTAGGACTAGATCATAATTCTCATTAATTGATCTTTTTAATTTACTTAAATTTGCAATATCACTTTTAATAAACTTACTTTTTTTTGGAATATTAGTTTTTTTTCCTGTCTGAAGATTATCTATTATTGTAACTTTATGACCTTTATCAATGAACATCCATGCTACTGAACTTCCTATATATCCTGCACCACCAGTAATTAATACTCTCATTATTTTATCACTTTTATTTGACTAAAAAAAACCATCGGTATTAATTTTAATCCAATTAAATATTTTTTAAAAAAAAGAAATGGATTAAACAAAAATCTGAGCAACCAACCTAAATAATATTTATCAACAAAGTCATTTATTGGTGCTTGATCCCTCGTAAAAAAAGAAATAGCAGCGCCCAAACATAATATAGAAGTTCTAAATTTTAAATTTTTTTTTAGATATAAACCCAAAACTTCTTGAGTTCCTCCACCTATATTAATGATTATATAGTGAGGTTTAATCTTATTAATTTTATTTAAAAGTTTTTTATCTACTACATTTTTCGAATTGTATATTGGAGCAATGTAATTATATATTTTTTTTATCCCTAATTTTTGAAAATATTTTTTGTTAGATCTAGAGAAATTTAAATTTGGATCGATACAAAAAATTTTTTTTTTCTTATTATTTTTAATATATTTAAAAAATAGGCTTAAAAATTTATAACCAGAAAATTTAATTACATTAATATTTTTTAAAATTTTAAGTAATAAAACAAATAATCCACTATCAAAAAAAACTAAATCTGCTTTTTGAAGT
>CACHBQ010000025.1:0-3217 GCA_902578105.1 uncultured Pelagibacteraceae bacterium | reverse complement strand
CAAAGAAGTTTTTTGCAAGAAGTTTGAAAAAAAAATACGATAGTCTTGCGTACACTACAATTTTAAAACACAAAAAAATTCAGAATAATACAGCGTCTCAAATATTCACAAAAAATGGACCTTTGGCATTTTTACCATTATCAGAAATAGAAACTTCTATTGTTTACTCAATTAAAGGTAAAAAAAATATTAATTTTAAAGAGTTAATTAAAAAATATAATACCAAATATTCAATTACAAATTTTGGTATTTGCAACTTTTTTGAGTTGAAAGCTTCGAATTTGAGAACTTATTATTATAAAAATATTCTGGGTTTTGGTGATGTATTACATCGCCTTCATCCTTTGGCTGGCCAGGGTTTCAATATGACTTTAAGAGATATTCGAGATTTGGGTAATTTAATTGAAATTAAGTTAAAGAATGGATTAGAGATAGATAATTCAATTTGTGAAGAATTTCAAAATATGACTAAACATAAAAACTATCTTTTCTCTAGTGGAATTGATTTTGTATACGAATTTTTTAATTTTGAAAGCAAGATGAATAATAATATCCTTAGCAAATCAGTGAGATTTATAGGAAGAAATAAATTCCTAAATAGATCTTTTAAAAATATAGCGAATAGAGGTTTTGAAATTTAGTTTTATTGAACAGTTGTATTATTATAATTATCAAAAGAATATGTAGTTAAGATTTCTGAAATTTTAGTTTTTCTAAGCTCTAAATTTTTGGCTTCTAATAATATTTGTTTTTCTTCTAGCGTAAAAGGAGACGCCATCGCTAGAGCGTTTATTGTTTCATCTAAACTTTGTTTCTCTAATCCTTTCCAATTAATAATAAATCCTCTTTTTTCAAAAAGATTTTTTAAGTCTTTAAATATCAATTTTAAATCAGAAAATTGTAAATTTTCACTTTGATAACTTAGATCATCATAAAAATTATTAAAATCTACATTGTATTCTCTGTATTTTTTATTTGATTTTACTTCATCTGTTTTTTTAAATCTTATTATACCCTTAAGTTCTATCAAAAATTGACCGCTATCATTTTCTCTAAAGCTTGTAATTTTGCCCATACACCCAATGTCATATAATTCAGGGTTAACTTCACTTTCTTTTGAATTTTTAGGTTGTATCATCCCAATAAGCTTGTTTGACTTCATACTATCGTTGATCATATCTACATATCTTGGCTCAAATATATTTAATGGAACAGTAGTTCTTGGAAAAATGATAAAGTTACTTAATGGAAAAACTGGTATTGTTTTTGGCAAATCTTCTTTTTTCATGAAAAAAACATACCATAATTAATATTACTTGAATTAAAAAAAACGACACACTATATTAATTTCTTTTGCGGGCGTAGCTCAGTGGTAGAGCGTCTCGTTGCCAACGAGAAGGTCGAGGGTTCGATCCCCTTTGCCCGCTCCATTTTTAAGTAATATAATAAAAATTTAATTAGATGAGGATGTAAATTAAATGAGTGAACTATTCGATAAAAAATGTGTTCCTTGTGAAGGTGGTGTGCCTGCGCTTGATATAAGTGAAATACATAAATATCAAAAAAAAATTGATGGATGGGACGTTATTAAAAATGAAAAAAATATACATTTTTTAGAAAAGAAATTTACATTTAAAAATTTTGTTGAGAGTCAAAAATTTGTAAATGAAGTAGGTAGAATATCAGAAGATGAAGGCCATCACCCTGAAATTTTATTTGGATGGGGTTATGCGAAAATAAACATCTCAACTCACGCAATTGAGGGATTATCAGAAAACGATTTCATCTTAGCCTCAAAGATTGACAAGATTTAATGTCTAAAATGTCTTGTTTTAGAAAAAATTAAAATAGTATTAGTTTTATTTGCAAACTTTATAATTTCTTTATCTCTAATTGATCCTCTAGGTTGGATTACAGCAGAAACACCGGATTGAATTAACTTTTCAATACCGTCAACAAATGGAAAAAAAGCATCAGACGCGGCAACAATTTCTTTTTCATTTTTTTTGAACTTTCTCATTTTATTTATTGCAATTTGACAGCTATCAAGCCTACTAGGTTGTCCAGATCCGATACCAACTGTTGTTTTGTCACCAACGAGTACAATAGCATTGGATTTAACATGACGTGAAATATTGAATGCAAATAATAAATTTTCAAATTGTATTTTGTTTGGTTTTTTCTTTGAAACAACTTTGAAATCTTTTTTTTTAAAAACAAGGTTATCTTGAGATTGAATTAACATTGAATTTGATACAGAGTTAATTTGAAGAACATCATCAAAATTAAAGTTTGTTGAATCTATAATTCTAACATTCTTTTTAGATTTTAATAATTTAAGAGCGCTTGTTTCAAAACCATTAGCAATAATTACTTCTAAAAAAGTTTTGTTTAACTCAACAGCTAAGCTTTTATTAATCTTAAAATTACAAGAGACAATACCTCCAAATGCGCTCACAGGATCACATTCAAATGCAGATTTATAACTGCTTACTCTATCCTTTAAAATAGAAACTCCACAAGGGTTAGCATGTTTGATAATTACAGTGCCCACATTTTTTGGTAGACTTTTGGATATCGTTAAAGCAGCAAAAATATCATTGTAATTGTTATAGCTTAATTGTTTTCCATGAATTTTTCTTAATTTGAAATCTTTATTTTTAGAGTAAATAGCAGATATTTGGTGTGGATTTTCTCCATATCTTAATCTCTCAATTAAGTTTCCGTAAATAGTTTTTTTCTCTGTAAAATTTTCACTTGTGACTGAATTGAAGTAATCTGAAATTACGGAATCATAATATGCTGTTTCATTAAAGGCTGATTGAGATAATTTTTTTTCTAAATTCTAATTTTGTTGCACCCTTAAATCTTTTTAACTGATCAATCAATGCTGAATATTGATTGGTGGATGTTATTACTGCAACGTCATTGTAATTTTTTGCAGCACTTCTAACTAAGGCAGGACCACCAATATCAATTTTTTCAATTATTTTATTATGATTTTTTGTTGTGTTTAAAGTTTTTTCAAATGGATAAAAGTTGACTATAACTAAATCAATATTTTGAAAATTATTTTTTTTTATTTCTCTTTTATGAGAATTATTGTTTCTTTTATTTAAGATTCCCGCATGAATTTTAGGATGTAGTGTCTTAACTCGTCCATCAAGAATTTCATTAAAACCAGTATAATCAGAAAGTTCAAGGCATCGATAGCCTA
>CACHBQ010000024.1:0-3253 GCA_902578105.1 uncultured Pelagibacteraceae bacterium | reverse complement strand
TTCACTGACTATGCAAGAAGGAGGTCGTGTTTTAAACCTGGGTGATAATACAGATAAAGTTAAATCAATGAATCAAGTTTTAAAAATATATAAAAAAGTAGAAAGTAAAATAAAGGTCATAGCTGTAGGAGATAATTTTAATGATTTAGATATGTTGAGAAATTGTGATATTCCATGTTTAGTCTTTAATGATCAATTTAAACAAGATCAAATAAACATAGATAATCTAATAGTTTCTAACAAGCCATCACCTGAGGGCTGGGCTGATGTGATTAAAACGGCACTAGTTAAACTAGACTATTAAGATTAAAAACCCGGCATGAGTGATTTTTCTCAAAATGGAGTAGTCTCAACTTTGCACGACTTTAAAACAAAGTCTACAGCAGTCATTGAAAGTGAGCTATCAAAATTTTCAGAACAAAGAAAAATGGAATTAATTTTACCATGTCTTTATTCTGAATTAGAGGGAACTGCTTTACCAAAAATAGTAGAGGAAATAAGTAAAACAAAATATTTAGATCACATAATTATCGGATTAGACAAAGCAAATGAGGCACAAGCAAAAAAAGCTTGGAAATTTTTTAAGAAATTAAAATCACCCTTTTCAATTCTGTGGAATGACGGTCCAGGTTTAAAAAAATTAGATCAAGAATTAAAAAAAAATAACCTTGCACCAAGTGAACTCGGTAAAGGTAGAAATGTTTGGTATTGTATAGGTATGTGTATAGCAAGAGATAGTGCGCGTTCAGTTGCTTTACATGATTGTGATATTAAAACTTATGATAGAAGAATGCTTGCAAAGTTATTTTATCCAGTAGTAAATCCTCTCTTCAACTTTGAATTTTGTAAAGGCTATTATCCAAGAGTGGCAAATGAAAAAATGAATGGAAGAGTTGCAAGATTATTAGTTTTTCCATTATTGACAGCTTTAGAAAAAACTATTGGAAAAAGTGATTATTTGGACTTTATGAAATCATTTAAATATCCTTTGGCGGGTGAGTTTTCATTTAGGCGAAATGTTTTACCTGAATTAAAAATTTCCTCAGACTGGGGAATAGAAGTTGGAATTTTATCTGAAATGCAAAGAAGTTTTTCTCCTCAAAATATATGCCAAGTTGATTTAGCAGATAGTTATGACCATAAACATCAGGTGCTATCTATTGATGATGAAACAAAAGGACTATCAAGAATGTCTATCGATATCATTAAAACATTTATTAAAAAGTTAGCAACTCAAGGTAATACCTTTAGTAGGGAAAAGTTTAGATCATTAAAAGCTACTTATTATAGAGCAGCCTTAGACTTAATTGATATATATAGAAATGATGCAGTAATGAATGGTCTAAAATTTGATTCTCATACAGAAGAAAAAGCAGTTGAATTATTTGCAATGAATATAATGAAAGCTGGGGAGGCATTTATTCTTAATCCAATGGATACACCATTTATACCCACATGGAGTAGAGTAAAAAGTGCAATACCAGATTTTCTTGGAAGACTTGAAAAAGTAGTTAATGATGATAATAAAAAATATTATTAATGTTAACTCAAAAAGATCAGAAAAATTTAAGATCTAAATTAGATAATATTTACAAAATATTCTTATCGAAAAAAGATATTGATTATTTTGAAAATGAAATTGTTCAAATCATTCGACAGTTTAATAAAAAAAATCCTAAAAGGAAACAAAGTATCTCTGAAAAAACTACTTTAGTTATTTGTTATGGTGATAGTGTATATTCTGAGAAAAAAAAATCGATAAGAGTCTTTCAAAACTTCTTTCGAAAAAAATTAAAAAATTATTTTAATACTATTCATTTTTTACCATTCTATCCTTCTAGTAGTGATAGTGGCTTTGCTGTTAAAGATCATTACAAAGTTGAAAATAAACTTGGAAATTGGTTTGATATAAAGAATGTTTCAAAATCAAGTGATGTTATGGCTGATATGGTTATCAATCACTCATCAGCAAGAGGCTTTTGGTTTAAAAATTTTCTAAAAAAAAAGGAGCCTGGAAAAGATTATTTTTTAACAGTCGACTCTAAATTTAATACTTCTAAAGTGGTTAGACCAAGAGATCATAAATTACTAAAAAAAATAAACATTTTTAAAAAATCTGATTATCTTTGGCGTACATTTAGCCCCGATCAAATTGATTTAAATTTCAAAAATCCATCTGTATTAATTGAATTCATCAATATAATGATACATCTGATCAACAATGGTGTAACCATTTTTAGATTAGATGCTATTGCATATCTCTGGAAAGAAAAGGGAACCAAGTGTATTAATTTAAAACAAACACATGAAATTATTAAACTTTTAAGAAATATTATTGAACTACTTAATGTACAAACCACTATCATTACAGAAACAAATTTACCTGAAAAAGAAAATTTAAGTTATTTTGGAAAAAATGACGAGGCTAATTGGATATATAATTTTTCTCTACCACCATTATTAATCCATGCTTTTTTATTTGAAAATAGTTCATATTTAAATAAATGGAGTAAAAATCTTCCTAATACTAAAAATGAAAATAGTTATTTAAACTTTATTGCCTCACATGATGGCATAGGAATTAGACCTACGGAAGGATTATTAAATGAAAAAACATTAAATAGTTTTTTAAAGAGGCTCAAAAAAAATGGTTCAAAATTTTCTTACAGAAAAGTTCAAAATAAAATTAAAAAAGTATATGAGGCAAATATTACAGTTTTTGATGCTTTAAAAAAATCCGATTATGATCTAAAAGGTGAATTTTATTTAGAAAGATATGTCTCTGCACATGCTATAATGATCTCTTTTGAAGGAATTCCAGCTATATACTTTAACTCTATGTTTGGTACTTCTAATGATGAAGCCAAATTTATCATTACTGGTAACAACAGAGATGTGAATAGATATAAATGGAATTTAAAAAATATTACTCATAAACTAAAGAGTAGTAACACTAAACAAAGTATATTCTATAATAAACTTTGCAACTTGTTAAATATCAGAAGAAAACAAAAAGCATTTCATCCTAATGCTTCAAGAATAAATTTAAATTTTGGTTCAAAAATCTATGGCTTTAAAAGAATAAGTAAAGATAAGAAACAAATAATAATATGTATTACAAATTTGAGTTCAAAGCCTCAAAAAACTAGGGTAGATAAAAAAATCAAAAAGGTAAGAAATTTATTGAATTCAAAAATTAATATAGAAAATAAAGATTTTTTAGTTTTAAAACCCTTCGAAACAATTTGGTTAT
>CACHBQ010000023.1:0-3394 GCA_902578105.1 uncultured Pelagibacteraceae bacterium | reverse complement strand
AAGCTCACAGAGCTTCAGAATTAATGGAAACTGGTACCGTTGCGGTTAATACTCCTGCAGTTGCGATAGCCGAGGCACCTTTTGGCGGTATTAAACAAACTGGATATGGACGTGAAGGTGGTTCAATGGCAATTAAAGATTATCTCAATATAAAGTACACTCACCTTGGTTTGAAATCTTAAAATGAGGCCAAACAAAATAAAAAAGATGATGACAGATGGTGAGCAAATAATTAATGGCTGGTTACAAATTCCTAGCTCTTTTTCAGCTGAAGTAATGTCTCATCAAGGTTGGGACTCGCTTACAATTGATATGCAACATGGTGTTATAGATTATCCAAATGCATTACAAATGCTGCAATCAATTTCATCTACGGATGTTACTCCTTTAGCAAGAGTAAATTGGAATGAGCCAGGACAAATAATGAAAATTTTAGATGCAGGGTGCTACGGCGTTATTTGTCCAATGGTGAGTAACAAATCCGAGGCAGAAAAATTTGTTCAAGCATGTATGTATCCCCCTAAAGGGTATAGAAGTTTTGGACCAATTAGAGGATTAATTTATGGAGGTTCAGATTATGGAGATTTTGCCAACGATGAGATTTTAAAAATGGCAATGATAGAGACAAAAGAGGCCTTGGATAAATTAGATGAAATTATGAGTACGCCTGGAATAGATGGAATTTATATTGGACCGGCTGATTTAAGTCTGGCCATAGGTCAAAAACCAGCTTTTGATAATCCTGAAGGAAGTCCAACTTATGAAAAGATTTTGAATATCTTGGAACATGCAAAAAAAAATAAAATTTTTGCAGGTATTCATAATGCTAGTCCAGAGTATGCAAAAAAAATGCTTAATTTAGGATTTAATTTGGTAACCATTGGATCCGATCAAAGGTATATGAGTGCAGGTGCAAAAGATGCTGTATCTAAATTAAAATCAATCAAATCAAAAGAAGACTCTAAAGCTTACTAAATTTAAGTGTCAGATAAAAAAAAAATATTGATAATTCAACCTATTCATAAAGCGGGGATAGATCTCATAAAGAATAACACAAATTATGATTATGAGATTATTGAAAATATAGATGACAAAGATATTAAACAAAAAATTTTGGAGTGTGATGGTCTATCAATTAGAACAGCAAATTTATCTAGCGAATTAATCAATATATCAAAAAAACTTAAGATTATATCTCGCCATGGCGTTGGGTACGACAATATTGACTTAAAATCTTCTAAAGAAAAAAATATCACCTTGGCAATTACGGCTACAGCAAATGCTGTTGCGGTGGCAGAACATGTTATGTTTATGTTGCTCAATATATCAAAGAGAAAAAACATGTATGATGAGGCTGTTAAAACAGGAAATTTTTCTAATAGAAACAAACTTCCAAAAACAATTGAACTTTGGAAAAAAAATATTTTAATTGCTGGATTTGGTAGAATTGGTCAATCTTTAATTAGAAGATGCAAAGGATTTGAAATGAATGTTTTTGTTTATGATCCATTTGTTTCAAAAGATATTATTGAGGAATTGGGTGGAAAAAAAGTTGAAGATCTTACAGAAGCAGTAAAATCTATGGATGCCATTTCTTTACATATGCCTCTTAATGAAAAAACGAAAAATATTATTAATTATGACTTACTTAAAACAATGAAGAAAAATTGTATAATTATTAATGCTGCAAGAGGTGGAATGATTAATGAGAATGACTTAGATAAAGCATTAAATGAAAGTCTTATATTTGGTGCAGGTTTAGATGTTTTTGAAACAGAACCACCTAAAGAGGATAATCCTTTGCTAAAAAACAATAAAGTTTTTTTAAGTCCTCATACCGCTGCATTTACTGAAGAATGCATGATAAGAATGGGAAAAGAAACAATACAAAATATAATTGATTTTTTTGAAAAAAAATTAGACAAATCAAAAATTATTAAACTTTAATTATGCGAATAAATTTCAAAAATTTTGGACTATTAGAAGCATTAGTGTTGTTATCGTTGGTATATGTGGTTGGTATGTTGATCTGGACCGCAAGTACAAGACCCGCTGTTGAAGCAAAAGCTAACTTGGTTAAAGAAAATCATAAGAAAGTAGTAGATTTTATAAATGGAGAAATAAATAATTGTGGGAATAATGATGAAGGTAAATTGACTGTTTGGGGTGATCCGTGTAATGGCGAGTGGTCCTCATCCAAAGTTGTGAATTATATAAACAAAAATCTTAATATAGAGAATCCTTTTTCAGAGGATACTAAAGTAAAAACTGATCCTGATCCTAGAATTAAAGCTGAAGGTAAGGCGGGGCAATCAGTTGAGATGGGTGTTATATTTGTGATGTCATCAAATTTTTTACCTGATCCTGGATCTGAATGGGTTGTGGGTACTTGTTTTAAATCTCCATGTGTTGCTGCTGGAAATAATGAACTAACTTCACTCTATAGATAATCAATTTTTATAAATTTCAATTTCAGATTTTTTCAATGTATCTGTAAGATAATTATAACCAATTTTCGCATACTCTAACGGATTTGCTTTTGCCGGATCCTGCTCTGCCTCAACCACTAACCATCCTGAATAATTATTATTTTTTAATACATTAAATAAAGGTTGATAATCAATACAACCATCTCCTGGTACTGTAAACGCACCCTCTAAAAAAGCACCTCTAAAACTTAAATCCTCTTTTAAAGATTTTTCAAGAACTTGTTTTCTTATATCTTTACAATGGACGTGCAAAATTCTTTCATGATAATTTTGTAATATGTATTTTGAGTCCCCTTTTGCAAATAACATGTGTCCTGTATCTAATGTTAATTTTACACTTTCATGAGTATTTTCTATAAGTCTTTCAGTATCTTTTTGAGTTTCAATTACTGTTCCCATATGATGATGATATGCCAAAGGCATTCCTTCATCCTCTAAATATTTTCCTAGTTCAGAAATTTTTTCACAAAACTTCTGCCATTCGTCCCTTTCCATTTGAGGCCGAGTTGATAATTTTCTATTAGGATCTCCTTGAATAGAGCCAGAAACTTCCGCAAAAACTATACAAGGTGCATCACAATCTTTAAATAAATCTAGTTGTTCTTGAATGGATTTTTTTTCTTCCTCAACAGAATTTTTTCTTAGATTAGCACCATACCATCCTGAGCAAAGTTTAAGATTAAATTGATCTAATTTTGGAATTAATTCCGAAGATTTCTTTGGAAATTTTCCGCCAGACTCTATGCCTATATAGCCTGCTTCATTGGCTTCTTTTAAACATTGTTCTAATGAGGTGTCACCACCTAACTCAGGCATGTCATCATTACTCCATGCAATGGGTGCAACTCCTAATTTTACTGACATAAGAAATTTTTTTAGTTAAGTTATTATTTTAATACAAATTT
>CACHBQ010000022.1:0-3480 GCA_902578105.1 uncultured Pelagibacteraceae bacterium | reverse complement strand
TATGTTTGTACGAAGAGAGCTTATAAAGATTTCTGAACAAACAATTGATGATGCAAAGTTAGGTAATCTTGATACAAGTGGACAACAAATAATTGAAAATTCAGAGAAAGAATTATTTAAATTAGCTGAAAAAGGATCTTTTAGTTCTTCTTTTATAAAATTTGATAAGGCATTAAAAGATACAATTGACATGGCCTCAGCTGCTTATAAAAATGATGAGGGCATAGTTGGAGTTCCTACAGGATTAAGAGATTTAGATGACAGATTAGGAGGATTACACAAATCTGATTTAATTATTATTGCAGGAAGACCTGGTATGGGGAAAACAGCGCTTGCTACTAACATCGCTTTTAATGCAGCTCAAAAATTACAAGAAAGTGGTAAGAAATCATCAATTGCTTTTTTTTCATTAGAAATGTCCTCCGAACAATTATCTACTAGAATTTTAGCAGAACAATCTCGAATAAAATCAAATGATATAAGAAGAGGTAAAATTTCAGATGAGCAATTTGATAAATTTATAGAGACCTCAAAAAATATATCCGAACTTCCACTATATATTGACGAAACGCCAGCGATTACAATTGCAGCTATGAGTAATAGAGCAAGAAGAATTAAAAGAACCCACGGACTTGATATGATTATTGTTGATTATATTCAGTTAATGAGAGGTACTTTAAATTACAAAGATGGAAGAGTTCAAGAAGTATCAGAGATTACACAAGGTTTAAAAGCGATTGCAAAAGAATTATCAATACCTGTAGTTGCTCTCTCACAATTATCAAGACAAGTTGAACAAAGAGATAATAAGAAACCTCAACTGTCTGATTTGAGAGAATCTGGCTCGATAGAGCAAGACGCTGATGTGGTAATGTTTGTATATAGAGAGTCTTATTATTTAGAAAATAAAGAACCAAAACCAGCAACTCTAGAGCATGCTGAATGGCAAGCAAAAATGAATGAAGTATCTAATCTTGCAGAATTAATTATTGGTAAACAAAGGCATGGTCCAACTGGAAATGTATTTTTAGAGTTTGAGGCAATGTTTACTAAATTTAAAGATACTCAAATTAACTAAATTCCAATATAAAAGGGTAAGATGATTGCCCAATTTTATCAAAATATGATTTTAAAAAATCCAAAAGCGATATTGATATTTTTGGTTATAGCCTTGTTTACTTTTGGCTATTATTCCAAAGATTTTAAATTAGACGCCTCATCAGAGACATTATTAATTGATGGAGATCCAGACCTTGAATATCTCAAAGAAATTACAAATAGATATGGGTCAAAGGAATTCTTAATTCTAACTTATACCCCTAACGAGGGAATGATCTCTGATGTTTCTATAAACAATCTTCTTAGTTTAAAATACAAAATTCAAAGTTTAAACTGGGTTCATAGTGTTATTACACTTTTAGATATTCCTTTATTAAATAATTCAGATGTACCTTTGCAAGAAAGACTAGAAAATTTTAAGACTTTAAAAGATGAGGATATAGATAAAGAAAGGGGATTTAATGAGATTTTAAGTAGCCCCGTATTTAGAAATTTTGTTATCAGCGAAGATGGTAAAACCTCTGGTATCATAGTTAATATCAAAGATAAAAAACCAATAGAAAATATCCCTAATAAAACAAAAGAAGAAATTGAAGCTCATAAAGACTTAATAAAAAAACAAAATCATCAAAATATTCTTGAAATTAGAGATGTCATTAAAAGTTACAATAATATTGGAAAAATAAATCTAGGTGGGATTCCTATGATTGCCGACGATATGATGACATTTATTAAAAGTGATATAGTGGTTTTTGGATTAGGTGTTTTATTATTTATAATCGCAACATTATGGTTTGTATTTAGAAAACTAATTTGGATTATCGTTCCCATTAGTAGTTGTTTTTTTTCAGTAATAATTATGACTGGTTTGCTTGGGTTATTGGGGTGGAAAGTTACAGTTATTTCATCAAACTTCATTGCGTTAATGTTAATTTTAACAATGGCAATGAATATTCATATGAGCACAAGATTTTTACAAATTAAAGAAATTTATCCAAACAAAAAAATTATAGAACTGATTACTTTAACAACTAATAAAATGTTTTGGCCAATTTTATATACTGCTTTAACAACTATAATTGCCTTTTTATCTTTAATCTTCAGTGGAATAAAACCAATTATTGATTTTGGTTGGATGATGACCTTAGGTTTGATTACATCATTTGTTATTACCTTTACACTGCTTCCATCTCTAATTAACTTTATGCCTAAAGAAAAAATATTTCAAAAAAAACAAGAGGAGTCAATAATTACCTCTTTCTTTGCACAAATTTCACTAAATAATCAGAAAACGATTTTTACCCTAACTATTGTAGTTATCATTTTTAGTTTAATCGGTATAAGCAGACTAGAAGTTGAAAATAGTTTTATTAATTATTTCAGTAAAAAAACTGAAATTTATAAAGGTATGAAACTTATAGACGAAAAATTAGGTGGAACGACTCCACTTGAAGTAATTTTAAAGTTTCCAAAAAGAGAAAATAAGAAAACTGATGATGAAGATGATTTTGAAGATTGGGGAGAGGAAGAAAATGAGAATGATGATAAATACTGGTTTACCAAAGATAAAATAGATAGAATTTCCTCTGTTCATAACTATCTAGATGATTTGCCTGAAGTTGGAAAAGTTTTATCCTTTTCATCAATAATCGATGTAGCAACAATGCTAAATAATAATAAGCCCTTAGGAACACTAGAAATGGGAGTCCTTTATTCAAAAATACCTGAAAGTATTAAGACTGAAATAGTTGATCCATATATCTCCATAAAAGATAATGAGGCAAGAATTAATCTAAGGATCATAGATTCCCAAGAAAATTTAAGAAGAAATGATCTTATAAAAAAAATTAAATATGACTTAAAAAATGAATTGGGATTAGATGAAAGTGAGTTTAAACTTGGTGGTGTTTTAATTTTATTCAATAATTTACTCCAAAGTCTTTTTAAATCTCAAATACTAACTTTAGGTTTAGTGATGATTGGAATATTTGGAATGTTTGTAATCTTATTCAAAAATATAAAACTTTCTCTAATTGGTGTAGTACCAAATTTTATTGCAGCTTTTTTTATATTAGGAATTATAGGTTTACTTGGTATTCCATTGGATATGATGACAATCACAATAGCCGCAATTACAATTGGAATAGCTGTTGATAATAGTATTCATTATATTTACAGATTTAAGGAGGAATTTAGTGCCTCTAAAGATTACAATAAAACACTCATTTTGTGCCACTCCACAGTTGGCAAAGCAATTTTAAATACCTCTATAACAATAGTTTTTGGGTTTTCTATATTAGTCTTATCAAAATTTATACCCACAATCTATTTTGGTATTTTTACTGGACTAGCAATGTTATTAGCTATGGTCTCAGTTTTAACATTACTTCCCTCTTTAATACTATTGATCAAACCCTTTAA
>CACHBQ010000021.1:0-3674 GCA_902578105.1 uncultured Pelagibacteraceae bacterium | reverse complement strand
TAGTATTCCCAGGACAAGGTTCTCAAATGATTGGAATGGGAAAAGATTTTTTTGAAAATTATGATTTAGTAAAAGATCTTTTTAAGGAGGCTGATGAGTCATTAGGCACCAGTCTATCAAAAATAATTTTAGATGGACCTAAAGATGAATTAGATCTTACTATAAATACTCAGCCCGCAATATTTCTTATAAGCTACTCAATTTTTCAGGTAATGAAAAAAGAATTCAATATGGATCTTGATAATGCAAAATATTTTGCTGGTCATTCACTAGGGGAATATTCAGCTTTATGTGCTGCCGATTATCTCAGTTTTTCAGATACCATTAAACTTTTAAAAATTAGGGGTGATGCAATGCAAAATGCTGTCCCAAAAGGAGAGGGCGGTATGTTGGCTGTTTTAGGTTCAAAAGTTGAGATTATAGAGGATCTTTTGAGTGAAAATAAGAATAATTTTTTAGCACAAATTGCAAATGATAATTCTGAAGGTCAGATTGTTTTAAGTGGAAGAAATGGTGACTTAGAAAAATTAATCCATGTTTTAAAATTAAAAAAAGTTAAAAACATGAAATTACCAGTTAGCGCTCCTTTTCATTGTCAACTTATGAAAAATGCTACTGAAATTATGAGAAATGAAATTCAAAAATTAAATTTTCAAGACTCAAAAAATAAGTTGATATCAAATGTGACAGCTAAAGAAATTTTAAATAAGGAAGAGCTTAAAACGCTGTTAATTGATCAAATAGAGAATAGAGTTAGATGGAGAGAAAGTGTAAATCATATGATTAATAATGGAGTAAATCATTTCATTGAGATTGGACCTGGAAAAGTATTAACAGGTCTAATAAAAAGGATAGATAAGAGCGTAAAAACTAATACAATCAATAATGAGAGTGATATAAAAAATTTAAAATTATGATCAATCTAAAAAATAAAAATATTATTGTAACTGGTGCATCAGGAGGAATAGGTTATTCGATAGTAAAAAAATTGAGTGAGTTTGAAGCAAATATATTAGCCACAGGAACGAAAACTGAAAAATTAGAGAAATTAAAGTCAAACACTAAAAATGTTAAGATTTTAACTTTTGACATTTCTAAAAGTGAAAAAATTGAGGAATTTATAGAAAATGCCACAACGCTACTTGGTGGTAAACTAGATTGTATTGTAAATAATGCAGGTTTGACTCAAGATAATTTAGCAATTCGTATGAGCTTAGATGATTGGAAAAAAGTAATTGATATAAATTTAACATCTACTTTCCTTTTAAGTAAATTTGCTATTAAAAAAATGCTAAAAAATAAATCTGGGAAAATTGTAAATATTACATCTGTTGTTGGCCATACTGGAAATTTAGGCCAAGCAAACTATACAGCATCAAAAGCGGGTATAGTTGCTATGTCAAAAAGTTTGGCAATTGAATACGCTAAAAAGAATGTTAATGTTAATTGTATTTCACCGGGTTTTATAAAAACAGCTATGACAGACAAATTAGATGAAAAATTCAAAGAATTAATCATATCTAAAATACCATCTGCAAGGTTAGGAGAGCCTAGTGATATTGCTAATGCAGTTCTTTTTTTAGTCTCAGATCAATCAAACTACATTAATGGTGAAACAATCCATGTTAATGGGGGCATGTATATGGCTTGACAAAATAAGTTTTTAAACTAATAAGAATTTATATAACAAAGGATCAATATGTCAGAAGATGTTTCAAGCAAGGTAAAGAAAATTGTTGCCGATCACCTAGGCATTGATGAGGCTAAGGTAACAGAAGAGTCAAGTTTTATAGATGACTTAGGAGCTGATAGCCTTGATACGGTAGAGTTAGTTATGGCTTTCGAGGAGGAGTTTGGTTCGGAGATTTCTGATAGCGAAGCTGAAAAAATTTTAACAGTTGGTGATGCTGTAAAATTTATTGAAGGAAAAGCGAATTAGATTCTAAATGCCCACAGATAATGATGGGGTGATGATAATCTTATCCTCTCCGTCTGGAGCTGGAAAAACCACTTTGGTAAATTTATTATCTAAACTTAATAATTTCGAGATCTCTATTTCACATACGACAAGAAAACCAAGACATAATGAAGTTCCCAACAAGGATTATTTTTTTGTTAATGAGAAGGAATTTAGGAAATTAATTAAAAATCAAGAATTTTTAGAATATGCAAAAGTCTTCAATAATTTTTATGGCTCAACTAAAACACCGGTCATAAATAATTTAAATAATGGAAAAAATGTTCTATTCGATATCGATTGGCAAGGCGCTGATCAAATAAAGAATAAAAAGTTAGATTATAAGTTAATAACTTTTTTTATATTACCACCAAGTAAACAAGTATTGTTCGAAAGATTATCCAATAGAGACATGAAAGATAAATTGATTGTAGAAGAAAGAATGAAACAATTTGAACATGATGTATTACATTGGATAAATTACGATTATGTTGTTATTAATAATAATTTAAATGATTGTCTCAATAAAATTCACGAACTTATAAAAGCTGAAATCAAAAATGGATCAAAGGATTATGATAAAGATTATATTAGAAGTCATGTTGAAAAACTGATGTTATAATTTTTCATATTCTTTTGTTAACTCATAATAAATCTCTGGCTTTAAATTATGAGGTCTCAAATTTAAGTCAATTTTTAGTTTATCAATTATACTACTATTGTTGTTGAATAATATATTAAAGGGTGTCTTTATTTTTTTTCTTCTTTGGTTAAAAAAAACTCTTGTTACTTCCTCTAAGTTTTTTGAGTTATTAAATTCATAAAATTTAATTTTTGGTTTAAAGAATAATAAAGTACTATCAACTTTTGGTCTTGGAGAAAAGCTGTTTGGTCTAACATCACAGATTTTACTCACATCTAGTTTCCAATTAGTTAATATCGATAATCTTCCATATTTCGATGTATCAAATCTTGAGATAATCCTGTCTGCCACTTCTTTTTGAAACATCAGGATTAAAGACTCAAACCAAAAATCTTTACTATCTAAATTTAGTATCCATTTAGCTAATATTTCTGTTGAAATATTGTATGGTAAATTTCCAAAAACAATTAACTTTTCATCATAAAGTTTTTTTTCATTAATTTTCAAAATATCATCATCTATTATAATAATTTTCCTATCAAATTTTTTTTTTAAAAAATTTGCTAAAATTTTATCTTTTTCAATAACAAATAGTTTCTTTGGATTACTTTTAAGAATATATGTGGTTAAATTTCCTGTACCAGGTCCTACTTCTAAAATTGATTTATTTTCAATTTTAACTATTGAGATAATTTTTTTGAGTATATTTGTATCTATCAAAAAATTTTGACCTAAACTTTTTTTTGCCTTGATCACTTATAAGTGTCTAAAAAGGTTAGTGCTTTTATCAAACTTAAAGGACTTGATTTATTTTTTCCAAGCATTTTTTCATTAGGGCCGTGGTCAGGAGAAATTCTTGTGAATGGAAGACCCAAAGTAATATTAACCGCATCATATTCAAATAAAGTTTTTATCGGAGTTAAAACTTGATCGTGATATAATCCAATGATAACATTGTAATTAGTTCTATTCTTTTTCAAAAAAATTGTATCAGCAGCAACTGGCCCAATTATATTATAATTTGACTTAATTAAAGATTTTACTGCTGGTTTTATAATTTTTTCATCCTCATTA
>CACHBQ010000020.1:0-4012 GCA_902578105.1 uncultured Pelagibacteraceae bacterium | reverse complement strand
GCTATTACAGCAGTGACTGTTCAAAATACATTGGGTGTTAAATCAGTTATTTCAATACCAACTAATGAAGTAAAAAATCAAATTATTTATTCATCAAGAGATATAAGACCTGATGCCATTAAAATAGGTATGCTTCACTCTACTGAAGTTGTCGAAAAAGTAGCTCACGCTTTAAAGATATTAAAAGTAAAAAAAATTGTTTTAGACCCTGTAATGGTTGCAAAGGGTGGTGCTAAATTAATTGATAGTAAAGCAATACAAACTTTAAAAAAAAAGCTATTAAAAAATGTTCTTTTGATCACACCAAACATTCCAGAAGCAGAAATCTTGGCAGAGATTAGTATTAAAAACAAAGAGGATATGATTTTTGCAGCAAATAAATTGATAGATTTAGGAGCTAAAAATGTATTGTTGAAGGGTGGCCATTTAAAATCAAAAAAAGTAATAGATTTATATCTAAGCAAATCTGATTGTAAAGTATTTACAAGTTTTAGGCATAGAACAAAAAATACTCATGGTACAGGATGTACATTATCTAGTGCGATAGCAACTTTTCTTTCATGTGGAAAAAGTATTAAGAGCGCTTGTGCGTTGGGAATTAAATATGTAAATTCTGCGATACTGACAAATCCAAACTATGGAAAAGGACATGGTCCCATAAATCATGTTAATTCAATGAAAATAAAACAAAAATTTAATTAATGAAGAATATTGTTGTTGTTGGTTCTCAATGGGGAGATGAGGGAAAAGGCAAGATAGTTGATTGGTTATCTGAACAAGCTGATGTTGTAGTTAGATTTCAAGGTGGTCACAACGCGGGCCATACTCTTGTTATAAATGGTGTAACTTATAAACTTCGACTACTTCCATCCGGAATTGTAAGAAAAAATAAAATATCAATAATTGGAAATGGAGTTGTCGTTGACCCCTGGGCATTATTAGATGAAATTGAAGAAATTATATCAAAAGGAGTTAAGGTCGACACTGATAATTTTATAATTTCAGAGTCTGCAAATTTAATTTTACCTTTTCACAGGGAAATGGATGAAATACGTGAAGATAGTGCGGGTAAAGGAAAAATTGGAACAACCAGAAGAGGTATCGGACCAGCATATGAAGATAAAGTTGGTAGACGATCAATAAGAGTAATGGACTTGAGATCTGAAAAAAATCTAGATCAAAGGTTAGAGTCTGTTCTTTTACATCATAATGCAATTAGAAAAGGCTTAGGTAAAAAAATCTATGAGAAAGATCAATTAAAAAAAGATTTATTAAAAATTGCTCCTAAGATCTTGAAATACTCAAAACCAGTTTGGTTGAAACTTGATGAATTCAAAAAACAGAAAAAAAGAATATTATTTGAAGGAGCTCAAGGCATATTACTAGATGTCGATCATGGTACATATCCATTTGTGACATCCTCAAATACTGTAGCGTCAAGCGCTGCTACTGGTACAGGGTGTGGACTAAACACAATTAATTATGTTTTAGGAATCACCAAAGCATATACGACTAGGGTTGGAGAAGGTCCGTTTCCAACAGAATTAAAAGATGATATTGGCGAACTTTTAGGAACAAGAGGAAAAGAATTCGGAACAGTTACTAGTCGAAAAAGAAGGTGTGGATGGTTTGATGGTGTTTTAGTTAGACAAACTATCAAAGTCTCAGGGATTGATGGTATAGCACTCACAAAGCTAGATGTTTTAGATGAATTAGATGAAATAAAGATGTGTGTTGAATATGAGTTAGATGGAAAAAAAATTAATTATTTACCAGCAGCAGTAGAGGATCAGCTTAAAATAAAACCTATTTATAAAACTTTTGATGGCTGGAAAAAATCAACAAGTGGTATTAAGAATATTAATGATCTTCCAGAAAATGCTAAAAATTATATTAAAGAAGTTGAAAATTTTATTGAGACTAAAATATCAAGTATTTCAACTAGCCCAGAACGTGATGATACGATATTAATCGAAAATCCTTTTGAGATTTAATTTACAGGTAACAAGTTTTTTGACTTTGCGAGTAAAAGCATATGCTTTTGTAATTTTTCAAAAGCTTTGTTTTCAATTTGCCTTACTCTTTCTCTACTAATTTTATATTTTTTACTTAGATCTTCCAATGTAGTTGGATTATCATTTAATCTTCTAGAATATAAAATTTCTCTCTCTCTTTCATTTAGGACTTGAATTGAGTTTTTTAACAAATCTTTTCTTTGTTCCATTTCCTCTTGATGAGCAAATTTTAAGTCATGATCTAATTCTTTATCAACCAACCAGTCTTGCCACTCATCGCCATCTTCACCAACTTGTGCATTAAGTGAGAATTCTTTTCCCGATAATCTTCGATTCATCGAAATGACCTCATCTTTACTAACATCAAGCTTGTTAGCTATTTCATCAACATGTTCATTTTTTAAATCACCTTCTGTTTGAGGAGCTATTTGGTTTTTTAATTTCTTAAGATTAAAAAATAATTTTTTTTGTGCAGTCGTTGTACCAATCTTAACTAAACTCCACGATCTTAAAATATATTCTTGTATTGAAGCTTTTATCCACCACATCGCATAGGTGGCTAATCTAAAACCTTTTTCAGGTTCAAATTTTTTTACCGCTTGCATTAAACCAATATTCCCCTCAGATATCATTTCATTTACTGGTAATCCATATCCTTTATACCCCATTGCAATTTTCGCAACCAATCTCAAATGACTCGTTACTAATTTTTCTGCTGCTTTAATATTACCAGTTGTTTTCCAATTTTTTGCCAACATATATTCTTCTTCTGCATCAAGCATAGGGAATTTTTTAATCTGTTCCAAATATGCAGATAGACCACCTTCATTACTTAAAATGGGCAAGTTATTATTTATTGCAGTATTCATAATCAGTTTATCTAATTAATTATTTATATTTTTCAATGATTTATTTATTAGTATTTCTTAGTATTTTTAAAATATTCTCAAGTTCTAGAGGTAAATTTGAGTTGAAAGTCATTTCTTTGCTTTTCGTGGGGTGAATGAAGCCTAGTGTCTTAGCATGAAGAAATTGTCTATTAAGATTATTTAAATTTTGCTTTATCAACGGATTAATGTTTTTAATTTTCTTAAACTTTTTTTTATATTTATCATCACCAACAATACTATTTCCTAAAAAATTCATGTGAACTCTAATTTGATGGGTTCTACCTGTTTCTAGTTTGCATTCTACTAAACTTAAAGTTGGTGTGTGTTTATTCTCAAAAATTTCAATAGTTCTATAATTGGTAATTGCTTTTTTTCCTTTAGTCCGACTAACTTCCATCATTTGTCTATTCTTTGAACTTCGTGTTATTAAAGTTTTAATTTTTCCCTTAGAAGGTCTAACTTTTCCCCATATTAGTAATTGATAAACTCTTGTTATAGAGTGTTTATTAAATTGATTAGATAAGTTTTCATGTGATAGATTATTTTTTCTTTAGTTGAAATTGGTTGTCTACATCCGCCGCAAATTGAATAGGTTCCTTGTACTAATCCATGTTTTAGAGTTACTCTATTGTCAAATACAAAACACTCACCTTTCCACAAACTGTTTTTTTGTTTGATTTTTTTTAAGTAATTCAAAATTCCACCCTTTAATTGATAAATATTTTTAAAACCTTTTTTTTCTA
Organism: uncultured Pelagibacteraceae bacterium; assembly: GCA_902578105.1. Taxonomy (GTDB): domain Bacteria; phylum Pseudomonadota; class Alphaproteobacteria; order Pelagibacterales; family Pelagibacteraceae; genus Pelagibacter. The sequence goes on along the minus strand of CACHBQ010000020.1, from coordinate 364 downwards.
AAAATACAGAGGCTTTTTCACATCTAATTCCACCAGTGCAAAACATTGCTATTGTTTGATCTTTTTTTAACTTTTTTAAGTATTTTGGGAAATCTCTAAAGTTGTCTATATTTGGATTTACCGATTTTTTAAAAGAACCAACTTTATGCTCAAAAGGTTTTCTTGCATCTAATAAAAAAGTTTTCTTATCTTTTATTAATTCATTCCACTTCGTTGGTTCAATATGTGTATTCTTTTTTTTAATCTTGTTTGAGATTTTAAGATCCATTGGAACGACTTCTCTTTTAATCTTCACTTTAGATTTGTGGAAAGGTTTAAATTTACTTTTTGAATTATTGAAACTATCAAATTCTTTAATACTAAA
>CACHBQ010000019.1:0-6638 GCA_902578105.1 uncultured Pelagibacteraceae bacterium | reverse complement strand
ATCAAAAATAAAGAAATATATAAAGCTGACTTAATTGGAAGCTTTTCGAAAAATAAAAAACTAAAACTCACAATAAATAAAGATAATGATAATAAAATTATTACCTTGTTTGTTGATGAGGCAAAACCTATCGTAAAAAGATATAAATTTATAAAAGGTTTTGATGAAGGATCACTCGATTTCTTCAGCTCAAAAAAATCAAAAAAATCTGTTTCACAAATAAAAATTTATGATTTTAAATTAAAAGAGCTACCTATATTGACAAAGATTCTCACGTTAGCATCCTTACAAGGTATTGCGGATATTTTATCTGGAGAAGGTATACGTTTTACCGAATTTGAAATGAATTTTAAAAATGAGGGTGATTTAATGACCATAGAAGAAATTTATGCGATTGGTCCTGCAATATCTATTTTAATGGAGGGCTATGTTGAAAAAAATAAATTAATTAGTTTAAAGGGCACATTGGTGCCAGCCACAACAATTAATAATTTTATTGGTTCATTACCTATGCTAGGTGAAATATTAGTTGGAAAAAAAACTGGTGAGGGAGTATTTGGAGTAAGTTTTAAAATTAAAGGTCCTCCAAAAAATTTAAAAACTTCAGTAAATCCTGTCAAAACCTTAACACCTAGATTTATTACAAGAACATTGGAAAAAATTAAAAAGAATTAACTTAACTCAATTTTTAAATGTCTTTTTTTTCCCACAGAAAGTTTTAAATAATTTTGTCTGAATAATTCATAAGTAATAATCAGATTTTCTTGAGATATAATTTCATCATTCAGTTTTATTGCATTTCCTTTAATAAGACGTCTGATTTCACTCTTTGAATTTTCTAATTTAGATAAGATCACGAGGTCTATAATGCTCATTTTATTTTCAATATCAGTTTTCTTAATTTTAATTGAGGGTAAATTTGAACCAAGCGAAGTTCCTGAGAAAGCTTCTTTTGCTGCTTGTTCCGAACTTTTAGCAGCTTTTAAACCATGAAGCATAGTAGTTGTCTCATTAGCTAGCTTTATTTTTAGTTTATTAATGTCTTCATCCTTCATGTTATCAATTTCTTCAATATCTAAATCTGTGAACATTTTTAAAAATTTTATTACATCTCTGTCATCGATATTTCTCCAAAATTGCCAATAGTCATATGATGATAATAATTTTTCATCTAACCAAATAGCACCTGACTCAGTTTTTCCCATTTTTGCTCCTGAGGATAATGTAATTAGAGGGGTAGTTAAACCATAAGCTTGTTTACCAGAATATCTTTTTATAAGTTCTGTTCCATTGACAATGTTTCCCCATTGATCAGAACCTCCTATTTGTAAGGAACAACTTTCTTTTTTATTTAGCTCTAAAAAATCATAAGCTTGCAAAATCATATAATTAAATTCCATATAGCTTAAAGATTGTTCTCTATCCAATCTAGTTTTAACACTTTCGAAAGTGAGCATTTTATTAATTGTAAAATGTTTTCCTATTTCTCTTAAAAATGAAATATAATTTAAATTTTTAAGCCAGGAATAATTATTTACAAAAATAGGTTTTGTTTTTGGATCGTTATTATTTAAAAATTTTTTTAATATTTTTTCAATATTTTTTGTATTTTTATCTATTTCTTTTTCAGTTAAAATTCTCCTTGTTTTGTCTTTACCTGAAGGATCTCCAATTCTGGTAGTCCCTCCACCTAATAAGACAATCGGTCTGTGCCCATATTTTTGAAGAAGTCTAAGACACATGATTTGAAGTAAGCTTCCAACATGAAGACTTTCAGCAGTACAATCAAAACCTATGTAAGCTTTAATTTTTTCTTTATTTATTAATTTGGATAATTCATTTTCATTCGTGCATTGATAGAAGTAGCCTCTATCTTTAAATTCTTTTAAAAATTTATCCATAAGTCTATAATTCCACAATATACATTATTTAATAAAAAAAAATAAGAATGGATAAGATTTATACAGCAATGGGTTTAATGAGTGGTACCTCATCTGATGGAGTAGATGTATCCATAATTAAGTCAGATGGTAATCAAGACTTTTCAATATTAATCGATAAATACTTTCAATATGATGAAGAATTAACTCAAAAAATACTTAAAATTAGGGATAAAATCTTAAATCCAGATGATTTAACCAAATATCAAGTTGAAATCAAAGATTTAGAAAGAGAAATAACTTTATTTCATTTTAAGGCTGTTAATAAATGCCTTGAACTATCAAAATCTGATGTTGATTTAATTGGTTTTCATGGTCAAACAATATTTCATGCTCCAGAAAAAAAAATTACAAAACAATTGGGTGACGGATTGCTACTATCCCAATTAACGAAAAAGAAAGTTATTTATAATTTTAGACAAAATGATTTAGAAAATGGGGGGCAGGGCGCTCCTCTAGCACCAATCTTTCATAATGCTTTAGCAAATGAATTGAATAAAAAATTTAATTTGGGTTTTCCTATTAATATTCTTAATATTGGAGGTATTTCTAATGTTACCTCTACAATAGAATATAATAATTTGGATTTAGAGGAAAAAATTTTTGCCTGTGATATCGGACCTGGCAATTGTTTGATAGACGAATGGATGAGAAAAAATTCAAAAAAAGTGTATGATAAAGAAGGTTTAGTAGCAAGATCTGGAAAAACAGATAAACTAATTTTAAATCAAGCTTTGGACAATTTTACTGAACAATCTAATTTTGAAAAATCTTTAGATACTAAAAATTTTGATATTTTTTTTGCAAAAGGACTTTCATTAGAGGATGGCGCTGCAACCATCACTGATTTCACCGCTAAATTAATTTCCAATGGAATAAATTTTATTCACAATAAGAATAATTCTCAAAAAAGTAAATGGTTAGTATGTGGTGGAGGAAGAAAAAATAAATATCTCTTAGAAAGTATAAAAAGTAATTTTTATGATATAAATCTTAATTCAATTGATCAATATGAATTAGATGGAGACTTTATTGAGTCTCAAGCTTTTGCTTTTTTAGCTATAAGATCACTAAAAGGTATGCCGATTTCATTTCCAAATACTACTCGATGTCAAAAATCGGTAACTGGTGGAGTTTTAGTCGAAAATTTTTAATACAAAGCTGTTTCTTTTTTAATGTATTTATCAAGAGACTTTGAAAGTGCATTCTCATTTTTTGAAAAAAAATGATTTGCTTCTGAGATTGATTGAAATTCAACTTTAATACCTTTTTGCGCACTTAATCTTTTATTTAGTTCATTGATATGTTCAACAGGCACCAATTCATCTTTTTTTCCATAAATCATTATCCCAGAAGTTGGACACGGAGACAAAAATGAAAAATCATAAACATTTGGTTGGGGAGAGATTGCGACAAATCTATTTATCTCTGGTCTCCTCATTAAAAGTTGCATAGCAATCAATGACCCAAAAGAAAAACCTGAAACCCAACACTGAGAATTATCAAAATTTTCTCTCTCTAACCAATCAAGAGCAGCTGCAGCATCTGCTAATTCACCTTGACCATTATCAAATTCTCCATCACTCTTTCCCACACCTCTAAAATTTACTCTGCAAACTGAAAAATCATTTTCCATAAAAGTATGAAAAGTTTCCACAACAACTTTATTATTCATTGTCCCTCCATACTGAGGATGTGGTTGTAAGACTAAAGCTATTGGTGAAGTATTTTTTTTACTTTTATAATATTTGGCTTCAAGTCTACCTGCAGGTCCTGGAATAAATATTTCTAATATTTTATTTTCCATAATTGTTATTGATTATTATTCTCAAAAAAAAATTAGGTTTATCACAACTGCGTGACAAAATGTTAGCTTTTTTTTACTTATGATACTTGACTATTTTGGTCAGGTTTATATATACCCCAGTAAATTAAGGAATTATGAGACTTACTTCTAAAGGCAGATATGCAGTAATGGCTTTAGTGGATCTGGCTAGATTTGATGGAATTAATCCAGTTTCTCTAAGGGATATATCTTTAAGACAAGGCATTTCGTTAGATTATTTAGAACAAATTTTTTCAAAATTGAGAAAAAAAGAAATTGTTCAAAGCGTTAGAGGAACTCAAGGTGGATATATTTTAAATAGGAAAGCTAAAGAAATAAAATTAACAAATATTTTTGATGCAGTAGATGAAAAAGTAAAAACTGTCCAATGTAAAAAAGAGTCAAAAAAAGGATGCAATGGTAAATCTACAAAATGTTTAACTCACAATCTTTGGGATGAACTTGAAACTCACATCAATAATTTTTTTGATAAAAAGAGTTTAGACGACTTAGTAAAAGAAAACTTTGAAAGAAGATTATAAAATGGATACTAGAGAAAAAGATATAGAAAATTTAAAAGATTATAAATACGGTTTTACAACTGATATTGAAAATATTAAAGCACCAAAAGGTCTAAATGAAAATGTAATTAAGTTTATTTCAAATATTAAAAAAGAACCTAAATGGATGTTGGATTTTAGACTAAAAGCATTTGAAAGATTTAAGCTTCTCAAAGAACCTGACTGGCAAAAACCCAAGTATCCTAAAATTGATTATCAAGATTTATATTATTATTCGGCTCCGAAAAGCATGAAGGATAAACCTAAGAGCTTAGATGAATTAGATCCTAAACTTTTAGAAACTTATAATAAATTAGGAATTCCCCTTCAAGAACAAGCAAGATTAAATGGAATAGCTGTAGATGCGGTATTTGATTCTGTTTCAGTAGCCACAACATTTAAAGTTGAATTAACAAAACATGGAATCATTTTTTGTTCAATGTCAGAAGCAATACAAAAACATCCTGATTTAGTAAAAAAATATTTAGGAACAGTAATTCCAACAACAGATCATTTTTTTGCGACATTAAATTCCGCTGTTTTTACCGATGGGTCATTTGTTTATATTCCTGAAGGTGTAAAGTGCCCAATGGAGCTCTCGACCTATTTCAGAATTAACGCATCAGAAACTGGTCAATTTGAAAGAACTTTAATTATTGCTGATAAAGGAAGTTACGTGAGTTATTTAGAGGGCTGTACTGCACCGATGAGAGATGAAAATCAATTACACGCTGCTAATGTTGAACTAATAGCTCTTGATGATGCAGAGATTAAATATTCAACTGTTCAAAATTGGTACCCGGGAGATGAAAATGGAAAAGGAGGAATTTATAATTTTGTAACCAAAAGAGGACTATGTAAGGGAAAAAATTCTAAGATTTCTTGGACACAGGTAGAGACAGGTTCTGCTATAACTTGGAAATACCCTAGTTGTATTTTAAAGGGTGATAACTCAATTGGAGAATTTTATTCAATAGCAATTACAAATAATCATCAAAAAGCAGATACAGGAACAAAGATGATCCACCTTGGTAAAAATACTAAAAGTAAAATAATTTCCAAAGGTATTAGTGCTGGATTTTCTGATATGACCTATAGAGGATTAGTAGATATAAATTCAAAAGCAAAAAATTCTAGTAACTATACTCAATGTGACTCTCTTTTAATGGGAAATAAATGTGGAGCACATACTGTTCCTTATATAAAGAACAAAAATTTTGACTCAAATGTTGCTCATGAAGCAACAACGTCAAAAATAAGTGAAGAGCAATTGCACTATTGTCAACAAAGAGGATTAAATCCTGAGGAAGCTGTTGGGTTAATCGTTAATGGATTTTGCAAAGAAGTTCTTCAGCAATTACCAATGGAGTTTGCTGTAGAGGCACAAAAACTTGTTGGAATTAGTCTTGAAGGGAGCGTGGGTTAATGCTGAAAATTAATAACTTAAACGCAAATGTTGAAAATAAGTCAATTTTAAAAGGATTTTCACTAAATATAAACCCAGGTGAAGTTCATGCAATAATGGGCCCTAATGGCTCTGGAAAAAGTACTTTATCTAATATTTTATCCGGAAAAAAAGGTTACGAGGTATCAGGAGAAATATTATTTGAAAATAAAAATTTATTTGAACTTGAAACTGAGGAAAGAGCGCACAAAGGTATATTTTTAGCCTTCCAATACCCTTTAGAAATTCCTGGAGTAAATACTAATATTTTTTTAAAGACTTCTCTAAATGCAATTAGAAAAGCTCGTGGACAAAAAGAACTTGATGCTATCGAGTTTTTAAAACTCGTAAAAGAAAAAGCTAAGGAACTTAAATTTGATGAAGAAAAACTTAATAGGCAATTAAATGTAGGCTTCTCTGGTGGAGAAAAAAAGAAAAATGAAATTCTACAAATGTCAATGCTGGCGCCAAAACTTTCAATTTTAGATGAAACAGACTCAGGTTTAGATATAGATGCTCTAAAAATAGTTGCAGATGGTGTAAACACATTAAGGAATAATGAAAATTCTTTTTTAATTATTACTCATTATCAAAGACTATTAGATTATATCAAGCCAGATTTCGTTCATGTTTTAATGAATGGAAGGATTATTAAATCAGGTGGACCTGAACTTGCAGAAGAATTAGAAAAAAAAGGATATGAGAGTTTTAATTAGATGAAGGAACAATTAAAAACAGATTTTAACAAAATTCAAGAGGCTTCTAATTTTTCTAATAGAGATATTGAGATAAAAAAGTCTTACCTAAATAAATTTATTAAAAGTGGATTTCCAAATAGAAAACAAGAAAATTGGAAGTTTTTAGATATA
>CACHBQ010000018.1:0-6857 GCA_902578105.1 uncultured Pelagibacteraceae bacterium | reverse complement strand
TATTTTTTTAAATAAATTCATGGAGCAAATTAGAAAAAAATATATTTGCAACAATCAAATTAAAAAAGGAATTGGCGGATTAAAAGAATTAATAAAACTTAATAACCAGGGTTTTTCGACGGCAGTTATGATAGATCAGAGAGTTTCTCAGGGTATTAAATCAAATTTTTTTAATGAGAAAGCTTTTACTACTACAATTCCAGCACAATTGATTAAAAAATTTAATATGCCAGTTGTACCTATCTTTATAGAAAGATATGAGGGTATTAAATTTAGAATGAAAGTTCATACACCAATTCACTTCTCAAATGAAGATACTATTGAAAATATTACAAACGAATTAAATAAGACTCTTGAAAAAATGATACTTGCTAATCCTAATAACTGGATATGGTCCCATAATCGTTGGAAATAATATTATTTATTGTCTAATTCCTCTTTTTTTTTAGAAGCCTCAACATATGAATAATACGGCTCTTGAAGTTCAACATTCCAATAAGTCAAATTTTCAAGACTGATTGCTTTACCCGAAACTGCACAAATTACATGGTCGCCTTTTTCAATTACTTGAAAATTATTTGGTAAATATTTTACTTTTGCTAATTTTTTATTCATTTATAATTTATATGTTTATACATGATTGTAGGAATTATAGGAAGCGGTGGAAGAGAGCATGCCATTTGTCATGCATTAAATAAGTCAAAAAAAATTGATAAGATTTATTGTTTTCCTGGTAACGCTGGGACCGATGTAATAGCTGATAATATTAACTTAGATATAAATAAATTTGAGGAATTGAAAAATTTCATTCTTTCAAAAAAAATAGAATTAGTAGTAATTGGCCCAGAAAAACCTTTGGTTGATGGACTAACAGATTACTTGGAAGGTTTTGATATCAAGGTTTTTGGACCTAGTAAAGTCGCTTCACAATTAGAAGGGTCTAAAATATTTACAAAAAACATCTGTAAAAAATATAATATTCCTACAGCGAATTTCGGTGTATTTAATGATATTGATCAAGCTAAAAATTTTTTAGATAAATCCAATTTTCCAATAGTCATTAAAGCAGATAATTTGGCTGCAGGAAAAGGTGTTTATATTTGTGAAAATAAAGAAGAGTCTTATCAAGCAGTTAAGGAAATTTTTGATGGAAAGTTTGGTGCTGCTGAAAATGTTCTTATTGAAGAATTTTTAGAAGGTGAAGAAATGAGCTTTTTCATTTTAAGTGATGGTATTACTTATAAAAATTTTGGTACAGCTCAAGATCATAAAAGAGTTCGGGAAGGTGATAAAGGAAAAAATACTGGTGGAATGGGTGCTTATTCACCATCAAGATTAATAAATGAAGAGCTCGAAAAAAAGATTTTGAATAATATAATTGATCCAACCTTAAGAGCACTTAAAGATTTAAAATCGTCATACAAAGGCTTTTTATATGCCGGGCTCATGATAAAAAATAATGAACCTTATTTAATTGAGTATAATGTTAGAATGGGTGATCCAGAGTGTCAAACTATTCTTCCTAAGCTAAATACAGATTTCGGTGAAATTATTGATTCATGCTGTAATGGAAGATTAAATGAAAGCAAAATTAATTGGAATAATAAAAAAAGTTTATGTGTTGTCTTGTGCTCAAAAGGTTACCCTGAAACCTACCAAAAAAATGTTGAAATCACAAATATCAATAAAATTGAATTAAACACTGATGATCACTTATTTCATGCTGGCACTATTAAAACAGGTGATGTTACTTTAGCGGTGGGTGGACGGGTTTTAAATTTTGTTTCTTTATCAGATAGTTTTGAAGAATCAAGAAATAGGATTCATCAACTTCTCAACAATCTAAATTGGTCAGATGGTTTTTTTAGAAAAGATATTGGTTACAAAGTAATAAAAAAATGAGAATAATTGGTGGAAAATTTAAAGGAAAAAAAATTTTACAACCAAAAGACAAAGAAACAAGACCCTTAAAGGACTTAGCGAAGGAATCTATTTTTAATATAATTAATCACTCTAATAAATTTAAGATCAATATTGAAAATTCAAAAGTTTTAGATCTATTTGCAGGTGTTGGCTCATTTGGTTTAGAGTGTCTCTCAAGAGGAGCTAAACATGTTACTTTTGTAGAAAAGTATAATGGTGTTTTGCCAATTTTAAAAAGTAATCTAAATAATTTAAATATGAGAGAAAAATATGAGATTATTGAGGAAGACTTACTATCTAATTACTTTTTGAAAAAAATTCAGCTTAAATTCAATATCATATTTTTGGATCCTCCCTATAAAGAAAAAAGATTGCCAAATATTATTGATAATATTTTTCAAGAAAAAATTCTCGATAAAGATGGGGTGATTATTGTGCATAGGCATAAAAAAGAAAATGAAGAGTTTTCAAAAAAATTTAGAATTCTAGATGAGAAGAAATATGGAATATCGAAAATTATATTTGGTGATTTAAACTAAAATTTTCTTAGTCTCTTTTTTAATTAACTCAACAGCGGGTTGATCGTAAGGGTTTATTTTCAAAGCTTTTCCAATTAAAATAGTCTCCAACATAAAAAAGCAAAATAACTCACCTAAAGTTTTTTCATCCCTTTTTTTTATTTCAAAGCTTCTAAAAGGTATATTTTTTTTTGTAAAAACATTTTCCGTAGCTTTTTTTTGAGCGTAAGTAATATTTTGAATATTTTTGTTTTTAAGAAAATTTTGTGAGGGCAAAATAAATTTATTATCTATTTTGGAGGTATTATTTTCATGGACATAAAAAAACGTATAAAAATTATTTTTAAAACCATCCAAATAAAGCTGCATAACGCTATGATTATCTCTGGGCATGTTAGATACAACTGGCAATAAACCTTTTCCCTTTTTACCCAAACTTTCAGCTACTAGTTGTTGATACCACGAAAAAAAATTTTGAGATTTTTCATCATAATTTATGATAATTGAATTAAATTTTCTTTTTTTAATTAAATTTATTGTAGATCCCACATTAGATATGAGCGCATTTAAATATTTTTGATTTTTAATTAAATTATTAAATTGCCTAAAACTTTTTGAATTAAGACCCATTAATTCGGCGGGCAACATTCCAACTTCTGATAAAACTGAGTATCGACCACCTATAAAATTATTGTGATGAACAATCTCTGATTTTAGTTTATGGGCTAATGAATATAAATAATTTTTTTTATTTTCTGTAATAAAAATATTTTTATCACTTTTTTTGATAAGAATATTAGAATTAACTATTGTCTCTAAAGTATTGCCTGATTTAGAGATGATTAAATTTAAATGTTTTTTATTTCCAGATTTTTTGTTGAAAGGTGATAAATTATCATAAAATAATACATTCTTTTTAATTTTATGTTCAAGAAAGCTATAAATAGTTTTCGTACCCAATGACGAACCACCAATTCCAATTATACGAATATCGTTAATCCTTTTAAAAATTCTTAAGTTTTTGATCTTAAATTGGTCTTTATAATTTTTACTAAAAGATTGAAAGATTTGACTATTTTCTTTTATTAATTTTTTAAGATTTTTTTTTATTTTAGAATTTTGTTTACTACCCTTAAAATTTTTAAAAAAAATTCCTGATGTTATCATTAATTATTTTTAATTTTTTCTAAAATGGAATTTTCAAAATTTGTGTTTTGATTATCGTTTTGATTATCTAAATCTGTATCCTTGTTGTCAGTCAGTAATGATTTGATACCTGTATTCTCTTCACTCTCAGTTACTTGATTAGTTTGCTGCGGTAATGGTAATTCATTGAAGTCTGGGGGCATCACTAAAGGTGATTTCTTTTCAACCAAAAATTCATCTATACTATTTTTTTTCTGTGAACTAAAACCTTCTCTAATTGTTCCACATGAATTTAAAGCCAAAATTGAAATTATAATTGTTGTTAGTTTAAATATTTTTTTCATCAATTTTATTTTTTTGATTATCAATTATTTCAAAAATAATCAAAAATAATACTCCTAATGAAATAAATATATCCGATACATTAAAAATAAACCAATGAAAATTTCCGATGTGAAAATCAATAAAGTCTGGCACAGCTTTAAAAAAAATTCGATCATATAAATTACCTAAAGCTCCACCAAATATCATTAAAAGTGAATATTTTTTAAGACCATCACTTTTTAAAGTCATAAAAAAAATAATTAAAATTACAGCTATAATTAAAATTGTTAAAATGTTGTACATATGACTTTGATCAAATGATAATAAACCAAATGCTATTCCTTCATTGTAAATTAAATTGATATTTAAAAATTTTGATACAAATAATTCAGATGACAAATTTTTTTCATTTTCAGAAATCACATAGACTTTGGTGAACCTATCGAGACCAAAGATGCTCAGAATAATAAAAAAATTTATTACAAAATTTTTATTTAAGAAATTTGACATTTAGGGTGTCTTTCACATGGGTCTACTCTAATCTTCCAACAAACTGAGCATTTATTTCCAGAAGCTTTTTTTGTCTCAACTAAAATATCTGACTGATTATCAAAATTAATAACAGTTTTCGACACAATACATAATTCAGATAAATCCATATCTGCAACTATTTCCTTATATTTTTCATTAAGTTGAATATTAAGATCTGCCTCTAAACTTGAACCAATTTCTTTATTGGCTCTTTTTTCCTCAATACTTATGTTGCATACATCTCTAATTTTTATTAATTGAGACCATCTCTCGGTAAGTTGTTCATTTTTAAATTTATCTGGAAAAGTAAGAAATTTTTCTAAATGGATGCTTTTAGTATTCTTTGATATCAGTTGATGTATTTCCTCAGTTGTAAAAGACAATATTGGAGCGAACCATCTGAGTAAAGATTTTAACAAAACATTCAAAATTGTAACACAAGATTTTCTTTTCTCAGAATTAATTGGATCACAATATAAAGCGTCCTTTCTTATATCAAAATAGAATGCCGACAAATCTGTTGTACAAAAATTCAACAATTCTTTGTAAAGATTGTGAAAATCATATTTTTTAAAATAATTTTCAAATTTTTTGTTAAGCGAATGAATCTTACTTAACATAAATTTCTCTAGCTCTGGTAAGTTTTCAATGTCAATTTTATCAAAATTAATATCCTCATATTTGTCATTTATATTTCCTAATAGATATCTAAATGTATTTCTAATTTTACGATAAGACTCAGAATGCTGATCCAAAATAGAATAATCTATTCTTAAATCTTCAGCATAATTAGATGCAGCAACCCAAATTCTTAAAATATCAGCACCATACTTTTTCAAAATATCCTCAGGTGCAATAACATTTCCAAGAGATTTTGACATTTTAAGACCTTTTCCATCCACAACAAACCCATGAGATAATATAGATTCGAAAGGTGCCTTACCTCTTGTCCCACATGACTCTAATAAAGAGGAGTGAAACCAGCCCCTATGTTGATCAGAACCCTCTAAATACATTGATGCAGGCCATTTAAGGTCTTTTCTCTTCTCCAATACAAAAGAGTGGGTTGATCCACTATCAAACCAAACTTCAACAATATCGCTAAGCTTTTCAAAATCTTCAGCTTTATATTTACTACCTAAAAATTTTTGAGGGTCATCTGAAAACCAACAATCAGAACCCTCTTTCTCATAAATATTAGCAATATTTTCAAATACTCCATCGTCTATTAAAATTTCATTAGACTTTTTATTTACAAAAATTGGAAGTGGTACGCCCCATACTCTTTGTCTTGATACACACCAATCTGGTCTTGTCTCGATCATGGATTTTAACCTTTCTTTACCTTTGCTTGGATAAAAGGTTGTATCATCTATTGCTTTTAAAGCCTTACTTCTCAGTTTATGACTTTCCATTGAAATGAACCATTGTGGTGTTGCTCTATGAACTAAAGGTGCTTTTGATCTCCAAGAGTGAGGATATGAATGAACCAATTCACCATTCGAAAGGAGTTTGTTTTGATCTCTCAATTTTTCTATTACAACTGGGTTAGCTTTAAAAATATGTAAACCCTCAAACAGAGAGACATTATTTGTATATTTTCCATCATCATCTACTGTCTCGATGGCCTTTATTCCATTATTTAAACAAAGATTAAAATCGTCAGGTCCATGACTTGGCGCACAATGAACAATTCCTGTTCCTTGTTCAGTGGTTACAAAACGTGCCTCTAACATTGGAATATCGTAATCATACCCTAAATCAAAAAATGGATGCTTGCAGATAGTATCTTTTAAATCTTTACCTTTAAATTTCTTAAGGTTTTCAAATTCTTTAATCTCACAATCTTTTAAAACAGAGTCTAGTAGTGCTTCAGCAATAACAATTTTTTTATTTTTAAAATTTCCGTCATCATTAATTCGAATTATTAAGTAATCTAAGCTTTCATTGTATGCTAAGGCTTTGTTTGCTGGTATCGTCCAAGGAGTGGTTGTCCATATAACAATATCACAATCATTAAGTTCTTTTATTTTTGATGATTTAACTGGAAAACAAGCATAGATCGTATCAGATTTATGGTCTTGATATTCAACCTCGGCATCAGCTAAGGCAGTTTTTTCTACAGTTGACCATAAAACTGGTTTAAATCCTCTATAAAGACTTCCTTCTTTTAAAAATTTTCCAAGTTCTCTTACAATTTGTGCCTCTGCATCATAACTCATCGTTGAATAATAGTTTTCCCAATCACCAACAACACCTAATCTTTTAAATTGGTCTTTGTGAACCTCTATCCATTTTTCAGCAAACGTTCGGCATTCTTTTCTAAATTCTACAATCGGAACATCATTTTTATTTTTTTTATTTTTTTTGTATTGTTCCTCAATTTTCCATTCGATAGGTAAACCATGACAATCC
>CACHBQ010000017.1:0-8188 GCA_902578105.1 uncultured Pelagibacteraceae bacterium | reverse complement strand
GATGTGAATGTTATTGTTATTAGAATAAGTAAGCCTAGTGCAAATATTTCTAGGTTTTTCTTAATATTAAGTTTAACTTTTTTTAACATTTAAAAAATTGTCGAGGTTCATATTAATAGTTTAGGAATTGTTAAATATCAAAAAAATCCTTTAAAATTGGGCGTTTTTAAGACTTTTTTTGTTCTTAAAAGCTTGATTTCCTATAATTTTAGCCTATAAGCATCGAACTTCTCAATAAAAATTATTGTAAAACAATAAATTAGCGAGGATTATTGAGCCTTTTTGCTCAATTAGCTATTTAAAATGTAAAAATTTAAGAAGAGAAGTGTGGACGGTTAAGGTTACCAAAATTTGTCGTACACACTTCAACATTATATAAATTTTATTCTTAGAATTTATATAGAAGCTAGTGTGCGCCGTTTTTAAACTTGAGAGTTTGATCATGGCTCAGAACGTACGCTGGCGGCACGCCTAACACATGCAAGTCGAACGAAGTAGCAATACTTAGTGGCAGACGGGTGAGTAACATGTGGGTATCTACCCTTTGGCCTGGAATAACACGAGGAAACTTGTGCTAATACTGGATAAGTCTTTACGGAGAAAGCTTTATGCACCATTGGATGAGCCCGCACTTGATTAGTTTGTTGGTGGGGTAATGGCCTACCAAGACTTTGATCAATAGCTGATTTGAGAGGATGATCAGCCACATTGGGACTGAGACACGGCCCAAACTCCTACGGGAGGCAGCAGTGGGGAATCTTGCACAATGGAGGAAACTCTGATGCAGCGATGCCGCGTGAGTGAAGAAGGCCCTTGGGTTGTAAAGCTCTTTCGTCGGGGAAGAAAATGACTGTACCCGAATAAGAAGGTCCGGCTAACTTCGTGCCAGCAGCCGCGGTAATACGAAGGGACCTAGCGTAGTTCGGAATTACTGGGCTTAAAGAGTTCGTAGGTGGTTGAAAAAGTTGGTGGTGAAATCCCAGAGCTTAACTCTGGAACTGCCATCAAAACTTTTCAGCTAGAGTTTGATAGAGGAAAGCAGAATTTCTAGTGTAGAGGTGAAATTCGTAGATATTAGAAAGAATACCAATTGCGAAGGCAGCTTTCTGGATCATTACTGACACTGAGGAACGAAAGCATGGGTAGCGAAGAGGATTAGATACCCTCGTAGTCCATGCCGTAAACGATGTGTGTTAGACGTTGGAAATTTATTTTCAGTGTCGCAGCGAAAGCGATAAACACACCGCCTGGGGAGTACGACCGCAAGGTTAAAACTCAAATGAATTGACGGGGACCCGCACAAGTAGTGGAGCATGTGGTTTAATTCGAAGATACGCGCAGAACCTTACCAACACTTGACATGTTCGTCGCGACTTTAAGAGATTAAAGTTTTCGGTTCGGCCGGACGAAACACAGGTGCTGCATGGCTGTCGTCAGCTCGTGTCGTGAGATGTTGGGTTAAGTCCCGCAACGAGCGCAACCCTCACTTTTAGTTGCCATCATTTAGTTGGGCACTCTGAAAGAACTGCCAGTGATAAGCTGGAGGAAGGTGGGGATGACGTCAAGTCCTCATGGCCCTTACGTGTTGGGCTACACACGTGCTACAATGGTATCTACAACAGGAAGCGAAACAGCGATGTTAAGCAAATCCTTAAAAGATACCTCAGTTCGGATTGCACTCTGCAACTCGAGTGCATGAAGCTGGAATTACTAGTAATCGTGGATCAGCGTGCCACGGTGAATGCGTTCCCGGGTCTTGTACACACCGCCCGTCACACCATGGGAGTTGGTTCTACCTTAAGGCAAGGTTTAATACCCTTGACCACGGTATAGTCAGCGACTGGGGTGAAGTCGTAACAAGGTAGCCGTAGGGGAACCTGCGGCTGGATTACCTCCTTTCTAAGGATGAATAAAAGTAAAATTTTATTCTAAATAATATACATAGGTTAATGTTGACCGTCCTCATTTCTCTTCTTAAAGTTAGTGTTTCTCTTGCATGGGGGCCGGTAGCTCAGTTGGTTAGAGCACACCCTTGATAAGGGTGGGGTCGAAAGTTCGAGTCTTTCTCGGCCCACCAATTTAAGATCATGGGGGATTAGCTCAGCTGGGAGAGCGCCTGATTTGCATTCAGGAGGTCAGCGGTTCGATCCCGCTATCCTCCACCAAACACTTAGCTATAAAAAATTGTGAAAAAAAAATAATTAATATCAATATCTATATCCGAACATTAATAATGTTATTAGTTAATGTTCATAACAAAAATTTGATTCAACACAGAATTTTTTTCTGTGCATAAATCAAGCGTTTAAGGGCGTGTGGCGGATGCCTTGGCACTGAAAGCCGAAGAAGGACGTGATATACTGCGATAAGTTTCGGGGAGCTGTATGTAAGTTTTGATCCGAAAATTTCCGAATGGGGAAACCCACCACTTTATGTGGTACTTTAAACTGAATACATAAGTTTAAAGAGACAACCTGGAGAACTGAAACATCTAAGTAACCAGAGGAAAAGAAATCAATTGAGATTCCGTTAGTAGTGGCGAGCGAAACCGGATTAGGCCAGCAGTTTTGATAAAAAAATTTGAATAGTTTGGAAAAGCTAACCACAGAGGGTGATAGTCCTGTAAAAGTAATGTTTATTAAAATTCATGAGTAAAGCGGGACACGTGAAATCCTGCTCGAATATAGGGGGACCACCCTCTAAGCCTAAATACTCTTCAGTGACCGATAGTGAACTAGTACCGTGAGGGAAAGGTGAAAAGAACCCCTATTAGGGGAGTGAAATAGAACCTGAAACCGCATGCCTACAATCAGTCGAAGCTCTTTTTAGAGTGACGGCGTACCTTTTGTATAATGGGTCAGTGACTTAATTTATTTAGCAAGCTTAAGCCATCTAGGTGTAGGCGCAGCGAAAGCGAGTCTTAATAGGGCGAATAGTTAAATGAATTAGACCCGAAAACGAATGAGCTTACCATGAGCAGGTTGAAAGCAAGGTAACACTTGCCGGAGGACCGAACCAGTTGACGTTGAAAAGTCTTTGGATGACTTGTGGTAAGGGGTGAAAGGCCAACCAAATTCGTAGATAGCTGGTTTTCCGCGAAAACTATTTAGGTAGTGCGTTGAATAAATAGATGTTTAGAGGTAGAGCACTAAATGGGCTAGGGGGAAGAGATTCTTACCAAACCTAATAAAACTCCGAATGCTAAACATTGTTCTTCAGCAGACAGACTGTGGGTGCTAAGGTCCATGGTCGAGAGGGAAAGAGCCCAGACCACCAGATAAGGTCCCCAAATTATGATTAAGTGTGAAAGGATGTGGAAATTCCTTAACAGCCGGGAGGTTGGCTTAGAAGCAGCCATCCTTTAAAGATAGCGTAACAGCTCACCGGTCTAATAGAGTTTCTGCGCCGAAGATGTAACGGGGCTAAAATCATATACCGAATCTGTGGATTTATAATTTTTTCGAAAATTATAACTGGTAGCGGAACGTTCTGTAAGCCTGTGAAGGGATATCTGTGAAGAATCCTGGAGGTATCAGAAGTGCGAATGCTGACATAAGTAACGATAAAAGAAGTGAAAAACTTCTTCGCCGAAAATCCAAGGGTTTCTGCGCAAGGTTAATCCGCGCAGAGTTAGTCGGCACCTAAGGCGAGGGCGAAAGCCGTAGTCGATGGAAATAAGGTTAATATTCCTTAACCAGATGGTAGTGACGAATCTTGTAAGTTGTGAGTTCTTAATGGATTGAACTTGCCGCGAAAAGGTTCCAAGAAATAGCTCCATCATAAGACCGTACCCTAAACCGACACAGGTGGATTAATAGAGTATATTTAGGCGCTTGAGAGAATGATGTTGAAGGAACTCGGCAAAATGCTTCCGTAACTTCGGAATAAGGAAGACCTTTTTTTAGGCAACTAATGAAAGGTGGCACAAGCCAGGGAGAAGCGACTGTTTATCAAAAACACAGGGCTCTGCTAACACGTAAGTGGATGTATAGGGTCTGACGCCTGCCCGGTGCTGGAAGGTTAATGCGATGGGTGCAAGCTCATTTCTGAAGCCCCAGTAAACGGCGGCCGTAACTATAACGGTCCTAAGGTAGCGAAATTCCTTGTCGGGTAAGTTCCGACCTGCATGAATGGCGTAACGATTTCTCCGCTGTCTCCAACATCAACTCAGTGAAATTGAATTCTCCGTGAAGATGCGGAGTTCGCGTAGTTAGACGGAAAGACCCCGTGCACCTTTACTGCAACTTTACATTGGTGTTAGGAAAAACATATTTAGCATAGGAGGGAGACATTGAAGCAAGGGCGTCAGCTTTTGTGGAGTCACCAGTGAAATACCTCTTTTGTTTTTCTTGATATCTAACTGATAGCCGTTATCCGGCATCAAGACATTGTATGGTGGGTAGTTTGACTGGGGCGGTCGCCTCCCAAATAGTAACGGAGGCGTGCGAAGGTAAGCTCAGAACGGTCAGAAATCGTTCGTAGAGTGCAATGGCATAAGCTTGCCTGACTGTGAGACTGACAAGTCGAGCAGAGACGAAAGTCGGTCATAGTGATCCGGTGGTTCTGAGTGGAAGGGCCATCGCTCAACGGATAAAAGGTACGCCGGGGATAACAGGCTGATACTGCCCAAGAGCTCATATCGACGGCAGTGTTTGGCACCTCGATGTCGGCTCATCACATCCTGGGGCTGGAGCAGGTCCCAAGGGTTTGGCTGTTCGCCAATTAAAGTGGTACGTGAGCTGGGTTCAGAACGTCGTGAGACAGTTCGGTCCCTATCTGCTATGCGTGTAGAAGAATTGAGAGGAGTTGACCCTAGTACGAGAGGACCGGGTTGAACATACCACTGGTGGACCGGTTGTAGCGCCAGCTGCAGTGCCGGGTAGCTAAGTATGGACGAGATAACTGCTGAAAGCATCTAAGCGGGAAACTCACCTCAAAACTAGTTCTTCCTATAGAGCCGTGGTAGACCACCACGTTGATAGGCTGGATGTGGAAGCACAGCAATGTGTGCAGCTGACCAGTACTAATAGCTCAATTGGCTTGATTTATGCACTGAAAAAAATTTTTTCAAATATAGATATAAATTTCGATTTATATGAACACTTTAGATGCGATCATTTAAGAAACTACTATTTCTATTATCACCTGCTGAACGTAAACACGCAGCATTATTGTTGATAATGAACTTGATTATGGCTTTACTCGAAATGATCGGTGTAGCCTCAATCATGCCTTTTATAGCAGTTTTAACTAATCCTACACTTGTTGAAACAAATATCATTTTAAATAGTATTTTTAAAATTTCGAACATTTTTGGTGTAAATGATAATGATAAATTTCTTATATTTTTAGGCATACTTGTATTTGTGTTGTTGATAACTTCACTGACGTTTAAAGCAGCAACAACTTTTTTCCAACTAAAGTTTGTTCAAATGCGTGAATACAGTATAGGAAAGCGTTTATTTGAAGGGTACTTAAACCAGCCTTACAGTTGGTTTTTAGGCCGACACAGTGCAGATCTAGGTAAATCAATTCTTTCAGAAGTAGGAGTAATAATTAATAACGGCATGCAACCTTTTATGGTCTTTATATCAAATACAATGATTGCAATTTTGTTAATTTCCTTATTAATGTTGGTAGACCCAAAACTTACATTAATTGTTAGCTTTACCTTAGGAGTCGCTTATGGCTTAATTTTTAAACTAGTAAGAAAATTTTTAAATCACGTAGGAAAATTAAGAATGATTAATAATCAACTACGGTTTACTACTATTTCCGAGGCTTTTGGTGCAGTAAAAGAAGTTAAAGTAGGTGGTTTAGAAGAGATTTTTATTAAACGATTTTCTGATCCAGCTCAAATTTTTGCCAGAAGTCAGGCCTCATCATCTGCTATATCTCAAATACCTCGCTTTGCTCTTGAAGCAATAGCTTTTGGAGGTATCATATTATTAATCTTATTTTTGATGGCAAAAACAGGTGAAATCGATTCTGCTTTACCAATTTTGTCACTTTATGCTTTTGCAGGATATCGTTTATTGCCAGCAATACAACAAATTTATTCAGCTTTTACCCAACTTAGTTTTGTAAGACCTTCAGTTGAGTCTTTGTATAATGATTTAAAAAATTTAGAAAAACATAATATAAACCAAGATCAGAATAACTTTTTATTTAACAAAGCAATTTCATTAAAAAATATTAGTTATGAATATCCAAATGCTCCAAGAACATCATTAAAAGATGTAAGTTTAAATATTTCTGTTGGAACGACCGTAGGAATAGTGGGTGCCACTGGAAGTGGTAAAACTACTATGGTGGATATAATTCTAGGATTGCTAGAGTCTCAAAAGGGGTTTTTAGAAATAGATGGCCAGGTTATTACAAAAAAAAATGTAAGATCTTGGCAAAGAATCATTGGTTATGTGCCTCAGAGTATTTACTTAACAGATGACACAATTGCTGCAAACATTGCTTTTGGCGTTGAACCTAAGAGTATTGATCTTCAAAATATTGAGAAAGTATCTAAAATTGCAAATTTGCATCAATTTGTTATTGATGAATTGCCCAACAAATACCAAACCACTATCGGGGAACACGGTGTAAGATTGTCTGGCGGACAACGACAACGAATTGGTATTGCAAGAGCTCTTTATCATAATCCAAAATTGTTAATTTTAGATGAAGCTACTAATGCACTAGACAACATCACTGAAAAAGCTGTTATGGAAAAAATTAGTAGTATTAAAGAGAATTTAACAATCATTATGATTGCTCATCGTTTAAGCACAGTTATGCAATGTGATAATATTTTTTTATTAGAAAAGGGTAAATTAATAAAACAAGGTACTTTTAAAGAATTAGAGAAATTTAGTCATCTTTTTAGTAAATTTGTTAATAAAAGATAATCTAAAATTGAGTAAAATTTTTAATTTTTTAGAGTTCTATTCTTAAAGTTTTCATAGACAATTTTTGCTTTTTTATAAGTACTTGTTGAATAGTCGACGTTTATTTCTTTTTTATTTGCATTTTTGAAAAAATTTAAATCTAATCTATCATTACCTGATAAATTAATCTTTTCTAATAAAATTTTTATATAGTTTGGATTAATTAGGTTCTCATAAATTATAAAAAGACAATTTGTGTGATTTTTATATTTTTCAAAAATATTATCATAAAATAAACACCATTGTTCCAACCAATAGTTGATGTTATCTAGTTCATTAAAATTTAATGGTAAATTCCATGGTTTGTGATTTAATCCAAATTCATTATGACCAAGATAATTCATATATCTCCTAATAAAATCATCTTTTTTTTGTAATTTAATAAAATGTTTATGTTGATTTAGAAGAGAATATGCGTGGTGCAATGGTTCTCTTATAGGAATTAAAAATATACATTTAGACAATATTGAATTAATCAAATCTATTCTATTAAAATTCAGATTATTTTTACTTAAATACCTTTCTTTTTTTTCTGATGATAAAATCAAATTTATATAGTTTGATAGCTCATTTTTAATATATCCATTTTTATTATTAAAAAACACTTCATCAAAGGCTTCAGGACTATTTATGTCAAAGCTAATGCCATCAGCATGTAGTCTCTCTTTTTTTAAAATATTCTTTTGGTTAAATATTTTAGAAAGATTTGGAGATAGAATAAATGGCATATTTTTATAGGTCAAAGAGGCAAACTCATTGGATGAGTATATAAAGTTTAGTAAACTTGTACTCCCAGATCTTGGGAGACCAGTAATAAAAGTGTGAGGCTTATTCTCTAATTTGATTTGTTTCAGATATATGATTTTTTCAAGTTCAAATAATGATTTATTTACAAATTTATTATTGAATATAAAATCATGTAATAATTTTTGAATACTACTGTAATTTTGCATAAATTTTTTTTCTTATAAGGTGATAAACAATAAAAATTATAGTCATTTCAGTAATACCAAAAAAAGATGTGGTTAAATTTAAGTATGAATTTGATAGTAAACTTAAAATTATTATCAAGATCATAATTGAGATGAGAATTGCAAATATTTTTATTGAAACGATAAATAATAATTTTGAGTAAACAAATATTAATTTCTCCTTTTTAGAGTCTGATATTTTTTTTAAAAAAAAAAGTCTGTAAATTCTTTTAAAAATTTTTAAATTATTTATGAGAATGTTGGCAAAATTAATAA
>CACHBQ010000016.1:0-8475 GCA_902578105.1 uncultured Pelagibacteraceae bacterium | reverse complement strand
AAAATTTTATTTCTTCGTATATATCAATTGAAGTGATAATTTCATTATCAATTTTGAACAATATTCTATTTTCTAATCCATTTGAGTGTTGAATTTGAAAAATTGTTAAAATAATAATAAATGATATTACTTTTAGTTTTATTGCTAAGTACATTTTTTTATTTTACAATCTTTTGCTCCAGTGATGTAAATGGTATTAATTTTATGGTAAACATAAAATCCTCTGTTGCCTCCAAATCTCTGTCTTGATAATAAGTTTTGTTATATTTAAGACCTGCGATTAGACAATCATTTTTATATTCATAAATTAAATCATAATATTCAGTTAAATCTAATTCTCTGTTATCTCTCGTTCTAAATGTTATAAAATTTTGATCATCTAAATTAAAAGTTGTTATATTTTCTAAAATATTTGTGCTTCCGATAGCACCATTTTCTTCAATATAATTGAATGAGGTAACAAAATTATTTTTAGTAAAAGATATTCCTAAGGAGTTATATTGTATTTCATCTAGCTCGTCATCTACTGAAAATTCATAATTTAAATTTATATTATCATTTAAATTATTTGTAATTTTACCAAAGTAATTTGAGTTTTTTTTGTTTAGAGTGCTATTTGAGGGTAAATTATTATCAGATTTTGTCCTTAAAACAGTACCAAGTTTTAATTCAAAATATTTATTGATATCGTTAATTTTTTCTTTTTTATAATCAAATCCTATGGTTAAATTTTTACCAGCCTCCAGTGTATCAACTAATCCCAATCTATCGATGCTAAATATATTGTCATTATTTATTTGTCTATTTTCATTTTTATAACTTTTCATATCAGATGGATTTATTCTTAAAGATATTTTTGGATTAAAATAATTAATATAATTTTTACTTTCATTTATTAGTGGAAAACTTGAGACAATTTCCAAAATATTCATAAATTTTATGTGAGGACTTGAATTATATTCGGCATCATTTTTTCCTGCAGTAATTGTATTTTTTAAAAAATAGTTAAGATTATTTTTTAGTCCACCAGTTGAAAAAAAATCAAAACTTTGAACATCTAAGTTATTTATCATTCTTGATCTTAAATTATTTGTATCTTTTAAAATGTTGTCACCTTGTGATATAAAATTAAAGGAAGCAAAATTATTATCTTCGAATAAAACTCTTGAAAAATCAAAATAAGGTAAAACATATTGATAGCGGTCACTATTCTGTTGTGAGAGATTTTCATAGGATGTAAAGCCAGCTTTTAGAGAAAATTTCTCATTTTCTAGATTGAAATCTATTTCTGAGGTTAATGTATCAAAGTTATCTGGTTTAAGATCTGTATTTACTATATTCGAGTCAAAAACTTTTAAATAAGTGTCATTATTTACTTTTTGAAATGAAAAATTAAGTGAACTTTCAAGAAAGTTATTTAAATCTAAGTCTATTTGATATTTTGAAAATAAATGAGTTAAGGTATTTGTTTCATTAAATTTTTTTGATTTATAGCCATCTACAATATTTAAATCAGCAATAAAAAATGAATTTTTATTTTGTTGTCTATATTCATTATGAAACATAAAGATATCTTTATCGAAGAGCGTTGGTTTCAAAGTTAAATCTTTATTTTTAGATAAAGTATAAAAATATGGTATTTGAATAGAGGATCCTAAAATATTTGAATTATTAATGTGTGGTACTAAAAAACCAGTTTGTCTTTTTACGCTTGGTCCTGGATGAAAAAATTTCGGAAAATATAATACTGGTATATCATAAATTTTTAATAAAGCTTTATCATAATATATCTGTTTTTTGTTTTCATCATAAGTAATTTTATCAGCTTGAATATTCCACGGAGGGCACTTATCATTTTTTTTACAAGTTGTGAATACACCCTTATTTATAGTTGTAATACCATTTTTGCTTGATGAGGAAAGTCCTTTAAATCTTGGGTCATTTTTTTCATTTCCAAAAATATCTTTTTTAAATTCAATATCTATATCTTGAGCAATATAGTTTTGATTTTTAAGATTAAAAACTGCACTTTTAAAAAAAAATTTATCACTTAAAGGTTGATCATATTTTGTATTTATAAAAATTTTTTCACCTTTTAAAATTTCTTCTGTTATAGAGTAGCTAAATTTACCAATTTCATATCGCGTTTGATTAGTGTTATCAAAAATTGTTGCACCCACATCTGAAAAAATAATCATCTCATTTCTTAAAAAAACGATACTTTCAGTTTTAAATTTATAATCAGTTTCGATTGAAGCTTCTACATTACTTTTTATTTCTATCCGTTCATCATTTTTATTATATAGAATATTTTCTGCAGAGAAATTATAATTGTTTATTTCATCTTGAATTAGTACATTGCCCTCTGCTTTAAGAACATTATTCACTTTATTGAATTCAAATTTATCTGCTTTGATAAGGATCCCATTTTTTGAGGTTATTGTGCCCCTATTCTTACCAATTATTTTATTTCCACCATCTAAAATTTCTATTTCTGTGACATCAAAACTTATTTGATCATTGCTGTAAGTTTTGAAGATAAATAAATTAGAAATTATTATTAAAAAAATTATAAATATTTTATTTTTCATTAATATTTCTCATTAATAAATAGTTTATTATTGTCAAAATAGTTAATGGAATGATTATAGAGCTAATAACATTAATCTTTTCAGATGTCCCCAAAATATAAAAGAAATTATTTATATAGTAAATTATTACAGATAAAAAAAGGCCAATGATTACTTTAACACTCTTACTTTTAAAAGTTTTGGCGTTCATCATGATTACGCCAGAAAAAATAAACATTAAAATGAAATAAAAAGGGAATGAGATTAATTTTAATAGTTGCAGATCTATTTCCGTAAGGGAATAATTGAGTTTTTTGTAGTTTTTCCTCATTTCGAATAACTCCATAATTGACAATGAGGACATATTTGAGAATAAATTTTGAATTAATTTATAATCAAAATTAGTTTTAAATTTTAAAACTTCTTTAATTTTCCTATCGTTTTGGATATATATTTCTGCGTCTTTAATTACCCATTCTTTATTTGTTATATCAACTTTTTCACTCTTGATGTTTCTTATTATCTCAAAGTTTTTGTCAAATTCAGAAATATATGTATCTACTAATTCATTGTTGTTAATTGAGCTTGCGTTAATCATTAGTATATTTTCATTATATATATCTTTAATCCATAGACCATTATTTGTTATAACTGCAAGATATTTTTTATCTTCTGTATAATTTGATTTAAGTCCAAGATATAAATTTTTAAGATTGGAAGATAAGTTATAAAAAATTGAGACTATTAAAATACCAATTAAAAAAGTTGTGATGGTCAGAATAGAAAAAATTTTTGTATTTTTAAGTCCAGAATATTTAAAAATATTTATCTCATTGTCAGTATAAAGAGTATTAAAAAAGAATTGCGTTGTTATTAAAAAAATAAATGGAAACATTTCAAAAACAAACATTGGAGTATTTATTAAAGAGAGATAAAGTGGAAAAGAGGATTCAACATTAGTTTGTTTAAAAAATTCTAATTCTGTAAGTAAATTCAAAATATAGATCAAACAAAAAAATATAAGAAAGACATTCAAGAAAGATAATAAATAAGTTTTAACTAAAAATTTTGTATATGTATTCATTTTAAAATTTTAATATCTCTGAATTTTATAAAATAATTTGAGTAAAGGCCTAAGACTAAAATAATTGGTATCAAAAAAAATTTAATATTTTTAAAAAAATCCTCATTTATCAATCTTATTGTCATTTCTGATAGAATTATTGCAATAAAACCAATAAAAAAAATTATAATTCTATATCTTGGATAATTAGTATTTTCTTTAGATTTAACAATTAAAAGTAATGAAATTAGTATTAAAACTGGAATATAAAATGGAATTATAATTCTTTTATACAATTCTTTGATTATATTATCAATATTATCTGACCTACAATTCTCCACCTCAAAACTAGTATCAACTTTTAGAAACTTGAAATTCATCAAGTTATGATAACATTTGATAAGATCTAAAGTTGCTACCTCTTGAGTTTTTTTATAAGTAGTAGTGTTGTCATCAAAATTACTTAAATTAAAATCTGTTTTTTTAAATTTAAAATTAGTAATCTTATCATTAACAACACTTATTGTTTCCCCAAAATTTAACTCTAAAAACTGATTATTTCCAATTTCTTTAAACTTTCCCTCTTTTGCAAAAGTTATTTGAAAATTATCTCCAGATCCTTTTTTAAGATAAATTTCCTTTAGATTTCCAAATTCATCCTTTGAGTTACTATAAATTGTTAAACCTTTGACTGCATCATTGAATAATCTTGGTTTAATAAAATTTTCTAAATAATTAATTGATGAAGTTCTTAGAAAAGATCTAGCCAGATCCTGACTTTTGGGAACAATCAAAGCTGTTAGGGATATTTGCAACAGCATCACTAAAAATGAAAATTTTATAAAAAAATTTATTAGATCAATTTTATTTATTCCAAAGTTCCAAAATATTATTAATTCATTATTTAATTCGTATTTACCAATTACATAAAGAAAACTAAAAAAAAGAACAAAAGGCACTAATTTACTTATTACTTTTGGAAAATTTAATAGTGAGAAATTTAGATAAACTAAATAATTTCTTCCGTCTTCAACTATAATATCCAAGAAATTAACAGCTTGAAAGACCCATATAATAATTCCTGTTGAAAAAAGAGTTATCAGAAAAAAAACTAGACAATCGAGCAGGAGTTTTCTAAATAATATTTTTTTCATTGAAATTTATCAAAATATATTTATATATTTTCAACTACTAGTTTACAATTTAAATACAACCCAAAGTACATATATATAAAAAATGTCAATAAAAATAAGTATTAGAAATAGTTTAAATCTAAAAACTGTTAAAAATCATGTATTTTTCACTAACAAAGATTTTCGAATAAGCGAAATAAGCAAACTTCCATTATCTAAATATTCTAGTTTTATAAATAAGTCACTAAATTCTAATGAGCTAGTTAACAAAAATTTTTTATCCTTAGATATAAATGCTTCTCAAAAAGTTATTTTGATAAAAGTTAAAGATAGTCAATCCCCGCTTGACGTTGAAAAAATTGGTGCTGAATTTTATATATATTTAAAATCAAATTTATATTTAACTACAACTTTTTATGAACAAAATATTAGGAGCTCTTTTCCTAAAAATAAATTTTTTTTTGATCAATTTGCACAAGGGCTTCAACTTAAATCATATGAGTTCAATAAATATAAATCTAAAAGTAAAGAAAAAAAATTTGATATAGAGGTCTTTAACAAAAATAAATCTTTTCAATTCAACAAGAATAAGAAGTATAAATCTCTCATTGAAGGTACCAACTTAGCAAAAGATCTTGTTTCAGAACCTGGAAATATTCTTCATCCAGACGAATATGCAAAAAGATTGTTACAGCTTAGAAAATTTGGTCTTAAAGTAAATGTGTATGACAAAAAAAAATTAAAAAAGTTTGGTATGAATGCTCTTTTGGGAGTTGGTCAAGGAAGTATAAGGGGATCATATCTTGTCACTTTAGAATGGAAAGGTGTTAAAGTAAAAAAGAAACCATTAGCATTTGTTGGAAAAGGAGTTTGTTTTGATACTGGTGGAATTTCTCTTAAACCAGCAAAATTTATGGAGGATATGACCTATGATATGGCTGGTTCTGCAGTTGTAGTAGGTTTAATGAAAAATCTTGCTCTAAGAAAAGCAAAAATAAATGCAATCGGAGTTGTGGGTCTTGTTGAAAATATGCCAGGCGGTAATGCTCAAAGACCTGGTGATATAGTGAAATCTTATAGTGGTAAAACAATTGAAGTTTTGAATACAGATGCTGAGGGAAGATTAGTTTTAGCTGATGCACTTACATATACAGAAAAAAAATACAAACCTGAATTTATTGTCGATTTGGCAACTTTAACAGGTGCGATTATTGTTTCATTAGGTTCTGAATTCGCAGGACTTTTTTCTAATAGCGACAAACTCTCCAAACAATTATTTGATGCAGGTCAAAAAGTTGGAGAAAGAGTGTGGAGAATGCCACTTGATAAAAATTATGATAAATTAATTAATTCTAAAAATGCTGATATGCAAAATATTAACTATGTTGGAGGAGCAGGCTCAACTACTGCTGCACAATTTTTACAGAGATTCATCATAAATAAAACTCCCTGGGCACACTTAGATATTGCAGGAATGGCATTTTCCAAATATGGAGGTGCTCTAAACTCTGAAGGTGCAACCGGTTTTGGAGTAAGATTATTAAATCAATTGATTGAAGATTATTATGAGTAATATTGAACAAACTTTATCTATCATTAAACCAGATGCAGTAGAAAGAAGTCTAGAAAATGAAATAAAACAAATGTTTGTAAAAAATGGTTTCAATATATCCAAAGAAAAAAAAATCCAGATAGAAAAATCAGAAGCTGAAAAATTTTATAAAGTTCACGAGACAAAACCATTTTATAATGATTTATGCACATATCTTTCATCAGGCCCTATTGTTGCGATGATACTTGAGAAAAAAAACGCTGTGGCTGATAATAGAAAATTAATGGGAGCAACTAATCCGAAAGACGCAGAGGATGGTACTATTAGAAAAAAGTACGGAATTTCAATAGATAAAAATTCGGTACATGGTTCAGATAGTGTTGAAAATGCAAAAATTGAAATTGATTTTTTTTTCAAGGATTAGCAAATATTTTATCAATAGCTCTTGGATACAATTTGTGTTCACATTTTAATATTTTCTTTTGAAGGGACGAAGGAGTTTCTTTTTTTGATAATTTAACTCTTTTTTGGAGAACTATTTTACCTGAATCAAGCTTTGGATTAACTAAATGCACTGTACACCCTGAGTATTTTTCTTCGTTCTCAATCACTCTTTCATGAGTTTTTAACCCTTTATATTTTGGTAGTAAAGAAGGATGTATATTCAAAATTTTTCCTCTAAATCTTCTTATAAAATCTCCAGATAAAATCTTCATAAAACCCGCAAGGCAAATTAGTTGAATACCATTAGATTTTAGATCTTTTAGAGCTTTTTTTTCAGAGATTCTTTTCCTATTATAATTATAAATTTTTTTTTTGATTTTATATATTTTTGAATATTTAAGACCTTTAGCTTTTGAATTATTTGAAATTATTAGATTTATTTCAATTGGTGATTTCTTTTTTAAAGAGAATTTAATTAAATTCTCTAAATTACTTCCTGTACCAGAAATGAAAACCGCAGTTCTTACTTTTTTAGGACCAATTAATTTTACCATTCAATTTTATTTTTTTTGAATTTTTTGATATTTTGCCAATTATATATGGCTTATAATCTTTAGAAAAATATTTATTAATTTTCCTTAAATTTTTTGGACTAATAATTAAACAAAAACCAACACCACAATTAAAAGTTTTCAACATTTCGTATTCATTTACACCATTTTTTTTCAACCATTTAAAGATTTTAAGAGGTTTTATTTTTTCTAAATAAATTTCTGCACAAAGATTATTTGGGATGACTCTTTTGATATTGTCTGGTAAACCTCCGCCAGTTATATTCGCACAACCATTTATTAGTTTCTTGTTAATTAGACTTAAAATTTCTTTAACATAAATCTTCGTTGGTTTAAGTAACTCTTTTTTTAAAAAAATATTTTTATTAATCTTTATGTTTTTTCTTTTAATAATATTTCTTACTAATGAGTAACCATTTGAATGTAAGCCACTTGATGGAATTGCTAAAATAAGATTATTTGCTTTAATATTATTTTTGTTTAAAATTTTTTTTTGTTCAACTAATCCAACCGCAAAACCGGCAATATCAAATTTATTTTTCTCATAAGTACCAGGCATTTCAGCTGTTTCACCACCAACTAAATCACAACCAGATATATTACACCCTTTAACAATTCCTTTAATGATTGATTTTAGTTTCGGTAAATTTATTTTATTTATCGAAATATAATCTAAGAAAAAAAGTGGGGTAGCACCTTGGACTATTAAATCATTTACACTCATCGCAACTAAATCGATACCAATAGTATCAAACTTTTTTAAATGATTTGCTATTTCTATTTTAGTACCAACACCATCAGTACATGCAACAATTTTTGGATTTTTTAAATTATTAGGTATATCTGTTATAGAACCGAAACCACCTATATTATTAAACTTTTTTTTGCCCTTTTTTTTTGATGAAATCGAAGATATGAATTTTATAAACTTATCTGCAGCATTAATATCAACTCCACTTTTTTTGTATGTTAATAGATTTTTATTCATTATTATAAAGTATGATAATTAGATTTAAATATTTTTCACATTTTTTATATATTTTTTTTGCATTTCTATCTTTAAATATATTTTTTTTTTCCACAGACAAAGTTGAGGCAAAATCTTTCGATGTAAATAATATTGAAATTTCAAAGCCGTTTG
>CACHBQ010000015.1:0-10050 GCA_902578105.1 uncultured Pelagibacteraceae bacterium | reverse complement strand
GCATCTGCAGAGCTTGCTTTTAAAGAAGCATCTGACTCAGGTTCACTATTAGGTGGAGAAAAAATTTCAGTAGTAAGAGCAGACTCAACTTGTGTTGACTCAGCAGCAGCGACAGCGGCAGCTGAGGGTGTTATTGCACAAGGTGTTGCTGCAATCATGGGTGCTGATTGTTCAGGTGTAACAGGTGCTATTGCATCAAATGTTGCTGTACCAAATGGTGTAGTAATGATTTCACCTTCTGCAACATCTCCAGGATTAACAACTTTAGATGATAAAGGGTATTTCTTTAGAACTGCTCCATCAGATGCTAGAGGTGGACAAATTCTTGCAGATATTACTAAGGATAGAAAAGTAAAAAGCGTAGCTATTACTTATACAAACAACGATTATGGTAAAGGTTTAGCTGATGTTTATAAAGCAGCAGTAGAAGCTCATGGTATCAAAGTAACTACAGTAAATGCTCATGAAGATGGAAAAGCAGATTATTCTTCTGAGGTTGCAACACTAGCTTCAGCAGGTGGTGATGCGGTAGCTGTTATTGGATATCTTGACCAAGGTGGAAAAGGTATTATTCAAGCTTCTTTAGATTCTGGTGCATTTGATAGATTTATTTTGTCAGATGGTATGATCGGTCAATCATTAGTTGATGCATTTGGAAAAGATTTAAGAAAATCTTTTGGTTCAATGCCTGGTTCAACTGGAAAAGGTGCTGGAGTTTTTGCTGGTGTAGCAAAAGCTGCTGGTATTGATAGTTCTGGTCCATACACAGGTGAGTCATACGATGCAGCTGCTTTGATTGTTTTAGCAATGCAAGCAGGTAATTCAGCTGATAGAGCGTCTATTGCAAAAAATGTAATGGATGTTGCTAACGGACCTGGAACAAAAATTTATCCAGGTGAACTTAAAAAAGGTTTAGATTTATTAGCTAAAGGTAAAAAAGTTGACTACGAAGGTGCAACAGGAGTTACTTTTACTAGCGTCGGTGAAGCTGAAGGTTCTTTCTTAGAACAAGAAGTTAAAGGCGGAAAATTCAAAACTAAAAAACAAAGATAATTTATCTTAAAATTAAAACCCCTGACATTTCTATGTTGGGGGTTTTTTTTAAAAAAATAAATATTTATCAGCCATATATAAAGCCCAAGCAAAGGCTGCACCTAAAATTATATATTTCATCTTTTTATTTTATTTCTATTTTTTCTGGAAGTATACCTTTTGGTCTATATCTCATTATCAATAATAAGCCTATTCCCATCATCAAAAATCTAAAATATGGGACACTTTCAATTAAATGAACTTTTAAAAAGTGAGTGTCAGCTAAACCAGCTGTTGTTAAATTAACTAAATATAACCCAATAGGCGCTGACTCAATCCATAAAAACCAAACCACAAAGCCTCCTAGAATTGCACCAAAATTATTACTGCTGCCACCTACAATGACCATCACCCAAATTAAAAAAGTATATCGCATAGGTCTGTAGCTACCTGGTGTGAATAATCCATCTTGGGTTACTAACATAGCACCAGCAATTCCCACTATAGCAGAACCTAAAACAAAAATTAGCAAATGTTGTTTCACCACATTTTTGCCCATTGCATTTGCTGCCTCTTCATTATCTCTAATAGCTCTCATCATTCTACCCCACGGAGAGTAAAGAGCTTTTTGAGTTAGAATTAATAGAATGATAACAACAATTAAAAACAAACCTGAATAACAAAGTTTTACAAAAATTGATGATCCTTCAATGACAAATTGATTTAAAGCAGCTTGTCTCTCGGTTAAATCTGTAATTAAATTCAATTTACTTGAATTAAATTTTTCTACTAAATTAATAAACCAATCTGTTTGTTGTAAATTAACCTCATAAGGTGCAGGGCGCTTCAATCCAATAACATTTTTAACACCTCTGGTGAGCCAATCTTCGTGTTTAATTATTGCTATAACGATTTCTGATATTAATAAAGTGGCTATTGCCAAATAATCTGCCCTTAAACCTAAAGCAACTTTACCAATTACAAATGCTAACCCACCTGCAAACAGAGCACCAACGATCCAAGAAAAAATAATCGGCAGACCAAATCCACCAAGAAATCCTGTTTTTGCAGGATCTACTTCCTCTATAGCCTCAATCCCAGGTTCAGATACAAATCTAATGATTATTATTCCTGCAATTATAATAGTTGCAATAATATAGGTTCTAACTTTTGATTTTTCATATTTTTTTAATACGTATCTAACAGCTAATACCATTCCTATTATTAGTAAAAGACTTAAAAGAATATTAGATCCACCTGCGCTCCATGCTTCTTGAACAGGATCAACAGAGATTAAAACTGCAGCTAAACCACCGAGAGCAGTATAGCCCATTATACCAAAGTTAATAAGACCAGCATAACCCCATTGAATATTAGCCCCCATTGTCATTACCGCTGAAATCAAACAAAGGTTGAAGATTGATAAAGCTATATTCCAAGATTGAAAAATTCCAACAAGAATAATTAACCCCATCATTATAGTATAAGCTGCAATTACATTTAAATTTTTTCTCACAATATTTTTCCTTTGAAAATTCCAGATGGTCGGTAAAGCAGTACAATGACAAGAATTGAAAATGATACTGCAAATTTATAATCTGTTGATAGTAATTGTACTAAAGTATTTGGCTCTAAACTTTCAGGCAATAGATACATGAAAAATTTTTTATAAGCATAAGTTAAAAGAATTTCAGAAAATGCGATTACATATCCACCTAAAAATGCACCAAAAGGATTTCCTATACCACCAACAATAGCTGCAGCAAAAATTGGAAGCATATTATTGAAATAAGTAAATGGTTTAAAACTTTTATCTAAACCATATAATGCTCCACCGATGGTTGCCAACACGCCTGCTATTATCCAAGTAATCATAACAATCTTTTTTGGGTCAATTCCAGACAATAAAGCAAGATCTTCATTATCAGAATAAGCTCTCATACTTTTTCCTGTTTTTGTTTTATTTAAAAACCAAAAAAGAGCTGAAACTAAAATTAATGTTACAACTATTGTAATTACTTGGGTTGATTTGATTGCAAGGCCTTCATTAAGACCAGTCATTTCTTTAAACTCACCAGCTTTAATCAAAAATTTTTCACCATCAAAAAATCTTCTATCAGATGGACCAATGATTATTCGAACAACGGCTTGGGTAACGAACAT
The DNA here is from genome assembly GCA_902578105.1 of uncultured Pelagibacteraceae bacterium. Lineage (GTDB taxonomy): Bacteria > Pseudomonadota > Alphaproteobacteria > Pelagibacterales > Pelagibacteraceae > Pelagibacter. The sequence goes on along the minus strand of CACHBQ010000015.1, from coordinate 6,855 downwards.
TACTCCAATACTCACCATTGCTAATTGAACAGGGGGGCTTTTGCTTACTCTATAATATTTGAAAACAAATTTATCTATCAAAAGCATATAACCAACCATAAATATAATGGCAAAAGGGATTGCGATAAGAGCAGTTGGTAAAATGCCCAAACTTATTCCTAAAGATTGAAAATACCATGTAAACAAAATTGTAACCATGGTTCCAAAAGACATCATATCTCCTGTGGCAAAGTTTGCGAACCTTAAGATCCCATATATCAACGTTACAAAAATTGCACCTAAAGCTAATTGAGATCCATAAGCTAATGCTGGTACAAAAATATAATTTAATAAAAGTACAATCGCATTTATATAATCCATATCAACCGCCTAAAAATGAACTTCTTACTCTTGGATCATTTAGTAATTCTTTTCCTGATCCTGAATAACGATTTTCTCCAGTGACCAATACATAACCTCTGTCTGAAATACTTAGTGCTTGTTTGGCATTTTGTTCCACCATAAGTATTGCAACATTTGTACGTTTAACTTTTACAATATGATCAAACAATTCATCCATTACAATTGGTGAAACTCCTGCAGTTGGCTCATCTAACATTAAAACTGATGGTTTGATCATTAGTGCCCTTCCAAGTGCAACTTGTTGTCTTTGCCCTCCTGATAATTCACCAACTAATTGATTTCTTTTTTCACTTAATATTGGAAACAACTCATAGATCTCATTGATTACTGAATTATAACTTTCATTAATTAAGAAGGCTCCCATTTCTAAATTTTCCTCAACAGTCATTCCTGCAAAAACATTTTTCGTTTGAGGTACAAATGAAATTCCTGACTTAACTCTATCTTGTGGAGACAATTGTGTAATATCTTTACCATCAATTATTACTGAGCCAGATTTTAAATTTAATAAACCTAACATTGCTTTCATTGCAGTCGATTTTCCCGCACCATTAGGACCTAAGATTGAAACAATTTCTCCTTTGTCGACATTCACTGAACACGAATTAATAATGTCTGGACCATTTCCATATCCACCAGTCATCTTATTTCCCTCAAAAAATGCCATTATCAATTATCCTTAATTTTTGATCCCCTGCCCAAATAACTCTCAATTACTTTTTCGTCTTTTTTTGCATCCTCCACTGAACCTTCAAATAATACTGATCCTTCGGCCATTACAATCACAGGATCACATAATCTTCCTATGAAATCCATGTCGTGTTCAATCATACAAAATGTATATCCCTTTTCTTTATTTAGTTTTTCAATAGCTGTGCCAAGGTCTTTCAGTAGTGTTCTATTCACACCTGCACCCACTTCATCTAATAGAACTAACTTTGCATCTACCATCATTGTTCGACCAAGCTCCAATAATTTTTTTTGACCACCAGATAAATTTCCTGCTAGCTCATTTCTTAAATGCCCTAAATTTAAAAACTCTATAACTTCAATTGCTTTTTGCTTAATAATATTTTCCTCTTTCATGATTAATGAAGGTTTAAATATAGCATTTATCAATTGTTCACCTGACTGATTACCAGGAACCATCATTAAATTTTCTAAAACTGATAAATTTGTAAATTCATGTGCGATTTGAAAAGTTCTAAGTAAACCTTTTGAAAATAATTCATATGCTGGAACATCAGTTATATTTTCGTTATTAAACATGACACTACCAGCTGAACATTTTAGATTTCCAGCAATCAAATTAAATAAAGTAGTTTTTCCCGATCCATTAGGACCAATTATTCCAGTTATAGTTCCCTTCTTAACTTTGAGTGAACAGTCTGATACCGCTGCTAATCCACCAAAATATTTTGATAGATTGTTTATTTCTAAAATATTTTCTGACATCAATTATTTGTTAAGTCTTTTGTAAATTTTATTTAGTGCATTTACTATAGATTTATAAGCCCCTCTTTTACTCATTTCTCTTAAACCTTGTTCATTTAAACCTTTCGGAGTTTGAGACTCTTTGACTAAATGTCTTAAATCTTTTTTTGAATTTACAACTGCATCTTCAGATAAGGCTAAAAATAAAGTTGTTATATATTTCTGTGCATCAGATCTTTTAATACCTTTTTTTATCAACCAAGTACTCATCACATTTAATATTTCATAATAAGATGCCATCATCCCTGACGTTGACCAGAAATTAATTGATAATTTTTCATTTTTAATTTCAATAGTAGATCCAATTTTATTAAAAAAATTTTTAACCTTTCTATTTGGTGGGCAGATAGGTACTGGTCCTTTTTTAAGAGAAATTGGTGGAAGTGGAATGGCCCTTACTAAGTCAGCTTTTACTTTTATCATTTTTCGAAGTTCTGAAAGATTTATAGTTGAGATAAAACTTATTATTGTTTGACTAGATCTAAATTTTAAATTTTTAATAATTTTTTCACCAACAGTTGGTGTGACTGCTAAAAAAATCCAATTACAATTATCAACAATTTTTTGATTATCCTTTTCAATAAATATTTTTTTAAATTTTTTTTTTAATCCTTTTGCAACAAGACTATTTCGTGATGAAATAAATATCTTTTTATAATTAAGCTTTGAAGAACATATTCCAGATATAACTGAAGATGTTATTTTTCCAGTTCCTATAAAACCTAATTTCATAAATATCTTATAGTGATTAATTTATATTAATTAATAAAAAAAGAACCTCTAATTCGTAATAACTCTCTACTTAAATCTTTGTGTTCTTTAAAGGCTTTTCTGCCATGAAGCCAAAAATAATTATTTGCTACTACAGATGATCCCACTGGAAGTTTAGTTATAATCTTCTTATTACTTTCCTCTAAACTATCAGATAATTTTTGTAAAAAAGTACCTTGTTTCATATTTTTGGGTTCAGGAAATTGATCAATATATGAAATTTGAGCTCTTCCATCTTTATCAGATGAAAATACTGGATGTTCAACTTTATAATCAATATTTTTACTTTTCGGAGAACCCCAAAGAAAATCCTCTTTTCCGACAGGATCATTAAATAACTCATCACAATGTTCCCAATCATCGAGATGAAGCATGGCAGTTTCTCCACCCTCAACATTTTTTTCCTCTATTTTTGACATTAACAACCAGTCAGTTTTTTCTTTTACATAGGTTCCATCAGTATGTAGATCCATGTTTTTATAAGCCTTTCTTAAATAAGAGTCACTTTTATCCTCATGCTTAACATGAAATCTAGCATAGTATTTACCAGCCATTGCATCATGATTAGGGTTCCCAATAAGATGCGCAACAGCAGTTGAAAGCTTTACTAAAAAACTATCATCAATTTTAGAAATTAAATTTTTAGGTTTAATTATAAAACAACCAGTATTTCGATCTCTAATAATTTTATTAATTAATTTAGATAATTTATTATTACTTAAATCATCTAAACTTTTTGCGATAGTAAATCTGGTAAACGGTTTATATTCTAATGCAGTAATATCAAACTTATTAAAAGGAAAGATAAGTTTATTTAAAATTTCATCTCCTATATCTATGTTAATTATCCTAGGAGATTGCTTATTTTCATAAATTTCAAATCCGTCAATTTTTTCAATCATAAATAACTGCTAAAAAGTGTAAGTATGATAGCAGAGAAAATTGTTGGGTAAACTAAATTTTTTTTAGTGATAAAAAAAAGCCCAATTGATAAAATTATTACAATTAGTCTTACTAAGTAATCTATTTCAGATAATAATCCTGATGGGAAAATTACAATCCTAGCTATTAATGCTGCCAACGTCGAGTATGCTAAGCAATTAAACCATCTAAATATTTTGGAAGTTTCTTTAATATTTTCTGAACTTACAACACCTAAAAATCTGGATAAAAATGTCGCTAATGAAGTTACTAAGATTACAAAAAAAATATTACCTGTCATTAATTTCTCCAATAAAAAATGCAATTGTTCCAGCCACAAAACCACCAAATAAAATACACCACTCTGGAGAGATAAAATAAAAAGCTGGGCCTAAAATTGCACCAAGGATGATTGATAAACTAATCTTAATAGTTTTCATCGCTCCCACCATCATACAAGTAAAATAAATTGGATTAATTATTGCTAGCCCAATTAACATATCTCTATTTAAAAAATCTGATGCAATATAGCCGATAAATGTAGAGAAAATTGCTACCGACCAGGTTGCTGTACCAATACCAATCCAAAAATCTATTCTTGCTTCTTTTTTTATTTGTTCATAATTATCTTTCATTATTAGCCACGATGAAACAGCAATGAAGTGACATGATAAATAATATTTCCATTTAGGTTGTGTTTGGTGCATCAACAAAGGCATTAATGAAACTGTCATTGGATACAATCTTGCATTTACTAACCAAACAGCAATGAAGATATTTATTAATGATGATCCAATTATAAGTGACTCTGCCATTACTAATGAACCAGGTAATGCGTAAGTTAAAAAAGTTGAAAAAAGACTTTCTTGAATTGTAAAACCAATATTTTTTAAAAGAGCCCCAATTGCTATAAAGCTAGCCCCCAAGGCTATAGCTGGACTTCCAACACCTTTGATTGATGCAAAACCTTTTAAAAAATATTTTGAATCAATCATTAACCGCCCAGGAATAGGCGTCCAACATCAGGATTATTTAAGAGTTCATCTCCTTTACCTGCTATTGCAGTTTGTCCCGATACTAAAACATAACCGATGTCAGCAAACTCTAGACCTTTCTTTGCATTTTGCTCAACAAGGATAATTGTTTTTTTTTCATTTTGTTGAAGATCTCTTAAAATTTCAAATACCATTTCAATATATCTTGGTTCTAATCCAATCGAAGGTTCATCAACTAATAAAACTGATGGTTTCATAACAAGCGCTCTTGAAATTTCCAATAATCTTCTTTCACCACCAGACAAAACTTTTGCAGGTTGATTTCTTCTATTTCTTAATCTTTCATACTTCTCAAGAATTCTTTCAGCTTCTTGAAATGACTCCTCTGTTTTATCTTTGATAAATCCACCCATTAAAAGGTTTTCTTCAACTGTCATATCTGGGAAAACAGAATTATCTTGTAAAATATATGCAATACCAACTGATTTTAATTTTTCAGCTGGTGATAAATTGGTTATCTCTTTTCCATCAATTTCTATTTTCCCAGAAAATATATTTGTAAATCCATATATTGAGTGAAGAATAGTTGATTTACCAGCACCATTTGGACCTATTAAACAAAGTGATTGAGCCTTGCTAACATAAAGATCAAAGTTATGTAAAATTTCCATTTTCCCATAGCCAGCATTCATATTTTTAATTGTAAGATGAATATCATTAGGTGAAAGTTTTTTTAAATCATCTGCTTGAGGAGCTTTTCCTAATACTTCGTATTGATTAGACATTATTGTGCCCCCAGGTATGCATCGATTACTCTTTTATCATTTTTAATCTCATCTGGTGTTCCATTCGCAAGCATTTTACCATGAGCTAAACAATAAATACTTTCTGCTAATTGCATAATAACTCTCATATTATGTTCGATAACTAAAAGAGTTATCCCAAAATCTTGGTTTACTTTAATTAACCTATCTATTATTCCATTGATCAACGTTGGATTAATACCTGCAGTTGGTTCGTCTAATAAAAGCATTTCTGGTTCATTCATCAAAGCCATTGCCAACTCAAGTAATTTTTGCTGACCAAAAGATAAGTCGCCAGCTCTTAATTTTCTTTTTTGATAAAGTCCTACAAAATTCAAAAGATTTTCTGCCTTCTCGGTTAAATTTTGAGGAATTTTTGAGAATATTTTTAATATACTTTCATCGCTACCTTTGTGACTGATTAACATATTATCTACACAATTTAATTTTCCATAAATTCTTGTTTGTTGAAAAGTTCTTAATAAACCAAGTTTAGCAATTACAGGAACAGGTAATTCAGATACTTCTTTACCATTAAATTTAATTGACCCCTGGTCTATTGGATAAGTACCAACAATCGAGTTAAATAAAGTTGTTTTTCCTGAACCATTTGGACCAATTAGTCCAAATATTTTTCCCTTCTCTACTGACATTGAAATGTCAACATTAGCCTTAACACCGCCAAAAGATTTACTTACATTATTTACTTCTAAAATACTCATTTCAGTTCTACCTGTGCTTTTCGATCTGCCTCATCAACAACTTCGCCAAATCGTTCAGGATATTTTTCTCTCAACCATCCCATAATCCCCTCTGGGAAATAAATAACAATCACGACAATCAAAACTCCTAAAGCAACATATTGCCAACCTAAAAAGAATGTCCAAAATCCTTCTTTGAAAATATGAAACACAGTTGCTCCAATCACAGGACCCCATAAAGTTCCCTTACCACCAAGGATCGCCATCAAGACCATAAATACTCCCATCTCTCTTCCATCAAATGCAACATCTGTTGAGTCTATGTAGCCAACAAGTCCACCCATGATACCTCCTGCTAAACCACAGAAAAATGCTGATACCATCCAACCAATTATTTTATATTTCATAGTTTCAATTCCCATGGCCTCAGCTTTATCCTCATTATCTCTGATCGCGTTAAGAATTAATCTAAATCTTGTTGAGTAAATCGCTCTCACTGCTATGAATGTAAGGACAAGCGCACCAAAACTTAAAAAGTAAAAGAATTCCCCTCTTGCCTCTAATCCACCAACGTTTGGAAAAGGTGGTGTGGTAAAACCTTGTCCCGCTCCAATAATCTCTATACCACCAGAAATTTCTCCTGCAGCAACGCCTAAACCTAAAGTACAAATTGCAAAATAATGTCCTCTAAGTCCTAAGATGGCGTAACCAATTAATCCTGCAACAATAGTTGGCACAACAGCAGCCACTACAAGTCCGGCTGCCATT
>CACHBQ010000014.1:0-10084 GCA_902578105.1 uncultured Pelagibacteraceae bacterium | reverse complement strand
AAGATTGCTATGATTAGTCCAGGGATACCACCTCCAGAACCTAAATCAGAGGTTGTATTATCATTTAAATCAACAAAATCAATTATTTGCGCTGAATCAACTATATGTCTTTGTCTTATAACCCCTTGATCAGAGTTTTTCCTGCTTATTATGTTAATTTCCTTATTTTTTTTTTGAATCATGTTTATAAAGCTCTCAAGCTCATTACAAGTTTCACGTGAAACATCAAATTTTGTAATTTTAGAATAATTTTTAGAAATTATCGAATCCATTAAGCTATATGCTTAATAGACTTTCTTTTAACGTGTGACAACAAAATATATACGGCTGCTGGAGTAATTCCGTCTATTCTTAAAGCTTGTCCCATAGTTTTTGGCCTTATTTCCTTAAATTTGGACTTTACTTCATTCGATAAACCAGAAAATTGATCATAATCAATATTATCAGGAATAATTAGATTCTCATCTCTTTTGAAAGCTAGGATGTCTGCATTTTGCTTCTTTAAATAACCTCTATAGTGAGAATTAATTTCTATCTGTTCATCTATTTCAGAGCCAAAATTTTTAATTTCAGGCCAAATTGCACGTATTTTAGTCATATTAGCATCCTTTTGGGCTAAAATTTCATCTGCTGACCTTAAAATACCATCTTTGGCAATTTTTATGCCGTGTTTTTGAGCTTTTGATGGAGATATACTTAAACTAGACATTTGAAGTGAAATTTCACTCATTTTCACAAATTTATCCTCAAATTTAAATTTTCTTTCTCCAGATATTAAACCAATTTTAATCCCTTTGTTCGTAAGTCTCAAATCAGCGTTATCTGCTCTTAGACTTAATCTATACTCAGCTCTTGAAGTAAACATTCTGTAAGGCTCTGCCACACCCTTAGTAACCAAATCATCTATCATCACTCCAATATAAGCATCTGATCTATCAAGAATGAATGGTTCTTTACCCATAAATGATAATGCTGCGTTTACACCCGCAATAAGACCTTGGGCTGCAGCTTCTTCATATCCTGTAGTTCCATTAATTTGACCAGCTAAATATAAGTTTTTAATTTTTTTAGTTTCTAGTGTTAAAAAAAGTTCTCTAGGATCTATATAGTCATATTCTATAGCATATCCTGGCCTAATCATTTTAACATTATCTAAACCACTGATATTATTGAGTATTTCAGCTTGTACCACCTCAGGTAGTGAAGTTGATATACCATTTGGGTAAATTGTGTGGTCATCAAGCCCTTCAGGCTCTAAAAATATTTGATGTCTTGTCTTTTCGGCAAACTTAACTACTTTATCTTCTATTGAAGGACAATATCTAGGTCCTACTCCTTGAATGCTGCCGGAATACATCGCACTCTTAGATAAATTTTTTTCTATAATCTTATGTACCTTTTCGTTTGTATAAGTCATAGAACACGAAACTTGTTTATTCGAAGTAGATTTCGTTAAAAAGGAAAAGAAGTAAGGATTTTCATCAGCTGATTGTTTTTCTAAATTTTTGAAATTTATTGTCCTTGCATCAAGTCTTGGTGGAGTACCTGTTTTTAATCTTCCTATTTTAAATTTATATTTTTCTAATTGTTCACTTAAACCAGTGCTAGGTTTCTCATTATATCTGCCTGCAGGAGTGCGCTCATCACCAATATGAATCAACCCATTTAAAAAAGTACCAGTTGTTAAAATTATTTTACTACATCTAATCCTATTACCTTTTAATGTTGAAAAACCGTTTATTGCATTATTTGAAAAAATAAACTTTACTACTGGATCAGAAAAAATGCTTAAATTACAATAGTTTACAAGTTTTTCTTGCATAAATTGCTTATACAAGCTTCGATCAGATTGCGTTCTAGGACCTCTAACAGCTGGACCTCTGCTTCTATTTAACAACCTAAATTGTATTCCTGATTTATCTGCGATCTCTCCCATAACGCCATCTAATGCATCTATTTCTCTAACTAAATGACCTTTACCCAAGCCACCAATTGCGGGATTACATGACATCTCACCAATAGTATTTATATCATGAGTAAATAGGGCAGTATTTACACCTAGACGAGCTGAAGCAGCTGCTGCTTCACAACCAGCATGACCACCTCCAATTACAACAACATCAAATGAAAATTCATTTTTCATGATGTAAATTTATATTTGAAAAAAAATTTTACAAGGCTCTTATTTTCCAATACAAAAATCGTTGAAAATACTGCCTAATACTTCCTCTACATCGACCTTTCCAACAATCATACCTAAATGTCTAGTAGCTAACCTCAAATCTTCAGCAGCTTTATCAAAATCTTTTTTATCATTTTTTTCTAAAAAATTTTTCAAATTATCTGAACAATGAACTAGGTGTTGTCTGTGTCTTTCTCTAGTAATTAATATATCGTCATTTATAACAAATTTTGTCTTTAACTCATTTTTGATCTTTGAAATTAATTTATCTAAATTTAAATTTTCCTTTAATGAAATTAAAACATGATCTAACTTATTTACTTCCGGATCCAATTCACCATTGATAAGATCTGACTTATTAACAACTAAAATTGCATTATCTTTTAGTAAATCATTTAAATACCCACTAAAATCAATGCTTTTAGCATCTACTACCACTAATTTTAAATCAGCTTTTTCTGCTCTATCTAAGGATAATTTAATTCCTTTGTTCTCTATTTCGTCTTTAGAGTTCCTAATACCTGCTGTATCTGAAATAATAACTGGATAACCATCAATATTTAAATGTGTTTCAATCACGTCCCTTGTTGTTCCAGCAATTTCGGACACTATCGCTACATCTCTATTAGATAAATTATTTAATAATGAAGATTTCCCAGCATTAGTTGGACCAATGATAGCAATTTTAAAACCTTCGCGAATTATTTCACCGACTTTTTGATCATCTAAAATTTTTTTAATTTTGTTTAAAACTTCAGTTGTATCATTTTTAATCTGTTTAATATTTTCATCAGGTAAATCTTCCTCGGGAAAATCTATTTTTGCCTCAACAAAAGATAAGATCTTTAATAACTTTTCTCTTAAATCATCAAATTTCTCAGCTGACTTACCTTCCATAATTTTTACAGCTTGTAATCTTTGCATTTCTGTTTCTGCTGAAATTAAATCACCTATACTTTCTGCCTTTAACAAATTAATTTTTCCGTTTTGGAATGCTATCTTTGTAAATTCTCCTGGCTCAGCTAATCTGAAGTTTTCTATTTTAGACAATTCGTTTTGTAATGCTAAAATAATCGCTTTCCCCCCATGAACATGGACCTCAGCCATATCCTCACCTGTGTAGCTCTCAGGACCAGGAAACCAGATAATAATACCTTCATCAATTAACTCGGAAGTATTGATATTATTTATTTTTCGAAGAGTAGCTATTCTAGGAACAGGTAGATCTTTCTTGGTAAGTAATTTAATCGCTTTTGACGCTTCTGGACCAGAAATTCTTACTATTGCCACGCCAGATACACCCGGACCAGTTGATAAAGCATAAATAGTCATTCAAATATTATAACTTCAATTATGCGGTGTTGGGAAATTAAATTATGCTGGTTTGTTCATTGAATTAAAGAACTCAGCATTATTTTTTGTATCTTTTAGTTTTGAATTAATAAACTCAATAGCATCCATTGTTCCCATTGGTGCAATTATTCTTCTTAAAACATTCATTTTTTGTAAATCATTCTTATCAAACAATAATTCTTCTCTCCTTGTGCCTGATTTCGTAATATCAATAGCTGGATAAATTCTTTTGTCCGCAATTTTTCTATCGAGAACTGTCTCGCTATTTCCAGTGCCTTTGAATTCCTCAAAAATTACTTCATCCATCCTACTTCCAGTGTCTATTAATGCTGTAGAAATAATTGTTAACGATCCACCCTCCTCTATATTTCTCGCTGCACCAAAAAACCTCTTAGGTCTTTGAAGAGCATTTGCATCAACACCACCTGTTAAAACTTTACCAGAACTTGGTATTACTGCATTATAAGCTCTTCCTAGTCTCGTAATTGAGTCTAGTAATATAACAACATCCTTTTTGTGCTCTGTTAGTCTTTTAGCTTTTTCTATTACCATCTCAGCAACAGCTACGTGACGTTGTGCTGGTTCATCGAAAGTTGAACTAATCACTTCTCCTTTTACAGTTCTCTGCATATCAGTTACTTCCTCAGGTCTCTCATCGATTAACAAAACAATTAGATAACATTCTGGATAATTTTTTGCTATTGAGTTTGCTATACTTTGTAGAATCATAGTTTTACCAGCCTTTGGGGGTGAGATAATAATTGATCTTTGACCTTTTCCGATGGGACTTACAAGATCTATAAGCCTTGGAGTTAAATCTTGTTTTTTGTCTGGTTTTACTTGCTCCACCTCCATAACAAGTTGTTTATCCGGATAAAGGGGCGTCAAGTTATCAAAAGCTATTTTATGTCTGGATTTGTCAGGTTCTTCAAAGTTGATTTTACTTACTTGTAGTAATGCAAAATATCTTTCTCCTTCTTTTGGAGCTCTAACTGGTCCTTCGACAGTATCACCAGTTCTTAAACCAAATTTTCTAATCTGACTTGGGCTTACATAAATATCATCTGGACCCGGCAAATAATTTGACTCCATTGCCCTCAGAAAACCAAAGCCATCTTGGAGTAGTTGTAATACACCTGCTCCGGTAATTTCCTCTTTTTCTGCTACTTTTTTTAAAATTGCAAAAAGTATCTCTTGCTTTCTTAGAGTGCTTGCATTTTCAATGCCAAGCTCTTCCGCTTGAGTAATAAGTTGTTCTGATGATTTGAGTTTTAATTCTTGTATGTTCATGAGTAGATTATTAAGGACTTAATAATAAATCTAATATATATCGTAATTAAAATTATTCAACCCTAGATAGGCTTAAAAATCACAACAAATATGATCAAAATAAGCAATAAAGTGGGTATTTCATTAATATATCGATAATATTTGTGAGAATGTTTATTCATGTCTATTTTAAATTGTCCTAAAATTCTTCCAAGATAAAAATGATACAGGGTTAAAATAATTACAAAAACTAATTTTAGTATCATCCACTTTTGCCCTAGTTGCTCAAAACCTATTTCATGTATTAATACTAACCCAAATATCCAGGATAGGGTCATAGCCGGAGTCATAATGTAAAAAAAAAGTTTTTTTTCCATTACTTTAAACACGTCTGATATCAATGGTTTGTCATTATTTTGTGAATGGTAAACAAAAATTCTAGGAAGATATAAAAGACCTGCCATCCAGGAAATTACCGCTATCAAATGAAGAGATTTAAACAATAAATAAGTATTCATCAATTAAATGTTTTGTTGAATTAATGATTTTAATAATTTTATATGATCATTATTATCATTTAAACATGGTACCATATCGAAATTTTCACCACCAGATTCTAAAAAACTTTCTTTACCTTGAATAAGAATTTCTTCCAGTGTCTCAACACAATCTGAGGAAAAACCAGGACATATTGCTAGCACATTCTTCTTTCCTTCTTTAGGCAATTTCTCCAGTGTTTTGTCTGTATAGGGCTCAAGCCATTTTTGAGGACCAAATCTAGATTGAAATGTTGTTTTAATTTCTATCGAATTAAATTTCTCTGAAATCAATCTTGTCGTTTTTTGACAATAGCAGTGATATGGGTCTCCTTTATCAAAATATTTTTGAGGTATACCATGATAAGATGCCAATATTAAATCTGGCTTCCAATTTATTTCTTTTATTTTCTTATTTAGTGAATTTACCAAAGCATCTATGTATAAAGGATGTGACTCATAATGTGGTATTATTTTAATTGAAGGTTGCCATCTCATTTTCATTAACGTTCTATAAACTTCATCGCAAACAGTTGCTGTTGTTGCAGCAGCATATTGAGGATATAAAGGAAGTATAATCAAGTTCTCACAACCTTTTTCATGTAATTTTTTTATTTTACTTTTGATGCTCGGATTTCCATACCTCATGGCATAGTCAACAATTAGGTTTTTTTCAGAAAGTGAGTTTGATAATTTCTTGGCTTGTTCTTGTGTATAATAGAGCAGGGGAGAAATGTTTTCATCTTTCATCCAAATTTCTTTATAAGCTTTAGCAGTTTTAGATGGTCTAAAATTTAATATGAAAACGTTTAATATAATTTGCCAAACAATAGGATTAACTTCTATTACTCTTTTGTCTGACAAAAATTCTTTCAAATATTTTCTTATGTCAAACCAACTTGTGGAATCTGGTGTCCCCAAATTTATTATCAGAGCTCCTGTTTTACCAAAATTAATAGGTGGGTGATTTAATTCTTTTTGCATCAATAATCTTTTATAGTTTTAACCAAATAATCCATCATGCTTGGATCTGTTTCGGGTAATATTCCATGACCTAAATTAAATATATATGGATGATCTTTAAAAATATCCAGATACTTGGTTGCCTCTTTTTTAAGGTTATCTTTATCAGTAAGTAAAACTTTTGGATCCATGCCGCCTTGCACAGGAATTTTTATCTCTTTTTCAATTTTTATTGGATCAACTTCATAATCTATACAAATTGCATCTGGTTTTACAATTTCACAATATTTTTTATAATCATTTATACTTCGTGGAAAACAAATCACTGGAACATTTAAAGATTTAGTGAATTCAACTAAGGAACAGGTTGGATTATAGATATAAAAATCATAATCCTTATCTTCTAATAGACCTGCCCAACTATCAAAAATTTGTATAATCTCTGCACCACTATCAATTTGATTTTTGATATGAATTTTTAAAAATTTATCTATTATCTTTAAAGTTTTTTCAATGATAGAAAAATCTTTAAAAAAATTTTCTTTTAGTTTTATTTTTGGAGATTGTTTATTTAGAATATAAACAAGTAATGTCCAAGGGGCTCCAACAAAACCTATGGTAGACTTGTTTTCTGTTAGATTGTTATTTTTTACCAAATTTATAGCTTTATAAACAGGATCAACTCTTTCAATAAAATCATTTTCAGTAACTTCAAATGCCTGATCAAGGTTTAATTCACCAAGAATGGGTCCGACATTTTTTTTAAATTCTACTTTTTGTTTCAAACCGTAAGGTAAAATTAATATATCAGAAAAGATTATGGCTGCATCTAAGTCAAATCTTTTTAGAGGTTGTAAGGTTATTTCGGCTGATAAACTAGAATTTAAACATAGTTTAATAAAATCAGTATTTTTTTTTCTAATTTCTCTAAATTCTGGCAAATATCTTCCAGCTTGTCTCATAATCCATACAGGATTTAAATCTGTTTTTCTGTCTTTAATAACCTTCTTAATGATAGACATATTAATAATTAAGTTTATTTAATAGTATTTGTAGTATGAGCTGTGAAATACGTGGATTAAATTTTATAAACATTTTACTAACTAGTTATTAACATTTAAATGTAATTTTTTGATATATATATAAGTAATATTGAAGCTTATTACCAATATTTCAATTTAATGAAAAACTTTATACAGATGTTTAATAATGTTAATAAAAGCTATGTTTTACAGCATAAATTTTAAATTTATAAAATTAACCAACTTTGTCTAAATAAAACAAAAACTATTAACACTTTATACATGAGTAATATTTATCAGATTTATCTAATATCAGATTCTACGGGCGAAACGTTAGACAGAATTTTTACTGCAATTAAAGCTCAATTCAAAAACATAGATTACAAAATACACACTTATTCCTTTACAAGAACTGAAAACCAAATTTTAAAAATTTTATCTAATGCCAAAGAAAATCGAAACTCTATCATTTTATATTCAATCGTAGATAGTAGCCTTGCGAAATATCTTGCAAGAAATAGCGAAGAAAAGAAAATACCTTGTTTTGGTGTTCTTGGAGATTTAATCTTAAGCTTTTCAAAGTTGCTTAATCAAAAAGCATCTCACCAGCCTAGTGGTCAATACACTCTTAATGATGAGTATTATAAAAGGATTGAAGCAATTCAATTTACAATGAACCATGATGATGGAAATTTAGTTAAAGACATTAAAAAATCGGATATTATCTTATTAGGGGTTAGTAGGACCAGCAAAACACCAACCTCAATATATCTGGCAAACAAAGGGTATAAAATATCTAATATTCCTCTGGTAAATGAAAATTCTATTCCTGAGACTTTAAAAGAAAACCCAAACTTAACTTGTATTGTTGGACTAAGCACAGAAGCAGAAAGGTTAGTTGATATAAGGAAAAATCGAATGAATTCATTAAAAGAGTCTCAGAATAAATCTTATACAAATTTATCTAGTATTAAAAAAGAAGTTGAGGACGCCAAAAATACTTTTAAAAAGTATAGGTGGCCAATTATAGATGTTACTAGAAAATCGGTCGAAGAAACTGCTGCCTCAATTATTAAGATATACGAAATATATAAAAATAATGGTTAAAATTATACTTGCCTCAAAAAGCAAAGTAAGAAAGCAAATTTTGGATGATAACAATATCTCCACAGAGGTACAAAACTCTAATTTAGACGAGGATATTGTTAAAGAAAGTTTAATCAAAGAAAAAGCATCTCCCGAACTAATATCAAAAAATTTAGCTGAGTTAAAAGCAAACAAGGTTAGTCAAAAAAACCAAGGATTTTTAGTTATAGGTGCTGATAGTGTAATAGATTTAGAGGGTGAATTAATATCTAAACCAATAAATAGAGAACAAGCTTTAGCAATTTTAAAAAAACTAAACGGTAAAAAACACAATCTCATCAGTTCAGTTTGTATCTCTCAAAATGGTGCCATGATTTGGAATTACACTGATAAAGCAACTTTAACAATGAAACAATTTAGTTTAGATGAGCTTAAAAGTTATTTATCAAAAATTACAGATGAAGCCTTATATGCTTACAATGTCTATCAAATTGAAGGAGAAGGCAGGAAATTATTCTTAAATATAGAGGGTGACGAAGATACAATTATGGGTTTACCAATTAAAAAAATAAAACAATACTTGGGAAATTACGAATGAAAAAATATTTAGTAATAGGAAATCCAATTGATCATTCTTTGTCTCCTAAACTCCAAAACTGGTGGTTAAAAGAAAATAACATTGATGCTACGTATGACAAAATTAAACTTGAGGTTCATGAAATTAAAAAATTCATTCAAGAAATTAAGGAACAAAAAGTAGCCGGTTGTAATGTGACTGTCCCTTTCAAAAAAACTGTTATTCCTTTTTTAGATAAATTAAGCCCAGAGGCAAAACAGACACAATCAGTAAACACAATTACTTATGATAGTGGTAATTTAGTTGGGTATAATACAGATATCTTTGGTTTTGATACTGCAATTAAAAAGTTGAATTTTAGTTTAAAGGGCAAGAAAGTTTTAATTTTGGGGGCCGGTGGTGTAGTTCCTTCAATAATTTTTGCTTTAAAAAATATGCATGTTCAAGAGATAATAATTAGTAACAGAACTAAAGAGAAAGCAGAAAATTTGAAAGTTTTATTTAAAGATCTTAAAATTTTAAAGTGGGGAAATTTAACCGATTTTAATATGGTAATTAATGCAACAAGTCTTGGTTTAAATAATGAAACAATAAATTTAGATTTTTCAAGTTTAGGACATGATAAATTATTTTATGACGTAATTTATAATCCTCATGAAACTCAATTTTTGAAAATGGGAAAACAATTAGGGCACAAAATAGAAAATGGAAAAACAATGTTTATTTACCAGGCTTTAGAAGCATTCAAATTATGGCATAAGATAGAACCGAAAGTAAACGCAGATACATTTAAACTTTTAGAAAATGATTAGGATTGGAATTTTAGGAGATATAGGATCTGGAAAAAGTTTTGTAGCTAAATCATTTAATTACCCAGTTTTTAATGCTGATAATGAAGTAGGAAAATTATATAAAAAAAATAGAAAAATTTTTATTAAACTTAATAAGGCTTTACCTAAACACATCACACAATTTCCAATTAAAAAACAAGAAATAACAAGATCGATATTGGCAAACAAAAATAATTTAAGAAAAATTATTAAAATAATTCATCCTGAAGTAAGAAAGAAAATGAACATTTTTATAAAAAAAAATA
>CACHBQ010000013.1:0-10350 GCA_902578105.1 uncultured Pelagibacteraceae bacterium | reverse complement strand
AAATTACGACAACTTTTTTTTTGTTCAGTTTCAAATCATAAAATAAAGCTTTTTTTACAATTTCAATTCTTTCATCAGAATCGAATAAATAATCCTTGTTTTCAACGTTAGATACCGCAACAACAATCTTATCAAAAAGTTTTAAACCTTTTTTAATAACATCAATATGGCCAAACGTAATTGGATCAAATGTTCCAGGATAGATTGCAACTTTATTCATTAAACTAAGTTATCATCTATTTTATCAGCTGAAACAACTTTTTCTTCTCCAGTTAATTTAATAATTCTAACACCCTGAGTATTTCTACCCGCAGTTCTAATTTCTTTTACTGCTACACGTATTACTCTTCCTTTGTTAGTAGATATAAGTATTTCATCACCATCATATACAGGGAAAGAGGATGAAATATTACCATTTCTTGGTGAATTTATAATTCCGATAATTCCCTTCCCACCTCTATTAGTTGCTCTATATTCCGTATGACTAGTTTTTTTACCAAAACCATTTTCTGTTATTGATAATATAAACTTTTCTTTAGCTTTTAATTCTGATTGCTCATCTTTTGATTTCTTCCCATTTTTTTTTGATTTATCATTATCTATAATTGAAAGAGATACAATTTGATCGTTTGGAGACAAAACAATACCTTTAATCCCTTTAGAGGATCTACCCTTAAAAACTCTCAATTTTTTTGACTCAAAACGTATGCATTTTCCTAATTTGGTGCTTAAAATTATATCTTGATCATCCTTGCAAATTTTAACTCCTACAATTTTATCATTATTGTCTAATTTCATTGCAATTTTTCCAGATGTATTGATTGAAGAAAAATCCTCTAAACTATTTTTTCTGATTTTCCCTTGAGCAGTAGCAAATACAATTTGATAATTTTTCATTTCAGATTCATTATCGGGAAAAGGCATAATAGAACTTATTGACTGATGGTTTTTTAGTGGAAGAATATTAAACAACGATTTTCCTTTAGAAACTGAAGATCCCTCAGGTATTTTCCAGGCTTTTATTCTATAAACTAAACCTTCTGTAGAGAAAAACAAAACTGAGGTATGTGTATTGACTGATAGAGTTTGGACTACAGAGTCTTCGTTTCTAGTAGTCATGCCAGTTTTTCCTTTACCTCCTCTTTTTTGTGTCTTAACACTATTCAAAGATCCACGTTTGATATAACCCTGCAATGTAACTGTAATCAATACAGATTGTTTTTGAATGGTTTCTTCTATATCGTAATTTAATACAGCATCAATTATTTTAGTTCTTCGGGGTGATGAATATTTATCTTTAATATTCTTTAACTCTTCACTGATTACTTTTAACAATTCTTTTTTAGATGAAATTATTTTTTTATATTTCGTAATTAATTCAGCTAACTTCTTAATTTCTATTTCAATTTCATTTATTCCTAACGCTGTCAGTTTTTGTAATCTTAATTCTAAAATAGCATTTACTTGTAAAGTTGATAAGGAGTATAAAGTTTTTGATTTTGAACTTTCTACAAGTGAAATTAATTTTTTTGACTTATTAATTTTCCATTTAGTTTGTAAAAGAGATTTCTTTGCATCTTCTGGATTTTTTGATGATCTGATTATTTTGATAACTTTGTCTAAATTTTCAACTGATACTGATAAACCTAATAAGATATGTGCTCGCTCTTCTGCTTTTTGTAAATCAAATTTTGTTTTTTTGACTACAACGTCCTCTCTAAAGGATAAAAAATTTGATAAGAAATCTTTTAAGTTACAAGTTTCAGGTTTGCCATCAACTATTGCAAGTGTATTAAATCCAAATGAACTTTCAATTTGTGTATTCTTGTAAAGTTGTCTTTTTACTGTTTCGGGTTCTACCCCACTTCTCAAATCTATTGAAACTCTGATTCCTTCTCGATTAGATTCGTCTCTTATATCTCTTATACCCTCAATCTTTTTTTCTCTAACAAGCTGAGCAATTCTCTCATTCAAAACAGATTTATTAACTTGATAAGGAATTGATGTGATAACCAATCTTTCTCTTCCATTTTTTAAACTTTCTATAGAAATTTCACCTCTAATTTTAAAAGAACCTCTGCCTTTGTTATAACCTTGTTTGATCATATCTTTTCCAATGATCACTCCTCCAGTTGGAAAATCTGGTCCCGGTATGTGCTTCATAAGATCTTTAATTTTAATATCTTTATTTTCAATTAAAGCTAATGTTCCATTAATTATTTCACCTAGATTGTGTGGTGGTATGCTAGTTGCCATTCCAACTGCAATCCCACCTGCACCATTTACTAATAAATTAGGAAATTGAGCTGGTAAAACTGTTGGTTCTTTCTCTGTTTCGTCGTAATTATTTTTAAATGAAATTGTATCTTTTTCGATATCATCAATTAAATATTGTGAAACTTTAGATAATCTAGTTTCTGTATATCTCATCGCAGCAGCGGGATCGCCATCAATAGATCCAAAATTTCCCTGTCCATCAACTAAAGGCAAGCTCATTGAAAAATCCTGAACCATTCTTACTAGAGCATCATAAACTGACTGATCTCCATGCGGGTGATACTTACCAATAACATCTCCAACAATTCTTGCAGATTTTCTAAATTGTTTTGACCAATCATATCCACCTTTGTACATCGCATACAAAATTCTTCTATGAACTGGTTTTAAACCATCTCGTATATCTGGAAGTGCTCTACTGACTATAACACTCATTGCATACGATAGATAAGATGAGCTCATCTCATCATGCATTGAGATTAATTTTATATTCTTATCCTCAGGAATTTCAGTTTTTTGCATAAATATTAAAATGGAATTTCATCATCCATGTCATTTGAAATTTGTGACATGTCATCATTATTAGATTGAGTATTATCATTTGAAATACTTCCACCTGAATTACCTCCACCTAACATAGTTAAAGATGAGTTATATCCTTGAATAACAATTTCAGTTGAGTATTTGTCTTGACCAGACTGCTCATCTTTCCATTTTCGAGTTGTTAATTGTCCTTCAACATATATTTGAGCTCCCTTTTTTAAATATTGTTGAACAACATTTACTAATCCCTCATTGAATACAACTACACGGTGCCATTCTGTTTTTTCTTTTTTTTCACCCGTATTCTTATCTTTCCAAGATTGACTTGTTGCCAGACTTAATCGTGCAACACTTTTGCCATTTACCATTTGTTTGATCTCTGGATCTGCGCCCAAACGACCAATTAAAAGTACTTTATTTAAACTTCCAGCCATAATATTTTAATATTTGTTAAATTTGTTAATTAGAACTATACCACAATTTACTCTGAATATTAATTTTATTAAGTCAAAGCAACAAAAATTATGATGAAAAAGATAGTTATTAAAGGAGCTAAAGAACACAATTTAAAAAATGTTTCTTTAGAGATACCCAAAGATAAATTTGTTGTCATAACTGGTCTATCAGGATCAGGAAAGTCGTCTTTAGCTTTTGATACAGTCTATGCAGAAGGTCAAAGAAGGTATGTTGAGAGTTTATCCGCTTATGCAAGACAATTTTTAGATAAAATGAAAAAGCCAAATGTTGATTTAATCGAGGGGTTGAGCCCAGCTATATCAATAGAACAAAAAAATACTTCTAAAAATCCAAGATCAACTGTTGCTACAGTAACTGAAATATATGATTATATGCGTGTTTTATATGCAAGAGCGGGTATACCCTATTCTCCTTTTACAGGTAAACCAATCACATCACAAACGATTACACAAATTGTGGATAAAATTAAAGAGCTGCCAAAAAAGTCAACAATATATATTTACGCTCCAGTAGTCAGAGGGAGAAAGGGAGAATATAAAAAAGAAATCCTAAATTATAAAAAAAGAGGTTTTCGAAAGATCAAAGTAGACGATGTAATTTATGATATTGATAAAGTTCCTGAATTAAATAAGAAAATTAAGCATGACATATACATTCTGGTCGATAGAATAGTTTTAAATTCATCTTTGGGAAATAGATTAGCTGAAAGTATTGAGTCTTCGGTAAATTTAGCGAATGGATTAGTATTCGTTGAATATGAAGATGAAACCTTACCGAAAAAATATCGAAAAGTAGAAAAATTAATATTTTCAACTAAATTTGCATGTCCTGAAAGTGGCTTTACAATTGAAGAAATTGAGCCAAGACTTTTTTCATTTAATAGTCCTTTTGGTGCTTGTGAAGAATGTGAAGGAATAGGAATTAAACTAAATGTTGATCCAAATTTAGTAGTACCAAATCATAAAAAAAGTATTGCTGATGGTGCTATTGAACCCTGGGCTAAAACAACCACTCTATATTATGCACAAACATTATCTTCTTTAGCAAAACATTATAGCTTCTCGTTAGATGAAAAATGGTCAAAACTTTCAAAAAAAATTAAGGATATCATTCTTTATGGATCTGATGATGAAGAAATAAAATTTTCATATGATGATGGTTATGAAAAATACTCACATAAGAAGACATTTGAAGGGGTAATAAATAATTTAGAAAGACGATATTTAGAAACTGATAGTGATTGGAAAAGAGAAGAAATAGCCCAATACCAGTCAGATACTAAATGTGAAAGATGCAATGGTCATAGACTAAAAGATGAGGCATTATGTGTGAAAATTGACGGCTTGCACATTAGTGAAGTGACTGAAAAATCAATTTTAGATGCTGCAAAATGGTTTGAAAATTTAAAATTCAATTTAGATAAAAGACAGGTCAAAATTGCTGAACATATCCTAAAAGAAATTAATGAAAGATTAAATTTTCTTTTAAATGTTGGTCTTGATTATCTTACATTATCAAGAGAGTCTGGTACTTTATCAGGAGGAGAAGCACAAAGAATCCGTTTAGCATCTCAAATTGGCTCTGGTTTAACTGGAGTGTTATATGTTTTAGATGAACCATCTATTGGTTTGCATCAAAAAGATAATGTAAAACTGATCAATGCTCTTAAAAGATTACGAGATTTAGGAAATACAGTAATAGTAGTGGAGCATGATACTGAAACGATGGAAAATGCAGATCATATTATTGATCTTGGTCCTGAAGCAGGAAACAAAGGTGGTGAAGTTGTTGCGCAAGGAACTTTTGACGAGATAACAAAAAATAAAATTAGTATCACAGGAAAATATCTTTCAAACAAATTAAGAATTGATGTTCCCAAGAAAAGAAGATTGGCAAAAAATGGAAGGTTTCTTGAAATAACAGGTGCGACTGGTAATAATTTAAATAATGTTAATTTAAAAATACCTTTAGGTAGTTTAACTTGTGTTACCGGTGTATCAGGAAGTGGTAAGTCAACATTAATCTTACAGACACTATACAACGCATTAAACTTAACTTTGAATAATAATAAATCTAGAAAAATTCCAAAACCATTCAAAGGTTTCAAAGGCACAGAATTAATCGATAAGATAATTGATATTGATCAATCACCAATTGGTCGTACTCCAAGATCAAATCCAGCAACTTATACTGGAGCTTTTGGGCCAATTAGAGATTGGTTCACAGGATTACCTGAGTCAAAAACAAGAGGATATAAACCAGGAAGGTTCTCTTTTAATGTCAAAGGAGGTAGGTGTGAAGCTTGTGAGGGAGATGGAGTTATTACTTATGAGATGCATTTTCTCCCAGACGTTTATATTCAATGTGATGAGTGTAAAGGAACCAGATATAATCGGGAAACCTTAGAGATAAAATTTAAAGATAAAAGTATTGCGGATGTTTTAAACATGACAGTTGATGAAGGTTGCGAATATTTTGAAAATATTTCAAATATAAAGACTAAATTGCTAACTTTAAAAAAAGTTGGTCTAGGTTATATAAAAATTGGTCAACAAGCTACAACTCTATCAGGCGGTGAAGCACAAAGAATTAAATTAGCTAAAGAATTATCAAAAAGATCGACAGGAAGAACAATGTACATTTTAGATGAACCGACTACTGGTCTTCACCAACACGACATCAAAAAATTATTAGAAATTTTACATACATTTGTTTCATTAGGTAACACAGTGGTTGTTATAGAACACAACTTAGATGTCATAAAAACTGCAGATTATATTGTCGATATGGGTCCTGAGGGTGGTGTAAAAGGTGGAAAAATTATCGCTGAGGGAAAACCTGAGGAAATTTGTAAAGTTAATGGAAGTTATACGGGTAAGTTTTTAAAAAATCTTTTACAATAAATACCATTGTCATCTCACTCTAAATCAGTATAAAATTATGTATGGGTAATTTACTTTCATCTTTATCAAAAACTATTCACGTTTCTTTAGCCATTGCAGTTCTGTTATTTTTAGGCTTATTTTATCAAAATGATGGTTTTATTTTTGATGCACTTTTTTGGAGTTGGTTTGCGAGATTTGTGCATGTAGTAGTTGGTATAATGTGGATTGGCTTGTTATGGTATTTTAATTTTGTTCAAATCCCAAACATGGCAAAAATTCCAGATGAACAGAAACCAGCTATTGGTAAAGTAATTGCGCCAGCTGCATTATTTTATTTTAGATGGGGTGCAGCATTTACAGTTCTATCAGGTTTAGCACTTGCAGGTCTTAATGGATATTTGCATGATGCAATGACTTTAAGTATAGGATCTGGCATTCCAAAACACACAGCCATTGGAATTGGTATGTGGTTGGGCTTAGTTATGGCATTTAATGTGTGGTTTGTAATATGGCCTAATCAAAAAAGAGCTTTAGGTATAGTTGAGTGTGAACCTGATCTAAAAGCCAAGTCAGCAAGAACAGCTATGTTATTTTCGAGAACTAATACTTTGTTGTCAATACCAATGCTGCTTACTATGGTAGCTGCTCAAAACCTTTATTAACTACTTTCGTCTTCTCTTAAAACAGTTTTTTGTGAAACTCTTAGTCTAACTAAGACTGTATTGGCAATATAGATAGATGAATAAGTTCCAAAAATTACGCCAAATATCATAGCCAAAGAAAAACCTTTTAGTATCTCACCACCAAAGAAAAATATTGATAGCAAAGCTAATAAAGTCGTTATTGATGTAATTAAAGTTCTAGATAATGTTTCATTGATTGAGATGTTGGTTAAATCGTAAATTTTAATGTCAGAATATTTTCTTAAATTTTCCCGTACTCTATCAAAAATAACCACTGTATCATTCATGGAGTAACCAACGATAGTTAATACTGCTGCAATAATAGATAAATTGATTTCAAGACCAAGCAAAGAAAATAAACCTAGGGTTACCAACACGTCATGAAACAAAGCTAATATAGCTCCTAAACTAAATTGCCATTCAAATCTGATCCAAATGTAAATTAACATTAAAGTTAATGCCACTGCGATAGCTATTACTCCAGATTTAAGTAACTCAGCACTTACTTTCGGTCCTACGTTTTCAACTCTTCTAAAATCAAAAGTATTGCCAAATGATTTATCTAAATTTGATTTAATTTCCTCAATAATATTTTTGTTATTATTAATCTCAAATTTAATAAGAAAGTCTGTCTGATTGCCAAAATTTTTTACTGAAACATCACCCAAATTCATAGAATTTAAATTATCTCTTAGAGATGACACATTAATTTTGCTGTCAGTTGATCTCAATTCAATTAATGTTCCGCCCTTAAAATCTATTCCAAAATTAAGACCTTTGACAGTCAGTAAAAATAAAGAAATAACGACTAAGGATATAGAGAGTATGTTAAATTGATTATAATATTTGTTAAAAGCAATCATTTAAATTAAACCTTCTTTTTCTTTGTTTCTGTACACATACAAAACAGTCAATAACCTTGCTATGAAATAAACTGAAAATAATGTTGTAAATATTCCAATCCCAAGTGTAAGTGAAAAACCTTTGATTGGACCTGAGCCCATAAAAAATAAGATAAAAGCTGCTAATAATGTTGTTATATTTGCATCAAGTATGGCGGTTCTAGATTTTGTGTAACCACTATCAAAAGCTATTAAATTATTTTTTTCATTTTTTAGCTCTTCTTTAATTCTCTCAAAGATTAAAACATTTGCATCGACTGCCATACCAACTGTCAAAATTATTCCAGCGATCCCTGGAAGAGTTAAGGTCGCCTCGAATATAGTCAATATTCCAATGAGTAAGAAAAGGTTAAGTATTAATGTTATATTGGTAATTAAACCAAATACCTTATATTTAACAAATATAAATACTATTACTAATACAAAACCAATTGCTAATGCAATCATCCCTGCATTAATTGAGTCTTGTCCTAAGTCGGGACCAACTGTTCGTTCCTCAATAATATTTAAAGGTGCAGGTAATGCACCAGATCTTAATAAAAGAGCTAAATCTGTTGCTGATTGAAAAGTAAATCCTCCACTGATTTGACCTGATCCACTTGCAATTGTATCTCTTATAACCGGTGCACTTATAATTTTACCATCCAATACTATTGCTAATTGTTTACCAATACCAGTCGATGTAGCTTTACCAAATCTTTTAGCTCCAACTCTATCAAGTGTAAATGTAACCACTGTTTCATTCGTCTCACTATCCATTCTTGGTTGAGCATCTAGCAGATTGTCTCCACTTAAAATAATTCTTTTACTTACCAGAGCATCTTCTTCGGACTCATCTTCATAACTAAGTTTTTCCGCTCCAAAAGAGTCTTGATCGTTATTAGTTACAAATCTAAATGTAAGATTTGCAGTTTTACCAAGCAATGATTTAATTCTCATTGGATCATCTAATCCAGGTAATTCAACAAGAATTCTGTCGTTTCCTCTTTTTAAAATATTTGGCTCATTAGTTCCTATCTCATCAATTCTTCTTCTTACAATTTCTAATGCTTGATCTTGAGAAGATGTTTTTAGTTTAACAATACCTTGGGTTGAGTAATTGACAAAAAAAATATTATTTTCCTCTGTGATATCTAATTGATGAGATTTAAATCTTGGATAATAAGGATTTAATTCACTTTCCTCATCATTAAACGTATCTAGAATAGTTTGTTTAAAGTTTTCATCTACAGAAAAAGATAATTTTTGTCCTAAAATTTTTAAATTTTTAATTCTTATATTTTTGTCTTTGAAATAATTTCTAATGGTAATTGAAAGATTTTGTATTTTTTGCTCAATAACTGGATTATTATCAATTTCGAGCAGGAGATAAGAACCTCCCTGAAGATCTAATCCAAGATTAATTTTCTTATTTAGTAAGTTATTTTCAAACTTAAATAAATTTGATGAGGCAATTAAAATAAAAAATAGAGAAATTAATATTACTGATATTATTCTGAATTTTGAAAAATATAACACTTTACTTTAACAAAATTACTTTTTAACTTCTTGAGAGTTCATCAGACTTTGTACACCTGTACCTCTGATAACTTCTACAGTCACATTTTCAGCAACCTCAACTTCTATTTTATCGTTGTCTACAACTCTGGTTATGGTTCCTGTAATACCGCCTGAAGTTACAATCTTATCACCTTTTTTTAAACCCTCGACCATAGCTTTATGCTCTTTAACTTTTTTTTGCTGTGGTCTTATCAAGAAAAAATAAAAAATAACAAAAATTAATATTAGTGGTATAAATTGACCTATTCCTGAACTTTCCATAAAACTCCTTAATTAAAAATGAATTTTTATACTATCTCTTAAGTTAAAACAACTTTAATTCAGACTAATTTTTTCTAGATTATTCATATAAGGTCTAAGCACTTTTGGAATACTTATAGACCCATCCTTTTGCTGAAAATTTTCTAATATGGCAATAAGAGTTCTACCCACTGCTAAACCACTTCCATTAAGCGTTCCAACAAATATTGTTTCTTTATTTGAATTTTTATATCTAGCTTTCATTCTTGTTGCTTGAAAAGTTGAACATGATGAACATGAAGATATTTCTCTATATTTATTTTCTGAAGGTAACCATACTTCTATATCGTAAGTTTTTTCTGCACTAAATCCCATATCTCCACTACATAAAATCATTTTTCTATATGGTAACTCTAACAAATCCAAAATGCCTGTGGCACAATTTGTCATTCTCTCTAATTCTTCAAGACATTTATTTTGTTCCACAATACTTACTAATTCAACTTTATAAAATTGATGTTGTCTAATCATCCCTTTTGTATCTTTACCATAACTACCAGCCTCTTTTCTAAAACATGGGGTAGATGCAACAAATCTCATTGGTAATGTTTTAAGATCTAAAATTTTATCTTTTACAATATTGGTTAAAATAACTTCTGCTGTAGGAATTAAAAATTTTCTTCCATTTCCCTCTTCTAATTTTACTTCAAATTGATCATTTTCAAATTTAGGTAGTTGACCAGTTCCGAACATTGTATTTTCTGATGCTAATAAAGGTGGTGA
>CACHBQ010000012.1:0-10516 GCA_902578105.1 uncultured Pelagibacteraceae bacterium | reverse complement strand
TAGGTAAGTGCAAAGAATTGCCAATGCCTGTTTTTAGTGATCAAGAATATTCTGAAGAAATCAGATTAAAATATAGATATTTAGATTTAAGAAGAAAAAAAATTCATGAAAATATTATTTTGAGATCAAAAGTTATTTCGTTTATCAGAAATGAAATGAATAAATTTGGTTTTTTAGAGTTTCAAACACCAATATTAACCTCATCAAGTCCTGAGGGAGCAAGAGATTTTCTTGTACCAAGCAGATTGAATCCAGGTAAGTTTTATGCTTTGCCCCAGGCACCTCAACAATTTAAGCAACTCATAATGGTTTCTGGTTTTGATAAATATTTCCAAATTGCCCCATGTTTTAGAGATGAAGATGCTCGTGCTGATCGAAGTCCAGGAGAGTTTTATCAATTAGATTTAGAGATGTCTTTTGTTGAGCAAGAAGATATTTTTAAAGTTGTTGAACAATTATTAGTTAACACTTTTAAAAAATTTTCAAAAAAAAAAATTATATCAGAAAAGTTTCCAAGAATTACTTATAAAGATGCCCTTTTAAAGTATGGAAGTGATAAACCTGATCTTAGAAATCCACTAATAATTAAGGACATTACAGAAACTTTTACAAGAGAGGATGTATCTTTTGATATCTTTAAAAAACTTGTCAAGTCTGGTTCAAATGTAAGATGTATTGTCACTCAGAATACGAAAGATAAACCAAGAAGCTTTTTTGATAATATTGATAGATGGGCTAAAGGTGAGGGAGCTTCCGGTCTAGCTTATTTCACTATTGAAAATGGTATTTCTGCAAAAGGACCAGTGGGTAAGTTTTTTTCAAAAGAATCTTTAGAGGAAATCATGAAAAAAACAGGTGCAAAAGTTGGAGATAGTATATTTATGGCTTGTAGTAAAAAAAAGGATTTAGAGCGAATAACTTGTTTAGCTAGAGATAAAATTGCAAAAGACCTTAATTTAATAGACGATAATATTTTTGCATTTTGTTGGGTAGTTGATTATCCAATGTTTGAAAAAAACGATCAAACAAATAAAATTGAATTTAGTCACAATCCTTTTTCGATGCCGCAAGGAGATATTAAAAAAATTAATTTTGAAAAACCTTTGGATATGTTAGCCTATCAGTATGA
Source organism: uncultured Pelagibacteraceae bacterium (assembly GCA_902578105.1). GTDB lineage: Bacteria > Pseudomonadota > Alphaproteobacteria > Pelagibacterales > Pelagibacteraceae > Pelagibacter. The sequence continues at coordinate 9,387 of CACHBQ010000012.1, read as the reverse complement.
TATAGTATGTAATGGGATTGAACTTTCATCTGGTGCTATAAGAAATCATATACCTAAACTTATGTATAAATTATTTGCTATTGCTGGTTATGATAAAGATCAAGTTGACGAAAAATTTAGTGGAATGATTAATGCTTTAAGCTATGGTGCACCACCGCATGGGGGAATTGCTCCTGGAATTGATAGAATAATAATGCTTTTGGCAAACGAAAAAAATATTAGAGAAGTAACTATGTTTCCCATGAATCAAAACGCACAAGATTTAATGATGAATGCTCCCTCATCAATAGATGATAAGCAATTAAAAGAGCTTAATCTAGCTCTCAAAATAAAAAAATAGATTATTTTTTACCTTTAAGATTTATCTTAACATCTGATAAATCAACTAAATTTTTCTTATAATTATTTCTTACAAAACCTTTACTTGTAATATCTTTTACTATTTTCAAAAGTTGATTTTGATCATCTGAGTTTTGATCATCAATATTTGAAATTTCTGAATTACCAATTGAAGGTGTATGAGCCAAATCTTCTCTATTTTGATAAGAAATCGCCAATTCTCTAAAAATGTAGTCTAGAATTGATGTTGCAGTTAAAATTCTATCATTTCCATGAACTTTACCGGAAGGTTCAAATTTTGTACCAACAAATGCACTTATGAATTCATCCAGCGGAACCCCATATTGTAGACCTAAGGACACTGCTATAGCAAAATTGTTCATGAGAGCTTTAACTAATTCACCCTCTTTACTTGTATCAATAAAAATTTCTCCAATCTTTCCATCTTCATATTCACCAGTGTGTAAATATACCTTATGATCACCAATTGTTGCTTTTTGGATGTAGCCTTTTCTTCTATCTGGCATACTAAATCTTTTTCCTGATTTTTCTGTATTATTATTTGACTTGATTATGTTTTCTAAATTGTTTGATGATGATTGATTATTTGTGGCTACTACATCAATTTTCTTATTTTCAACAATTTTTTTATTATTTGGATCTAAGCTTTTGGTTTTTCTATTATCAAGTTTTACGTCCAGGACTTCAAATTTTCCGTCATCACGTTTTTCTAAATTTTTAAGCTCAGCTTCATTAATGTCGTCTAAATAATGATTTACTTTAAAAGTACAAGTATAATATGTTTCAACTAAATATTTTGCCATTTAACCCCAGTTATTATTTTAAATTTTATTTGAATAATGAATCAATTAATTTATATACAAAAACAAATTTTAGTCTAATTTAATTTATACAATTTTAAATTGAAAAAAATAATTTTATTATGTTGACATTTTTTAAAAAAATTTTCACCTGGTGGAATCGAGATACTTTTGGAACCAGAGTAAAAACAATTTTGTTTGGTAAATTAGTAGGAACAGATCATTTAGGAAATAAATATTACGAATCTAAAAATGGAAAAAGATGGGTGATTTATGCTGCAGAAATTGATGCATCAAAAATACCAGTTGAGTGGTATTCATGGATACATTTTACTCGTAATAAAATAGAAAATAATCATGAATTAAAAAAATATGATTGGCAAAAACCCCATCAAGAAAATTTAACTGGCACAGACTCTGCTTATTATCCAAATAAAAACAAAAATGCTATTCAAAAAAAATATAGGTCTTGGAAAGACTAAATTAAATTTATTTATATTTCTTTTTTTAATCATACCCTTTTTTGCATACTCTAAGCAAAATCAAGAAGGTAGCTACACTAATATAAAAATTTTAGATAAAATTTCCTCAAAAAATATTTTAGTCAAACTTAAAAATGGAGAAGCAAAAACGCATAAAGATCTTCTAATTAAAAGTATGAAATGTAAAAATTCTGAATTCGATGATAATCCAGAAATTACAGCTTATATTCAAGTTAGCGATTTAACAAATAAAGACAAAGACGATGTGTTTGTTTTTAATGGCTGGATGTTTTCATCGAGCCCGTCTATAACTCCATTTGATCACCCTGTATATGATATTTGGTTAGTAAGCTGTTATTAAACTATCTTTTCATTATCAAGCCAACTTACATTAAAATCAGACTCGATAAATTTTTTATGATTTAAAAGTTTTTTGTGTAAAGGAATTGTTGTTGTAATACCTTCAATAACAAATTCATCTAATGATCTGTTCATTCTTTGAATGGCCTCTCCTCTATTTCTGCCATGACAAATTAGTTTACATATCATACTATCGTAATATGGAGTCACTTTATAACCTTGAAATATTGCTCCATCTACTCTTGTTCTAAAACCAGATGGTTGATGACACATGCCGATTGTACCTGGAGATGGCTGAAAATTTTTTTTTGGATCTTCGGCATTTATTCTACATTCAATAGCATGGCCCCTTGGATTTATATCTGATTGTTTAAGAGCTGTTTCACCAGTAAAAGCAATCCATATTTGCTCTTTAATTATGTCTATTCCCGTAACCATTTCAGTAACAGGATGTTCAACTTGAACTCTCGTATTCATTTCTAAAAAGTAAAATTTTCCATCTTCATAAATAAATTCGACTGTACCGGCTCCTTGATAACCGATTTTCTTGACCATATTTACAGTTTTATCAAATAAATCCTTTCTAATTTCATCGTTTAAAACTGGGCTTGGAGTTTCTTCAATTAATTTTTGATGTCTTCTTTGAACAGAGCAATCTCTTTCATGTAAATGGACTGTTGTATTTTTTCCAGCTAAAATTTGAACCTCTATATGTCTTGGATTTTGAAAAAATTTTTCGATATAAACTTCGTCGTTTCCAAAATATTTTTTTGCCTCTGATTTTGCTGTTGAAAACATAGTCTCAAAATCTTCCTCTTTTTGAACAATTTTCATACCTTTACCTCCTCCACCTCCAGAGGCTTTAATTAACACTGGAAAACCAATTTTTTTACATAACTCTTTTGCTGCAGCTATATCTTGAACACCACCCTCAGAACCTTCTATTACAGGTAATCCATTTTCTTTTGCAATTTTTTTTGCTTGAATTTTATCTCCCATCATTTCAATATGTTTTGCAGAAGCACCAATAAATTTGATTTTATTTTCTTCAAGAATCTTTGCGAAGTTTGCGTTTTCAGACAAAAAACCATAACCAGGATGAACTGCTTCAGCATTTGTCAAATCTATAGCTGATAAAAGTGCAGGAATATTTAAATAACTATTAGCTGGTTGATGAGAGCCTATACAAACACTTTCATCTGCTAATTTAACGTGCATACTTTCTCTATCTACGTCAGAATGAACAGCAACAGTGGAGATTCCCCATTCTTTACATGCTCTTATAATTCTAACTGCAATCTCACCACGATTTGCAATCAAAATTTTTTTAAACATTATTCTAGAATGATAAGGGTTTGGCCAAACTCAACAGGCTGACCGTCAGCTACAAGTATTTTTTTTACTATTCCATCAGAACTTGAAGGTACATGATTCATAGTTTTCATAGCTTCTACAATCATAATAGTGTCACCTTTTTTTATTTTTTTTCCAACCTCTACAAATTTTTTAGCTCCAGGTTCAGGTGCATGGTAAGCCGTACCAATTATTGGCGATGTAACTTCAATTCCAGATATACTATTTTGACTTTCTAAATTTTTATTTGAGCTTATTTCTTTAGATAATGTTTGATTTGTTTGATTATTGATTGAAATGTTATTTTTTGAGACTTTTATTTTGGTATCTTTTTCAGTGTACTCCAGTTCACTAAGATTAAATTCGTCCAAATAGTCACTTAACTCTTTTATTATTTTTTTATCTATTTTCATTTTGGATTAGCTTTTGCATCGAAATTATGGCTAAAATATAACCATCAGCATTTAGGCCAAATATTCCACCAGTAACTACGTCACTTATTAATGATTTTTTTCTAAATTCTTCACGTTTATAGATATTTGAAATATGTACTTCAATAATTGGTTTTTTATAAATTTCTAAAGCATCTCTAATTGCAATTGAAGTGTGAGTAAAAGCAGCAGCATTAATAATCATCCCGTCAAACTTTTCTCTAGCATTTTGTATTATAGTAACCAATTCCCCCTCAACATTTGATTGTGCAAATTCAGTGGAAAGCCCTAGTTCTTTTGATTTCGCCAAGCATTCTTCTTTAAGTTTGTCAAAAGTAATTGATCCATATTGTGATTGTTCTCTTTCACCTAATAGATTAATATTTGGACCATTAATAATAATTATTTTATTATTCATTCAGCTTTTATATACGATGAAAAAAAAAATAAAAATAAAATTAAATGGAAAATTGAAAGCTATTAATAATAATTCAACATTATTCAATATTATCAAAAAAAACAAAATTTCATTAGCAAAAGTAGCCATTGAATTAAATCAAGAAATAGTAGATAAAAAAAAAATAAAAAGTATCAATCTTAAAAATAATGATAAAATAGAAATAGTTCATTTCATTGGAGGTGGTTAAAATTGAAAAAAGATAAATTTATTATTTCTAAAAAAAATTTTAGCTCTAGACTTATTGTTGGAACTGGAAAGTATAAAAGTATGCAGGAGTGTGCTAAAGCAATAAATTTATCTGGAGCTGAAATAGTCACTGTTGCTGTTCGAAGAGTAAATATTACTGATAAAAAAAAACCATTATTAATGGATTATATTGATCCAAAAAAAATTACTTACCTTCCTAATACGGCTGGCTGTTTTAATTCAAAAGAAGCATTAAGGACTCTAAGATTAGCGCGAGAGATAGGTGGGTGGAAATTAGTTAAACTAGAAGTTTTAGGAGACAAAAAAAACTTATTCCCAGAAATGATTGAAACACTTAAATCAACCGAGGTATTAACTAAGGAGGGATTTAAAGTGATGGTCTATTGTAATGATGATCCTTTAATGGCAAAAAGATTGGAGAATGCTGGTGCGTGTGCAATTATGCCTCTAGCTGCCCCAATAGGTTCAGGCTTAGGCATTATCAATGAAATAAATATTAGGATAATTAGGAAGCAAACAAAATTACCATTAATTATTGATGCTGGATTAGGCCAAGCTTCAGATGCTGCTATAGCTATGGAATTAGGTTGTGACGGGGTTTTAGTAAACACTGCGATTGCAAAAGCAAAAAAACCATTTCAAATGGCTTTAGCATTTAAGAATGCAGTTATTGCTGGTCGTCAATCATACTTGTCTGGTAGAATAAAAAAAACACTATACGGAAATCCATCTTCTCCGAAGTCAGGAATTATCTAGCTTTCTTATAAAATTTTTTTTTTCTAAAAGTTTTCTTTTTAAATTTCTTTTTAACTTTTAATTCTATAACATTATCAACTTTTTGTTCTTCAAGATTTTTTAATTTTTCAAAATGTTCAATCAGCTCTATAGTTTTCTTAGATTTATTTTTGATATCAATAATATATTCAGGAATTATTAAACTATTATCAGATATTATATCAATCTTCATTTTATTCTTTTTTTCAAAGTAAGTAAGATCTTCAATAAAATTTTCTTTTAGAAAATCGGAAATTTTTTTACAAACCTTTAAATCTACAAATTTAGCTTTATTTAAAACTGCTTTTAATTCAACTAATTTAAGAATTTTTAGTGCAAAAGATTCATCTGTTAGTTTTATATTCCATTTAACTGCACTTTCTCTTAATCTCTGACGAGACATTTCTAAAAGACCAAAATTCGATATTCTTCCAATTTGAATTCTGGCTCGATCAGATCTACACTTTTCTTTTAGTCTTCTTTCTACTAATCTTCTATTACCGTAACTAAGCATATCAATAAAATCAATTATGATAAGTCCTGACAAATCTCTAATTTTTATTTGCCTCGCTATTTCATCTGCTGCTTCAAGATTTGTATCTAAAGCAGTGCTCTCCACATTTTTTTGTTTTATTGAACTTCCAGAATTAATATCAATGGAAACCAGGGCTTCAGTCGGATTAATTACCAAATAACCACCTGAGTTCAATTTTATTTCACTTTCAAATATTTGATTTAATTTCTGTTCAATACCCTCCTCAATAAATAAAGGTTTTTTTCCTCTGTATTTTTTTATCTTCTTCACATGTGAAGGCATCATCATTTTCATAAAATTTTGTGCTTTTTTATAACCTTCATTACCTTCAATAATTATATTTTTTGTATTTTCATCATACATATCTCTTAAAGTTCTTTTAATTATTTCACTTTCTTGATGAATTAATGAAGGCGCTATAGAGCTTAAGGCATTTTCCTTAATTTGATTCCAATTATTAATAAGTGTATTTAAATCATGATTAATTTCATTTTTAGTTTTGTTACTTCCAGCAGTTCTTACTATAAGTCCCATTTCTTTTGGGATTTCAATTTCATTTAGAATACCTCTTATTTTTTTTCGATCTGCAGGATTAAAAATTTTTCTCGAAATTCCTCCACCTTTAGGTGTGTTAGGCATTAAAACTATATATTTACCTGCAATAGATATAAACGTACTTAATGCTGCACCTTTTTGACCGCGCTCATCTTTTATAACCTGAACTAAAATTACTTGATTAGGTTTTATTACCTCTTGGATTTTGTATCTTTTGAATCTAAATTTACTCTCATATTTTTTTTCTTTTTCATCTTCCAAATTTTCCTTATTCTCTGGATCCTTTTTTTCTATTGGATCCTTTTTTTCTAAGGGATCCTCAATTTCTAATTTGCCTTCAGCTAAATTTTCTTCCTCTTTAGCTTCAACTTTTTTTGATAGTTCCTCTCGGACTCTTTCTTCTTCTTGTTTTATTTTTTCCAAATCACTTTGTGGAATCTGATAATAATCAGATTGAATATCGTTGAAAGATAAAAAGCCATGACGTTCCCGCCCGAAATCAATGAACGCAGCTTGCAAAGATGGTTCTATCCGACTTACCTTACCTAAATAGATATTGTTTTTTATTAGATTATTTTTTATGCCTTCATACTCATAATCTTCAATTTTTTCACCTGATTTGAGTACAATTCTAATCTCATTTGGATGCGATGCATCGATATATAAATTTTTTTCCATAACATTTTTTTTGATTGATTCATAGATTATTAAAATTTTGTTTGCATTCTTATGCCTTATCTTTAACAAATTCCCTTATATAATGGAAACAAAATGAGCAAAATTTTAAAGAATTTATTTATTGGTTTTATTAGTTTTTCATTAATTTCATCAATAATTGTTTTAGCTATTTTATGGAATTTTTCTAACAATATACCTGATTATAAATTTTTAAAAAATTACAAACCTCCTGTCTCAAGCAAGGTTTACTCTGGCAATGGTGATTTAGTTGCAGATTTTTCAAAAGAGAAGAGAATATTTGTTCCTTATGGTTCAATTCCTAAAAATGTTATTAATGCTTTCTTATCTGCCGAAGATAAAAATTTTTTTTCTCATCCAGGAGTAGATGCCAAAGGGGTTTTAAGAGCAATTGTAAATAATATTAAAAATGTTCTTACATCTAAAAGACTAGAAGGTGCTTCAACAATTACTCAACAAGTAGCAAAAAACTTTCTTTTAACTAATGAGGTCAGTTTAAACCGGAAAATTAAAGAGGCCATTTTAGCGTTTAGAATTGAAAGAGCATTATCAAAAGAAAGAATACTTGAGCTATATCTAAATCAAATTTATCTCGGCAGTGGGGCCTATGGAGTTGCTGCTGCAAGTCTTGAGTATTTTGACAAATCAATAAAAGAACTGAATTATGAAGAAGCTGCTTTATTAGCTGCATTACCTAAGGCGCCAAGCAAATACAATCCATATAGAAATATTGAATTAGCAAAATTCAGAAGAGATTTAGTTTTAAAAAATTTATTAGACAATAATTTTATAACAGAAAAAAATTATCAAAATTTTAGGAAAAAAAATATTCAATTAAAAAAAACTAAAAGGGTTTATTTAGAAGATGCTCAATATTATATTGAAGATGTAAGAAAAAATATCGTTGATATTCTTTCATATGAAAAAGTTTATAATCAAGGCTTTAATATTAACACACCAATAAATCTAGAATTACAAAAAATAGCAACAAACTCTTTAAGAAATGGATTAATCAAATATGATCAACGTAAAGGTTGGCGTGGTCCATTATTAAATAAATCATATTCTAAAAATTGGTCTGTTGGTTTAGATAAATATGATCTAGAGAATTCAATTGATTGGAAAATTGCAATAATAAAAAAGATTTCTAAATTTTCTTTAGAAATAGAAACAAAAAATAAAATCAAAGGAATTATAGATTACAATAATATTTCTTGGACTAAAAAAGAATTAGATGATCTTTTTAGAGTCGGAGACATAATCTATGTAAAGAATATAAGAGATAATAAGTTTAGCCTTAAACAATTACCAAAAATAAATGGTGGTATAGTTGTGATGGATCCTTTCACAGGTAGAGTCGTTGCACTTAGCGGTGGATTTAGTTTTAAAAATAGTGAGTTTAATAGGGCTTCACAAGCTTTACGGCAACCCGGTTCAGCATTTAAACCATTCGTTTACGCTTTAGCTCTTGAAAATGATTACACTCCTTCTTCATTAGTTTTAGACGCACCATTAGTTTTAGATCAAGGAATTGATTTAAAACTGTGGAAGCCGGAAAATTATGGAAAAAAATTTTATGGGCCGTCAACTTTGAGAATTGGTTTGGAAAAGTCACGAAATTTAATGACAGTAAGAATTGCACAGAATCTAGGTGTAGATAAAGTTGCCGAATTTTCTAGAAATCTTGGCATTTATGAAAATCCTGATGAGCTTTTATCTATTTCACTGGGTTCTGCCGAAACAACTTTGTTAAAACTCACATCTGCATATTCAGCTTTTGTAAATGGAGGAAAATTAGTTTCACCAATTTTGATTGATCGTGTTCAGGATAGTGAGGGAAACACAATTTTAAATAATGAAAATAGATCATGCTTAAATTGTGATAAACTTTCATATACTGGTAAAGATTTTCCTATTATAGGAAATAATTTTAAACAAGTATTTTCTCCTCAGACAGCCTACCAAATCACTTCTTTGCTAGAGGGTGTTGTAAAAAGAGGAACAGGAAAAAAACTAAGAGATTTAAATTTGAATCTTGCGGGCAAAACAGGAACAACTAATAAAAATACTGATGCATGGTTTATTGGGTTTACCTCAAATTATGTTATTGGAGTTTATGTGGGTATGGATAATCCTCAACCCTTAGGAAAATTTGAAACTGGTTCAAAAACAGCACTACCAATTTTTAAGGAATTTATCGAATCAGCTATTAGAAAATCTGACGCTCGACCATTTAAAGTTGCTGATGGAATTACAATGATGGTAGTTGACCCGACGACAGGTCAAAAAGCAAAATTTTCATCTAAAGATACAATTTTAGAAGCATATAAAAGCAAGAATGTTATTGATGGCAAAGTGTTATATTCAAATAATA
>CACHBQ010000011.1:0-12505 GCA_902578105.1 uncultured Pelagibacteraceae bacterium | reverse complement strand
TCAAAGATTTTGCTAAACTTAATCCAGTTAATCCACCGCCTAGAATACAAAGTTTCATATTAATTTTTAATTTTAACAATAAAAATTAGATGATACAAAGTGGTAAATTTGATTCATCTAATATGGATATAAAAAAACTATCAAACACAGCTCTAACATTCATTACAAATAGATTAATTGAAATTTTAGGTATTTGTGTTCTTTTAATGGGGTTTTTAATTTTAATTGCCTTAATTTCATACTCTCCAGAAGACCCAAATTTTATTTTCCCAGATAATACTATTATAAAAAATGTTTTAGGTTATCAGGGGAGTGTTACTTCAGACTTTATTTTACAATCTGTAGGCTTAATAGGTTACTTATTACCCGTCAGTTACATCTTTACAGGTTTAAACATTTTTAGAAAAAAAGGAATTTTAGTCATCATTGAAAACACCTTTTTTATAACAATTTATTTATTCTTTGGATCTTTGTTTTTTTCAAAATTTTACTCAGAAAATTTTACACTTTATATTAATGGTAGTGGTGGTTTTGTTGGAAATTACCTATCAGAAAACTTTTTAATTAATTTATTAAATAGATATAGTGATTTTTCATATTATCTACTTCTGCTACTCACTCTATTATTTTTCATTTTAAGTATAAATTTTAATTTAAAAAATTTTATTTCGAATGTTAAAAAAATATTGAATTATTTATTTAGTAAAAACTCTAAAAGTTATACAAATAAAGATGAACTTATAAACGAATTTATTCCTCAAGATGAGATAAAAGACATAATACAAGAAGATTTACCATTTATTAAAGCTGAAAATAATAGGTCTACAAAAACAAAATTTTCTCTCCCCTCAATTGATTTGTTAAAAACTCCAACAAAAAAAGAAAGGGAAAGTCTTAATAAAAATGAAAATAATAATCCAGAATTTTTAGAAAAAATTCTCTTAGATTTTGGTGTTAATGGAAAGATAAAAAAGGTTAGTCATGGCCCAGTGGTTACTCTAAATGAGTTTGAACCTGCAGCGGGTATCAAAGTTTCTAAAATAATTAATCTATCTGATGATATTGCGAGAAATACAAGCTCAGAGTCTGCACGTATAGCAACCATTCCAGGAAGTAATACTATAGGTATAGAACTTCCAAATTCTCATAGAGAGAATGTGTATTTAAGTGAAATTTTGGATAATTCAAACTTCAAAAAGAAAGAGATTAAATTACCAATTGCTTTAGGAAAAAATATTTCTGGTACTCCAATAATTGGGGACCTTTCTGCAATGCCTCATTTACTTATCGCTGGTACTACCGGTTCTGGAAAATCAGTTTGTATTAATACAATTATTTTATCACTTCTTTACAAACATACTCCAGAAAAATGTAAATTTATTTTAATTGATCCTAAAATGTTAGAACTTTCTACTTACGAAGGTATTCCACATCTACTTTGCCCAGTCATTACAGAGGCCAAAAAAGCTGCCTCAGTTCTCGGTTGGGTAGTTAAAGAAATGGAAAGTAGATATAGACTGATGACCAAAGAAGGAGTCAGAAATATTGATAGCTACAATTCAAAACATAAATTACCAATGCCATACATAGTTGTAGTAGTTGATGAAATGTCCGATTTGATGTTGGTAGCAGGAAAAGAGATTGAAAATTATATTCAAAAATTGTCACAAATGGCAAGAGCTGCTGGAATTCATATTATCATGGCAACGCAAAGACCTAGTGTTGACGTGATTACAGGTACAATTAAAGCAAATTTTCCAACCCGAATTTCTTTTCAAGTTACCTCAAAAATAGATAGTAGGACAATTTTAGGCGAACAAGGAGCTGAGCAATTATTGGGAAAAGGAGATATGCTATATATGTCATCTGCAAATAGAATTGTAAGAATTCATGCTCCATTTGTCTCAGACACTGAAATAGAAAAAATTAATAACTTTTTAAGATCTCAGGCAGAGCCTGACTATGTTGATGAAATACTTAACTTTGCTGATGAAAAAGAATTGAATGAGTCAAAAAATCAAGGTGAAAAAGATGAATTATATCAAAATGCTATTGAAATAATTAAAACAGAAGGAAAAGCTTCAACTTCATTTTTACAAAGAAAACTTCAAATTGGATATAATCGTGCTGCAAGAATAATTGATATGATGGAGGCTGAGGGAATAGTGAGCAAAGCAAATCATGTCGGGAAAAGAGATGTTCTCAAATGAAGAAACTACTTTTTGTCATAATTTATTTTTCAATAATTTCTAATGTTTCTGCATCAATAAAAGGGAATATAATTAAGAATTTCTTGGATATCAAAAATGTATCATTCAACTTTGAACAAAATATTAATGGTAAAATTGAAAAGGGAAATTGTGTGATTGAGTATCCAAAAAAAATTTATTGTAGATACAATTTAAGCAATCAAAAAGTTTTAGTTGCAAATGGAAAATCATTAGTAATTAAAACATCAAGTAGTTATTACTTTTATCCACTCGAAAAAACCCCCTTAGATACAATACTTAATAAAGAATATTTATTAAAAAAAATAACAAATTTAGATCAAAGAGATATGGGTGATGATTTTATAAACTTTAATTTTGTGGAAAATGAAAATGAGATTAATCTATTTTTTGATAAGAAAACTTATAACTTAATTGGATGGCAAACAGTAGATATTTATCAAAATGTAAGTATTACCTATCTTTCTTCCATTAAAAGAAATCAAAAATTAAATAAAGAAATATTTAAACTTCCTCAACAAAACTAATTTAAATTACCACAGTTTCTGTTTTAAAAACCTTCATACCTCTCGCAATATAATTATTCAACGCATTTTTATGATCTAATGAACATGTATGGACCCAGACTCTTTTAGGTTTTTCTTTAAAAGAATTTTTAATAGCTGCTGATAATAGATACGAACCTAATTTTTTATTTTGATATTCTTCCAATAAACCCAAATAAGCTATCTCAACTTCATTTTTATCTTTGTGTAAAATTAATTCAAAATAACCTGCTAGTTCTTCCTTATCCTTTAATACATATGTTTTAACTTTTTTGTCAGAAACATAGTCCAGCCATTGTTTTTCACTCCATACCAATCGGTCTACCCAATGATGACTTTTACCAATATTTTTATAAAAGAATTTATTAAGTTGAAAATCAACAGGATCGACAAAATTTATTGAGTAGGGGTCCGATAAATTTGAGGAATCTTTTAAATCTTCCAAATAAGATATTTCTAAATAATTTCTCTCGACCTTCTTATTCACTGCACCATCTTACCAACTGGTTCGCCACCAAATAAATGAAAATGAAGGTGTGGCACTTCTTGACCACCATGTTCATTAATATTTGCCAATGCCCTGTATCCTTTGCCCGTATCAACTGAAATACCGAGTTTTTTCGCTACAATATTGATACCTTTTAATAATCCCACCATCTCATCTGGTGAAGCTTTATTACTAAAATCATCTAAATCTATATATTTACCTTTTGGAATTACAAGTGCGTGAATTTTTTTCTGAGGATTTATATCGTGAAAAGATAATACAAACTCATCTTCATAAATTTTTTTACAAGGAATTTCACCTCTTAAAATTTTTGCAAAAATATTGTTTTCATCATACGTCATTCTAAAACTTTTAACTCCTCATTTATACTAATTATTTTACCACCTCTAATATTAGCATCTACAACAGCACATTCATAATAAGCAAAAGATGTTTCCTCAGCTATTCTTTTCATATCTAAACACTTTGATTTACTTTTTACCAATAAATGCTCATTTAAGTCAGGCGGGTCACCCAAATACATCATCAATGCAATAACCTTGCCTTTCTTTTCAAAATCAGACCCTTCCTCTAACTGAGTAACTCTAGAAGAAACACCTATTTCAAAGTTTGTGAAAGCAACATAACCCTTATAAAGCCCATAACAAATTAGTAAAACGACGATATATTTTATTTTACTCATTGGATTTTTTTCTTTTTTCTAGCTCTTCCTCGATATCTTCGATTTTAATATTATGCGCCTCAAGATAAATTATCAAATGATAAAATACATCAGCAGCTTCATGTATTTTATTAGTATCTTTTTCAACCGCATCAATCAGTTCATTTATTTCTTCTAGAACTTTTGATTTGCTGAGTGATTTATCTGATAATAATTTATTAGTATAAGATCCATCAACTGGTTTTTCTTTTCTTTCGCGCGCCAACTTAAATAAATTTTCAAGTGTACTTAACATACTAAATTCTAACAGGAATTCCTTTTGAGTCCAAATATTCCTTAGCCTCTTGCACTGAATGTTTTCCATAGTGAAATATTGAAGCTGCTAAAACTGCACTTGCATTTCCTAACTTAATTCCATCAACCAAATGATCTAGGTTACCAACACCTCCTGATGCAATTAAAGGTATATTTACTTTTGATGCAATTTTACTCATCAAATTGACGTCATAACCTATTTGTGTTCCATCTCTATCCATTGATGTTACAAGTAATTCTCCTGCCCCATTATCTTCCATTTTTTTGGCATACTCCAAAGCATCTTGACCACTATTGTTTCTGCCTCCATGAGTAAATATTTCCCACTTATCACCATTTTTCTTTGCATCAATTGCAACAACAATACATTGTGAACCAAACTTTTTTGAACTTTCTAAAACAACTTTTGGATTTTCAACAGCGGCAGTATTAATTGATACTTTATCTGCACCACAATTTAATAATTTATTGATATCATCTATACTTCTTACTCCTCCACCAACAGTTAAAGGTACAAAACATTTTTTTGATGTTCTCTCAACTACATCATAAATTGTATCTCTATTTTCGTTTGAAGCAGTAATATCTAAAAAACAAATTTCATCTGCACCACCATCAGAATAAATTTTTGCTTGTTCAACTGGATCACCTGCATCTTTTAAATCAACGAAGTTAATACCTTTGACTACACGTCCATTCTTGACATCTAAACAAGGAATTATTCTATTTTTAAGCATCTTCTTTAACCAGTTCTTCTAATTCAATATCTCCATCATAAATAGCTTTACCGACTATTATACCTTCAATATTTTTCAAAGTTTTAGCTTTTTTAATATCATCCATTGATGAAACACCACCTGAAATAATCACAGGACAATTTGATTTCTCCGCAACTTTTGAGGTCTCTTCAAAATTTGGGCTTTGCTTCATACCATCTCGATTAATATCTGTATAAACCAATCTGCTAAAACCATAACCATTTACTTCTTTTAAATAATCTAGAGTTAATTGATTAGAATTTTCCTGCCAACCAGATACTGATAAATATCCATCTTTAGCATCTAACCCCAAAGCAATTTTGTTTGGAAATTTTTTGCATGCAACTTTTAAAAAATTTTTATCTTTTATTGCGGCACTGCCTAATATTACTTTTTCAACTCCAGCATCAGTATACTTTTGAATACTTTCAAAGTTTCTAACACCTCCTCCAACCTCGATTTTGAGGTCAAATTTACCTACTATATCTCGAATAATATCTAAATTAGTAGTTTCGCCAGTTAAAGCTCCATCCAAATCAACTATATGTAAATTTTTAAAACCATGATCTTTATATTTACTAGCTTGTTCAACTGGAGATATTTCATATTCAGTTTTATTATCAAAGTCTCCTTTAATTAACCTCACACATTTTTTATCTTTGATATCAATTGCAGGAAATATCTTCATTTATTGACTTTTACATTAGGTTTAATTGAAATTGAAAATTCTTTATTGAAATTTTTTTTCTTTGTATTTTCTACATTATTTTGAACATTTTGACATGAAGTAATAAAAAAATAACAAAGAATTATAAAAAAAAATTTATTCATGCATTTAAATATTTATAAAATTATCAATTATTTTAAGTCCCAATTTATCACTTTTTTCAGGATGAAACTGTGTTCCAAAGATATTTTCTTTTTCAACAGAACAAACAATATTTGTTGAATAATCTGTTGTTGCTGAAATCACATTTTTATCATTTGGTAAAAATTCGTAACTATGCACAAAGTACATATGTGAATTATTTTCTATATTTTCAAAAATCTTACTTTTTTTAATAATATTAATCTGGTTCCAACCAATATGAGGAAGTTTATATTTGCCATTTTGATTATCTATTTTTGAAACTTTTCCTGATATCCATCCTAAACCTTTAGTTTCAGTTTCCTCATAACCAATATCTGCAAACATTTGTAAACCAACACAAATTCCAAGAAGTGGTTTTTTATTATTTAAAACAAAATCATTCAATGTTTCGGTTAGACCATTAACTTTATTCAAAGCATCTACACAACTTTTAAATGAGCCCTGCCCTGGTAAAACTACTTTGTCGCTCGAATTAATTTTATTTAAATCAGCAGTAACTTCAATATTTACCTTATCTTTTGCAACTTCTTTAAATGAGTTTATCACCGAGCTTATATTACCCGAGTTGTAATCAACGATAGTGACTTTCATTAATTTTATAATGAGCCTTTAGTAGATGGAATTGATTTACTATTCCGAGGATCTATCTCTAATGCAGCTCTTAATGATCTTGCTAATCCTTTGAAACAAGACTCAATGATGTGGTGACTATTATCACCATAAATATTTTCTACATGCAAAGTAATTCCTGCTGCTTGAGAAAAAGCCTGAAACCACTCTTTAAAAAGTTCTGTGTCCATTTCGCCAAGTTTTTCTACTTTTAATTTTACTTTCCAAATTAAATAAGGTCTGTTCGAAATATCAATTGCAACTCGCGATAAAGTTTCATCCATTGGTATCATTGCATGTGCATATCTTCTAATACCAACAGACTTTTTTAATGCTTTTTTCAAAGCCTCTCCGATTGCTATACCGGTATCTTCAGTTGTGTGGTGAAGATCAATGTGCGTATCTCCTTTAGCTTTTATACTCATGTCAATTGATGAGTGTTTGGATAACTGCTCAAGCATATGATTCAGAAATCCAATTCCAGTATCGATCTTATATTTGCCTTTACCATCGATGTTGAGATCAACACTTATACTGGTCTCTTTTGTTTTTCGACTAATTTTACCTTTACGCTTCATAATTAAAAAGAGGTATACATATATTATCCAAATATGGCAATAATACTAAACCTGGGCTTGAACTATCAAATTTAGTATCCATTTATAAGCTATGACAACGATTGTTTTAGTAAGAAAAAATAATGAAGTGGTAGTTGCTGGCGATGGTCAGGTTAGCATGGGAAATACTGTCGTAAAAAGCACTGCGTCAAAAGTAAGAAAAATAGAAAAAAGAGATGTTGTTGCTGGATTTGCAGGTTCCACTGCAGATGCTTTAACTTTGTTCGAGAGATTAGAAGCAAAAATAGAAAAGCATGCAGGAAACTTATCAAGAGCCGCTGTTGAATTAGCTAAAGATTGGCGAACAGATAAATATTTAAGAAGACTTGAAGCTCTTATGGCTATTGGTGACAAAGATAATAGTTATATTATTTCGGGAACTGGAGATGTGCTAGAGCCAGAGGGCGATGTTATTGGAATTGGTTCAGGTGGGAATTACGCTTTAGCGGCTGGAAAAGTTTTAATAGGTACAGATATGAGTGCTGAAGAAGTGGCAAAAAAAGCTATTGAAGTTGCTTCAGAAATTTGTGTTTTTACCAATAATAATATTAAAGTTGAAAAAATTTAATGGAAAAATCTAACGTTACACCTCTTGTTCCAAAAGATAAAGATTCTAAAGATAACGAAACTTTAGTCAGCTCATTATCACCAAGAGAAATTGTTTCTGAATTAGATAGATTTGTTGTAGGCCAAAATAAAGCTAAAAAAGCTGTGGCTGTAGCTCTGAGAAATAGATGGAGAAGACAAGCCCTGAAAGGTGAAATGAAAAATGAAGTTCTACCAAAAAACATCCTTATGATTGGACCAACTGGAGTTGGTAAAACTGAAATATCTAGAAGACTATCAAAACTTGCTGAGGCTCCATTTGTTAAAGTTGAAGCTACAAGATTTACTGAAGTTGGATATGTGGGAAGAGATGTCGAACAAATTGTGAGAGATTTAATTGAAATTGCAATTTCAATGGAAAAAGTAAAAAAAAGAAAAGAAGTTTATGCTAAAGCTCAAAAAATGGCCGAGGAAAAAGTTTTAGATGCTTTGGTTGGAAAAAAGGCAAGTACGGCAACTAGAGAAAGTTTTAGAAAAAGATTAAGAGATGGAGACTTAGACAATAACGAAATTGAAATAGCTGTAAGTGATACTAGTGGAAGTGGCACTTCATTTGAAATTCCAGGTATGCCAGGAGCAAATGTTGGAATGATTAATATTGGAGAAATGCTTGGAAAGTCAATGGGTACAAAAGAAAAAAAGAAAAAAATGACTGTGAAGGAATCTCATGAAATTTTAATTAATGATGAGTCAGATAAATTAATTGAACAAGATAAAATTATTAAAGCTGCAAAGATTTCCACAGAAAATAATGGAATAGTTTTTTTAGATGAAATCGATAAAATTTCTGGCAGAACTGATAGAGTTGGGGGAGATGTATCTAGAGAAGGAGTACAAAGAGATTTGTTACCTCTTATAGAGGGTACTACTGTTAATACAAAATATGGTCCTATTAAAACAGATCATATTTTATTTATTGCATCTGGAGCTTTTCAACTTGCTAAACCATCAGACCTATTACCCGAACTTCAGGGAAGATTACCAATAAGAGTAGAGTTAGAAGCTTTAACAAGTGAAGACTTCAAAAGAATCTTAAAGGAACCAGACTATAGTTTAATAAAACAGTACGTAGCTTTGTTAAAAACAGAGAATGTAGAATTAGAGTTTGCGGAAGATGGGATTGATGCAATCGCCAATATAGCATCAGAAGTAAATGCAAATGTTGAAAATATTGGGGCAAGAAGACTACATACAATTATTGAAAAAATACTTGATGAAATTAGTTTTACAGCAACAGACAGAGCAGGTGAAAAAATTGTTATTGATAAAGAGTATATAAATAAAAATCTAGATACACTTGTTAAAGATACCGACTTATCTAAGTTTATTCTTTAAAAAATTAAAGGTAATTTAGCTCCCTCATTTCATCAGCTAATTCTTTATCTAAACTTTCTCTAATATTTTTATCCAAAAGTTTTTTCCAATCATTTTTAATCCCCATATTAAAAAACTTAATTTTTTTTCCTGTGATTTTATCCTCTTTTGCCTCAGCAAAGCTTTCTTTGGACTCAAGAGCCCGCATCTTTTCAAATCCTGTTGTTTTAAGAGTATTCTCAAATTTTTCCTTGTCTAATGAAAACTTAACCCGACCAAGATGAGCAATAAATTTTAAAATATTTAGAAAAGTTTTTTCCGTATCATTTATTAAATCTTCATATCTAACCAACAAATATTTATTGAATCTTCTAAAAACTTTCCAAGAGTTGTAGTGATATTTCCATGAACCTAGATAAGTTGTGCAGTGTCTGTCATCCCTTTTTAAAATTTGGTGTGATAATAAAAGCTCAAGTGATTCTTGTGGAGTTTTTTGAAAATGGTGTGAATACGAAGTTATTACATTTCTTGGATCTCTGACTACATAAATTACTCCAAGCGTATTTTGTCGATCTGTAAATTGAAATGTTTTCGTGTTCATAAAACAACTATGTGTTTTTAAAAATCTAATTGAATCTTTTTTATTAAAAATCTTTTGAGTATTGATATAATTTTTATACATTTCTTCATCATTATTGATATCAACACCTATTTGTTTAAATAATGATCTATCTGGAAATTGTTTAATATTTTTTAATAAATCAAAACTGAAATTCCCATCCTTAGAAAATATGTAGGATGACAATAAAGATCTTACGAAAGTATTTCCACTTTTTGGATATGACGCCAACCAAACTATCATTTCTTAAATCATTATATGTTTAAAATATCTAAAATATATAGACTATTTCTTTTTTAAAAAAATATAAAAAGCTCCAGTCCCTCCATCTTTAATGCTTGCGTCGCTTATACTCGAGATCATTTTCATTAACTCTGAATTACTTTTCAAAAAATCAGGTATAGAATATTTTAAAATTCCTAAATCCTTAGATACATATGGATCCTTTTCATTTTTAGAGTGAAGCCCTTTACCAGTAACAATAATCAATTTATGAATGTTATCTTGATAAGATTTTTTAATAAAATTTTCAACAATTCGATTTGCTTCATCAAGAGTCTCGCCATGAAGGTCTAATGATCTAGTTTTTTTTACATGTATTTCTGTTTGAGAATTATCTTTATCTGGTAATTTTTGATTATTTGATAAAAATTCATTCCAAGTTTTTTTATCTTTTTCTGAAATTTTACTATTCACTTAGTTAAGGGTATTCACCAATAACCAATTAGGATTGTTTGATCTCATATCTCTTGCAAAGGTCCAGGTATCATAAATAGTTTTAATTTTATCAGGACTACCTGAAACTATCTTTTTTTCTTTATCTCTTATACAAGTGATAATTTCACTCACAAAATCTACTGTAACTTGCAAAGCTTTATCTATTTTTTTATGTTCTTTTATATCAGCTGATTTAATTCCAATAAAAGTAATTTCAGCGTAATGTCCTCTGTTGCTTCTATCTTTAAGAGCTTTATTAAATTCATCGTAAATTTCTTTACTGAGTAAAGGTTTGCTTGCTATTAGCTTATTATCATTATCACTAAAATCAGTAATGATAGTTTCATAAGCAATCTTTGCACCTTTTAAAAATTCACTTTGTGCTTTTTTGTCAAAATTTTCGTTTTGTTTTAAATTACTTTCTTGATGAACTTCTTTTAAAATTTCTTGAAATTGTTGTGGGTTTTTTCCCTCAAACCCAGTTCTTTTTCCCAGAATACCTCTTAATCTTAAGAAAATAAATCCAGCTATCATTGCTAGCAATATAATGTCAATATATTCAAAACTATAATTCATAATAATAATCTAATTACTATGTTGAATAATTTCAACTAGCAATTAGATTAAAGACAAATGAACTCAGTATTAATTGCCCTCATCTTAACACCTATTCTAGAAATATATCTATTTATTAAGATTGGTGGCCAAATAGGTGCGTTCAACACAATATCGCTAATATTTATAACAGCAATAATTGGTGTGATTTATGCAAGATATGAAGGCTTAAATACTATTAGATCTGGTTTTTCACAATTAATAAAAAATGAAGCACCGGTTTATGAAATAATCTCTGGTGCAGCAATAGCATTTGCGGCCTTATTATTAATAATTCCTGGTTTTGCAACTGACTTACTTGGGTTTCTTTTGATTTTTCCTTTAACAAGAAAATTATTTTTTGGAAGAATTATTAAAAAATTTAAGAGTGAGACAAAAATTAAAAAACCATATATAGAAGGTGAATTTGAAGACATTAAGGATGATGATGAACGAAAATTATAAAATAATGAGTAAATTTATAAAAGACCTTTCTGGCGAAACACCTGACGTTGAAACATATTTATACGTAAAAGATTATATATCTAAATATCAATTACATATTGAGATAAACTCAAAGCCCTTAAAGACTCAGTTTGTTGAGATAAATACTAATCTTAAATTTCATGATGATACAGAAAGTAAAAAAAAATCATATTTTGAAATGACCTATACTTCTGTAATTAAGCTTAATAAAGAAATCAAAGATAAAAATGTTCTTCAAAAAATAATCTTATGTGATGTTCAAAAAGAAGTTTATCCAGAAATAGAAAAGGCCTTACTTAATCTTTTGCATACATCAGGCTATCCAAATATTAAATTTGAAAAAAAAGTAGATTTTGAAGAGCTTTACAACAAAAAGTTTAATTAAAAAAATTTTTCTTTAAACTGGTTTTTAAATATTTTTCATGATTTATTTTTTCTTTTTCACTAGGTCTTATAACTTTTTTAAAATACAAAATATCTTTTTTTAATGTTTGATCATTGTGACTAATTTCATTACTAAAATTCAGTTTTGGTTCTTTTTGATCTATTAAATTAATATAAACTTTTGATAATAAATCACAATCAATCAAAGCTGTATGTTTTTCTCTTTTGGAATTGTCTATTCTGTATCTTTTACATAAAGCATCTAGGCTATTTGATGATCCTGGAAATTTATCTCTAGCTAAAACAACTGTATCTATAATTTCATTATTAATTAAATTTTTACCTGCTATTTTAAGTTCATTATTTAAATGCGATAAATCAAATTCAGCATTATGAATAATCAATTTTTTTCCTTTTATATAAAGTAAAAAATCATCTGCTACTTCTTTAAATTTTTTTTTATCTGACAAAAATTTATCTGTATATCCATGGGTTTCTAAAGCCTTTTCAGAAACTTTTCTTTCAGGATTTAAGTAACAATGAAAATTATTATTTGTAGGGACAAAATTTTCTAGCTCAATACATCCTATCTCAACTATTCGGTGACCCTCTTTAACAGACAATCCTGTTGTTTCTGTGTCTAAAATTACTTCCTTCATTTAATGTATTTGTT
>CACHBQ010000010.1:0-12876 GCA_902578105.1 uncultured Pelagibacteraceae bacterium | reverse complement strand
ATTAGAAAAAATTATTATCACTAGTCGTGATCCTGCCCCACCAACTATGAAATATCTAAAAGAATCTGGTGGTATTTTTAGAGATATGATGATCCATGATTTTGATCTTGTCAGATTCTACCTTGGTAATGATGAGCCTGCGAAAATAATAGCTTCTGGTAGCAACATATCAGACAAAAGATTTGATAAAATAAAAGATTTTGAATTAGCATCTACCATAGTTAGATCTAAAGCTGGTGTTCAGTGCATAATAACTAATTCCAGACATTGTAGTTTCGGTTATGATCAAAGAATAGAATTATTTGGATCAAAAGGTATGTTAATTTCAGAAAATAAAAGACAAAACGAGACATCTTTATATTCTGCACAATCAACTTCGAACAAATCTCCTTTGCTTAATTTTTTTATTGAGAGGTATAAAGATGCTTATAAAAATCAACTAAAGGATTTTGTAAAATTTATAAGAAAGAAAATTCAACCTCTTGCAGGATTTGAAGAGGGAAGAAAAGCTCTGATAATTGCGAATGCAGCTCAAAAATCTTTACAATCAAAAAAGTTTGAAAAACTTAATTTTTAATTGAATCAACCATAAGTAGAATGCAACCTGTCTGCTTTACAACCAAATAATATTTTGATTAGATTTTATTTTTAAAAGTTAACTTTAATTAGAGGAAAATAATGAAAACAATAAAAAACTTTATATTAGCTTTAGCTGCATGGGCAATGATGTCTGTATCTGCTTTAGCTGTAGATATAATTGTGGTTTCTCATGGTCAAGCAAATGATCCTTTCTGGTCAGTTGCTAAAAATGGAGTTGATGCTGGATGTAAAGACATGGGAGTGTCTTGCAAATACACAGCACCAGCTACTTTCGACATGGTAGAAATGGCAAAATTAATTGATAATGCTGTATCACAAAAACCGAAAGGTATTGTGATAACATTACCAGATGCTGCTGCTTTAGGAAAATCAGTTAAAGCTGCGATTGCTGCTGGTATTCCTGTAATATCAATGAACTCTGGATCTGATGATTATGCATCTTTAGGAATTAGTGCACACGTTGGACAAACTGAGTTTGAAGCAGGTGTAGGTGGTGGACAAAAAATGAAAGCCGCTGGTGGAAAAAAAGCATTATGTGTTAACCATGAGGTAGGAAACGTTGCACTTGATAGAAGATGTGCTGGTTTCAAAAAAGGTTTTGGTGGATCTGTTGATATTTTAGGTACTTCAAATGACCCAACAGAAATTCAAAAAGCTGTTGCTGCAAAATTAGGTGGTGGCTATGACACTATTCTAACTTTAGGTGCTGGATTGTCTGGTGAAGCAGCATTGAAAGCACTTGAGTCAGCTGGAAAAGTTGGTTCTGTAAGATTAGGAACATTTGATATGTCTCCAAATATGTTAAAAGCTGCTGCTGCAGGAAAAGTAGAGTTTTTAATTGACCAACAGCAATATTTACAAGGATATTTACCAATAGCTATCTTTGGACAATATATGAGATGGGGAACAATGCCAGCAGGTGTAGTAATGACTGGACCTGGGTTTGTAACTCCTGACAATGCGTCTAAAGTAATTAAATGGGCAGCTCAAGGTTATAGATAAAAATATGAATTAAAGGCCTGACTAATGTTAGTCAGGCCTTTTTTTTAATCATCTTTAAATTATAATTTTTATATGTCTGTAAAATCAGAGAGTATTCAATCTAAAAAAGATAGTGGACAAGATGAAAGACTTAAAAAAATTTCACCTCTTAGAGTTTTATTAAACAGACCAGAGCTTGGTGCTTTGGGTGGCTCAATTTTAGTTTTTATTTTTTTTGGAATAGTTGCTGGTGACACTGGAATGTTTAGCGCTTATGGGACATTAAATTTTTTAGATGTTTCGGCTAATTTAGGAATTATTGCTATTGCTGCTGCAATGTTAATGATTGGTGGAGAGTTTGATTTATCAATTGGATCAATGATTGGTTTTGCAGGAATCTGTATCGCTATACCTGCAATTTATTGGGGCTGGCCTTTATGGACGAGTATTATTTTTGCTTTTGCTATGGCAGTACTAATTGGGTATTTCAATGGTATAATGGTAGTAAAAACTGGTCTTCCATCCTTCATAGTAACTCTTGCAATGTTGTTCATTTTAAGAGGGGCAACTTTGGCTATTACGAGATTAATTACAGGAAGAACTCAAGTACCCGGGTTAAGAGTTTTGATAGAGGATGATCCAATCGCTTGGTTGTTTGCAACAGATACTTTTCAATGGTTATTCACATGGCTAGGATCGATGAAATTAATCGCACTGAGAACTGACGGCACACCATTAGCTACAGGTATTCCACCATCAGTAATATGGTTTATTGCTCTTACATTATTTGCGACTTGGATACTTATGAAAACTAGATATGGAAATTGGATATTTGCATCAGGTGGAGATAAAGTTGGTGCTACAAATGTTGGTGTACCTGTTGGAAGAGTAAAAATAAGTCTATTTATCGGAACAGCTGTAGCATCGACAATATTTGCTTGTATTCAAGTTTTAGATGCAGGTTCTGCAGATACTATGAGAGGAACTTTAAAAGAATTGGAAGCAATAGCAGCTGCTGTGGTTGGCGGTTGTCTTTTGACTGGAGGTTATGGCTCTGCCATCGGAGCAGCATTGGGCGCTATTATTTTTGGCACTGTATCAATGGGAATTTTTTATACAGATGTGGATACTGATTGGTTTAAGGTCTTTTTAGGTGCAATGATGTTAATTGCAGTAGTATTCAATAATTATATTAGAAAAAAAGTTACGGAGACTAAGTGATGTCTGAATATTTAGTTCAATTCAATAATATAAGTAAATTTTTTGGTAAAGTAATTGCTTTGAAAGATGTCACTATGAAACTAAAAAAAGGCGAGATAATGTGCTTACTTGGTGACAATGGAGC
Organism: uncultured Pelagibacteraceae bacterium; assembly: GCA_902578105.1. Lineage (GTDB taxonomy): Bacteria > Pseudomonadota > Alphaproteobacteria > Pelagibacterales > Pelagibacteraceae > Pelagibacter. Next base: position 9,950 of record CACHBQ010000010.1, on the reverse strand, counting down.
TGGAAAATCTACTTTAATAAAAACTTTAGCAGGCGTTCATAAACCTGATGAAGGTGAAATTATTTTTGAGGATCAAAAAATAGTTTTTGACTCACCACGAGATGCTTTGGATATTGGGATAGGTACTGTTTATCAAGATCTAGCATTAGTTTCTCTTATGAGTGTAACTAGAAATTTTTTTATGGGTAGAGAGCCACAAAAAGGTTTACCTTTTTTCAGAATTTTTGATATTGAAAAAGCAAACACTATAGCTGCAGAAAGAATGGGACAAATAGGTATCGATGTGAGAGACCCATCACAAGCTGTCGGTACGATGTCTGGAGGTGAAAGACAATGTCTCGCTATTTCTAGAGCAATTTATTTTGGAGCAAAAGTTTTAGTATTAGATGAACCAACGTCAGCATTAGGTGTGCATCAAGCTTCAATGGTCCTGAAATATATTGTTAAAGCAGCATCGCAAGGTTTAGCCGTAATTTTAATAACACACAACGTTCATCATGCTTATCCTGTTGGAAATAGTTTTACAGTTTTAAATCGAGGAAAAAGTATGGGAACATTTCAAAAAAAAGATATATCTAGAGAAAAACTTTTAAGCATGATGGCAGGTGGTGAGGAATTAGATAAGTTAGAAGTCGAACTTAAAGAAATGGACCGAATAGAAAATAATTAGACAAATATACCACTTCTACATACATAAATTTTGCTGTAATATTTTTTAAATAAAGAAAGGGGTAACATATGAAAGCATATATAATGGGAAACTACACTGAAAAAGCTTTTCAAGGTTTTTTAAAAGATCCTAAAAGTGATAGAAAAGCAGTAGTTGAACAATTAACAAAAGCTATGGGTGGAACAATGCATAGTATGGATATAGTTAGAGGTCCATATGACTTTATTGTTGTTAATGAACTTACAACATTTGAAGACTTTGCAGCAGTAAAACTTGTAGTAGAAGCATCAGGAGCAGTTAAAAATTTAACAATGTTGGAAGCTATTGATTTTAATAAAGCTACTGTTAAAGCGAGTGAAGTTGCATCAGGTGCATACAAAGCGCCAGGACAATAAATAGATTATTACTTCCAGTACGCGGGCTGGAAGTAAATTTATTTACTTTTTCAATTTAGAGGAAAACTTAAGGTTAGTATTATCAAACTTTTCTATATTATTTTTAATATAATTATCCATAATTTCTAATTTATCTCCCTCGAATTCTGAGACTTTTCGATTATTTAAATCAACATATAATGCAAGGACTTCAATCGTAGATGCTAAATATTGCTTTTGCTTATGGATCATTTCCATCTTATATTGCAACCTTTTTTTATCGTGATCAAAAAAAACTAAATTTACATCTACCTCATCATTCATCTTTAGTTCTTGATTATATGTAATATGAGACTCAACAATCATCGTACTTTTTCCGGTAGTCCTTGCTGAATGCTCACCCATTTTAAAGGTGTCATTTAATATATCAGCCCCATATTTATCAAAGATCAAAAGATAATAAGAAACATTCATATGATTGTTATAATCAATCCAATCCTTCACAATTTTTTGTGAACTTAAAAAAATCGGCATTGTTAAATAAATTTAATGATTTGGATTATCGTTATCCACTACGAGGCATATTTCAGATTTAGTTAAAAATCTTCTTCCAGTTCCATTATCTAATGAAAACATTCCACCAATTCCTTTTACAGCATCTATCGTAAGATCAGTATGTTTCCATTTTTCATATTGATCACCATTCATATAAAATGGAACTCCACCTATTTCCCCAAGTTTAATATCGTTATCTCCCAATGGAAATTCACCTTCTTGGAAACACATAGGTGCACTCCCATCACAACATCCACCTGATTGATGAAACATTAACTTTTCACCATATTTTTCTTTAAGTTCAGATAATAAACTAAGTGCAGAATTTGTTGCAGATACTTTCATATTTTTTCTCTGGCCCATGATATCGAATCATGGACCAGTATATATTATTTGATTAAAAGAAGCCTAATTTTTTCTCAGCGTAAGAAACATGTAGATTCTTATTCTGTCTGTAATGATTAAGCATCATTTTGTGAGTTTCTCTGCCAACTCCAGATTGTTTGTATCCACCAAATGGTGAGTGAGCTGGGTATGCATGATAACAATTAGTCCATACTATCCCTGCTTGTATTGCTCTACCCATTCTATAAGCAATATTACCATTTCTAGTCCAAACAGCTGCTCCTAAACCATAAAGAGTATCATTGGCAATTTTTAATGCCTCTGCTTCATCTTTAAATTTAATTACAGACACAACAGGTCCGAAGATTTCTTCTTGAGATATTCTCATATCATTTTTTGCTTCAAAAACAGTTGGTTGAATGTAATTACCTTTTTCTAATCCACTGTTAAGTTTTGCAACACTTCCTCCTGTTAGGACTTTCGCACCCTCTTTTTTCCCTAGATCAAGATAAGATTTAATCTTCTCCATTTGTTCTACGGAAGCCTGTGCTCCAATCATAGTTTCCATTTTTAAAGGGTTGTCTTGAACAACAGCTTTTGTTCTAGCTATAGCTCTTTCCATGAATTTATCATAGATCGACTCTTGAACTAAAGCTCTACTCGGACAAGTACAAACCTCACCTTGGTTAAGATTGAACATAACAAAACCTTCAATACATTTATCGAAGAAATCATCATCTTTATCCATGATATCCTCAAAGAAAATGTTTGGAGATTTTCCACCTAATTCCAAAGTTATTGGAATTATGTTTTGTGCAGCATACTGCATTATCAATCTTCCTGTTGTTGTTTCACCAGTAAATGCAACTTTAGCAACTCTTTTTGATGATGCTAAAGGTTTACCTGCCTCTAAACCAAAACCACTAACAATGTTGACAACTCCTGGAGGTAATAAATCCCCAATAAGTTCCATCATCACCATTATGGATGCTGGCGTTTGTTCGGCTGGTTTTAAAACTGAACAGTTACCTGCTGCAAGAGCTGGTGCTAGTTTCCATGTAGCCATAAGTAATGGGAAGTTCCAAGGAACTATTTGACCAACTACTCCTAAAGGTTCAGGTATGTTGTAAGAGTATTGAGAATTGCTAATTTCTGCAATTGATCCCTCTTCTGCTCTTATTACACCAGCAAAATATCTCCAATGATCAACAACCAAAGGTAAATCTGCTGCCATACATTCTCTTATTGGCTTTCCATTATCTAAACATTCTGCTGTTGCAAGTAAGTTTAGATTTTTTTCTAAAACATCAGCGATCTTATATAATATGTTTGATCTTGTTGTGATGTCTGTTTTTCCCCACTCTGGGAAGGCTGCGTGAGCTGCATCTAATGCTGCTTCTACGTCTTTTTCGTCTGATCGCGCAACTGAACAGATTTTCTCATTTGAGATCGGGCTTACATTATCAAAATACTTGCCTGATTTTGGTTCTACAAATTTTCCATTAATGTAGTTTCCATATTTTGCTTTGAACGGAAATTTAACCTTTAAATGAGAAGTATCTAATACAGATGACACTTTCATTGCTTCTGCACTCATTTTTTTCTCCTCTTGTTATTTATATAAATTAATTAAAAACCTTTTTGGGAATTATGTAAATGGGTCAATAATGTTTTCAACTAAGAATTGTATTAATCGAGCTTTATTTTACTGATTTTATTGTCTGCTTTTCTCACAAAATAAATTCCTACTGATACTGCAATGAGAGATATCAAAACTTTGAAAGTGATCAATTCCTTCAGGAAAATGTAACTCAAGATAGTTCCAAAAATTGGAATTAAATATGAAACTTGTGACTGAAATATCAGTCCATTATTAACTAAAATTCTAAATCTCAATAACCATGCAATTCCAGTAGAAACTAGGCCAAGATATATCACGGATATTGTGGAATCTAACCTTGGCGAGACATTCCATGGTTGTTCAACAATACTTGCAATAGGTATCAAAATCAAAACTGCCCAAACCAGTATTGAGCCAGTTACATTTTCATTTTTTTTCTTACTAATTTTTAAGGTTAGAACACCACCTATTACATAACAAGTTGAGCCTAATAGAATTAGTATTGCGGAAAAAAAATTATTTTCATTAATCAAAATATTATCAGAAAATAAATAAAGTATTCCAGAAAAACCAATTAAGATTCCTATTGTTTTGATAAAATTGAATTTCTCATTTTTTGTATAAAAATGACCAAGCACAGTTGAACTTAATGGTGTAGTTGACATCAATATTGCAGCCAAATTACTTTGAACTGATTGCACGCCGTAGGCAATTAAAAAAAAAGGAGCTACTAGATTTATAAATCCTATCATTGCGAACCAATACCAATCTTTTGAAAAAGCTTCGATCTTTATGTTTTTATAATAACAAAGTAACAAAACTGGTATTGCTCCAAAAAACACTCTTAAAAATGCAATGGTAATTGGTCCAAATGAATAGGTTGCAATTTTGATATTAAAAAAAGCTGATGCCCATATTAAAGCTAACAAAATTAATAAAAGATAATCTAATAGTTTTGGTTGTCTCATTCGGTAATATCTTCAATTGTTCCTTTTGTAATTTTCTTTAAATCTGAGAAATTGATTTTAAATATACAATTTGGATGACCTGCAGCAGCAAATAAAAAATCAAACCTATGTAAGGAATTGTCTATGTAAATATCAACATTTTCTAAATGACCTACTGGAGAAACCCCACCAATTGTAAAACCAGTGATTTTTTTTACATCTTCAGCAGTAGCCATAGAAACATCATCAAATTTAATATTTTTCTTAATTTTTCTTAGTGAAGCTTTCTTATCTCCAGCAACCAAAAATAAAGTAAACTTATTATCTGTCTTAAAAAGTAAGCTTTTTACAATTGCTCCTACCTCACATCCTAAAGAAGATGCGGCTTCTAAAGCAGTTCTAGCTGATGTTTCTAAAACACTAACACTTAAATTTTGGTGGAATTCTCTAATAATTCTTCCAACTCTTCGAACTGGTTCTTTATCAAGTAATGTCATTATTCAACTCTGAATTGTTAGTATTCTTAGTCTTTTCAATATACACTTATGTTAAAAATGCATAGGTGTTATTAAGTAAAAGAGGATTATTTATCAGTCTTTATTTGGTATCACAACCCACAAGATTACAGAGGAGATATAATGAGTGCAAAAAATGTATTAAAAGTTATTAAAGACAAAGAGATCGATTACGTTGATCTAAGATTTACTGACCCTAGAGGTAAACTTCAACATGTTACAATGGACACTAAGGTAGTTGACGAAGATATGTTAAACGATGGAATTTTCTTTGATGGCTCCTCAATTGCAGGTTGGAAAGCTATTAATGAATCTGACATGATTTTAAAGCCTGATTTAAGCAGAACTGTGGTTGATCCGTTTACGTCTCATAATACATTAAACATTTTTTGTGATATTTTGGATGCAATAAAAAAAGATCCTTACGAAAGAGATCCTAGAGGAACAGCAAAAAAAGCTGAGGCATATTTAAAAAAATCTGGAATTGGCGATAAAGCATTTTTTGGTCCAGAAGCCGAATTTTTTGTATTCGATGATGTAAGATTTAAAAATGACATGAATGAAACTGGCTTCAAAATTGATAGTACTGAAGGGCCTTACAACACTGGAAAAAAATATGAAAATGGAAATATGGGACATAGACCTGGTATCAAAGGTGGTTACTTCCCAGTTCCTCCTGTTGATAGTGCACAAGATATGAGAAGTGAGTATTTGAAAGCAATGAAAGACATGGGTATTAAAGTTGAGAAACATCACCATGAAGTTGCTCCAAGTCAGCATGAACTTGGAATGTATTTTGGAACTTTAGTTGATCAAGCAGATAACTTGCAATTATATAAGTATGCGGTACACATGGTTTCACATTCATTTGGAAAAACTGCAACTTTTATGCCTAAACCAGTAAAAGGTGATAATGGATCAGGTATGCACGTGCACCAATCAATTTGGAAAGGAAATACAGCATTATTTTCAGGAGACAAATATGCTGGCTTATCCGATTTAGCTTTACACTATATTGGTGGAATTTTAAAACACGCAAAAGCAATAAACGCTTTTTCAAACGCAACAACCAATAGTTACAAAAGATTGATCCCAGGATTTGAAGCCCCAGTTTTATTAGCGTACTCAGCAAGAAACAGGTCAGCTTCATGTAGGATCCCTATTACTCTAAGTAAAAAGGCTGCGAGATGTGAAATTAGATTTGGTGATGCAGCTGGAAACCCATACTTAACTTTTGCAGCAATGCTTATGGCTGGACTAGATGGTATAAAGAATAAAATTGATCCTGGTAAATCTTTCGATAAAGATCTTTATGCTTTATCTGAAAATGAAGTTAAAAAAATACCTACTGTTTGTGGCTCATTAAGAGAGGCAATGGAAAGTTTGGACAAGGACAGAGATTTTTTAAAACAAGGTAACGTTTTCACTGATGATCAGATAGATGCTTACATTGCTTTAAAATTCGAGGAAATACATAATTTCGAACACACACCACACCCAATAGAGTTCGACATGTATTATAGTTGTTAAAATTATTGTCTAGTAGTGGCAATCTTATTTTTGCCAGGACCTTTTTTAACAACGTAATCTTGAGTTCCATTAGCTCCTGTTTCAACAGATTTGATTAAAGATCTTTGAAGGCTTTTTCTTTTTTCTTTTCTGTCTTCAGACGCTAATAAATTTCTAAATTCAAAAACGTTCATATAATAAATATATACTAGATATGCATTTTAAGCAATACAGCTATGCAACTTATGGGATACTAAATTTTATTTTACTTTAAAGGACTCCCCACAACCACATCTCTCTGTTTCATTGGGGTTATTGAACACAAAAGTTGAAGAAAAATCCTCTTTTTTGTAATCCATTTCAGTACCTAATAAGTACATCACTGCAGCAGAATCTATAAAAACCTTAACTCCCTTGTCCTCAATTACCTCATCATTCGGGTTAAGTTCTTTAGAATATTCCATTACATATGACATGCCTGCGCATCCTCCAGATTTAACTGAAACTCTCACTCCTAAAGCATCTTTTTCAGCACTAGACATGATTTCTTTAATTCTGTTTGCTGCATTTTCACTTAGTTTAATTATAGGACTCATCACAAATTTAACTCCAACTTAGCAGCATCTGACATCATATCTTTATTCCAAGGCGGGTCCCAAACTAGTTGAAGATCAACATCATCAATTTCCTCAACTTGCATAGCTCCTTCTTTTACTTCTTTTGGTAAACTCTCTGCAACAGGACAATTTGGTGTAGTTAAGGTCATTTTAATTTCAGCTTTTTTTCCTTTTACTTGAATATCATAAATTAAACCAAGTTCATAAATATTAACTGGTAATTCAGGATCATAAATTTTTCTAATTTCATTTATAATTTTTTCTTTTATTTCCATAATATTAATCTTCTGTGCTCACTTGCTTTCCATCATCTTCCATTGCAGAAATCAAAGTATGCCATGATAAAGTAGCACATTTTACTCTCATAGGATATTGTTTTACTCCTGATAGACACATTAGTTTTGTTTTATCATCTTCCTCTAAAATCGTAGACTTTAATTCAGGATTTTCTTTTATCATTCCAAGAAAATCATCTATGATCTCCTTTGCTTCATTGTCACTTTTGCCTTTAATCAAATCTGTCATTATTGAAGCTGAGGCCATTGATATTGCACAACCACTTCCTTCAAAAGAAATATCTTCAACTTTTCTTTGGTTATTCAATTTTAGATAAACATGCACATTATCCCCACATAAAGGATTATTCCCTTTCGCATCTTTGTTAAAATTCTCAGTCTTCCTCAAATTCCTTGGATTTTTTCCATGTTCTAAAATTATTTCTTGATATAATTCTTTTAAATTCATTTTAAATCAAAAATTTTTTTACATTTGTTTATAGACTCATTTAATTGATCAAAATCACTTTTAGTATTATAGACACCTACTGATGCTCTTGCACTTGCAGGTATTTCAAGTTTGTCGTGTAATATTTGACAGCAATGGTGTCCAGCTCTAATAGCTACTCCATCTTCGTCAAGTATTGTCGCTATGTCATGTGGATGCACCCCTTCAATCGTAAACGATATCACGCCGCCTTTATTTTTTGGATTACCAATTAATTTTACTGAATTATTCTTTTTTAAAATTTCTTGACCATATTCTATTAATTCTTTTTCATGTTTAATTATATTTTCAATCCCAATACTTTCTAAAAATTTGATAGACTTATCAAAAGCTATGACCTGTGCAGTAGCCATAGTACCTGCCTCGTACTTATTTGGAAGATCACCATAAGTAATACGATCTTTTTTAACTTCTTTAATCATTCCACCACCACCTTGATAAGGTGGTAATTCTTCAAGCCATTTTTTTTTTCCATACAAAATTCCAAGTCCAGTCGGTCCATACATTTTATGACAAGAAATTGCATAAAAATCACAGTCTAGATCTTGCACATCAAGTTTCAAATGTGGTGCACCTTGACATCCATCTACAACAACAATTATATCTTTTTCGTGTGCAAGCTCAGTAATCTCTTTGATTGGCAGGATTGCGCCAGTGACATTCGATAGATGATTAATGGCAATCACCTTTGTTTTTGGTGTAATTTTTTTTTCAATATTTTCAATTGGAATTTCTCCATCTTCATTTATTTCAGCAAAATTAATCTTTATATTTTTTGATTTTCTCAAATAGTGCCATGGTACATAATTTGAATGATGCTCTAACTCTGTGAGTAAAATTTCGTCACCTTCATTCAAATACTTTTGGCCAAGAGTATTAGCAACTAAATTGAGAGCTTCAGTTGCACCCTTGGTAAATACAATCTCATTTTTATCTTTTGCATTAATATACTTTTGGACAGAAGATCGGGTATTTTCATATAAATTAGTTGCTGCAACTGCTAAATAATGAATACTTCTGCCCACATTTGAAAATTCTTTAGTATAGAATTCGTTTATTCTATCAATAACAACTTTAGGTTTTTGAGAAGAATTAGCACTGTCCAAATAAACTAGATCATTGTTTTGTATCTTTTCATCAAAGATAGGAAACTCTTTTTTAATATTATCTATGTTCATTTTTTTAAACCAATCATCTTTTTTAATAAATTTTTAATTTCAGCATCAGTAATCTTTTCGATTACATCGAGCAAAAAACCATTTATCAATAGTCCTTTAGCTTGTTTATAATTTAGTCCTCTAGACATTAAATAAAAAATTGAATTATCATCAAGACTACCAGATGCTGATCCGTGAGAACATTTAACATCATCAGCATAAATTTCTAATTCCGGTTTTGCGTTAAACTCTGAGGTTTCATCTAACAATATTGCTTTACTTAATTGATATCCATCTGTTTTCTGAGCCTTTGAGTCTACATATATTCTTCCTTGATAAGCAGACTTTGCATTTTTTCCGAGCACACTCTTAATTAACTGATAGCTTTTTGTATTTTCAACCAAATGATTTATGGTAGTTCTTATTTCGTGCTGTTTATTATCGTCTAATGAAAAAATACCATTTATAAATGCTGAAGAATATTCACCACTTAGATTACAATTTATCTCATTTTTGAAATAATCTGAACCTGCAGAAAAAACAAAAGTTTCGGAAATACTATTTTGTTTTTGATTTATATTATTAAATGAATATTTTAAATTTTTATTTAACGACTTATCAATTTTATAATTTTTAAGAATCGCATCTCTATCCAAATTAAAATTGCAAAAGATATTCATAAAATTTTTTTCACTATCATCACTGAAGAAATCTATTAATTTTAGTGAGCTGTTTTGTTCAAGCTCAAAGTCTAACCTTAAATTAATATTCTTTGATTTCATTTTGTCATTAGTCAAATGATAAATGATTAAGGGTTTTTTTAATGAGTAGTCTTTTTTAATTAAAATTTTAAAATG
>CACHBQ010000009.1:0-17146 GCA_902578105.1 uncultured Pelagibacteraceae bacterium | reverse complement strand
AGATTTCTTTTTCAAAATTTAGATAGAGTGATATTTTTTGATAATCAACTAAACTTAATTGGTGATACAGATACCTTAGATCTTGATCCTAGATCGTTTTCACAAAGATTAGATATTGTTGAATTTGAAGTGTTAACTGAAAAAAAAACTAAAGAAATCACTGAGAAAAAAAATATTGATGTTGGAAATAATAACGTTATTTCTCTTAATGATGTACTTTTAAATTACGCATCTTCTAAAAATTTTGGAACACCTTTTACTTTTACCCAAGAAGAGTTCAATAAATTTAAGCTGACAACAATTAAAAATGTAATGCAAAAAGGTGAAAACATTGGCTATTTAGCTATTACAGAAAATGCAAATGATGTTAAAGCAGCTATAGATGAAAGAAAGACTTTTGTAATTAGAACGGCTTTAGCTATTGGTTTAGTAATATTAATTTTCTCCTTTGTTTTAAATAGATATTTCTTAAAACCAATTAAAAATTTAGTAACGTACACTGAAACAATCAGAAATAAAGATCAGAAAGTTACTAATCTTGATATTTTAAAAAAAAGAAATGATGAACTAGGATTACTCTCAAAATCACTAGATGATATGACAAATGAATTAACTAAAAGGATTTCACATGCTGAAAATTTTTCAACAGATTTAGTTCATGAAATAAGAAATCCTCTAGCTTCTCTCAAGAGTGCGTCTGAAATTTTACATGATACGACTGATGTTGAGCAAAGAATTAAATTAATTGATATTTTGAGTCATGATGTTCAAAGAATTGAAAGATTAATTACAGATTATTCACAAATGCTAAAAGATGAAGTTGCATTAAGTAGAGAAAAAATTAAAAAACTTGATATCGAGCCAATTATTAAATCAGTCGTAGATGATTTTAATAATATTTATAAATTAAAAAGAGGAATAAATATTTCTTATTCGAACGATGGAAAAAACAAATATTTGATAAATGGAATAGAAAATAGAATTGAACAAATAGTTGCTAATCTTTTGGATAACGCAATATCTTTCAGTGGTGATAATAAAGATGTAATTGTTAAGGTTTCAAAATTAGAAAATGATAAAGTTTCAATCAATATTTTAGATGAAGGACAAGGATTTAAAGAAAAAGATACCAATAAAATATTTAAAAGATTTTATAGTAATAGACCTGATAAATTTGGACAACATTCTGGACTTGGTTTAAATATAGTTAAAAATTTAGTCGATTTACATAATGCTACAATAAGAGCATCTAACAGATTAGACAAAAAAGGAGCAAGTATGGAAATTATATTTCCAAATGCCTAAAGAGTTATATTGATTAATTAATTCTTTATTGCTAGAAGACGCACCATGGAAGATTTCAAAGTTAAAGATTTGACCCAAGCTGAGTTTGGAAGAAAAGAAATTTCAATAGCAGAGAGTGAAATGCCTGGCTTAATGGCTTTAAGAGAAGAATACTCTGGAAAGTCACCGCTAAAAGGAGCAAAAATTATTGGATGTCTGCACATGACTATTCAAACAGCTGTTTTAATTGAAACACTAGTTGCTTTAGGTGCGGAGGTAAGATGGTCATCTTGTAATATTTTTTCGACCCAAGATCATGCAGCAGCTGCAATCGCCAAAGCTGGGATTCCAGTATATGCTTGGAAGGGAGAAACTGAAGAGGAATATATTTGGTGTATTAAACAAACTATTGAGGGTAAAAAAGATTGGGCGCCTAACATGCTTTTAGATGATGGAGGAGACCTCACTGCAATGATGCATCAAGAGTATAGTGAATTACTTAAAAATGTGAAAGGTGTTTCAGAGGAGACGACAACAGGCATTAAAGCTCTTAATAAAATGGAAAAAGATAAAACTTTGTTAGTGCCTGCAATAAATGTAAATGATTCTGTCACCAAATCTAAATTTGACAATCTCTATGGATGTAGAGAGAGTTTAGTTGATGGCATAAGAAGAGCTACAGATGTTATGATGTCTGGAAAAATTGCTATAGTTGCTGGATTTGGAGATGTCGGTAAAGGAAGTGCCGCATCTTTAAGACAAAGTGGTGCTAGAGTATTAGTTACAGAAGCTGATCCAATTTGTGCATTACAAGCAGCAATGGAGGGTTACGAAGTGGTTTTGATGGAAGAGGCAATTAGCAAAGCTGATATCGTCGTTACAGCAACTGGTAACAAAGATATTGTTACAGCTGATCATATGAGAGAAATGAAAGATAGAGCAATTTTGTGTAACATAGGACACTTTGATAACGAAATTCAAGTTGAAGCTTTGAAAAATTATAAATGGACTGAAGTAAAACCTCAAGTTCACGAGATAGAATTACCAAGTAAAAAAAGGATTATTTTATTAGCAGAAGGTAGATTAGTTAATTTAGGTTGTGCCACAGGTCATCCAAGTTTTGTAATGAGCGCATCGTTTACTAACCAAGTGATTGCTCAGATAGAGCTTTGGAATAATCATAAAAACTATGAGAACAAAGTTTATGTTTTACCAAAACATTTAGATGAGAAGGTTGCCACACTTCATCTTAAGAAAGTTGGAGCAAAATTAACCAAATTATCAAAAGAACAGGCGGACTATATAAGTGTCGGAGTCGAAGGTCCTTTTAAACCTAATGCCTACCGCTATTAAAAGTGATAAAATAGATTTATCTTCAGAAAAAGAAACAGAGGAACTCGCCAGTACATTTTTAAAAAAAATCAAGCCTGGATGCTTCATTTTTTTATATGGTGAAATCGGGGTAGGAAAAACTACTTTTATTAGATATCTTATTAATCAATTTCAAAAACTTAATAAATTGGAGATAACAGAAGTTACGAGTCCCACTTTTAATTTGTTAAATGAGTATCAAATAAATGATTTCAAGATAAATCATTATGATCTATTTAGATTAAAATCTACTGAGGAAATTAAAAATTTAGATTTATTTGAGGATAATAAAAACACAATTACTTTAGTAGAATGGCCACAAATAATTAAAGAAAAACCAAAAAATTTGATAGAATTAGTTTTCGAGTATGGAAAAGATCACAAAACTAGATCTGTTCAAATTAAAGGTTTATAGCTTCTATTCCTGAATGCCAAAATTAATAAAAATAAAGGGAGATGCATCTTTTAGAAGTTTTTTTAGAAAAAAAGTAAATGGTAAATCCTCTATCGTTGTTTATGCCAAAAAAGAAAAATTTAAAAATTTACTTGTATACGATGCAATAAATAAAATTTTAAACAAGAACAAAATTTTAGCACCACGTTTATATACCCAGAGATATGATAAAAATTTCATTGAAATACAAGATTTTGGAAATGAAACTGTTTTCAAAACATTAAAAAAAAAGGGTGAAAATAAACTAAGCTATTTTAATCGAATAATTAAATTGTTAATACAAATACAGTCTATCAAACATAGAAAAGTAAAAAATTTTAGAAATCAAAATTATATAATTCCAAAATATGATAAAAAGATTTTAATAAATGAAGCTAATTTATTTTGTGATTGGTATGCAAAAAATAATTTATCAAAATTAAGAAAAAAAAGATTCTGTAAAAAATTTAAAAAGATCATTAAAGAATTAACTTTGAAATTAAAATTAAAAGATAATATTTTCGTCCACAGAGATTTTCATGTTTCAAATTTAATGTCAGTTAAAAACCAAATAGGTCTTATTGATAGTCAGGACGCATTAATTGGTAACAAAGCTTATGATTTAGCTTCTTTAATAGATGACGTGAGACTAAAAACTTCTTACTCTTTTAAGGAGAAAATTTTTAAGTTTTATATAAAAAAACAAAAAAACTTGGATATTAAAAAATTTAAGAATGATTTTGAAATATTATCAGTTTTAAGAAATCTTAAAATTATTGGAATATTTACCCGCCTAGCACTCAGGGATAGAAAAAAAAATTACTTAAGATTTATTCCTTATACATGGCAACTGATTAATATGCGAATTGATCAAAATCGGATATTCATTGATTTGAAAAATTTATTAAGTCAAAATTTTAAAAAGATTAAATGAGAATTAAAACAGCTTTGATATTATGCGCAGGCTTCGGATCGAGGTTAAATCCGCTTACTTTAAAGACACCAAAACCTCTTTTGAAATTAAATGATAAAACAATGTTAGAAGTCTGCATAAATTTAACTTTAAAATTGGGTGTTCAAAAAATATTTATCAACACATTTCATTTAGGTGATCAAATCTCAAAATTTATTGAAAATAAAAAGTTTCCAATAAATATTCAAATAATCAAAGAGGAAAATGAGATACTTAATACAGGTGGAGGAATATTAAATTTGATCAATAATTCAGATGATAACGATTTTATAATTTTTAACCCTGATACTTTATGGCACAAAGATTATCTTCATGAAATTACTCAAATGCAAAATTTTTATTTTTCTAATAAACTAAATAATGTTCTCCTGCTTTCAAATAAAGAATTGAGTTTTGATAAAAATTTTTTAGGTGATTTCACATTGGAAAATAATTTGATAAAAAAAAATGAAAAAAACGATTTGATATATATTGGTTGTCAAATTCTGAACAAAAGTTTATTTAAAGAATATAGAGTCTCAAATTTTTCTATTACAAAAATATGGGATAATTTACGAGAAGAAAATAAATTAAATGGTTTTCAAAGTAAAAAAAAATTTTATCATTTAACAAATTTAGATGTCTTCAAAAAACTAAAAGATCTTTAGCTCTTTCCTTATCAAGATACTCACATTTTGCTATTGCAAAGTTTTCTCTAAATTCTATCAACATAGGGTTTCCAGTGGGTATTTCTAAATTAGAAATTTGTTTATTATCTAAATTAAATAAATTCTTACATAGAGCCCTAATAGAGTTTCCGTGTGCAGATATTAAAACATTATTTTTTTTTAAATTTTCTTTCACGTGTTCTTCAAAAAAATTTATAACTCTTTCATAAGTGTCTTTTAAAGACTCAGTGTCAGGTAATAATTCTCTCGGAATTTGTTTATAAGTATCAATATTAAGTGGATGAAATGGACTTTCCTTTTTTAGTGGATCTGGTCTTAGATCCCATGATCTTCTAAACTCATAAATTTTATCCTCGCCAATTTTTTTACTCATTTCAACTTTATTTAAACCAGTTAGTGCTCCGTAATGTCTCTCATTCAATTGCCAAGCTTTAGTAAAATTTTTTTTATCATCTAATTCTTGTTGAATTATTTTAAGAGTATTATTTGCTCTTAATTGAAGAGAAGTGTAATAAAAATCAATTTTGATGTTTTTGTTTTTCAATAAAAATCCTGCTTTTTTTGCCTCCAAAATACCTTTTTCGGTCAAATCAACATCCACCCAACCAGTAAATTTTTTCTCTAAATTCCAAGTACTTTGTCCGTGCCTCACTAATATTAAAAAACTCATATAATTATATTTAAATTAAATTTATAAATAAAACTATCAAATTAAATGATAAATTTTTTTTCAAAATTTAAAATATTTTTTTATATAATTAATTTATTATTTATCATCTTATATTTATTCCCTGGGAGTTTATTGGGATGTATTTTTTTTGATAATTGTAAAGTTCAACCACAAATTACATCAGATTTTATAATATCATCTAACCATTTTTATGCTTTCGGATTGGTTACTATTTTAGGATATTTAACTTTTTTAAACTCAGAAAAATTAAAACTAGTTTTATACTATCTTTTAGTAATTTCAGTTTTATTAGAAGTGTTTCATATATTAATTCCTGAAAGGAGTTTTCAGTGGTCAGATCTGCTTGGAAATTTATTAGGGGTGATAGTTGTAATTTTTGTTAAGAGTCTTATAAATAAATATGGGATCACTAAAAAATAAATTTGTTATATTATTTATTTTTTTTTTAACAGGATGCTCATCAATTCCATCAAATACTGCAAATAGTTGTTCAATATTTAATGAGCGTTATCTCTGGTACAAGTATGCAAAAAAAACAGAGCAAAAATGGGGTACTCCTATTTATATTCAATTAGCTATTATAAAAATGGAGTCAGATTTTGACTGGTTAGCTAAGCCAGCTAGACAAAAAATATTTAAAGTAATCCCTTACAAACGCCCATCAAGTTCATTTGGATACTCTCAGGCAGTAAAAGGGACTTGGGAACAATATAAAAAAGAAACAGGAAATAAGTTAGCAACAAGAGCTAGATTTAAAGATAGTGTTGATTTCATTGGTTGGTATACTAGTAAATCAGAAACAATTTTAAAAATTTCCAAACAAGACGCTTTTAAACAATATTTGGCCTATCATGAGGGCTGGGGAAATTTTAAGCATTATAAAAAAAATAAAAAAGTTATTGGATTAGCTAAAAAAGTTGAGAAACAATCTAATATTTATAAAAAACAATTATTGAGTTGCAGCAATTCTTTAAATAAAAATAAATATATTATTTTTTAGAGAGTTCTTTTTTTAACTCCAGGTCTATTACATCAATCCTTTTGGTGTTTTTTGCTAAAGCTAAATACATTGATGGAGTAACATATAATGTGAAAAAAGTTGAAATTATCATACCACCCAAGATGGTTGCTCCCACAGCTAATCTTGATCCTTCACCTGCACCTGGGCCAATATTCCCTATAACCAAAGGTATCATTGCGATCATTGTACTTAATGATGTCATAATGATAGGCCTAAATCTTACTGCACAAGCCTCTTTCACAGCTAATTCAATACTTTTTCCTGTAGTCCTTATTCGATTGGCATAATCAACAATTAAAATACTATTTTTAGTTGATATACCGATTAGTATTATCAAAGCGATTTGAGAAAAAATATTAACTGAACTATTTAAAAATAAAATAAACACTAAGCCACCAAAAATTGCCAAAGGAACTGTTAAAACTATAATGAATGGATGAATGAATGAATTAAATGTTGCTGCCATTACCAAGTAAGCTGTGAGCAATGCGAGGGCAAAAATTATAAATAATTCATTACTAGTCTCTTTAATTTCCTCGGATTTACCTTTCCAGGTAATCTGATTTTTTGGAGCCAAATCTGCCATGATACTCTCAAAGAATTTTATTGCCTCGGTTAAGGTGTATCCCTCATTAATATTTGCAGATATCGTGACTGCTCGTTGTCTATTGTATCTTGCAAGTTGTTTCGCTGAACCCTCCTCTTTAAAACTAACTAAATTTGATAAAGAAATTAGTTTTCCATTTGTTTCAGAACGAACAAAAATTTTTGAAACTCCTTCTTTATTCCTTCTATCAGATAAATATTGCTGAACTACAATTGGGTATTCTTTACCTAATTTATTGAAAGTTGTAATTTTTTTCCCCCCATAAAGAGTTTCAAGTGTTTCTCCTATTGCTTTTGTTGATACGCCTAAATCTTTAGCTTTATTTTTATTAATAACTAATTTCACCTCAGGTTTGTTTCGATTGTAATCAGACTCAATTCTTGAGAGACTTTTATTTGATCTTAATTTTCTAATTACTCTTTTTTGAATTTCTTCAAGTTCCTCATAGGTACTTCCATAAATAACCATTTGTACTGGCTTATTATAATTAGATACCCTGATTGATTGTGGAGATATTGGAAATGCGAGAGCTTGAGGTAATGTAACAATTTTTCCAATAGCCTCTCTTAAAACAATTTGCTGTCCTTTTTTCCTATTTTTCCAGTCATCTAAAAGTGCAATTATGATAAAACTATTATATGAGTTTGCAGAACTACCAAATCCAGGTACTCTCATAATAAATCTTGAGTATGGACTATCTTCAGCTTGTAAAAGTGGAATTAATCTAGCTTCGACTTTTTGTGCTTGTTCTTGTGTGTACTCAAAAGAGCTTCCTTCATCTGTTGCGCCAATGATTAAATAAGCACCACGATCTTCCATTGGCAATAATTCTTTTTTAGAGAAACTAAACAACAATACAGAGCAAATAATTATAAATACAATAAAAGAACCCACTGATTTGGTTTTGTGAGCAATTACATCTAACGTCTCTCTATAGAATTTTGAAAATCCTAAAAATATTTTTTCAAATTTTTGAATCAAAATCCTCTTTGAAGTCTTTTTATTTAAAAATTTACTAGCGAGCATTGGCGACAAAGTAAGAGCAACAAATGATGAGACAACTATTGAAAATGATAATGCAATTGCTGTTTCTCTAAATAATGTTCCTGAAATTCCCTCTATGAATATCAGTGGTAAAAATACAGCTACTAAAATCAATGTTGTTGCTATGATTGCAAATGAAATTTGTTTGGACCCTTTATAAGCAGCAACTAGTGGAGTTTCTCCATTTTCTATTCTTCGATAAATCGCATCAGTCATAATCACGGAGTCATCAGTAATTATTCCAATTGCTAGAATAAAACTTAAAAGAACAAATATATTTATGGATAACCCAAAAATATAAAGACCTAAAAAAGATGCTATTAAGCTTACTGGAAGAGCAATCGCTGGAACGACTACAGCTTTAAGATTACCAAGAAATAAATAAATTATTAGTACCACTAATACAAAAGCAATCAAAAGGGTTTTATATACCTCTTCAATAGCAGCCTCCACGTAGTTTGCTCTATTAAATGAAACTCTTAAATCTAATTCACTTGGTAAAGATTTTTTAACTTCTACTATCTTTTTTTTGATTTCATTCGAAAGTTCGACTGTTGAAGCTCCACTTCTTGCATAAATACCAATTCCCACTGTCCTCAAATTAACTTGATCTTTTGTTTGGGCTTTAAAAAGTGTTTTTTCTGAAACAGGTCCAAATTCAATTTCAGCAACATCAGATAACAAAATGACTTTATTATTTGTTTTTTTGATTGGTAATTGTTTTATCGAATTTATGTCATTGTATGATTTATCTAAATTTAATGTTAGGTCAATGTTATCTGCCTCAAGCGTGCCAGCTGGAAGACTTATGTTTTCTCCACGCATTGCAAGTTCGACTTCCTTAATAGTTAAATCATTTGCAGCAAGTTTAATTGGATCTATCCAAACTCTGATACTTAATTCTCTTAGACCACCAACAAGAATTCTTCCAACATTTTTAATACTAGAAAACTGATCAACTAAATATCTTTCTGCATAGTCTCCTAATTCAAGATCACTCCAAGTTGCAGATGATAATGACAACCACATAGTTGTAGTAAAACCAGCTGCCCTTTTTAATATTTGAGGAGGATCAGACTCCGATGGTAAATTATCTACAACTCTCGCAACTCTCTCTCTTATATCGTTAGCAGCATTATCTAAATCAATACTAGTATCAAACTCTACATTAATTGTGCTTCTTCCATTCTCAGATTTTGAGTCTATATTTTTTATACCTTCAGCACCTCCAATAACATCCTCAACGACTTGAGTAACTTCTTGATCCACTATTGACGCTGATGCAGATTTGTAATCTACTTGGACTTGGACTACGGGCGGCTGTATTCCATTTGGTAATTCTCTAACTGGTAATTTCCAAAAGACAAATAAACCAAAAATAATTAAGATTAAAGACATTACCCAGGAAACAGCTGGTCTTTTTATGCTTAGTTCAGTAATAAACATTTATTTTGTAATAGGTTTTATTTTTCCTCTAGGTCTTACTTTTTTTAATCCTTCCGCGACGATTATTTCCCCTTCACTTAATCCAGAAATTACCTCGATGTTTTTATTAATTCTTAGACCTGTTTTAACCTCAGTTTTATTTGCAACATTATCGCCATTTATTTTGTAAACATAGGATTTGTCGCCTTCAATCATCACACTTGTATCAGGTACACTTAATGAATTTCTAAGATTAAATTTAACGCTTACTTCTAAAAGAGATCCCGAGATTAGTTCGAGATCATTATTTTGCACTTTAATTCTGGATAATATACTTCTTGTATCGGCGTTAATCCTGCTTGATACAAAATCAACTTCACCTGAAAAAGTTTTATCTTTAAAACTAGATAATTTTACGTCAACTGGAAGACCTTTTTTAATAGATGCCGAATAATTCTCTGGAATTTTAATGTCTGAGTAAATAGTTGAATTATCATCTAATGTTATGATGAATATATTATTAGATACAAGAATATCTTCTGTAAGACCAGTATAACCAAGTACTCCGCTGAATGGAGCTATAATATTTCCACTTTTCAATTTGATTAATACATCTCCTTTTTTAACAAAGTCTTTCAATTTTAAATCTTCAAAAAGATCATCTTTTTTTATTTTGAAAGTTTCAGATTTTTTTGAGATTGCAGTACCAAACGTCTCTATTGTTTCAGCAAATTCTTTTTTTACCACTTCGGTGACAATTATTCCTGGAGGCGGTCTTTTACTGAATTTTTTTTTAAAATGATTTCCAATCATTGTTCTACCAATAATTACTGCTGCAATGATTAGAAAAAATATTAAAATAATTGATATAGTTTTAGTCGATCTTTTCATTCTTTTTAAATTAACCCGTATTCAGCCCAAGAGCCATCATAAATACAGGGTCGATATTTATCATTTATTAAAGAATAAGCTAGTGCCAAAACACACGCGGTTACCCCAGATCCACATGAAAAGACAATATTTTTATCATTTAAGTTTTTTAAGGAAGATTGAAAAATTTTTTCAAGTTCTTGTTTATTTCTAAAAGTTCTATCCTGATTAAGACAAGAGCCAAATGGTATACACACAGAATTTTTAATACTTCCACTTTTTAATCCCTCTCTAGGCTCAGGAACCTTTCCTTCAAATCTTTCTTTGCTTCTAGCATCAACAACCCTAAAATTTTGGGTTTTTATATTTTGATTAATTGAATCTTTGTTTTTAACTAATTCCTGATTTTCAAAACTTTTGTAGTCTGACTTCATAACTTTAGATAAATTATTTGTTACTTTTCTTTTTTCTTCCATCCATTTTTTTAAACCCCCATTTAAAACATGAACTAATTTAGGATCATGACCATAATAGATAAAATTAAACCAACAGCGACATGAGCTAACAACATCAGAATTATCATAAATAATAATCATATCCTCATTTTTGATTCCCATCTTTGAGACTATTTTTTCCCATTCATTTTTATTCACTAACATATGTGGAAGATTTGTATTTTTGTCCGAATTATCATCTAGGTCAAAAAAAATGGATTCTGGGATATGTTGAGTTTTATACTCTTCAAAACCATTTCTTTTCGTTTGTGGCATGTGCCACGAGCAATCAATTATTTTTACTTTGGCTTTATTATTTTCGAGCCAATCAGTTTCTACTAATGACATTATCTCTTTTCTAAATATTTTTGATGATATTCCTCAGCAATACAATAGTTTTTTAGTAGGGAAATTTTTGTTACCACTTTCCCTGATAACTTTTTATTGACCTGATCCAAAACATCTTCTGCAATTTTTTTTTGATTGTCATTTAAATAAAAGATTTCACTTCTATATTGTGTACCAAAATCTGGTCCTTGAGAATTTAGTGTGGTTGGGTCATGAATTTCAAAAAAAATTTTTAAAATTTCTTCATAAGTAATTACTTTCTCATCAAAATCAATTTTAACAACTTCAGCATGATTTGTACTCCCTGTACAAACTTCTTTATAGGTGGTTTGTGAACTATTACCACCGCAATAGCCAACTTCAGTTTTGATAACACCATTAATTTTGCTGAATTTGATTTCAGGTCCCCAAAAACATCCAAGTGCTAAAACTGCTATTTCCATTGATTATGATTTAAATTAATTTACAAATTATTCGTATGCTTAGTAAAAATCAATTGGGATTTTTGTACATGTTTATGTCTGTTTGTGCATTTTCACTAATGGATATAATTGTCAAGTGGTCAGTCGATTATCCGATTGGACAGGTTTTATTTTTTAGAGGGTTTTTTGGAATATTATTTTATTTTTTCATTATACCAAGAGATAGACTTCACAATTTTTATCAAACCAAAAGACCAGGCTTGCATGCCCTAAGGTGCTTGTCGGGTTTAATTGCTTTAGTAGCAATTTTTATTGCTTTAAGAAAATTACCTCTCGCAACTGTGGTAAGTATTTCTTTTGCTGCTCCAATCTTTACAACTATATTTTCAATTTTTTTATTAAGTGAAAAAGTTGGCATTTATAGATGGTTAGCTGTTATAGTTGGTTTTATAGGAATATTAGTAATCACTGAACCAGGGATAAGTGAACTAAACATTTATTATATTTTTCCCATAATATTTTGTCTTGGTCTATCTTATGTAGCGATATCAATAAGACAGTTATCGACCACAGAACCAGTTTGGTTAATTTCATTCTATTTTTCATTATCAATAACCTTATTGAGTTTTTTAACTATTCCACAAGGATGGGTTATGCCTAATTTAGAGGATTTTATTTTATTATCTTTTGTTGGCATTTTTGGAGGCGTTGCAAATTTATGGTTAGGTCAGTCATATAAATATTCAGAGGTTTCTTTGGTAACTCCTTTAAAATATTTAGCTCTTTTATTTGCAATAATTTTTGGATATTTCATTTGGGGCGAGGTTCCAACAATCAAAACTCTTCTTGGAGCCTCTTTGGTAATTATTTCAACATTAATTATTTTTAGAAGAGAAATTTATAATAAAAAAATAATCACTTCTAAAACAATCAATGACTAAAGTTCCAAAATATTGGAATAAAGCCAAAAGATATTTATCCAAAAGGGATAAAATAATGTCAAGATTAATTAAAAATTATCAAAGCCCCAATGAAACGATTCTTACCTCAAGAAAGGATATTTTTTTTTCATTATGCAAAAGTATTATTGGTCAGCAAATAAGTGTTGCTGCAGCAAATTCAGTTTTTTTAAAATTTAAGAAAAAATGTAAAAATAAAATTAATCCAAAAACTGTATCTAAATTGACCTCAACACAACTAAGAAATTGTGGATTAAGTAGGCAAAAAGTCTTAGGAATAAAAAGTTTAGCAAAACAAATCATTAATAAATCTTTTAATCCTAAATTAATAAAGAATATGAGTGATGAGGAAGCTATAGTTTATTTATCTAATTTAAGACAAATAGGTAGATGGTCGGCTGAAATGATTTTACTTTTTACTTATAATAGATCTGACATTTGGCCTATACAAGATATTGGGCTTTTGAGAGCGATTTCTAAAAATTATAATAAAAAATATTTTCCACCAGAAAAATTTGTGTCTTTACTTCAAAAAAGATTTTCACCTTATTGCTCAGTAGCTACATGGTATTTGTGGAGAAGTATAGATCCTGAGCCTATTCAGTACTAAATCCCTCAACGATTTGCATGTGTCTTATAGTGGTCTTTTTGGCTAAATCCCAACCAGCCTGATATTCTTTAGATTGATGACATTTTAAAGCTTGCTCGTAATTTGGAAATTCCCAAACCACAGTTCTTAAAAAATCATCACCATCGAAAGTTGTATGTTTGCCACCTCTAACCAAAGGTAAACCACCATAACTTTTAATAATTGGAGTTACTGTCTCTGCATACTTTTTTAAATTTTCTTGGTCATTAACTTTAGTATACAAACTTATCCAATAAGCCTTCATGATTTCTCCTTTTTAATTATTTTTAATTATGATAATAAATTTCATGGCAGAGAAATTAATTATCAGTTTTGATGAATATACTCAAATTGTTGAAAAGTTAGCAATACAAATTCATGAAAAATATAAACCAACTGTATTAGTTGGTATTATGAGAGGGGCAGCTCCTATTATTGATATTTTATCAAGAATTTTGAAATTACCAATCGCATATATTGTTATTCAAAGTTATTCAGGTAAAGGTTTAGAGGATCAACAGGGCCAATTGATGTTTGCAAGAGAAATAAGTTCTTTGGCAAATAACAAAGATTTTAATAAGGTTCTTCTAATAGATGATCTCTCCGATACCGGTTTAACGCTTAATAAAAGCATTGAGTGGTTAAAAAATTATGGCCCAACTAAAGATTATATAAAAGAAGTAAAAACTGCTTGTTTATGGAAAAAGAAATCGTCAACTTTCGAACCTGATTTTTGTCCTATCAGATTAGACTCAGATCCGTGGATTGTTCAACCTACAGAACATTATGAAGAATTGTCTATTGAGGAGATTGTGAAAAAAAATAAACAGGGCTAGTTTATACTAGCCCTGTTCAATTAATATTTAAGCAACTGCAAAACTTACAACACTCAAAATTGCTATTACCCAAATAGCTGGTGAAGTAGTTGCAAATTTACCAGTGAATATCTTGATTAAAGCATATGATACGAAAGCTAGAGCAATACCATTGCTTATACTATAAGTTAAAGGCATAGCGATCATTGCAAGAATTGCTGGAGCAGACTCTGAAACATCGTTCCACTCTATGTCAGTAATATTTCTTATAAATAGAACTGAAACAAAAAGTAAAGCAGCACCATCAATTTGTTTTGGCAAACTAGTTGCTAAGGGCGCAAAAAATATACATGCTAAAAATAATATACCAATTACCAAAGAGGTCATGCCAGTCTTTCCACCAGCTTTTACCCCAGCCCCAGATTCAACGTAACTAGTTACCGTTGTGGTTCCCATTACAGCTCCTGCAACAGTACTTACGCTGTCTGATAACATTGCTTTATTGATGTCTTTAACTTTTCCATCTTTGCCCACTTTTCCAGCTACATTGGCAACTGAAGTTAAAGTTCCTGCAGTATCAAAAAAGTCTACAAACAATAGAGTAAATATGACCGTAGACATTCCAGCTGTCATAGCTGCAGATAAATCAAATTCAAAAAGATAAGTCATTGAAGGCGGAGCACTTGCGATACCATTAAACTTTGCAAGACCCGTAGCCCAAGCAATTATACTAAATACTAAAATACCAATAATGATATTACCTTTAACGTTCATCTTATCTAAAACAATTATTGCAATAAAAGTTGCACATCCTAATAAAACAAGTGGATCACTTAAATTTCCAAGCTGTACTAATGTTACAGGATTATCGACAACTACTTCCATTATCTGAAGACCGATAATTGCTAAGAACAAACCAATTCCTGCGCCAATTCCTAACTTTAAACTCTTAGGAATAGAATTGATAAGCCACGCTCTTATTGGTGTTAATGATATAATTAAAAATAATACACCAGCAACTAATACAGCACCTAAAGCTTGTTGCGGTGTATATCCCATACCTGCACAAACTCCAAAAGCTACAAAAGCATTAATCCCCATTCCTGGCGCAAGACCAATCGGCCAAGTTTTTCCATGAAATGCCATTATGAAACAAGCTAGGGCAGTTGCTAAAATAGTTGCAGTGTAAACTGCGCCGAAATCAAAGAAACCTTTTTCGGGCCCAGCAAATTCACCTGATAAAATAAACGGATTTAAAAACATGATATAAGCCATGGTTAAAAAAGTAGTAGTTCCGGCTATTACTTCTGTTTTAAAATCTGTTTTGTGTTTTTTGTACTCAAAATATTTGTCTAACATTATTCCTCCTATCCTGACTAAATAGATGATTCTTTTGACAAATACTTAGCCAAATCTAATTTTATCAACATAATTCAACTAAGAAGTTTATATTTTGGTCATATTTAGAAGCTAGAATATGAAAATGAGAAATTTTAAATTAATCGTGTTGTTACTTAGTTTCTTCTTAATGGTCACTGCATGCCAGACCGTACAAGAAAAAACTGACAAAATTGTTGAGCAAGAAAATAAAAGATTGGGTAAATACATAGGTCAATTATCCAGTGAACTTAAAATTGATCTAGGAAATCCTGATGAAGATTTTAAGAATGAAAAAGGAAATCAAGTTCTTGTATATAAAACAAAAAAATATGGTATTTCTTGTGAAAGAAAATTTGAGGTAGACACTAACTCAGTGGTAATTGGATTTTCATCAAAAGGATGTTTTTAGTTTACTTGCGGAGCTAGTTACCCCGCAAGCAAGGCTTTAACTTATCTAATTTCGATTAGTTTTTTCTTCTTATGCTCTGGTACAATTCTCTCGCAAGATATTGTTAAAAGTCCATCTTTGAGTTCAGCACCATTTACTTTAACGTCATCAGCAATTGTAAATGATCTAGCAAATTGTCTTTGAGATATTCCCTTATGAATGATCTCACCATCAGCATTTTTATCTTCAGATTTATCAACTTGTTTTGTTCTTACAGTTAATAAATTATCTTCGAACTCAACCTCAACATCTTTTTTGTTGAATCCTGCTAAAGCAACTTCAATAGCGTAGTTATCTTTACCAGTCTTTCTGATGTTGTATGGTGGGTAATTGGATTGCATTGTCATTGCACCATTTCCCAACATATTCTCAAATTGATCAAACATATCGTCGAACCCAATCGAGAATGGTCTTAATGAGTTAAATATAGATAGATCCTTACTTGTCATATATCCTCCTTTGTTAAGCAAGTTTATTTATAAGCCCCATTAGGCGACCTACACAAATTATGTAGGAACGATTTAAGTTTTTTCAAGATTGAGAAATTAAATTTTTTTTGAAATTTTTAGTGCAAAAGCATAGTCTAAAGCTATTTCTTCTATAGCGCCATCTCTACCTGATTTTCCACCATGACCTGCATCCATTTCTGTTTTTAAAAGTAATAAATTATTATCTGTTTTTAAGTCTCTTAGCTTGGCAGTAAATTTAGCAGGCTCATCAAACAATACTCTATTGTCACTTAAACTAGTGGTAATTAACATATGAGGGTAGTCCATTTTTTTTATATTATTATAAGGAGCATAAGAAAATATATAATCAAAGTGATCTTTATTATCTTTGGCATTACCAAACTCATCAAATTCACCAACTGTTAATGGTAGAGAGTGATCAAGGTTAGTAGTTAAAGAGTCAACAAATGGAACCGCCATTATAATCCCTAAAAATAATTTTGGAGATTGGTTTACCACTGCTCCCATTAATAATCCACCTGCAGATCCACCCATACCAATGATCTTACCAGCTGAAGAGTATTTCTTTTCAATTAAATATTTAGCCGCATAAATGTAATCCTCAAAAGTATTTTTTTTGTTTGTTAATTTTCCTTCTTTCCACCATTTCATACCTTTTTCCATTCCACCTCTAATATGGGCTGTAGCCCAGATGATATCTCTGTTGATCAAACTCAAACGTGTAGATGAAAAACTAGGGCTCATTGAATTTCCGTATGAACCATAACCGTACAATAAGACATTTGCAGTTCCATC
>CACHBQ010000008.1:0-25929 GCA_902578105.1 uncultured Pelagibacteraceae bacterium | reverse complement strand
ACACAAAATAGATAATTGAACTTTAAATGCTGGAAATACAAAGGGTGCAGCGAGTCCAAATATTAAAATTGCAGCATATAATATGACATTTTTATTCATTATTTCAGATACTCTCTTTTTCTTGAAAGTTTAAATCTTCTATAAACAAGAATTAAAACTAATAATAAAAACACTGAACCTATTCTAAATTCTGTACCTAATATATAGTCAGCAAACTCTTCAAATACACCAAGACCCATACCTGACATTGCAACACCAGGTAAATTGCCAAGTCCAGCAACAATCACAATCATAAATGATCTAATTGTATATGGTAATCCCATATAAGGATGAATTGTAAAAGTTATTGAAATTAGCGCTCCGGCAACACCACAAAGAGCAGCGTTTAATCCAAAAGTTGCTGCATAAACTTTTTCTGTATCTACGCCTAAAATCTTTGCAGCTCTAGCGTTTTGAGCTGTTGCTCTGATAGCTCGACCGAGTTTTGATTTTTTCATATAAATTACTAAACCAATAGCAAAAACAATACTAACGAATGCTGAGAATATTTTTGAGTTTGGTAAAACTACTGCACTATCAAATAAAAATGTTGTGCCATAACCTGAGTTTGCTAAGACAACATCTGCACCAAATGCGAAGTTCATTAGTTGCATAAAAAGAATACTTATGCCAAATGTAGCAAGAATTGAGATAAACAAGTCTCTATCAACGACTTTATTAATTACTAATTTATAAATTCCAACACCAACAAAATACATTATTATTGGGGATACAATTACTCCCCAGGCTGGATGAATTCCATAAAGATACATGAAGTATGCAATATAGCCACCAAGAATAACTAGATCACCTTGTGCAATGTTTATGATATTCATCACTCCCCATTGCAAAGCCATGCCATAAGCAATTAACGCAAATAAAATTCCAAGCAGTATCCCATCCAAGCAAGCTTGAACAGTTATCATCGGATACTGAAAAACCATGAAATCCATAATTTGCCTCTAAAAAAAATACCCCCTAGAGTTTAGGGGGTATTTAAAGATTTGTTATTATCTGTCAGACCACTTAGGAATTGGGTGAATCAATTTAGCTGAAGCCCACTTTAGTGGAGCTACAACTTTATTTTCACATTTCCCAGCGCCATCACACATTACTTGGAAAAGTACCATCGGCTTGTCAACATTTTGACCGCCTGGTGCGAACTTAATATTTCCATAGAATGTTTGCATGTTCGTAGCTGCAAGAGCATCTCTTACTTTCTTTTGATCGAAAGAATTCGCTCTTTCAAAAGCATCTTTGAACACTAACAATGCTGCAGATGACTCTGCTGATTGATATGGCGGATCATATCCAAACTCTTTTTGGAAATCTGCCGCATACGTCATACCATCTTTAAAGAAGTTATCTTTATAAGTTAGTGTTTTATGCCATTGAGAAGCACATAATGCATACTGAGAATTTTTACCATGTTGTTTTGATAATTTCGCAGCATCACAATGTGTCATTGCTAACATTGGAACATCAACTTTCATTTCAGCAATTTGTCTGATTGCAGTTAATGCACCTTTTGTGTGTCCTGATACCACAAGAACGTCTGGCTTCATTTGTTTTACTTTAACTAATGTTGCAGCCATATCGTTAAGCTCTTTTGGAAGCTTATCGTCAATTATAATCTCAGATCCAGTTTCTTTCGCTGCATCTAAAATCCCTAATCTTACGTCTTGTGAGAAAGCATCTTGTTCAAATGCTTGTGCAATTCTTACACCTTTTCCACCATTTAACTCAACTGCTGTTCTAATAGCTACATCAAGATATAAGTTAGCTGGAGCTAAAACTGCAAATAGATATTTGTAACCTTTAGTAAACAAAGATCTAGACGCACCATTTGCTTCCACCATTGGTACACCATATTTTTCTGTAACAGGTGCAATTGCTTTTGTTAAACCTGAACTATAAGGCCCAAGCATAAATTCAACACCATCTTGCGAGATTAATCTTTCTGCTAATTGAGCCGCTCTTTTTGGGTTTGATTCATCATCATAATAAATGATTTCAAACTTATAAGTTTTTCCACCAACTTTAACACCACCCATGCTATTAATTCTGTCAACAGCCATGTTATAACCGTTTTGCGTATGAACACCATTAGATGAATATTTTCCAGTCAATGAAATAGCAGCACCTAAAACAATTTTATCACCAACAACTTTTGCAAATGATACAACTGAAGTTGAAAGTAAAATTGCTACTGCAGAAATAAAACTCAAGATTATCTTGTTTATTTTCATTTTATTTCCTTTTGTTATTAATTAATTAATTCTTAATTAAATAAATAATTTTGTTTTATTGCAAGAGGCAAAAACAACTTTGGATATGTTTAATATTGTTGTGTAACAATAATAATTAACGCAATGAAAACTAAAACACTCGCTGAGATTGTATTAATTGTTTTTGGATTTGCTTTGATCCATGTAATTAATTTTTGTGCTAGCAAAGCATAGCCAATCAAAGAAATAAAATCTAAAACAACATAAGTTGTGATTAAAATAAAAAATTGAACAATATAATTGTTATTAAAGTCAATAAACTGCGGAAATATTAAAGGAAAGAACAACCATGCCTTAGGGCTTGTTCCAGCAACTAAAAAACCATCTTTGTAAAAAGAAAAAACGCTTTTGGTGCTAATTATTTTTGAATTTACATTTTTTGGTGAAGATTTGTACACATCATAAGCTAAATACATTAAATAAATAACTCCAACCCACTTAAAAAAGTTTAAAAAGTTTGGATTATCCGACAAAAAAGTTCCTATAACAAAAATTACTAAGGTTGCTTGAAATAAATTTGCGGTAACATCCCCTAAAGCTGTCCAAATACAATTTTTAACTCCATAATTCATCGAATAAGAAATAATGACTATCCGAGGGGTACCTGGTGTAATGAATAGAAAAATTATGATCTGTAAAAAAAGGATAAAATCTAGGGGGAGCATAAAAAAAAAGATAGTCCTAAAAAACCGGGAGCTAAAGATGGCTAAGTAGGACTATCAAATCACAATATAACAGATCCTAAAAAAAATGCATTATTGATTTTTTTCAAATATAAAGGATTTATGAAAAAAAAAGGTCACAGGCCAGTTACCCGAGTCAAAAATCCAGAGCCAAATCATGAAGATCCAGATTGGGTCATCTGGGCAGCCTGGGCCGATAGGATCACTTTTGAAGATATCGAAAAAAAAACTGGCTACCGAGAATCGGATGTCATTAAGATAATGAGAAAATCTCTTAAACCATCCTCATTTAGATTATGGAGAAAAAGAGTTCATCAAAAAAGTATCAAACACAGAAAAAAATTTGAATATTCAAGAAAACAAATTACTAGTAAAATAAAAAAAGGTGATTATCTATAACTTATGAAAAAAATTACAATTTATACTGGTCCCATGTGTAATTATTGTGAAGCCGCCAAAAGATTACTTACAAGAAACAATGCACCTTATGAAGAAATAGATGTTGCCAAGGTTGATGGGGCAAAAGATGAAATGATTCAAAAAGCAAATGGGAAAAGAACTATTCCTCAAATATTTTTCGATGACCAACACATTGGTGGTTATGATGAGGTCAGAGCGTTAGAGAAAGAAAATAAACTTCAAGAACTTTTAAAATAATACTTTTAAAAAACCTTCCTTAAATTTAAAGCAATTTCATCAAATATTTCAGGTCTCATTGCATTATTATTTAGTAAATAAAAATCAATATCCAAACCGTTAACATTTTTACTATAAATATATTTTGATTTTAAAATGTCATCTCCTTCAATTTTAAAAGCAAAATTTGTATTTTTTTGGGGTAGATAACCAATGGCTAGATGAATTTTTTGCGTATAGCCTTTTCCTAACGCTTCATTAAGTTCATAAATAAAAAATAAACTAAAGTTATCATCATAAATTACATCAATACCTACTTCACCATTAATATTATGTAACGCTCCCGAGTTTAATTTGGTATCAAACTTACCGCTTGCACTATCACCTATATAGGAATACTTGATATTAGATGACCGATGTAAGTTGGCTTGATATTCAATCTTGCCATGTCTTTTCATTTTATATTTTTGATTATTCAATTCTTCAACTGAAGCTAGAGATAATCTTAAGTTTCTTGATTGAATACTTTGTTTATCAAATTTCATTGAAGAAATTCCACTTTCAGAATAACTACTCAACAATGTATAACCTAAGTCAATTTGAGCAGCAGGTATTAAAGTATGGTCATCTTTTTTAATTTCTTCTTTTATTTTCAAAGTTCCGTAAATCTGTCTACCATTTCTATTTCCGTTTAGTTTTGAACCATCTAAGACACTTGAAATATTATATTTGAGAGCACCAACACCAATAATAGTGTCTAAAAATCTGCTATCATCTTTTACTGGCGCAGTTGAATAATAAGTTAAATTGTATGTATTCGCATCTAATTTGCTTCCAGCAGTACCTACTTTTACATCATTTTGACTAAACCTAAATGCCAAACCTTTAATTCCATCACCAACTGTAAATTTATCAGCACCAATAGTAATACCGTCAGTATAGATTTTTTTCTTAGATGATGTATCAGTTTCTCTAACTTTACCAAAAGCCAAGCTTCCTTCAGCCCAATAAAAAATATCATTATCTTTTTCTTTTTCTTTTGTTGAGATTTGAATTGCCTCAGAAAGAGAAGCTAACATCTGATTTGAGAAATTTAACTTTATGTTTTGATAGCTTAAATCTTGAAGGTCTTTATTTCTTCTGATCCATTTTAATCTATTTAAAGCAGTGTCCGTTGAATGTTCTATAGTTCTTGTTGCAACTTCTATTTGTGCAATAGCCATTCCAGTTCTGTCACCCTTTGTAATCGAGGGACATTTTCCAGCAATAATATTAAAGGGACAAGCTAATGAAAATTCGTATATTTGATCAATTAAATGAGTAGTACTAGAGTCATCATTACTTATATACATCATCAATCCATTTTTACTGAATGTTGCATGTCTCATTTGGTCCATATTACCAAAACCAGTAGTATTAAGATTAACAAAACCATCAACAGTATGTGAAGATGTATCAAATGGTGCGTCTAAAGAGATTTGTACAACTCTATGACTACTATGATTTGCTACAAAAAATCTTTTACCATCTTCACTGAACTCAATTGACATGGGATTACTTACATGTGAAGATACATCTATACCAGCGTTATTATTCACTGAAAAAGTTGTAACATCATATGGAGTAGAGAGATTAAATTCAAGAACCTTACCATTATATGTAATGATAAACATTTTTTTTCCATCATTGCTTAACGAAACACCCATAAGTCTATTATTTTTATGTGAGTCAACTAACCCATCATCACCTGCTAAAGAGTTATTTCTATTTGCATCAGTCAATAGATGTTCAGTTCTTTGAGAATAACTACAAGTCGAAATATCAAAAGGAACTGTAAGATCAAATCTAAGAACGTTATTTTTAAGTGTGCCACCTACTGCTCTATTTGCAAAATAAAAATACATACCATCGTTACTGAAATAGAAATCAAAAGGGTTATGACCTATGGTCCCTATTAGTCCATGATTTAAATCACACCTTTCATCGTCTCCTGCGTAAGTACCTGAAGAGGCGTCAAAAGGAATGGATAGGTCATATTCATCAATAAAACTATAATCTGTCTCACCGCCCTCATCTCTATAAAATCTTACAAACATTTTTGTTCCATCATTATTGAATTGTACACCTCCAACTTCTCTATCTGTGTTAATTGAAAGCCCAGCTCTAACCGTGGTATGTTCATCTCCATTACTAACCTGAAAATTATCTACTAAAGTAACTACAGCTCCATACGAACTTGATATCTGAAAGAGAAATAATAAAAATAAAACTAGTCTATTAATTTTTTTCATAGGTCAAACTAGAAAGTACCAGAAATTTCTAAATTTGCACCATAATCAGGGATTTTACTAAATAAACTATAGTTAGAATCTATTTTAAGTTTGAAATTACCAAAATTTTTTAAATAACTAATCTCAGTATTATTGTTATTCGTTGGATCATAAATCACATCGAAATTAGCTTGATTAACTTGTTTTTTTCCTAATTTAAATAATAAACTATCTGAGTAAGCACTATTACTAAGACTTTGGAATCTTTCATAGTTTATTGCAAAAGTGTATCCATTTACATTCATATATTCGAACCCAATATTTCCCCTAATATTATGCAAAGAATGTTTTTTTATAGTTTTTCTTACTGTTGTATTGTCAATGTGATTTTTATAAAAATGATCAATATCTGGAGTTAAATCAAAAATATATTCTACAAAACCATTTCTGTTTAGAGTTTTATTATCTAGATATACAGTGTCATCAAACTTAAAACCCCCCGAAGCATTTCCAGTTTTAAAAGTCAGTCTTTCATGAACATCTACGCTGTTTGTGGCGGAAGTACCGAAATCCGTATACTCTGAAAGTTGGGTAATACCAATCTCAAATTTACCAAATGGAGTTAAATTATGTCTAGTATATTCGTTTTCATTTTCATAAATCATTGACGTAAAAATTTGTCTGCCGTATCTTTCTCCTGTAACTGTATTTTTAACTAATTGATCAATGCTTAAAAAGCTTGCACCAATTAGAGTATTAAGATTTGATTTTCCATCTAGAGGTAAACTTCCATACATATTTAAAGTATATGCTTGGGCGTCTAATTTACTTCCTAAACCAGTATCAATTTTGACATCATCATTGCCATATCGAAAAGCTAAGCCAAAAATTTTATTATCAATTAATTTATCAGCTCCAAACATAATACCTCTTGTTCTAATGTCTTTTGGTTTAATGAAACCTTTTTCGCCTACTCTGCCAAATGAAATATCAACGTGAGACCAATGAGACCAATTCCTCATATTCTTAAAAGGATTTTTATCTTTTAAAGATGCATGAATATATTGATTATTATTAAGTGAGTTTTCTAAATTATGTTTTAAAGAGTTCTCTAAATTATGCTTAAATGAAGCTAAAATTGGATTATTGATATCTAGTTTAATATTATGACTGTTTAAATTTGTTTTTTCCTCATTTCTACGTAACCAATCGAATCTTTTGAAAATTGTATTTGAATTTTGATAAATTATATTTTTAGCAATTTCTGCTTGAGCTCCTATTGCTGTAGCAACATCTGCTTCACAAATTACAATTCCAAAAGGGCAACTTAGATCATACTCAAAAACTTTATTCTTTAAGGTACTAGCCCAAGTAACCTGATAAAATTTCATACCATTTTTCGCAAAACGCATACCTCCTGCTGATCCATCAGCTCCTGCAGCACTAAAAACATTCGCTACACTTCCAACGAAAGTTGCTGTTGAAGTATCAAAACCAGTACTTAACTTATAAACATAAATCTTATTATTTGTTGATGCTTCGTCTGACTCAATAACATACATTCTTGTACCATCATCATCAAAATCAAAATCTTGTATTGTTTCAGAATTTTCGGTTATTGCAAAAAAATTTCCAAAACTTGCTGAACCTGGCAAAAAGGGAGTGCTTAGATTAAATTCAGCAATACCAACTGTACCGTTGACATCCATCAAAAACATTTTTGTTCCATCGTTATTAAAACGTATACCATGAGACCTACGAGCACTATCCGAGCCACCTTCACCAGCTGCAAAGGTTGCCCAATCTACCCCATCATCTGCATCTTTTGAAAAATTAGATATATCATAAGGAGTCGATAAACTATGGACATTCATATTCCCAGCCATATCTATTGCATATAGTTTTGTACCATCGCTATTAAATGTGTGACCTTCCAATCGATTACTTACTAAAAAATCACCACTATCGCCACTATTTACATTTAAAGTAACTATTGAAGCAGTATCTATTGATGACACATTAAATGGAATACTTAAATCATACTGGGTTATAACAGGCGAAGTTCCATACTGAGAAAAGTGTATTCTGGTTCCATCTGGAGTTAAAGTTACTCCAATCGCTTGATTTACATTAGTGGTGTCTGCTGAGCGTACAAAAGTTGGTTTAACTTCTGCTTTCAAATGTGTAAATTGAAATACAAGTAAAAAAAATATTAGACCATTTATTATTTTTTGCATAACCCATATTATAATTTAAAAAATATCAATAAAGTCAAAAGTTAAAAGTCTTTCTTTAAAAAAATATTAATTTCTATACCATAAAAATAATTATTTTTTTAAGTAATATTTTGGTTATTCGCTTTTAAACTAGAAAGTTCCAGAAATCTCTAGACTTGCCCCATAGTCTGGAATTTTATCAAACAAACTATAGTTAGAATTTAATTTTAAATTAAGATTACCAAGATTTTTATTGAAGCTGATATTTGCATAATTTTGATTAAGGGGATCAAAATTTAAAGCAAAATTATTACCATCAATTTCTTTTGAGCGGCTAATTTTAATTATAAATCGTTCTGTAATACCTTTGCCTAGCAAACCATCATTTAAACTTTTAAGCGCAAATGTTTTTTCATACAAAGGTGATATTGTGAGACCATCAGGATAGATCAGTTCAAAACCCAAACTGGTTCTTAAATTGTCTTTATTATATGCTCCATCAATTGTATCAGTATTTACTTGATTGGAACCTACTAGAGAATAATTGTAGTTAATATCACGAGATAAATCATAATAAATTTCCATTCCACCCATGGGTTGGAAGGATTTATCATTTATAGTTATCTGATCTGCCTCAAATAAAAATCCACTGGAAATTTGTCCACTTGTGAACGTATTTTCATGGTATCTGATATTTTGCGCAGGCGAAATTGCATCACTTATAAAATCTGTATATTCACCTAATCTTGTAATTCCAAAAGTAAATTTTGTTGTGGGAGTTAGGTTTAGTTTACCATAGGAATTTTTGGTTCTAAAATCTATAGCAGTGAACAATTGTTTACCGTATCTTTTTCCTGATTTTTTTCCTAAATAATGACTATCTATTTTGAGTGCACTTAGGCCTAAAACTGCATTTAAATAATTTTCTTTATCCTTTGGCATAATGCCATATAAATTCAAAGTTAAGGAGTCCATGTGGATATTTTGTTTTGTTTGAGCAATGTTCGATCTGCCATTGCCGTATCTTATTGCCCAACCAAAAAATTTATTATCACTGAATTTTCTATCAGCACCGAATGTTATTCCCTCATTTCTGATATTTTTTGCATTTTCAAACCCCAGTTTATCAAAATGACTTAACGATAAATCTGCCAAACTCCATGAAGACCATTTAGACTTTTTCTGATCCTTTTTTGGGGTACTTACAAGAGTAGCTATGTTTTCTTTAGTAGCTGGCTTTAAGCTCATTGCTAAACTCTTCAATAAAGGATTTGGATAATTGATGTTGATGTTATGACTGGTGAAGTTTTCTTCATCCCTATTTCTTTTGATCCATTCAAATCTGTAAAAAATTGAAGAGATATTTAAAGCAATATTTTGTTTAGCTAATTCAACTTGTGAGCTGATACTTGCAGTAGGGTTTGATACACAAGCAACAACACCAAAAGGACATTCAAGGTCAAATTGATAAATATTATCTACCGCAGTTCCATCATCTGCTTGTGAAATAAATAGTCTCATACCATCACTTGAAAAAGAGAAACCCCATATTGCTCCACGGCCGCTTCCACTTCTTAATGCTCCTCCAGGGGACGCCCTATAAAGAAAATTATGGAAACCTAAAAGAGTTCCAGTTGAAACATCAAAATTTTTACCTAAACTAAATTGATAAATACGATTATTAATAAATGGGGAAACTGCATCAAAAGCTGAAACAAACATTTGACTACCATCATAACTAAATTCAATATCTCTAAATGACTGACTTCCATCAAGATCTGTTGTTCCAAGGTCAGTATACAAATTCGTACTTTGGATTTCAGTAGCAGATGTAATATCAAATGCTGGTGATAATGAAAAAGTTTTTATTACAGGTGTGTCATTAGCGGCATCCATAGAATACAATTTTGTACCGTCTCTATTTAACGAAAAACCACCTACTGAGGAGACATCAAAGTCAAATTCATGTACATAGTTAGCTGTTTTAAAATCAAAAGCTTTACTCAAATCAAATCTATGTACTTCAGAGCTATTACTCATAATATAAAAAATTTTACCACCTTGAGCTACATGAATACCTCTATATGCAACTCCATTACCTGCAAGAGTATCCAGACCTTGTGCTCGAAAATCGTCATGATCAACATCAAAGCCATCGATATCATCACATGTGTGTATTCCAAGCGAAGTTTTTACAGTACTTAATTCAAATGGATCTCTTACTTTATTCATAGATAAATCAAGATCACCCATGAAGCCTTTACTAGTAGTTGTTTTATTCATATTATTATTGACTGTAAAAACCATTGTACCATCATCACTCCACACAATATCTCGTAGATTCTCTGTTCTATCGTGATCAAGGTCTATAAAGTCACCTGTCTCATCTGATTTTTTAGAACTAAAACATTCGCCAGTGTTTGCGCCCGCAGGAATTCTATTATCTTTATGTGTGAGTGTTAAAGTGGCTGCGAGAGCTAGTGAAGAAAAAAAAATCCCTAAAAGGATTAGGAATACATTTGTTTTAAGAGAACCATTTAATAAAGATTTAAAGATTTTTTTTAATTTTAATTCTCTCAAAACTTTCATAGGACAAATTTATATTTTGATTAATAGACAAGTCAAAAAAATAATTTTTTTAAAAAAAATGATAAAATGGTGATATTTATCGAAGAATACTGAGAGGATCGTAGTAACAGCCTATTTCTTCTATCGTCTCAAAAAATATTTTGTTGATTTCTGCAGAATGAATAGTTGGACAAATTCTTTCTGCCTCTAAATTATTTGCATATTCTTTTTTTACTTCATTGATTGCTAATGAACTTGATAAAGAAGTTGTTGCTTGGGCGAAACTTCCGGTATGCGCTAGTGTTAAGGCGGGGCTTACCATTGCGGAGTATTGAGTACAGTTACTCAACAGAGGTAATAAGAATAGTAATAAAAAGATTCGTTTCACAAATGCAATTTACATAAAAATGATTAATTTTAAACAACCAATTTATTCAATTTGGGTTTCAAATTATTTCTTCTTTATCAGCTCAGTATTATTAATGTTTATTGCCATACAAGTTATGTCATCCCTTAACTTTTCTGCACCCCAGTTAAGCTCTTTTTCGATAGCTTCAACGATAGACTTTGGTGTGACCTGTGACATTTCATTAATAATTTTTTGTACTCCTTCAGCCCCTAGTTCTTCACCATTTTTCATATACCCTTCAGTAACTCCATCCGTGTAAACGACAAAAGTTTTATCTTTAAGATTAATAGTATTTGATTTCACCATCGACTCGGTAAAATATTTTACAATACCAATTGGTGGCATTTCGGATTTGATATATTCATAATTTTTATTTTCATCAAAAGTAAGAATGCTTTCATGACCTGCATTAATAAAAACCAGCTCGCCAGTTTTAATATTTAATTTACCAAAAACAGCAGTAACAAACATTCCTTTAAACTTTGCTTCTACTAACTCATTGTTGACACCAAAGACAACTTTTTCTAAAGGAAATTTCAGATTAGTTAAAGTTCTAAAGATTGAAGATGCTTTTGCCATATACATTCCAGCTTTAACCCCTTTGCCAGATACATCTGCTAAAGTAAAAAAATATTCCTCAGGTGTTGCTCTGACAACGTCAAAATAATCTCCCGAGACATCTCTTGCTGGAACGTTTTTTGCAAAAATAAAATTCTCAAACTTTGAAATATCTGGGAATAAGCTTTTTTGAACTCCGGCAGCAAGTTCTCGTTCTTTTAAAAGTTTAGCCTCTTTTTGTAAGTTAGCTAAAGCCATTTTATTTTCCTCAATAAACCTAAAATAAAGCCCTGTTAAAAATGTTATTGTTACAATGAAAATTGGATAACTAAAATCTACTAACTCTGATCTAAATTTATAAATTGAAAAACCAATAATAATAATTGCTAAAATATTACCAAAGAAGATTGATAAACTATATTTCGGTTTAATTTTTTGCGATAAAATAAAAGTTAAAAGAGCAATGATAATAGAAAAGATTAGCTCAAATATATAAGTGTTTGGATTTCTAATTAAATATGATTGATCTAAAATATTTTCAATGACATTAGCATGAACTTCTACTCCGGGAATAGTTACACCGAGTGGTGTTTTAACTAAATCGAATAAACCTTGAGCCGACGCACCAATTAAAACGTATTTATTCTCAAAAAAACTTTTTTCAAATTTACCATCATAAACATCGCCGGCTGAAATATATTGTTTTTTTTGTGATTTTTTATATTTAATCCAGATAATACCGTTAGGATCAGACTCGATTTTATAAGGTCTAGCACTAATTCTTTGAATACCCACCTCATTTAATTCGACGTAAATATTTTTTTGTTTTGATCCAACTCGAACCATTTCTAAGCCCATGGTTGGATATATCTTTTTATTAAACTGAACTATTAAAGGAAGGGATCTAATAATACCATCGAGTTGATCTAAAAAAGAAATGGATCCTAAACCTTGAACATTTTTTTCTAATTTTTCTAATGAACCTATTGAATAAGGATAAGCGTAAGTGAATTCCTCAGGCTTTCCTCCTTTAGAAAGAAATCGTGCTTTTGCTTTTCTGTTATAGTTCGCATGAGAGGGTACGTTACTGCCTAATACTGCAATAATTGATTTTGACTCTTTTAATTTTTCAGCGAATAAATCATCTGGACCTTTAAGATTTTGTAATTCAGAAACATCTGATGGAATTAAATTATATGATTTTATTATTTCATCAGGAGATTGTTTATCTTTTTCAGTGAAAAATATATCAAAACCGATTGCTTTTGGATTTGAAGTATTTAGTTGATCTAAAATTTTTGCAAACACTGTTCTGTTCCACGGAAATTGCCCGAACTTACCAAGGCTTTGTTCATCAATATCAATGATAACCACTTCACTATCTTTTTCTTCAGCAAAAATTTTTTGATATAAATCAAAACTCAAATAAGAAACTGACTTAATAAATGCTGGATTTAAGATTTTGAGAAAAATTAATAAGGTTAGTACAATTAAGAAAACAAAATAATTTAAATTTTTTTGTACAAAAGCTTCCACAAAGTGAAATTTATATCTAATTTAAGCAATGTAAATGAAACTTATTAAGAACTAGCTAATTACTTCTTTTTTCTTCTTTTCTTCTTAGCTCTTTTCTTCTTAGCAGCTCTTTTCTTTTTAACGATCTTTCTTTTCTTCGCTATTTTTTTCTTAATTTTCTTTTTAGGTTTTTTCTTTTTGACTACTTTCTTTTTCTTCTTAACTTTTTTCTTAACTGCTTTCTTTTTCTTTTTAGCCGGTTTTTTCTTCACTGCTTTTTTCTTTTTAGTAGCTTTCTTTTTCACAGCTTTTTTCTTAGTAGCTTTTTTCTTTGTAGCTTTTTTCTTTTTACCTTCTTTTTTCTTAACAGCTTTTTTCTTTTTAGAACCTTTTTTAGTAGCTTTTTTCTTTTTACCTTTTTTCTTATCTACTTTTTTAGCTTTTTTCTTTTTATTCTTTTTCTTTTCTGCTTTGGCTTTTTTCTTTTTAGCTTTTTTCTTTTCAGCTCTTTCTTTTTTAATAGCTACTTTCTTCTCTTTATCTTTTTGAATATTTTCTTTAATAATTGATTTAATTTCTTCTTTTTCAAAACCCATAGACTTAAGCTCTTTTCTTAATTGCTTTTTCATTTCTTTTCTCTTACCTTTTTTTTCTTCTGGTGAGAGCTTAGCAACTCTTAGAGCTTTCATCTTTTTATTAAATTTCTTTAACTGATTTTTGGTAATTTTTTTTGCTTGTCCAGGTGCTTTACCTTTCGTCATTGACGCCATGCTGTATGGATTATCAAGTAAAGTTGAACCTAAATTGTTTCCAACTAAAACTGCCCCTGGTCTCATACCTAAAGTATTATTTTTTCCTGGGCCAATTAATAAAGTATCAGTTTTACCTTTTGATACAATTGTTTGAAATTCTGTTCCTCGTGATCCAAGTGTTCCTTCCGGCACTTCTACTGTTAAACTATCAGGATTTTTTTTACTAATTAAACCAGAAATAACTTTTAAACTTCCTTGTTTTACACTTGCAACTATTTTTCCATCATTTGTCGCTGGATCAAATATAAAAGTATCCATCACAACTTCTGAGTCTTCACCGATAGTAAATGTCGATTGGTCTAAAAGTAAAATTTGTGTTCCAGATCCTGCACCAGCAACAATTGTTTCGTTTAAATAAATTTTGTCACCAGCTTTTAATTCTCTTGTTTCAGTTTTAACAGTTCCTGAAATTGCACCAACAATTCCAACTAATTGTTTTTCAATGGTTAATTTTTCCTCAGCAAAAACACTTGTGCTGATCATGAAAATTAGACCTGTTACAACTGACAATAATTTTTTCATCAATGTAAAACTAACAAAATTATAAAAAAAATAAACTTTAAAAGCTCAAATTGAACGTCAAAAAAATCAATTTATACGGGATTTTTTTAAAATAATTAATTAATTAAGTTTTAAACCCTTGGAAAAACTTAATGCAAAGGAATCGGCTAAATAATCATAGTTCATTATATTAGCTTCAGAGAAAGTTTTTTCATAAGACAAGTTAATAAACAACGATCTGTTTGGATCAATTATTGGAAAGATATCTCCAATAGCTTTAGTAATCATTATATCTGTTGTTGTTGCGTGATCAGATCTTAACTTTGTAGAGTCGACTGAAGTATCCGCAGCTTTGTAATCATTAAAACTAGTTGAGGCACTCCATGCAATGTATGCCCATGGAAATGCAAAATTTAAACCCAAACCAAATTCATAAGTTTCGTAATCATTTCCAGCATCAACTTTTGCATCACTATCACTGTAACCTAAACTTAATGAGCTAGAAATTATTGGAGTTAAAATTAAATCATAACCAAAAGTATAACCATGTCCTATTGCATTAGTTTCATCAGCTGTTGTGTCTTCTGAATTTTGATTTGCCTTAGAGTCTGAATAAGAATACCCATAACTAAAGGAATGTCTTTCTCCAACTGTAAAAAATCCTCCTACTCCTAACATCAATGAAAAACTGTCTGCATCATGCTGTGCATCAGTTTTACTCATAATTATATATGGACTTAAACTTTGATTACCTAAAGTGGTATCCAAACCAATTGTTAAACCATAACTTTGAAAATCATCATCAGCTTCTTGATATTGATTAGATGTGGTATGACCAAAATTTAATAATAATGACGACTCTTCACCAACAGGTCTTGTTGCTGTAATACCAATCGAGGCACTTTCAGTTCTATCATGTTTTGGCGATGTAAAAGCTGCGATTGAACCTGAATCATATTTTAATCTTGTTTTAGATACACTATTTACGTTGTTAGAAAACGTTGCACCAAAACCAATATCGGCTGTAAAATTCCACAAACTTGGTTCACGATCTCTTAACTCTTCTTCAATTTCTTGTAATGTTTCTAAGTCCTCTGCTGAAAGATCTCTTCTTAATTTCATATCTTCAATAATAGTGTTGGCTTTTTCTGGAGAGTCAACCTGGACCAAAACAGATAACAAATATAATTTTATTTCAACATTGTCTGGATAAAGCATATTCAATCTCTCAAGTGTTGAAATTGTTTGTTTAAAGTTTCCAACTTTTCCTTGTTGTTGTGCATACTTCAAATTTAAATCTAAGTTATTAGGATCTTGTAAGATTTGCATGTAAGTAATATTTTTTTCTGACGAAAATGCGGATGTTGAAATCAATAGAATTATTGATATCAAAAATAATTTAAATCTTACGAAATACAAAAACATAAAAATGAAAAGATATTAAGTCTATTATTTTTTTCAATTAATTAATTTTAGAAATTATTCTTATTTTCCAATACTTATTAAAGTTAAATCATCAGATAATTTTCTATTTTGGCTCGTTCCTATTACAGATTGAGTAATACTATCTAATTGTTTAATTGTATCTTTATTATAGTTTTGTTCTATAATACCAATTGAACCCTCAATTCCAATTTCTTCTCCATTGTCATTTAAACTTTCAGACAATCCATCTGTAAAAGCGTAAAACCTTGAGCCATTTAATTTTGTTTTATGAATATTATAAATACTTTTATCTTTTTGTTTTATTACTCCTAATGGTGGTGCTGAACTTTCAAACTGATCATATTTACCTTGTCCATTTCTTAAAATTGCAGGTTGATGACCAGCATTCACCCATCTG
This sequence comes from uncultured Pelagibacteraceae bacterium, assembly GCA_902578105.1. GTDB lineage: Bacteria > Pseudomonadota > Alphaproteobacteria > Pelagibacterales > Pelagibacteraceae > Pelagibacter. The sequence goes on along the minus strand of CACHBQ010000008.1, from coordinate 9,591 downwards.
ATCTCGTCTGTAATTAAATTATACTCACCAACAATTGAGGTTACAAACATGCCGGCAGTTTTAGTATTGTTTAAATCATTGTTCATATGAAAAACCATTTCATCTGGATCTACTTTCGATTGTGCTAAAACTTCAAACAAAGTAGATGCCTTAGCCATCACCATACCTGCATGAATTCCCTTACCAGCGACATCTGCAATTATAAAATAAATACTATCATTGTGAGGATAAAAACTGAAAAAATCACCTGATACTTCTCTTGCTGCAATATTAATTCCATGGACAGGATAATTTTTTAAATTTCTTTTTGGTAAAAAGTTTTCTTGGACTTTTACTGCAAGTTTCACTTCTTTTGAAATTCTTTCACGCCATTTGTTTTTTTCATCTTCACTAGTCTCAAGTTTGCTCATAAGTTTATTGTAATAAAGACCAATTACGCCCCCTGCTGTAAAAGGATCCTGAGGACCTCTGATTTTAAGATCACCAGACTCTGATTGTTTATCTAAAATAGAAATTAAATCATGCTCAATAGAGACAGCATTATGTTCTGCAATATTTAAACCTAATTCTTCTTGAACAGGACTAACTCTTAATGGGTAAAATTTATTAAAAAGACTTAAAATCACAAATGAAGATATAAATGTAAATGCACCAATTGCGATGATACCAATTAACTGAATTTTAATTTGAGAAAATCTATCAAGACCTGTATCTAAAATACTTAAGTCACTAAATAAACCAACTGCTAGTGTTCCCCAAACTCCCGCAGCCAAGTGAACTGGTACCGCTCCAACAACATCATCAATTTCAAATTTATTTAATACTTCGTTAACGATAATTGCAATAATTGCACCAACAACCCCAACAAAAATTGAAGTAACTGAAGTCATTGAATTACATCCAGCAGTAATTGCAACTAAACCTGCTAGTGGCCCTAAGATAATATAGAATGGATCCGGCTTTTTAAATCTTAAATATGAAATACCTAATCCGGTTAACAAACCAAAAGCTGCCGCTAAAAAAGTATTGATTAAAATTAATGGAACTGCTTCATCCATAGCGCCATTACTTCCTCCATTAAAACCAAACCAACCAAACCATAAAATAAGTGTACCTAAGACTGCCAAAGGAAAACTAGAGCCCGTAAACTTTCCTTTATTAGCCTCTGAATATTTTCCAATTCTTGGTCCTAAAATAATTACTGCTGCTAATGCAATCCAACCACCCACAGAGTGAACAATTGTGCTTCCCGCAAAATCCACAAAACCTAAATCTGATAACCAACCTGTAGTTTTAACTGTGCCTGTTATTGCTAAGAGTTGATCTACTGTATCATATTTAGATAAATAACTAGAAGACCAAGCCCAATGACCAACAATTGGATAAATAATTCCTGTCGCTAAAACTGTCATGATTAAATAACCATTAAATTTCATTCTCTCCGCAACTGCGCCTGAAATAATTGTTGCTGCTGTTGCAACAAACATTGCTTGAAAGACAAAGTAAGTCATGTACTCCGCTTTATCTGTTTTAAAGAAAAATAAATCGGTACCAAAAAATCCATTGTAGGAAGTACCAAACATCAAACCAAAACCAAAAATCCAAAAGATAACAACCGAAACCCCAAAGTCTGCGGCATTCTTTAATGCAACGTTAATGCTATTTTTGTGTCTGGATAAACCTGTTTCCATACACATAAAACCTGCTTGCATGATGAAAACTAAAATCGCGCAATCAATCACCCATAAGGTGTCAATATTACTCGTTAAAACATCTATTACCTCTTGAGCCATATCTTTATCCATGATTTTAATTAACTACCAAAACAAATTCAACTAGCAATTGGTAAAGTGCTCAAAATGATTTTTTTAATTGATCGTTATTAAATTAACATCCCAGTGATTGGACACCACCTCTTCTTCTAACTTCAAGAGTGCATTCAGTGGAATCGCCACTGACAAACTCTTGGGCTATTACAAGAAAATTATTTGAATCAGTTCCTCCAATACAATATCCATAACCACCGTCTCTAGGTATTGTTTGATCACCATCAAATAAAGCTAGTTCAATCTGTACAATAGTTTCCACGCCGTCATCGCTACTAGGGGACCGAGGAGCACATACTTCAGAAGAATCTGTTTTAAAGTAACTTCCTGAATTAGCATATTGTTCGGATTGAGCTAAAGCAATCTGTGCCATAAGATTTTTGGCTGCACTTGCTTTAGCGCTTTGGATATAACCTGAGTAAAGAACCATCCCAGTTGCTGAGAGAATTCCTATTATAGCTACAACCACCAAAAGCTCAATTAAACTAAAACCTGAGCTTCTGGTGATCATAAGTTTTCTTATCTAAAAATGTTATTCCGCAACATCAATTTCATTAGCAACTCTGTCAGCTGCGACTGCACATGCCTTTGGTCCATCGGCATCTTCTGTAGTTGCATCAAAGCAAGTTGTGACTGTTATAGTATTACTAGAAGCTACTACGTTTACGTAACCTCTGTCTGCTTTTTGATCGTGAGAAGTATTCTCTGATCTAACAGCACCTACAGATGTTGCATACGGATTTTTGAAATCTGTAAGTGCAGAAACAGCAGCAGCAGCAATCGTGCCACCAGTTCTGTTTTCACAATCAAATTCACCAGCTGCTGTTCCAACATCTAGACCAAAAGCTTTTTTGGCACCGACGTTACATTTTTGATCTTCAGCAGCAATATATTTAACCACAGAAGCGTGATTTGATTTAGCTGATGATTTTTTGGCACCTTCAGTGTATCCAGTATAAGCAACAGTTCCAACTGCAGCCAAAATACCAATAATCGCAACCACGACTAGTAGTTCGATTAGCGTAAAACCTTTATTATTTCTCATGGTTCCTCTTTATATTAATTAAATTAATTTAATAATAAGATTTTTAAATATTTTTTTCTGATATGTAAATAAATTAAAGTAGCATTATTGAGCTTTTTTTTTGTGGAAAATAAATAATATCTGCTCATAATGAGCTAATTTAACAATTTATGACATATAAAATAGAGGAAATTGATACAAAACGAATAGTTCACTTAAATGGTGAAATTGATATGGACGTTGCTGATAAAGCTAGACAAACAATATTACCTTTGATCGAAGCAGGTCACGAAGTTCATTTAAATTTAAGTAAAGTTGAATATATGGACTCCTCAGGAATTTCAGTGCTCATTGAAAGTAAAAAATTATCAGAACAAAAAAATACAAAATTTGAGTTGGTTGAAGTCAGTAAACCAGTTGAAAAAGTTTTAGCAATGGCGAGGAAATTTTTATGAGTTACAAAGTAAGTGAAGAGGGAAATGTAGCAACAGTTCATCTTGATGGTGAAATAGATATGGATGTTACTGAAAAAGCAAAAGAAGTTATTTTTCCACACATTGATGCAGGGAAAGAAGTTCATCTTAATTTAAGTAATGTTCAATATATGGACTCGTCTGGAATATCTGTTTTAATTGAAAGTCACCAAAAAGCTTTAGAAAAAAATACAAAAGTAATCATAAAAGAAGTAAGTAAATCTGTTTTAAAAGTCATCATGATGGCAAAATTAGAACAAATATTAAATTTGGAATAATTACTAATGAGTGAATTAGCTCACACAAATCATACCGAAAAAAAAGATTTTTTAGTGCGATCATCAAGTTTAAAAGATGTCAGAAGTTTTTGCAGGGAAGTTTTTGAAAAACTTCATATTGACCAAAGTTTAAAAGATGAATTAGTTTTAGCAATTGCCGAAGCAGCACAAAATATAGTTAAACATGCTTACAAAGACTCACCTGATACAGAAGATAAAATGGTTGTACAAATAAGTTGTAAAGAAAACAAATTACAAATTGGTTTTTATGATATGGGTACACCAGTGGACCCTGGAAAAGTTAAACACAGAGAAATTGACAATGTTAAACCGGGTGGTTTAGGAACTTTTTTTATTCAACAAATAATGGATGCAGTTGAATTTAAAGATGGAAAAAAACCTTGGATCAATCACTTAGTTTTAACTAAGCAATTATAAATTTTTAGCCAATTAAAGCTCCAACATTGAAAATTGGAGAGTACATCGCGATCATTAATCCTCCAATCATGATACCCATAAAAACAATCATAATTGGTTCAATCAGTGATGAAAGGTTATCAACAGTTGTGTCAAATTCAGCTTCATAATATTTTGCAACTGATCCAAACATTTCATCGAGTTGTCCAGTTTGTTCCCCTACTGAAATAAGCTGAGAAAAAGTTGGAGGAAATAAAGGATCTTTTAAAAATAATTTTGTTAATGTGTCTCCAGAAAAAACCCCTTTTTTTACATTTTCTAAAGACTCTAAAACTACCACATTGGTACTAACTGATTTAGAAATTTCTAAACTTTCAAGAAGGTTAACACCTGCAGCACTTAAGTTTCCCATGATCAATGAAATTCTAGCTAGCATAGATTTTAATATCATGTCACCGAAAATTGGTAGTTTTAAAACTTGTTTATGCCAAGCGTATTTCATTTTTTCATTCTTGGAGGTAATATATCTAAAACCTAAAACAAAACCGATTAAACCAAACAGTAAAACTTTTCCACCAGTGCCTCTTAAAAAGTCACTCATAGCCATTATAGTTGCTGTTGCAGTGGGTAATTCTATACCCATTCCATCATACATTTTAGCAAATACCGGAACAACTTTAACTAACATGAATGCACTAACTGTTACAGCAACTGTAAACATAATACTTGGATACATTAAAGCTGATTTAATCTTCTTTTTAATATTCTCCTTTTTCTCAAGAGACTCGACAATTTTGAGCAAAAATACATCTAATTTACCACTGGCTTCACCAGCTTTGATTAAGTTAATGTAGACATTATCGAAAAGCTCAGGATATTTTTCAAAACACTTTGATAAGGTTACTCCACCCTCTAAGCTTTTTCTAATTTCTTCGATAATGTCTTTCATAGCGGGACTTTCAATTTGATCTCTTAACATTCCCAAAACCTGTAAAATAGGCAATCCTGCTTTAACCATAGTTGCAAATTGTTTTGAAAAAATTAAAACATCCTCAACTTTTGCCTTCTTTTTTCCAAAAAGGCTAAATCCTTTGCCTTTTTTCTTCTCTTTTACCTCTGTTTTTTTCTTTTTTGACGAACGAACTATATTCGTTATGATAATTTTTTGTTCTTTAAGCTTATGAGATGCCTCATCTAAATTAAGCGCTTCAATTTCTCCATCTACATATTTGCCTTCAGATATGCCTTTGTATGTAAATGCTTCCATAAACTAGATTTTTTATTCTCCTGAAAGAACTCTTTCGTATTCTCTAAAATTTAAATCTCCTGATGCAATTAATCTTCTTCCCATATCTTGCATTGTTTGAAAACCTTCTTTAACTGCAATTTCTCTTAATTCAGGAGTAGTGGCCTTCCTAAGGATAGCTTCTTTTAAAGGTTTGGAAACTGTAAGTATCTCATAAATTCCCTGTCTTCCTTTATAACCAGTATCTTTACACTTTGGACACCCTTTGCCTTTAATGGCTTTAACTCTTGATGCAACTTCAGCAGTAAAACCTAAATCTTGTAAAACTTTTGGATTAACATCATCATCAGGAACTTTGCAATCTTTACAATTTCTTCTAGCCAGTCTTTGAGCAACAACTAGTTGACAAGCAGCACTAATTAAATAGTCAGGTGTTCCCATATTCTGTAATCTGGTAATTGTGCTGGGAGCATCATTAGTGTGAAGTGTGCTAAAAACTAAGTGACCTGTTAATGCAGCTTTTAATCCAATATCTACAGTTTCTTTATCTCGCATCTCTCCAACAAGAATAATTTCAGGGTCTTGTCTTAAAAAAGATCTAAGGGCTGCTGCAAAAGTTAAACCAATGTCATCTTTAATTTGAACTTGTCCTACACCATCTAATTCATATTCAACAGGATCTTCAGCAGTTAAAATATTTAAATGAGGTTTACTTACTTCCTTTAAGATACTGTATAAAGTAGTTGATTTACCAGAACCTGTGGGACCTGTTACAAGAATTAGACCTTGAGTACTATGAATTGACTTTCTTAAACTTTTTAAATCTTGCTCTTCAAAGTTAAGTTGCTCTAAAGTTATATCTCCCGCATCCTTGTTAAGAACCCGCATTACAATTCTCTCATTATTTGCTGTCGGTAAAATTGAAAGCCTGAGGTCAACTACCTTGCCTTCAATTTTAAAGTTTATTGCGCCATCTTGGGGTAATCTTCTTTCAGCAATATCAAGTTTACCCATAATTTTAAAACGTGTTACTACCGCGCCGTAATTATCATGAAGAAATTTTCGATACTGTTCTTGCTCAGTAAGCATACCATCAAGTCTATATCTTACTCTTGATGTGAACCTATAAGGTTCAATGTGAATATCACTGACACCGCTTTTAATTGCATCTGCAACAACAGCAGTACTGAATTTTATAACTTCAGATTCATTTTCGATTGCCTCAATATCCTCTTCTGGCGTATTTTCTAACACCTCTCCCGCTTCACCTAGATCAGAATCAAAAGTTTTTTGTTTTTCTTTATTTTCTTCTCTAATGGTTGCAGCAGTCACCTCTCCACTTTCATTTGAAATTTTTTCTATGTACTGAGAAATCTGCGTTAAGGGTGCCGCATGTAATTCAATATTTTTTTTTGTTATTGCTTTTAAATTTCTCATTAAATTTAGTTTAGAGCTATCAGGAATAGCTATGTGTAAAGTTTTGCCATCAATTTTAAAAGGTGCAACGAAATTTACTTTTATATAATTAGATGGAAGAACAGTTTTGATCTCTTCAGAAACTTCTTGTTTGGCAAGATCAACAATTTCAAGATTTTGCTCTTTAACTAAAATATCAAGAATTTTTTTTTCATCAGTTAACTTAAGATCAAATACGGCTTCTATCTGAGATTTGTTACCCTCTGTGCTAGTCTTCTTAATATTTATTAAATCTTTTCCAGAAATTACATCATTATCAATTAAAACATTGATTAAATTAATTTCACTTTCTCTGCTTATCTTTAACATATTATTATAAAATTCTTGGAGCGATAAACACCAATAAGTCAGTTAATTTATCAGATTTACTTGTCCCTTTAAACATTTTTCCAACGATAGGAAGATTTGCTGCACCTGGGACTTGACCTGCTTTATCGGAAACAGTATTTTTCTTTATTCCACCGATTACAACGATATCGCCGTCAGCAACTAGTAATTTTGTTGCAATTTCCATGGTGTTTATTCCAACGCTACCAGCATTCTGTCTGTTTGGAGAGTCATTGTTTACTTTTACATCTAGAAGCACATTTCCATCTCCAATGATACTAGGTGTTACTGTCATGACTAATGCTGCATCAGTAAATGTGTCAGCGCCATCACCTCCCGCTACAGGAATTTGTTCACCTTGTTTGATTGTTGCAGTTTGATTATCTAAAGAAAATATTTTTGGATTAGAGATTATTTTGGATATACCTTTTTTCTCCATTGCTTCCAATTCTACTTTTAACACCGCTGAACCTGTTTTTTTTAATATTCCTATACCTGAAGTAGCCCCAGCAGCGGGTAAATTCATTAATGTATCTTTTCCATCACCAAGGTTTGAAGTGTCATCGGATATAGCAGAGTCTGTCCCGGATGGCGCACCTACGGAAGTACCACCAAGAGTACCTCCTGCTCTCATATCTTGTCTTGCAAAAGCACCTCCTAATTTTTTACCAAGCTCTTGCTCAAAAGAAGACTCGGCCTCTACTATGTATACCTCCATTAAAACTTGTTTAGTTCTAACATCAATTTCTCTTAAAACTTTATCGACTACATCTAAATCTTTTTCTTTACCTCTAACAATAATAGAACGAGTAGTTTTTTCCTCTGTAACTTGTATAGGCATAAATGAACCTGCACCACCGCTAGAAGTAAATAGTTCAGTTATTGTAGCTTTGGCTTCTGCTGGAGAAATATAGTATAGTCTAAATATTTCTGAAATAATTGGTTCCACTGAGTCCTCTAATTCAACTTTCTTTTTAACAGCTTGAGCTCTTGCAGATTTATAACTTTCTTGAGAAGTTAATGTTGCCGGAGTAGCTACTCTTATAATGTTACTAGCAACATCAATGTCTGCTGCATAATTTTTCATATCCAATAGAGCATTAAAAGCTTTATCCCAAGGTACATCTGTCAATGAAGCTGTAACTGACCCAGCAACATCCTCACCCACAAGAATGTTCACATTACCGATTTCTCCCATTAATCTCATGGTTTCACTGTAGTCCATGTTTTGGAAATTAAATGTTACGTTTTGTTTTAAACTTACATATTCCTCAGGAATTAAAAGATAATTTTTTTCTTTTACTGAAGATAGTTTTTTTCTTTTTTTAAGTTTAACAACATCTCCTTCTACTGGAGTTGGGCCCATCTCTGCCATTTTATCAATTTCTGCTTTACCCATTTCTTTAACATCAGTCTTAATAAGTGGAGTATTGTGCTTAAAAATTTTGCTAGATTTTTTCTTACCCGTAGCAGTACAGCCTGCAACTAGTATTCCTACAACAATAAAGCTTGTAAATATTTTTAAAAAAGATTTTTTCATCAGTTGTTTCTCTCTATAATTTGATTTTTGAAATTAATTACAACTAAGGAATCCTCACCATTTTCAAAAATAACTTCTTTTTTACTAATACCTATCAATCTTACTCCTGGAGATAGCTCATCATTAAAAGCAACATTTATTATGTCACCATTTTCATCTACCAAAGATGCGAAACCTACGCCTTCACCTTCAATTATTCCTACTAATTTGTAATTGAACACACTCAATTTTTTCTTTTTTTCCTCAGTTTCTGCAATTAGTTTTACACCTGCGCTAGAACCTCCAAGAGTACCATCACCGACAAAAGGATCATTTAATGGGAGTGGCTCTTCTTTACTAATCTCTGAACTGATATTCGATTTTTTCTGTGCTTGCTCTTTTTTTATTTTTTGGTTTACTTCTTTTGCTCGCTCAACAATATTTTGTCCTTTATCGTGGTTGTCAGCTTTACCCGCAAATGCAAAAAACAGCATGAAAATGATATATGTTATCTTCTTAAAAAAATTCATCTGCCAAACCTACAATAGTTAATGTTCCATTCACTTTTATCGCTCCAGTTGAATCTCCCTGTTTTACCACTTTGATAGACTCATTGTCAAAGTTTAACGTCTTTTGCGATAGAGATAATTGCCTTTTAAACTTAATATATCCCAAAAAATTTCCAGTTATCTCAAAATCTACTGGGATTTTGTAATAAGCTATATTTTTTACTTCTCGTTTCTGTTTCTGTTTCTTTTTCTTTTTCTTTTTTTTACTAACTGAAGCTATTGCATCAGCTTTAGTGACCTCTGCTATTTTTTTCTTTTCAATTTTAGAAATTACTAAATTATTCATTGCAGCAAATTCACTCAAGGTTTGATACAAGCCCTCAACTTCAGCTTTGGTGTGAAATAGAGTTGAATATTGCTCATATTGAGGTCTCTTTAGTTTTATTTTTTTATTTTTAGATTTTATGTCGCTTACAAATTTTGCTGTTTCTTCTTT
>CACHBQ010000007.1:0-42767 GCA_902578105.1 uncultured Pelagibacteraceae bacterium | reverse complement strand
TTCTGCAAATTTTATGACTTTGTGAACCTACTTAAATTTGACCCTTGATTATTAATTTCTGCAGATATCCAATTATATGTTTTTTTTAAGCCATCTTTTAATTTTATCTTGTAACTCCACTTCAAAACTTTTTTCACCAAATCATTATTACTAGATCTTCCTCTTACTCCTCTTGGTTTTTCTAGCTGGTATATTCTTTTCAATTTTTTAATTCCTGAAATACCCTCAATTATTTCAATCATTTGATTTATAGAAACTTGTTCGTCACTCCCTATATTTACTGGCTCAGAATAATCAGACTCAAATAAGCGAAGAGTCCCCTCTATACAATCATCAATATATAAGAATGTTCGTGTTTGCATTCCATCCCCCCAGACCTCTACTTCATTTTTACTATCATTTTTTGCTTTTATTATTTTTCTACATAGTGCAGCTGGAGCTTTTTCTCTACCTCCATCGTAAGTTCCATAAGGACCATAAATATTATGATATCTAGCTATTCTTACTTTCAAACCATAATCTTCCATAAAATGTCTACACATACGTTCACTAAATAATTTTTCCCAACCATAACCATCTTCAGGATCAGCAGGATAAGCATCCGTTTCTTTTAATCCCTCTATAAAAACTTCTTGTTGTTTAGCTTTATTGTAAGCGCAAGCACTTGAGGAAAAAAAATATCTCTCAACATCTGTTTCCTGACATGAAATTAAAAGATTAGTGTTGATCAAAACTGACTGCATGCATTCAGCTTTGTTATTTTCAATAAAACCCATTCCTCCCATGTTACATGCCATGTTAAAAACATAGTCTATGTTTTTTGTAACTTTTTTACAATTATTGATATCCTTCATATCCATGGAGTAATGATTTTCTACGTTATCAAATTCTTGAAACCAGTATTCTCTTGGCTTGATATCCACAGCTACAATAGAGTTCCCATCATTGAGTAATCTCTTGGTTAAATGACCCCCAATAAAACCACCAGCCCCAACTATTAAAATTTTTTTATTTTTTATCATAGAGACATTTTTTATAATCTTTTTTTATTTTTTAAAAATAAAATCAAACTAAAATAAATTATTAGATTTATAATCAAAATATTATAGGTTTTTAACTCAAAAAATATTAGAAAACTTGGTAATACACATAAACAAATTGTAATTAAAACAGTTAAGTTTTTATTTTTTACGTAGTTTTCAACTTTATGATGCAAGTGATTTAGGTCCCCTTTAAATGGATTTTTTTTATTTATAATTCTTGAAATAAACAACCTCAACATATCTAGTGCAGGGATTAATAGAATTAAAAAAATCTCATCACCAAATAAGAAGTTTTCATAATTTTGATATTGATAGATGAATGTAGAGCCTAATATTGCACTAATTAAATAACATCCACTGTCTCCAATAAAGACTTTATTTTGAAAATTTAGTAAACCTAAAAAAATAAAACTTATAGAAAACAGAATAAAAAATAAAGGTAAAAAACCTTTTATAATAAAAATAAAAAATATAAATAAGCAAAATAAGATTAATTGAAGATTTATACCATCAAACATATTTATTGCATTTGCCAACAATAAAAAAGACAACATTGTGAAAAAATAAGAGTACTCATTAAAATAATACGTCTTACTCAAAAATGTTATTTTAATAAGTTCTAAATTTATTTGAGGAAATAAATATACTACAAATAGGATTGATAATATTAAAGATAACAACTTTGTGTTAGGTGTTAAATTTATTGCGTCATCTAATAATCCAACTAAGAAAAATAATGTGCTAAGAGTAATAATTACAACTACGAAATTATTATCAAAAATCAAGTTGTCAATACTTAATAGTTTTGAGGCAAAAATTATAAGATAAAGATTAGCTAAAATTACTGATCCCCCAATCAATGATGCTGGCTTTAAATGTTTTTTTAATTTCCCATCAGGTTTATCAAAGAGAGTAAAAAATTTTGAGATTGAGTCAAATTTTATGTACAAGATCAAATTCAATAAAATTATCAATAAAGTTAAATAAAAAATATTCATATTAATTAATTTGGACAAATCTATTAGGTTTTAGATATATCATCAAATTTTTTATTCAAAATATCATTCATTTGAATTTGAAAATCTTTAAGAAGGTATAATTTATTTTCATAAATTGAAATTTGAATTTCTTCATAATTATCAATTATTTTTTTTATTGTTTTTTCTAAACTTAAATGATTTCGATAACAGCAAAATAAGCCATGTCTGAACTTACTTTTCAAAAAACTAATTTCTTCAAAAATTATAACAGGTTTCAGTCGTGCTAGACTTTCTAATATTACTTGTGGATAAGCTTCCGTATAAGAGGGCAGAATAAATATATCAGAATTATCATAAAATTTAATTAATTTTTTCTCAGATGATACTTGTCCAAAGATTTTTATGTTAGAATTTTTGGGATAATTCTTTTTTTTTAAGAACTCAAAATCATTACCAACAATAGTTAAATTACAATTAATTTTTAAATTATTGAATATCTTAATAAGATCAATAAAACCTTTTTCTTTTCTTAATCTTCCTAGGTAGAGTAATTTTATTGGATTTTTTGAATTTATCTTTTTAATTTTTTTTTTTCTGTTTATAAGCCATCTTTTAGTTATCTCAGACGGATAAATTATTCTAGAATTTGCAACACCTTTAATTGAAGCAGAACAAGTAAAAATATTAAATCTTTTTTTAACAAAACTTAACATTACATAATAAAAAAAACCACCTAATTTTCCATATTTGATAGAATATTCTTTATAACCATCGCTTCTTAAGAATAAAAATAAGTTACTTTTTTTTACTCCCATAAAAATGAAAATACAGGCGACTAAAAAATTATATGGAGTTAAAGAAATCATAAGTGTTTTTTTCTCTTTTATTTTTTCTCTTAATCGATAAATTTGTGATATACTAACTAATTTTAAATTACTTATCTTATTTCTAAATTTTTCTCTTTGTCTTGAAGTTCTTGCAATCAAATAAATTTTTTGAAGTTTTTTGAAACAGCTTATGATGGTAAAAGTATTCTTATTTGAATTAAAAAAATTTTTTTTATTTTCGTGAAATCTATCATTTGATATTATAAAAATCTCATCCATTGTTTGTAGATTTAATCATTAATTTATTTGGCAAAAAAATATGATTTTAAACATTGACTAATTAATTTTTTCATATTTTACAAAATCATTTAATAGAACACCTGAGTTAAAAGAAAAACTATGCATTCCCAATATATTTTTTTTAAAGTCTGGTTTGATATTCATAAATACCTCCTCATCATATTCATTTTCTGTTAAAGATTTAATTTTGCTTATTCCTAAAGCCGCTCCATACTGATCAAAATCTTGTTTTTGGAAAACTCTATAGAGTTGTTGGTCTTTAGCGTAAATAACCCCAGCATTTCTTGCTTTTTTTGAGTCAAAAATAACAGGATTTAACGAATGTGGCGTCCAAGAGTTGGAGTCTATCTTATCAGAATAAAAAATATGTAGCTCCGATGAATGTTCACCTAATTTGGAGGAGTCTAAACTTGTAAAAAGCCAATATTTATTGTTAAATTTTATAATATTAGTATCTACTGCACTTACATTTTTCATTAATATCCCATGAAGTTTCCATTTTAAAGGAAATTTGGTACATTTATAAATTCTTATGTCTTTTGACTGGTGACTTTCTGGTATCATAAATAAATCCTCGTTCGATTTAAATATAAAAGGGTATGAAAGATGAAATTTTTCCTCTATTGCTACTCCAATTTCCTTATATCCTTCTGAATTTATTTCATAGGCTGAAATTTTTCCTTTATTAGAGTTATAATCATAATCTTCAACGTAAACAACATTTCTACCATTGTAGTTAATTGAAAATGGATCAGCTAAAAATCTATTTTTTGGATTTTTTATAATTATAGAATTTTTAATTAAAGGAGCATTCCAATTTTCAGTAAATTGATAACAAATATTCCATCTTAATTTGCGACTTAAAAGATTATTAAATATTTTTTTCAAACCAAGATTTAAAGTTTTGAACAAATAATAAATCGATTGATAGAATTTAGGAATCTTATAAATTTTAAAATTGTCATATTTTTTTTGATAATGATAAACATCTTTTTCACATTTAGACAACTTTTCTAATGTTTTATGTAAAAAGATACTCGATTTTAAGAAAAGTTTGCAAACATTTAACTTATAGAAAAAAGAAGTTGGGATATGTCCTTTGAAAATTACCTCACCTCCATCAAGCACTTTTGAAAGACGCTGAATTATAAAACCAGTTGAGGGCTCACAATTATAAACTTCCCAAAATCCTGGTGGACCACCTCTATAAAAATCGTTATCTCCATGATGAAAAGAAATAATTCCTAAAGGACATATATTTAAAATATCACCTTGTAAAATACCTGAACCACCTCTTACTAATATATCCAAATTGAGACTCTTTATTCTATTTATATCCTCAGTACTATATGTATAGATCAAACCTGTTTTGGAAATATTTGGAACCACACTTATTTTCTTAATTTTAAATTCTGAAATTGATTGTTTTAAAAAAAACTCTTTGAATTTTTCTTTTTTTATAATGAATATCGTTTCGATTCGATCTATTAACTCAAAAACTATTCTATCTAAAAGTTTTATAATTCCTTTTGTTTTAAAAAAGTTTATTAATTTAAAAAAAAAACTTTTTGTTTTAAAATTTCTCGGCTTCTGAATTATCAAACAAATTATTGAATAATAATTACTTCCCAAACTTTTTTGATAAAGATCATTTATTAAATATGACTGATCCACATCATCGATAATTATTCCAACTTTAAGTTTTTTTAAACTATTCATAGTTATAAAATTTTATTTTCTCACTTTTTTTTGAAAAAATCTTTTATAGATTTTGGAAAAAGTGAGACAAAATACAAATATAATAATCTTTTTAAAAAGAATATTCTATTTCTTTTAAAAAGATTATCTTTAGGTTGTCTTATAAACCAATTTTTATACTCTTTAAAAAACATTTTTCTGTTTTCATCATGAAAATTTTTTCCATGGATCCTTATACAAGCTAAGGGATCTTGAAATGCCAAAGCTTCACCATATTTACACATTTTCATTACTGCATCAAAATCACCGATAATATTAAACTCTGGATTAAAAAAATTAATTTTTTTAAGAGAACTTTTTCTTACCACTAAAGTGTTAATATTTACTAAATATTTCTTAGATAAAAAATCATAAATTTTACCACTAGGTAGCTTATTTTTTGTGTATATTTCTCTTCTATTACTTTTTTCAAAATATTTATGGCAATTTGAATAAGAAAAATCATATTTTTCTTTATTAAAAAAATTTTCTCTTGATGATAGAAAATTTTCATACCACCAATCATCGCAATCTAAGAAAGCAATAAAATCTCCATGTGTTTTTTCACATGCTAAATTTCTAGCTTCATATAAAGTTGTATGCTTGTCTGAATAAAAATATTTAAACCTTTTGTCATTAAAACTATCAAATATTTTTTTACTATTATCTGATGATTGATTATCCCAAAAAATTAATTCCCAATTTGAATATTCTTGTCTTTGGATGCTTTCTAAATTTTTTTTAAGATATTTTTCACCATTAAAACAATTTACAACTATACTAACTAATTTTTTACTCATTTTTATGTTTAAAATACAAATAGAAACCAACTGGGTAAAAATAAATCATTGATAACCAATTATTAAAAAAATTTCCACTCGGGATAAATGGCCACAAATTTACAAAAATTGCTGATATGCAAATTGCTTTAGAAATTTCATTTTTATTATAAATAGTTGTATCTTTCATTTTTTTTTTACATAAAAATATTTCATTAAGAATATAGAAAAAAGCAAAAATTATTAAAAAAATACCTATCAAACCATTAGATGTTAAAATTTGCATGTAGGTGTTATGAGGATGGGTTGAGCAACCTTCATTATTATCTAATATATAAATTTTATTCCTACACAAATATCTAAATCCTTTAATACCAGTACCAGTCAACATGTGATCCTTAAATATTTTATACGATAATAAATAATGTCCCTGATGATCATGTGAAAAAATAAAAAATTTATTAAAAACTTTTTTTTTATCCTCTCCCAAGTTTCTGTTTACATCTGCAAATATTTGATTGTAAGACTTAGTAAACATTCTATTAAAGGGATTAATTTTATTTGGATCTTTTAAATTTGGTAAAATTGTTGATAGAACAAAAAATATTACCATTATTATTGTAATAAACTTTCTTAAATGAGTTGATATGAAAAAAAGAGTAAAAAAAAATAAGACTAGTAAAGCAAACGATGTTCTTTCACCTGATAAATAAATGATAAAACTTGCCAAAGAAATTATTGTTGCATAAAAAATATAAGAAATATTTTTAGTTAAACTATTATTCATAATTAAAAAAAGTAAAAAAATTGGAATAATTTTTAAAATAAAACTTCCCAATATGAGTTCTTCACCAAAAAAACTGGAAATCCGGTATGATTGAATTTCATAATTCAATAAGTTTTTACCAGAATAATATTGTAACAATGCGTCAAAAATTATTATCATAAAAAAAAAATTATAAAATAAAATCGACTTCCTGTTGAAAAAGTTAAAGTTTTCTAAAATAAACCAAATTGAAATAGGGAAAAATAATATTCTAAAATAAAATATACCACTTATAGAGCTGTCTAAATCATAGTAATTTAATAAAGTTGAAAAAATTGTAGAAATATAAAAAAGTATAAAAAAAAATAGAAATCTATTTTGATAAAATATCTTTTTTTTTTTTTAATTATATAAAATAGAGAAAATACGATGATTGAAATTAAAAATAGTTCAGAAATTAAGGGGCCAATTAATAATAACAATGGAAAAAAAACTAATCCATATCCAAAAAAAAAAATTGGTAATTTAGTTTTTGAATTCATTTCTTAATTGTAAATATTTTATCAATTAAACTTTTAAATAGTTTTAAACTAAAATCAAAGATAAAATTAAAAATTAACTTATTTGTAATAATAATAAAAAAATTTTTAATCATAAAAATTTAGAAGAAAGCTAAACATAGATATAGAAGCAATTGTTCTGTTATTTCTATTTTATTAAATATTTCAAAATTTGAAATGAGAGTCATCTCAGATAGCTTTTCAGGTTGAAGTAAAAAAGTAACAAAAGGTATTGCAGCAGCAATTCCTATCATTTCCAAAATTGTTTGAAAAATAGAAAATATTATTAAAATAAGAAATACACTTTTTTGTTTTTTATCAAGTAAATTCCAAGCAATTCTAAACAATTTCATGAAAGTTTAATATTAGATTTATAATAATTGATTGTTTTATTTAATCCCTTGCCGAAGTTAATTTTAGGTTGCCAATTGAGTAATGACTTTGCTTTAGAAATATTCGGATATAAACTTTTAATTTCATCTTTTCTAAATTTTATTTTTCCATATAAAGGAGTTCCTTTTTTTACATATTTTCTAATGTACTGAATAATCTTTTTAATCTTTACTGGTTTATTATTTCCAATATTGAAGATATTGCCGCTTAACTGTGGTTTTTTTAAAGCGATTACCATTGCACGCACGAGGTCATCTACAAAAGTAAAACTGCGATATTGAATTCCGCTTGAACATGGAAATTTTTTACCACGAATACAACCATCAATTATTACTGGCAAAAATCTATTAAAGTCTTGGTTTGGACCATAATTTAAATACAACCTAAAAATTACTACTGGAAACCTATATTTATCATATAACTCCATTAAATATTTTGAGGCGGCTAACTTACCTTTGCTATACATACTCTTAAGATCACTTATTTTTGGTTTATAATCCTCTTTTTGTGGGGATTTTTGTGGACCATATTCAACACAACTTCCAACTTGAAGAAAAAGTTTTATCTTTTTTTTTAAAAAAAAATTTGCAAGATTTTTACACCCCAAATAATGAGCTTTATACACTTTTGGATTAGAAGAGTGATCAACTACACCCGCAGCATTGACGATGTAATCAAATTTTTTCTTTAAAACTTTAAGGTCTTTTTTTTTTGTTAAATCACCAAATAAATAATTTACCTCTTTAAGAGTTCTTATAGGTTTTGGTTTTTTTTTTGAAAAACTGGTTACTTCCCATCCCATGCGAACACATTTTTTTGCAAGATGATAACCAATAAAACCTGTGCCACCAGTAATCAAAATTTTTTTCTTCAAAAAAATTTTCCCTCTTTAAAAAATTTTTCTAAATTATCTTTGTCTCTTTTAGTATCCATACATTGCCAAAACCCATTGTGTCTAAATGCTAATAATTGTTTTTTTTTTGCAGCTGTCTCTAAAGGCTCTTTTTCTAAATAAGTGTTATCATTTTTAATGAATTGTAAAAATTTTGGCTCAATCACAAAATATCCTCCATTTATCCAACCTTCATCAAGTCTTGATTTCTCTTTAAAAGTTTTAGCATAATTTCCAACTAATTTAATTGCACCAAATCGAGCCGGAGGTCTTACAGCAGTTAAAGTAATTAATTTTTTATATCTCTCATGAAAGGTTAACAAATCTTTTAAATTTACATTTGATAAACCATCCCCATAAGTCATCATGAATGTATCGTTGTTCAAATATTTTTTTAATCTTTTTAATCTTCCTCCAGTCATAGATTTATTTCCAGTATCGATTATTTGAATTTTACATTTTTTTACTGGTGATGATCTAAAATATTTTTTAATAATATTAGCTTTGTATCCAGCTGCAATAATAAAATCTTTAAAGCCAAATTTTAAATAATGATTAATGATATGTACAAGTATCGGTTTATTGTTTATTTTGACCATAGGTTTGGGAACTTTTTTGGTATATTCTGGAAGCCTTGTTCCTAGACCTCCAGCTAAAATAACAACTTTCATTTTATTTACTCCAATCAAAATTAAAGTTCTCACTATCATGGCTCTCTCTAACCATTTCTTTTTCGTTGTGTGGAATATTTAAACAATTTGCTATAATACTTTCTTCATTATCCAAATTTTTAAACCCATTCCAAATATTTGGAGGTATAGTTATTAAAAAATAGTTTTTTGGTGAAAGAATAAATTCTTGATATTTTCCTTTTGTTGAACTTAAGCTTCTGTCATCAAAAAGAACTAATTTGACAGCGCCTTTTACGCAAACATAATTTAAAGTTGCTTCTTTATGTAAGTGCCACGCTTTAATTCCATTTTTAGTAACCGTAGAAAAATATATTTCACCAAATTTTTCAAAAACTTTACTATCATTTCTGAGCATATGCATCACAGACCCTCTATGGTCTGAAATGATCTTAAGTTTTGTAATTTCTATTCCTTCGATATTGTCATTCATCATAAATTAAGATTTAATCATTTTCTTTAAAGATCTCATAACAAAAAAAATAATTGAAAGCCATGCATAAGGATAAATTAAATTTTTAAAAAAGTGATTGTAAAAATTTACATAATTTCTTCCAGCTCTTTCTCCATTAATCATTATTTTTGTGAAAAAATTAAAAAAATTTCTTAATGCAAAGTTTTTACAATAAACATATTTAAAAAAACTCATTCCTTGAGACCTATAATAATCAATTAACTCGGGGATTCTAACTATTTCAATAAAATCATATAAACTAACCCACTCACGTTCACCAATTAAATTGACACTTAAAGGCTTCGAACATATAAAACTTTTTTTATCCTTAAAAACTGTAGAAATTACTTTTGCATTGAGACATGTGTTATCAAAATTTGACCAAATATTTTTATCTTCTAAATCTTTCTTATTTAAGCAATTCAAACCCTTAATCCACATCTCACGATTAAATATACTTAAAAAAATTCCAATTAAAAATTCCCAAGAAACATCTGGGTCAATAACTTCCCAAAAATTTACTCTTTTGTTATGTTTGTATTTTGATAATTTTTGCATCTTAGCATCTATCAATTGAGATGTATTAAAAGGATGAGAAAATTTTTCTAAATATTTTGAATTTAAATAATAGGAATTAATAAAAAAAAATTCTATATCACTATTTTCTCTAAAAACAGTTTTCAATTCATTTAAAGTATTTGGTAATATAAGATCATCATTACCTATTAACCATGCATACTTTCCAGTTGAGATGTTTACTGTTTTAATAGCATTTAGTGCAAAACCTATATTTTCTTTATTTCTGTTATATTTTATTTTAAAATTTTTTTTATATTTATTAATTATTTCAATAGGATCTTGTGCTGAATTGTTGTCAGAAACACATACTTCAAAGTCAAAATTATCAACATTTTTTGATGCAATAAGAATTGAATTTAAACAATTCTCTAAACAATTTAATCTATTATAAGATGGTATACAGATAGAAAGTATCATTAATTAATATCTATAAGATAAGTTTTTAAAATTTTTATGAATAAATTGTTTATAATTTTTTTTGTTTATAATATGAAATTTTGGTAAATGAAAAATTAAATTGCCTCCTTTTTTAATATAATTTAATTCTTGTTTAATAACTTCAGACCTAAACGACCAAATCAAGACTAATAAAAATTTTGGTTTCAGAATTCTCATTTTTTCTTTTGAAATAATCTTAATATTTGACCCAGGCGTATATTTTCCAAATTTTTGCATATTAGCATCACAAACGTAACTTATTTTGTTAGAGTTCAGTTCGCTGTAATTTAAAACAATATTTCCTTTTGTGGAGGCACCATAACCTACAATGGGATAATTTTTATCTATGAAGCTAACAAGATCATTTTTAACTTTTTTAATTCTTTTTGAAAAATTTTGAAAAGCTTTTAGATTAATTTTTTTTTCATCCTGTTTGATTTTTTTTATCAACTTAGTATTTGAGACTCTTTTACTTTTATTTTTTACAATAGAAACTTCTATGCTTCCTCCATTTATTTCATTTAATTTTATATCAATCACTCTTAACTTGTTGTTATTTAAAATTTTTTCAAAAACATTAAAAGTATAATACATTAAGTGCTCGTGACATATTTGATCAAATGTTAAATTTTTAAGCATCAAGGGCAAATAAGAAAATTCACATATCCAAATTCCATCATCATTCAATAACATTTCAACATCTTTACAAAATGAATTTGGGTCTTCAACATCATAAAAAATAGCAAAGCTTGAAATAAGATCAAATTTTATATTCTTATTTTTTGTGTGTTTAAAAATATTTTTTTTTGAGAAGAATTCTGGAATTAATTTCATACCTTTATATTCTTTTTTAAATTTTTTCGCTGAAGGATCGACTCCATATAAATTAAAATTTTTTTTTAATAACTTTAAAAATGAGGCATCATTACTTCCTATATCTAATACATTATTTTTTGTTTTAAGTATTTTGCTATTTTTTAATCTTTCAACTTTTTCTTTTAAATGAGATATCATCATTTTACTGACAGATGTTTTATAACCATAATGTCTTCCATACATCTTTTTAATATTAACAGTATTATTAAGCTGAACTAAATTGCATTTTGAACATCTATAAAGATCTAAAGAATATTTCTTTAGATTTTTTTTTTTTTTAGAATAAAAAAAGCCACTTAAAGGCTGTTTTCCAATTTCAACAACTTTCGATAAAGATTTTTTCTTACAGTTTTTACATTTCATAATTTTTTTAAAAAAATCTTTACATCAATAAAATATTTAAGAAAATATAAGGTATTTATTAAATCAAATTTTTTGTTTTCATTGATTTGAAATTTATAATCATGAAAATAATCTAAAATTTTATTGGATCTAAATATAGGACAAGGCATTATATATTAAAAATATTTGATTACCTTTTTGAAATTTTCAAATTGGCTTATTGTAAATTCAATTACTTTCTTATTATTTTTCCTATTTGCATAAAAAATTTTAAACCAGTCAAAAGTTAATTTTAGAGAAACTTCAGGTTTCAAATAAACTTTCCACTTTAAATATTTAAGAGATTTTTTTGAGTCTAAAGATAAATATTTAGCCTCATGTTTTTTAATACCTTTTTTTTCAATAATTATTTTAGATTCTGAATTAAATATTTTTTTACCTAATTTTGCTAAATTTAAGACACTTAAATTAATCTTACTTGGTCCAAAATTCCAAGATCCGGTAAACTTGATGCCGTTTTTACTTAAAAGTTTTTCTGCTAGTTTTAGATAGCCACAAATTGGCTCCAAAACGTGTTGCCATGGCCTAGTTGAATTGGGACTTCTGATTAATAGACTTTTTTTATGTATAAAGGCTTCAATACAATCCTTTATGATTCTATCTTCAGTCCAATCTCCACCACCTATGCAATTACCTGAACGAACAGTTGCAATTTTACATTTATCTCTATCTATGAATGATTTAACAAAACTTTCTGTAACAATTTCACAACAAGCTTTACTTGAACTATAGATATCGTGGCCTCCTAATTTTGAATTTTCATCAAAATTTATTTTTTTATCTTCATTTAAGTAAACTTTATCTGTAGTTACGATTATTGCTGATTTTACATTTTTATTAGATTTTATAGCTTTTAATAAATTAAATGTTCCAATAATATTTGTTTTTATAGTGTCTTCAGGGTTTTCATAACTTACCAAAACACTAGATTGAGCAGCTAAGTGAAATATAACATTTGGTTTAGATTTTTTTATTGCTTTATTTAATTTTGAAAAGTTTTTGATATCTGCTCTAAAATCATTTTCTAAAAATTTAGAGAGTTTCAAATTATCAAAAAAATTAGGTTTAGAAATTGGATTGAGTGCATAACCTGAAACTTTTGCTCCTAAATGATTTAAAATTAATACCAACCAACTCCCTTTAAAACCTGTGTGACCAGTAATAAATACTTTTTTGTTTTTCCAAAAAGAATTTTTCATTTTAGTTTTTTAAATAAATCATTGATTTTTTTTCTCTTTATATTGTCCATTTTTAATACTTTAATATCTTTTATATTATCTATTGAATGCCAAAAGCCTGAGAATTTTTTAAATTTACATTTGTATTTTTTAATAATCTTTGGATAAAGATTTAATTCAAAATTTTCATAATATTTTAACTCATTTGTTAATATCTTTTTATTTAAAATTGCCATTCCTGAGTATATATGTGCAATGTAATCCTTATTTGAAATTTTAACCGCATTAAACATTACATCCCTTGCAAAATTTTTTACTAATCCTTTAGAAAGTATTAAGGTTCCGTAAGGTAAGTTAGTTTCTGATCCCAAAAAAGTAATATAAATATTTTTATTTTTAATATGGTCATTATAAATTTTATTCAAATTTAAATCAAATATTGCATCTCCATTTAATAATAAAAAATTTTCAGACTTTATATATTTTTTAATCCGATAAATTCTCTTAGCAATATGAGTGTTGTCACCAGTAGAAACAATCTTAAGATTATAATTCTGAAATTCCTTTTTCCTAAGATATTTCTCAATTAAATTACCTTTATATCCTACAGGTAATATAAATTGATTAAATCCATTTATTTTTAATATTTTTAAAATATACCACATAATTGGTTTATTTTTAATTTTTACTAAAGACTTAGGAATTTTTTTTGTAATCGATCCTAATCTTGTGCCTTTTCCTCCACAAAGAATTACTGCTGTTCTGATTTTTTTAGCATTAATTGATTTCATCTTTCAAAATAATAATTATAGATTTTAGAAAATTTTTCATTTAAGTAATATTTACTTGAGTCATTACGCTTTTTTTCTTTTAGTTTAAAATTACTCTCTTTCATTATTTTTAAAATAGTATTAAATTGCTCAGTGTAATTTTCGTTAATTTCAATTTGTATTTCTAAAATTTTTGGATCCTTAAGCACTGATAGACCACCTTTCAAAATCAAATGTTCAATTCCATCAACATCGATTTTTATATAGTCTGGTATTTCAAGTATCTTATCATCAATAATTTGATCAATATTAGTAGAAAATATTTTATACTTATTAGATGGAATAATATTTTTTCCTTCAAAATCAATACTTTTATCTAATGAATTGTGACTTTCGCCCTCATTAAATTTTCTTTCATTAAAATTCAAAAATTTATTTTTCAAAACACCTAGAGGTAATTGAAATATTTTTACTTTATTTTCTAAATTGTTTATAGAGATATTTCTTGATAAAATTCTTAAATTACTTGTTGAGGGTTCAAAACTTACAACCTCAATATTTTCAAAATTTATAGCAGCATAGATTGAATATAATCCAATATTTGAACCTATATCCCAAAATATTATTTTTTCTTTTTTTTTAAAACTTTCTATCCATTGTAAAGTTTCTGGTTCCTTCAAATGAAAATCTTTAATCAAGATATCAACTAAGAAATTAGGTGAGAAAAAAATTAATTCTTTTCCAGTTTTTAATTTTACTTTCTTATAAGCGTCTTGTTCAATATAAAATTTAATCCATGTCAAAATATCTTTTTTAAAAATTTTTTTGAATATTAAGTTAATTAAATTTAAGCAGAAATAAATAATTCTAGATATATATTTAATCATAAAGTAGGTGTGATCTTTATAAAAGTAATTTGCTTAAATCACTATTTAATTTTTCATGAAAGTTTTGTTTAATTTGGTTTTTTGATATAAAGTAATTATTAATAATTTTTTTGTAATATTTATTATCAATTGAAGTGTCTAACTTGACTTTTTTATCGATATAATCTTCTAAAAAATAACATCTCTTATTAAATAAATTAATTGATTTTGAGTGAATTTCTAGATTTCTCCTAATAGCAAACTCTTTACTTTTTAATAATATCACTGGAGATTTTGAGTAAATCGCTTGAATTAAAGCATCTGATTTATGTCCAATAACCAATTTTGATTTTGATATTAATTCAAGAGTTTTTCCATAAACCAACTTTCTTCCATCAAAATAATTCTTGTCATATCTAAATTTTTTTTTACAACAAATAATTAATTTACAATTAAATTTCTTTTCAATCATAGAAAAAAAATGATTTAAATTTTTTAAATAATCATTGATATTTCTTATCTTATTCGAGACTTTATTTTTGATCAAAAAATGATCGCCTGAATAATCTAGAGTTTCATCAACGTAAATAACAAGTTTTTTATTTTTGGGTATTGAATTAAATTTAATCCAAAAAGTTGGATAATCTAAGTAATTGTTATGATTATCATGGATAAATTTTTTTTTATTTTTTTCTCCAAAAGACAAAATATAATCTGATTCAATATTATTAACATTTTCACTTAAAAATATTTTATTTATCGTATATTTTATTAATCTAAAAGAACTTATAAAAAAATCTTTTTTAAAATTAGGAAAAATCCACGAATGTTGTTTTATTAAAATTTTCTTGCAATTAATTTTATTAAATAATTCAGATGCATTATAATTTTTTAATGAGAAAAAATAACTGTAAAATATAAAAAGATCTGAACTTTTAATTTTTTTAAAAAAAATTTTAAGATTATTTACGTTTTTTATATAAATCATATTTTTTGGAATTTCACTCTTAGGAATTTTTTTATAAAAATTTTTTAATTTCTCATTTTCAAAGTTTAAATTAGAAGTATTTATAAAAATTAGATTTTTTTTTAATTTGAATTCTTTTGGAAAGATCTGATTGATTTGATGTTTAGATACAGGAACATCTATGTATACATAAATTTTTTTATTTTTTAATTTTATTTTTTTTTTCAATTTGACTATATTTGTCTTTAAAAATAATTAATTAATAAAATTTACTTTTTTAATGTATTAAGATAATTCATCCAATTACCTGTGTCTTTCCAATCATTATTTGGAATAGGAAAAACACCAATTTTTTTTTTATATTTTAATACTGAAGATATTACTTCATCCATTCCAAAATTATTTTTTCTTGGTAAATATCTTTTAATATCTGGCCTAATTATATATAAACCAGTGTTTGTTAAAAAGTTTTTTTTTGGTTTTTCTAAAATTTTTTTTAATTTTCCATTTTTATCTAAAACACACTCTCCAAAAGATAAATTTAATGACTTAATGCTTGCAACCATTGTTATCAATGATTTAGAGCTTTTGTGAAATTTTAAAAGATTTTGTAAATTAATATTAATATAGGTATCGCAGTTAGTTAAAAAAAAATCATTTTTAAAATTCATTTTTTTTAAACAACCTGCTGTACCTAATGGTTTTGTCTCTTTAAAAAAATCAAAAGTATAATTATTTTTAAATTGATTTATAAAAATATCTAAAATTTTTTCTTTTTTATTAAGTGTAATTGTAAAATTATTAAAATTATATTTTTTAAAGTTATCCATAATATTTAAAATCATTGGTTTTCCTTTTAAGGGAACTAGCGGTTTTGGAAGTATTTCAGTAAATGGCCTCATCCTAGTCCCAACACCTCCAGCCATAATTAATATTTGATTTTTTTCAAACTCTTTATGTTTATTCTTAAATTCTATCTTGTGGGATATATAGCTTATTGGAATATTTTTTTGGTTAACAACAGGTATTATCATATGTTTATTCCGAATGATGAAGTTTTTCATTTTATCTGTTAACTTTTGTTTTTTTTTTTAAAAAAAAATATTTTTTATTAAAAATTGTATAAATCTTCTTTTTTAAATTATTTTCTTTGAGTAAATTTCTCCTAATATCTCCATCAGAAATTATACCTTTTAATTTTTTAGATCTATCAATCACTAACAAACAAATATGACCAGTCATATTCATCTTTTTCATAGCATTAAAAATTGTATCACTCTGACTAATTAAAATTTTATTAATGTTCATATTATTTTATTTAAAATTCATATTATAATAGCTAGTAATTATAAACTAAAATTCTTCTATTCTTTGATTTCTTCAGATAAAAATTTAAGATTGATAAATCTTTTTCAGTGTCAATATCAACCCAAGCCTCGTTATTTGAAGTTATACCATAGGTTTTTTTTGGTAATTTGATTTTTTTTTTATACAAACTTGATCTATAGACGAAAAGATTTCCTGTGGGTACTAACTTAACTTTAAGATCTTGTGACCTGGTATTAATATCATAATCAGGTTTCCAAATATTTTTTTTTAGTTTACCTGTGAAGGAATACTCATGTGCCAGATGTATAAAACTATCAAAGCTCTTTTTTTTATTCAAAATTTGAATTGCTTTACTTACTAAGTTTAATTTTCTCAATGGTGAGGTTGGCTGTAATAAAACAATATACTTATATTCTTTATCAAGTTTTTTTAGGGTATTAAAAATAACTTTATGCATTGAAACATTATCACCAGATATAATTTTTGATCTCTTTAGAAATGAAATTTTATTTTCAATACAAATTTTTTTTACTTTGTGGCAGTCACTTGTAACTATTAAATCGAAATTTGTTTTCTTTAATTTTTTTGCAAAATTAATTGTCCAAAAAATAAGAGGTTTGTTCATAACTTGTAAAATATTTTTATTCTTAATTCTTTTTGAACCTCTTCGTGCAGGTATTATCACTAAATTTTTCATAAAGTTATTAATTCAATTTTTTCCTATATCAAAAAAAGTTTTTTTAAGGGTAAAATTAAAATCTAAAATTTTTTTTGCTATTTTAATTGGTGTATTTTTTTTGAAAAATGGATTATATGATTTTGTTGATTTTTTTTTTAATTTACGAAATGCCTCAGACATTGAATTAACATCATAATTACAATTTATTATATTACTTGATATTATTCTCCCTTTTTGCCTGCTGCCTATATTTATTGTTCTAACACCAAAACTGGGGGTTTCTAAAATACCGCTAGATGAATTTCCAATCACGAGATGTGAAATTTTCATTAATGAAATATACATATTATTTCCAAGAGATTTATAAAAATAGATATTATCTTTTTTTTTTTCAAAATTTAAAATTTCTTTTCTAAGAATATTCGACTCACTATCAAAATTTGGTGAAGTAAATATTATTATATAATTTTTGAATTTTTTTAAAAATCTTATAAGATTTTTTATATAGTATTTCGACATATTTTTTTCCAAAGTTACTGGATGAAATGTTGCTAAAATAATTTTCTTATTCAATTTGATTTTAAGAATTTTTTCTATTTCAGATTTTTTTAAAGTTTTGATTTTTGATATTGCATGTGCACCTAAAGCTCCAAAATTAAAAATTGTTTTTGGATTTTCACCTAATTGAATTAATCTTTTTTTGTAAACATCGTGCACTGGAAAATGTAAATGAGATAACTTTGTAATAGAATGTCTTATTGAGTCATCATATGCACCCATGGTCAGCTCTCCACCATGAATGTGTGCTATTGGTACTCGCAGTATCATGGCTGCAATCGCGCTACCTAATAATTCGTATCTATCACCTAAAATTACTATTACATCTGGCTTTTTCTCAATTATCACTTCAGAAGTAATATTTATCGACTTAGATATATATTTACTTATTTTGTTTTCACTGAATTTTTGATCGAGAATATTTCTTTTAATAATTTTTTTTACATTATCTTTTTTGATTTCTTTAATAGTGTTTCCAAACTCTTGGGAAAGATGAGAGCCAGTCACTAATAAGTAAGTTTCTCTATTTATATTTTGAGTTTCCAATATAACTTCTCTAAGCAAACCATAGTCAGCTCTGGAACTTGTTATAAATAATACTTTCCTCATTATAATTATTTAATTTGCTGATCCTTTTTATAATTTTTTAAACTTCTCTTTCCCAAAAATTTTATTATTTTAAATGGGGACAATCCAGTTCCTGGTCTCTTGGTTGTAAGATTTTGTTCTGTAAAAATTTCTCCCTTCTTAATATCTTGTGATGCGACTAATGATTTTCGAACAATTTTGATATTAGCTATTTCACTTTTTGAAGGTCTTTTAATACTACTTCCTAAGGCAATCTCTATATTTCTGATAGCATTTATCATTTTTGTTAATTCTTTTGGCTCTAAACTAGCTCTGTGATCGGGACCCCTCATATTTGAATTCAAAGTAAAATGCTTTTCTATACAACTTGCTCCTAAAGCCACCGCTGCAACGCTAACCTCGAAACCTAATGTATGATCACTATAACCAAAATTTACGTTCAAAATCTTTCCTATAGATAACATTGATCTTAAATTTACATCTCGAATAGGTGTTGGATATTCTGTGTTAGCATGAAGCACAGTAATATTCTTTTTTTTTGTTCCTGACTTTACTAAAATATTAATGGCATTTTTTATTTCATTCATATTGGACATACCAGTGGATAAAATTATTTTTTTGTTTAGTCCTCCAATTTTCTTGAGATAAGGTAGATTAGTTATTTCTCCGCTAGGTATTTTAAAAATTTTTAATTTTAGATTATTTAAAAAGTCTATACTACTTAAATCAAAAGGACTTGATAAAAAGAGTATGTTCTTTTTTTTGGAATAAGATAATAATCTCTTATGCATCAAAGGAGTAAGTTCTAATTTTTTCAACATATGAAATTGTGACTGATATTTATTACTGTTTTTTTTTTGGTAATTTGCTTTCTTGGCTTTTTTGGTAACTAAATTTTCAGTTTTAAATGTTTGAAATTTTACAGCATCAGCTCCTGCTTTTGCAGCAATATCAATTAATCTTTTTGCAATACTAATTGATCCATTATGATTTACTCCTGCCTCTGCAATTATAAATACACTCATTTTATTAGGCTACACGCTTTAATAAAACTATCTTTTTTAATAGTTAAATTTTGTTTGATAGTTGCATTACTCCCTATAAAGCATCCTGATTTTATAGACACACCTCCATTAATAGTTGCTTTAGTAGATATATGACAATGCTCGGATATTTTACAATCATGTTCTACTAAAGCGTTAGTATTTATAATGCAATTATCACCTATTGATGAATTGGCATTAATAATTGAGTTGTGCATTACGATTGAACCTCTTCCAACTGAGGAATGCTTAGATACATAAGCGGAAGGTGAGATTACCTTTGGAAGTATAAATTTTGCTTTATTTAGCAAATGAAAAAGTTTTTTTCTTAATAATGATGATTTAATTTGACCTACAGTGACTAATGCATAAGAGTATTTTTTAGATAAAATTTTTAAGTCGTCGTCACAACCAATTACTGAATACCCAAGAATTTTGGATCCATAAAGATTCGGTCTATCTATAATACCAGCAATTTTAAATTTTCCTTCTTGTTCTACAACGTCAATAACCGATTTACAATGACCACCACCACCAACTAAAATAATTTTTTTCATGAGTTTTTGTTTAATTTAATAATTTTGTAATATCTTTTTATATAATCTGATACTTTATCTATGTCGGAAATCGATAAATCTTCATCCGATGGTATACAAAGAGAATTTGAATAAAATTTATTTGAATTGATAATGTTATAAGTCTCAAATTTTTTTAAAAATTTTTGTAAATTTAAAGGACGCCAAATTCTTCTAGTTTCAATATTTTTTTTTAACAATTTTTGACTCAGATTGTAAGTTTGATTAAAATTAAACATCTTTAAAGATATTATATTAATCCAATAATTTACTTTGGATTTTTCTTGAAAAGATAAAAGTTTGATATTTTTTTGATTTTTAAAATTTAGTGAGTATCTTTCATAAATTTTTTTTCTTGAAGAAATTTTTTTTTTGATTCTCTTTAATTGAGATATACCTAAGGCTGCAGCCATACCATTCATTTTATAATTATATCCACATTCGTTATGAATATAATTAAATGTATCATCTTTTGCTTGATTAGCTAAATATTGTGCCTTTAAATATAAATTTCTATTACTTGTAATAATCGCACCTCCAGAACCAGTTGTAATTATTTTATTCGCATTAAATGACAGACATCCAATATCTCCCATACCTCCACAATGTTTTATTTTTTTTCGTTTTGTATTAACATAAGATCCTAGGGCCTCTGCTGCATCCTCAATAATATAAATGTTTCTTTTTTTACAAAGTTTAGTTAATTCTGAAAAATCACAAGCTCTACCCCACATGTGCGCAACAATAATAGCTTTTATTTCTTTTTTTGTTTTTTTATTAATTGTTCTCTTATTTTTAAATTTTGTTTTATTTTTTATAAATTGAATAACATCACTTATTTTAAGATTATGATATTGATCTACATCAAAAATTATTGGTTTTGCACCTAGATAAAGAATAGGATTGACTGTCGCTATAAAAGTTATTGAGGGAACAATTACCTCACAATTTTTGTTCACGCCTAAAATCTTTAATCCTAAATGAATTGCTGAAGTACCAGAATTTAATGCGATCGAATATTTTGTTTTGCAAAAAGAAGAAAGTTTTTTTTCAAAATCATTTACTATCCTCGCCGAAGTAGATATCCATCCACTTTTCATCACACTTTTAAGTGATAGGGTGTCACTATGATTAATATGTGGAATAGACAATTTCATATTAATTTAAAAAATATCTTTTGTACCAAGATACAGTTTTATGCAATCCCTCATCAAAGTTATGTTTCGATTTAAAAAAAATAACACTTTTACTCATATCTGGTCTTCTTTTTTTTGGAGAATTATCCTCTACTTTTTTTGATTGTAATAATTTTTTTTTAACATTAAGAATTTTCATTATTTTTTTTGCTAGGTGCATTATTGAAATATCACTATTAGGTGATCCAATATTATATATTTTTTTTGACGATTTTTTGTCATGAGAAATCTTAAGAATCAGATTAATCGCAAAATCAATATAACAAAAAGTTCTTTTATGGTTAGAATTGGCTACGATGATTTTTTTACTTTTTTTATCTAAAATTTTTTTTGTGAGTTGTGGGATTACATGGGCAAAACCCATATTAGGTCCAAAAATATTATGTGGTCTAAAAATGACAAAATCTAGCTTTGAATAATTCATCAAGTATTCACCTACAATTTTAGATAAGAAATATGCAGTTCTTGGTTTAAAATCTTTAGAA
Organism: uncultured Pelagibacteraceae bacterium; assembly: GCA_902578105.1. GTDB lineage: Bacteria > Pseudomonadota > Alphaproteobacteria > Pelagibacterales > Pelagibacteraceae > Pelagibacter. Next base: position 20,818 of record CACHBQ010000007.1, on the reverse strand, counting down.
ATAAGAAAATCAATATTCTCTGGCGTAGGATACTTAGCAAGTTTTTTTTCTAAAGTTTGAGCATAAACTTCACTAGTAGATGTAAAACAAATTTTTTTTAATTTTTTTTGTTTTTTTGAAAAGTTAATTAATTTTGTAGTAGTTTGAATATTATCTTTTAATGTATCATATGGATTATCTATAACTTTTTGAACACCTAAGATTGCAGCAAAATGAAAAATGTAATCAAAATCACAAATCTTTAAGTAATCTAAAATATCTGATAAATCTTTTTTTATAAATTTCACATTTTTATTTTTTATCAAATTTGATAAAGATTTTTTTTGTATGTTCTTTGAGAGATTATCAATTAAATAGACTTTGTTTTTTTTGTTTTCTAGTAATTTTTCAGCGAGGTTAATTCCTAGAAATCCTGCTCCGCCTGTTATTAAATATTTCATGCTATTCTTGATCCAATAAAATAACTTTTATAATTCTTATTTCTTGATATTTTCAATTTTTTTTTTTCATTTAATACGTGATTCAAATCAAGTATTATTGAGCCCTTTTTATATTTAATGTATAAATTTTTAAAAGATTGATGTCTTACTAAATAGATATAGATATCGTAATTTTTTAAATTTTTTTTATCAACAGAAAAACCTTTGGAGTATTCCCAGTAATTTACAATAGGATCATAAAAACTTAATTTACAATCTCTACTCTTAAGAAAATTATAAACTTTTTCAGCTGGAGAAAATCTTGTATCATTAGTATCTTCTTTATAGCTTACACCAATTAACAGAACTTTTTTGCAATAAATTTTTTTTTTAAATCTATTTTCAATCTCAGACATTACATTTGACGTCATTTTCTTATTTATGACAACAGCGTTTGTGCTTAAAGGAAATTTAGAATTGTAGCCTAAAACCTGTTTTATCGCACTCGCAAATAAAGGATCCTTTGTTAAGCAATATCCACCGACACCTATGCCTGATCGCATAATGTTATTATGGGTTTTTCTTTGTCTTATAGTGTTAAGTATTTTTTCCAAATCTAAATTATTTTTAAAACAAAACTTTCTCCACTCCTCGATAAAGGCAATATTTGTTGCCCTGTAACTATTTTCAATTATTTTACAAGTCTCTGATTCTGTTGGTGATTTAAAACTTATAATTTTATTTGAGCTTAAATTAAAAATACTTTTAAATATTTTTTTTGTTAATTCTGTAGATTTTTTATTAACTCCACCAATTACTCGATTAACATTTTTCATTGAAGAATAATAATCTTTACCAGGTGTAATTCTCTCGAATGAATGACACAGAAAAAAATTTTTGACTTCTCTTTTTTTTAAATTTTTTGCTATCAAAGGCTTTAAAACTTTTTCGGTTGTACCTGGAGGCAAAGTAGATTGAATAACTAACAAACAATTATTTTTAATTTTTTTTGAAATTTGAGCAATGTTATTTAAATATTTTCTCAGCTCAACTTTACTCGTAGAAAAGTTAAAATCACAATTCGAACAGACAAAAACTACATCAGCATTTGCATATTCATTTAAGTCCAAAGAAACTTTAATTCGATGTTCATTTACTAATGATTTATAAAAATAAAGGAATTTTTTATCATCTACGATTTGGGGTGTTTGTTTTGATTTAATTGTCTGAATAATTTTAGATCCTTTTGGAGACTTTTTTTCTACCCCAACTACTTTATATAAGTATTTATTATTTTTTTTAGCTCCAGCACAAAAAGTAAGCATTGCGAGGCCAACATACCCTAATCCTTGAATAACAATTTTTTTCATCTTTTTTTTAAACTTTTAAATATTTTTTCAACTTTTTTCAGGTCGTCTGAGGTGTCAACTGCATATGACTGAGAACTTAATTTAATCATTTTAATTTTTTTTCCAATTTCCAAAAATCGTAAAATTTCGATATCTTCCAAATTTTCTAAGTACATCTTTTTTTTCAAACTACTAAATAAATTAAGATCATTTTTATTAAATCCATATATACAAACCTGTTTTAAATATTTATGTTTTTTAGATAATTTTTTTTTAGATCCTGGAATAGGAGATCTCGAAATATATAATAATTCCTCTCTTTTATTTAAGATAACCTTGGGAATATTTTTATTATTTACATTCTCATCTTTTTTCAAATAGCTATATCCACAGATAATATGATTTGGAAATTTTTTTTTTGCTTCTATAATTTTCTTAATGTCTCTATAATTCACCAAAGGTTCATCGCCTTGAACATTAATATATATATCTGCTTTAATTTTCTTTGCTGCTTCAGCAACTCTATCTGTACCAGTTAAACATTTTTTTGAGGTCATAATGGCTCTAAAATTTGAAAATTTGACTAAATTAAAAATTTTTTTTTCATCTGTTGCGACTATTGTTTTTGTCCCCTTCTGAGATAACGGTTCACAAGCATTCAAAACTCTAAGAATCAATTCCTTGCCATCTATCTTTTTTAATGGTTTTCCAGGCAGTCTCGATGATTTAAATCTTGCTGGGATAACGATCAAACTTTTCATTTATAAGATTAAAGATGGTAAATTATATTTTGACTTTGTAAGTGATGTAAGTTTAATTTTTTTAAAACTTTTAGAAAATTTTTTTAAATAATAAGCAGTTTCATCAGAAAATGGATCATCATTTCTATGGCCATCGAATCCAGCAATATAAACTCTGTTAGCTTTTGCGGAAATTGTTATAGCAAGGGAATAAAGAAAGGATAAAGGTTTTGGTAACGAGCAATAATTATTATAGATAATTATTTTTTTTTTACCATTAATATGTAACCCATAGTCAAAAATAAACTTATTTTCTGCACTAAAAAATTTTTTTAATTTTTCAGGCATTGAAGAAATTGGAGCTATGATTGAAATATTAGACTCATTCAAATATTTATGATCTAAAATTATTCTTTTTGGATGACAAACTGTTCTCGAATTAATAAACTTTTCTGGTATATAATCTATCGTATTGAGAGCAATTACAAAAAGTTTTTTGTTATTAATAAAATTTATTAATTTATTTCTATTTTTTTTTGCATTTTTCCCTGGCCCGAGTATTAAAATATTTTTATTTGTTAAATCGTTTGATGGCAACCATGTTCCTTTTTTTTGTTTATGATAAATATTTGACGAAAAAAATAATTTATGAGGATTGAATTTTTTGGCATCTTCGTTGGCTAAACTTTTTATAATTGTGTCATAATCACTTTTCTTATATCTTTCATCTGCCAGCATATTTTGAATGTAAGTTGGATGTATTTTTTTTTTCGCTGCTTCTTTATAATATCTATTTGTGCCCCATTTATATTTCTGCATTAATTTGTGAAAGTATTTATTTTTCAACCTGTCAATAAATTTAACTTGCTTTTTACAAACTTTCTTAATTATTTCCTCTGTTTTAAGATTTCCTGGACCACGTCCCATTCCCATAATAGTACTATCAATCCACTTAAAATTATTTTTGATTGCATACTCTGAATTTTTCAGCGCAAATTTAAGATTATCATGAGCATGTAAACCAAGTTCTTTATTCCAATTTTTATTTAATAATTTTATAATTTTTTTAAATTTTTTAATTTCTAATGCACCTAAACTGTCTGCAAAATAAAGGGCACGTATATTTTTTTCTTTTAAAAAAATACAAATTTTTTTTATAGTATTAAGTTCTAATTCAGAAACTTGCATTATGTTAACAAATACAGAGATATCTTTTTTTAATAACCAATCTATTGAGTCTTTTAAACCAAAAACTTCTTCGGCATGACATGCAAATCTTACAAAAAAAATTTTTTTATTTATTTTAGGAAATAATCTTTTTAAGTTTTTTAAAGGAGAAAAATTATTTTTATATAAATCAGATGCATTAATCATTACCCCAATTCTTAAATAATTGGGAAATTTTAATTTATTGATGAGTTTATCATCAGTATATCCTGTTAAACCAAGGTTTTTATTTTTAATAAAACCCCTAAAACCAAGCTCAACATACTTTATATCTGTTTTGCTTATTAGATTTAAATAATCTTGAATTAGTCGAGGTGAAAAGTTCCAGTTGTTGTAATAACCTCCGTCCCTTAGTGTACAATCTAGTATATAAAAATTATCTTTATTATTCATTAATCTCTTTTTTTAACTCATCATATTCTTGCATCTTAAGTTTCATAAATTTAAGTGTTAATTTTGATTTATTTGCTATTCCCTTTGGGGTTAGAAGATAAAAATAGTTAGTTTTGTTTTTATTTTTTTTAAAATTACTAATTTTTACAAGACCCTTTTTTTTTAATTCGTTTAAAATATAGTTTATCTTTCCAACACTTATATTAAGCTCTGTTGCTAATTCTCTCTGACTATAGGAAGGTTTTTTTCCAACCTTTCTTAAAATTTCAAATTTTTCTTGATTAAATTTCATAAATAAACTACTTATGTTCAAAAATTGAACAGTTGTCAATATTTCGAAGATCTAAAAGTAAAATAACATTGTTTTATAGAGAAATTGTAAATAAACAAAAAATAATAATCACTGATGGTGTTCCATCAAGTGGAAAGTCATTAATATGTAATTTAATTTCCAGTTTACCAAAGGTGGATCCATGGGTTTTATGTCACTATGTTGAGCATGTGATTGCTCTAAACAAACTGAGAATTTTGAATGATAATATTTCAGAGTATTTAATTAAAACAAACCACAATGTCATGTATCATGACCATTTATTATTAAGAAATATAAATTTTAGAAAAAGTGACATCTCATCTATACAAAAGAATCCTAAATTTAAAATTTTAAAAAAAAGATTAGATTTTGATGAAACGAAAGTTATAAGAGAAAATAAAAATAAAGTAATTTCTCACTTTTGTTTACATTTTACTAGCATAGCAAAAAAAATACTATTTCAAACATTTAAAGATAAATTGATATATATTCAAGTTTATAGATCACCTATTACTTTTTCAATGATAAACAGAATAGCAAATTGGAGTATTCAGATAGAAAATTCAAAAAGTAGAGACGGTCATATTAAATTTTTTGATAAAAATTTGAAAAAAAATTTTCCTTACTTTATTAAAGATAGAGCTAAAGAGTATATATCTGCAAATAAATATGAGAGGGCTATTATGATTATTGAAAAGAATTTTAGTTTAGATAAAATTGACTACAGAAAATATTCTAAAAAATATAATTCCTATGAATTGATTGTGCCGTTCGAAAATTTAACAGAAGATCCAAAAAAATATTTACAGAAAATTAGCAGTCAAGTATGCTCAAGAGTTGATAAATTTACATATGAAGCTTTTAGAAAAAATAGAGTGCCTAGAAAGAATAATTTATCAAAAGAAAAAAAAGAAACTTTAAAATTTTTAAAAAATAAAATTCGATCTACTTATTTCAATAAATTGATTAATTTAGAAAAATTATACGAAAAAAAAATTATTCAAGAATTCTAACTCAAATCTATTTTTTAATTTCTTTTCTTAAGAATTCTAAAGTTTTAAAATTTAAATTATAAATTAATTTTGGATTATTTATCTCTAATAAGTATTGTTTATATGTCATTTTTAATATTTTTTTTAACCTTTTTTCAAAGTTTAAATATGATTTGGATTTTAAATTAATAATACCCCCAGAAGGAAAATTATCTGCTTTAAATCGTTTTTTAATTTTTTTATCACCCCAATCACAAACTAAAACTTTTTTTTTTATACCAAAAGACTCTCTTAATAAAGTTGATCCTTGTCCTATTATAACTTTACTTTGCATTAGATTTTTTATGTTGTCATAATTAGATTTATTGAAAAATTGAAAATTAAAATTTCTAACTTTATTGTTATACTTATAAAATAATTCTTCTTCTTGTTTTATTAGATCATGAAATTTATTTTTCTTTTTTGAATCATATTTACCAAGTAATAATAATTTTTTGTTATATTTCTTACAAAATGCAAGAGTATAACGCAAAAGTCGTGTTGCTTCTTTTTGATCATCTTTCCAATGAGCAAGAGTTAAACTACCAGATGTAGAGATTTCACTTCCTGCTTCAGAAATAAAACAAATATCGTAAATCTCTTTTAATTTTTTTTTTTTTTTGAGTAAATATTCTTTTGCTAATTCTATTTTTAATGATCCAATAGCCCTAATTTTAGGTTTAAATTCTTTCTGTGAATATCTTTTAACAGGATTAAGCTCAGAATTTCCAAAGCAGAAATAATTTCCAGAATAATTTGACATAGAAAGAATATTTCTTAAATAATCTTTATGTCTAACTGCGTTTTGAATAGCATAAAAAGAAATGTCACTTTTTCTAAAAAATTTATAGATTTTGTGAAAATCAAAAGAATTATCTATTAAAGTTACAATTTTTTTAGGCTGAATTAATTCAATCAAACAGCAAAAATAATTTATCTTTAGTTTATTAGTAAATAAATTTTTTAAGATATATAAGATTATATGTGTGGAGATATGAATTTCTTTAATATTTTGTGTTCTTGTTGTCAAAATAAAATATTTTTTTGTTGGTAGAATTCTATCAATTACTCCTAATGAATTATCATCAAAAATAATATATTTAAATTTTTTGGGGTTACCCCACACAATTTTAACCTTAAAAAGTAATTCAAATATCATTAAAAATTTTCTTAAAATTTTTGTATATAAAAAAATAATTATCTCCCTAAAAAACTTATTATCTGGCAATAGATAAAATTTTTTTTTTATATATGTTTTTTTAAGAAAATCAGGTACTGCAGTTAAGCCTTTTTTATATGGATTTATAAAATAAACTATTTTCATTATTATATTAAATCAAATCAATATTTTTCTTAATATTAATTTTTAATTATCAAAAAATTTTTTTTTAACTAATTTATTAGATTTATAATAAATTCTATATTTTTTTGAGTCGTCTAATTTTTTTACTGGAGTATAAAAACGATCACCAACTTTTAGCTTTGATAAAATATTTAATCCCTTTTCATCTAGCACTTCTTCAATCAAAAAAACATTTTGATCATTTGAACCAACAACAATCCATCTTTTGTCATGTCTTAAAATTAAACCTGACATAAATGGATGGTTATTTACGTCAGAACTACTTAAATATATTTTCTTTAATCTTACTTTTTTATTTCTTATATAAGTTAAAGACCCACTATAGGGATCATCAAATGCATTTATAAATCTTTCAATTTGATATGATTTTAAATTCCAATTAATCCATCCATTTAAGTCTGTATTTAATCTTGGGTAGTAAACACCCAAATAATCAGGTTGAAATTTTAAATTAAATTTTTTTTTGTTACACAAATTTTTTATAAATTTTTCATAAAAGCTCAAAAATTTATTTTTAGCATAGTTGTCATAGTCCAGAGGAATTTTACACCAATGCGGAAAAATAGAGCTTTCAAAATCAATTATAGGACCATTGTCAATCTTTTCTGAAATTAAATGCACGAGCTGATTATCAATTTTTTCCCCTCTTAGTATTTTCCAAGACCAATGACCTCCTCCCGAGTCTAATGGTAATCTTGAACCATGAAAATTAATTAAATTTTGATTAAAAAAATATTTTATGTCATCTTTATTAAAGATATATCTACAACCTAAACTAATAAATAGTGTAGCATTTATATCAAAATTTTTTTTTATGAAATTTTTTAATCTTTTATCAAAATAATTAAATATCTTAAAATTAATTTTAATTTTTTTATTTTTGGATTGTTCCGAGCTTATTATTAGATTTGTTTTTATATTAAATTTATTATTTATCTTATTAATTTCATTTATCTGATCGCTATAACCAAAAATTATAATATCTTTTATATTGGGTAGAAAAAATAAGTTATCTTTTATCATTTTATTTTTTTAGCTAATAAAAAATACCAAGGTAAATATACAGGCCCTGAAAAAGTTGTATTCTTATTAAACTCTGATTTAATTGTATAACTACCTCTACCTTTTGGTTTAAGAATTTTTTTTTTAGGGAAATATTGTTTTGTTTTTATAATTTTATAATTGTATTTTTTAAAGATTTTTTTTGTATTTGGTAATGAGTGTATATTAAAATCTGCATCTGGATCTGTATCAGATATATTCTTATTTTTCAGATCTCTCATATGAATTAAAATGTCTAAATAACCATCAAAAAAAAGAGAGTTTATTGCAATCCAATTTGGTTTCAATTTTGTAATTGAAGAGATAGCTTTTTCAATTTTTTTAAAAACACAGAAAGTGTGTATGGAGTAGATTAAATCAAATTTAATCTTTGATCTATTTTTCTTCAAAGCATCTTTAATGAAAAAATTTTTTTTTAATTTTTTATTATAAAATTTAGCTAAATTAATTTGTTTTTTTGAATAATCCCATCCAAAAAAATTTTTATCTGGGTTTTTTTCTGAAAAATATCTCAAATTAGCTCCTAAACCACATCCAATATCTAATATATTTTTTGTTTTACTATTTAAAACTTTATTTCTAATTAAAAAATTTTCAAAATCTAAAGTACTTTGATATGGATGATTTAATTGTTTAATTTCTGTATTTTTCATCATCAATATAAATAGCGTTCAATAATTGAACAGTAAAGAAAATAATGATATATTTGTTATATTTTATGAAAATTGGTATAATTAATTACGAGGCTGGAAATTTACAATCAGTTTATAATTCAATTTTTAATCTTGGTTATGATCCAATAGTTATTGATAATAAACAAGAATTAAGAAATATAGATAAGCTAATTATTCCTGGGGTTGGCTCAGCAAATTTAGCTATTAAGACACTTAAACAAAGGGGATTAAAGGAAGAGATTATTAACTTCTATGAGAAAGAAAAATATATACTGGGGATATGTTTGGGATTTCAAATTTTTGCAAAAAAATTATTTGAAAATGGTTTATCTAATGGATTAGAAATAATAGATGGTGATGTAATACAAATTTCAAAAGATCAATCAAGCAACATTGGTTGGTATGACGTTGATCTTAAAAACAATAATTTTATTCAAATTGATAAAAAGTATTCCAGTTTTTATTTTTGTCACTCTTACTACGTAAAATTAAATTCTGAAACAGAAAATCAATACTGCCTTGGCGAAATAAAGTTAAATAATAATATAATTCCATCATTTTATAGAAAAAAAAATTTTTTTGGGACTCAATTTCATCCTGAAAAAAGTCAATTTAATGGGTTAAAAATTATTCAAACATTTTTAGATTATTAATTCAAATATTATTATGAAAATTCCACATTCTTTGATAGCTATATTGCAAAAAAAATATGATAAACAATAATTCATGAAAATCTGCTCTAATTGTGTGATACCAGAAACAGCTGAAACTTTATCATTTTCTAAAAATGATAAATGCTCAGTATGCGTTCAGATTAATCAAAAAAAGAATATTAACTGGGATGAGAGACAAGGCTTATTAGATGATTTAATTAAAAATTATAAAGGAAAATATAAATATGATTGCCTTGTCCCATTTTCTGGTGGTAAAGACTCCACTTTTACGTTGTGGTATTTGGTCACTCAAAAAAAACTAAAACCTTTGGTTGTAAGATTCGATCATAATTTTTATAGAAAAACTTTAGAAGAAAATAATCAGAAAACATTAAGTAAACTTGGGGTTGATTTTGTAAACTTCAAACCAAATTTTGAGTTAGTTAAAAAGACAATGTTAGAGAGTCTTATACGCAGAGGTGATTTTTGTTGGCACTGCCATGTTGGAATAGCTTCACACCCAATAAGAGTAGCAATTGAAAAAAAAGTGCCATTAATTTTTTATGGAGAACCATCTGCGGAGTATTCATCTTATTATGACTATAACGAATTTGAAGAAGGTGACATTGAGCATTTCAACAAAACTACTAATCTTGGGATAAATGCTGAAGATATGTATGAAATGATATCTGAAAGATTTCCAGATGATAAAATAAATGAGAGTGATTTTAACGCATATAAGTTTCCCTCTTTAAGAGAATTTAAACTAAACAAAATAAAAGCTGCGTACCTTGGAAACTATATACCATGGGATGTGAAAAAGCAGGTCAATATAATAGAAAAAGAGTTAGATTGGAAAGGTGATAATGTTGAGGGCATACCTGAAAATTATAATTATGAAAAAATAGAATGCATGATGCAAGGAGTCAGGGATTATATAAAATTTTTAAAAAGAGGATTTGGTCGAACTGCACATTTAACATCAATTGATATTAGGAATGGCAGAATGGATAGAAAAGAAGCTGAGGAACTTTGTAAAATTTATGATGGAAAAAAACCAAAATCTTTATCTTTATTTTTAAAATTAATTAATTTAAGTGAAGACAAATTTTATGACATTGTAAAAGAACACATTGTGTCACCAAGTAAAATTTGGGACAAAAATCAGATCAGTAAAGATACATCAAATATATCTCCTAGTGATTTTGATGAATGGGAAAAAAAATTCTTTTAAAGTCTTTCAAAATGAAATACTTAAGAGTAATTCCCTCGTTATTATTATCCCAAAATAAACTTGTAAAAGGAGTTAAGTTTTCTAATCATAAAATTGCTGGTAGCCCAGGAACAACGATCACAAGTTTAGAAAGTCAAGGTGCTGATGAAATTATATTAATTGATATAGACTCCTACAGAAACAAAGATCATAAAATAGACCTGAATTATTTAAAAGAGATTACAAAAAATTGTCAAACTCCTATAACTTATGGGGGGGGAATCGATACAGTAAAAAAAGGTGTAGATGTTATCAAATCTGGCTTTGAAAAGATTTATTTAAATAGAATTCTATTAAAAAATCCAAAAATTTTGAGAGAATTTAGTAACAATTTGGGCTCGCAAGCTATTGTAGCGGGGATTAATTTAACAAAAAAAGATGAAAGATATAAAATATACGAAGATAAAAATAACAAATATGAATTAATTGATTATATCAATCTTATACAAGAAATGGGTATTGGAGAAATTAAAATTACTTTTGTTGATTATGAAGGTACAAAAAAAGGTTTTGATATTAATTTTTTAAAAAAGCTTTCGGAATATATCAAAGTTTCAAGTATATACGAAGGTGGAATTGGAAGTTTAGATCATTTAAATGATGCATTTTCTAATGGAGCTTCAGCTATTGCTCTTGGAACAATGATTACATTTAAGGATTATAACATTATTAAAATAAAAAAATTCTTAAAAAACCAAGGATATAAGATTAGAGTTTAATCTATTTAGTAAAGTATTTTTTGTAATCTATTAATAATTCATCTGTGCCATAAAACCATCTCCAGAAATTTAAGTTATAATTATTTACTGGTTTTCTATCAAGTTTCATAAATAATCCACAATAAGCGTCGCCCCACAAAATTTCATGTCTTATGATTCTGCAAAGAACAAAAGCATCTATAATTATTTTTTTTGTATAATTTTGTGTAGGTTTTTCCAATTCTGTAATTTTTTTTCTACCAATATCAATTAGCAATATTGATTTTAAATTTTTGATTTTATTTTCTGAAATAATTTGTAATTTATAATTTATCAGATTGCTTAAATTCTTTTTTTTTAAAGCTTTTGTAAAAAAATCTAATACTAATTTATTAAAATTTTTGTTATTAATTTTTAAATTAAGTATCCAATTGTTGTATCTTTCAACTTCCTTTTTAACATAAGATTGTGCATAAAACTTTTCTTGACTTGATGTATTGTATTTCCATTTTAATTTTTTCTTAAATTTTATAATCCCTTTATCACGTGAATAAATATCCCCAGGTCTCATATCAATCAACTTCTGCTTAACACTTAACGGAGCTTTTTTAATTGCTTCAATTGGTGAAGCTCTATCAAAATAGTTTATCCAAGCTTTCCCTTTACCAACAATTATAAGGTCACCAGCAGCAGGTACAGCCTTTTTAGGTTTTAAATATTTTACAGCATCATAAAAAGATTTAAGTCCCTCTTTTTTCTTTTTTTCAGCTAACCGTTTTTTAGTTTTTTTATCGAATTCATAACTAGATGGAAATCCACTAAATCCAGCATAAGGCATAAATGCTATGTCTATATTTGCGAGTTTTGAAATTTTTTTAATAGTATCAAGTTTTAAAATACAATCATTACCATGGTACACAGCATAATCTTTATATTGAATTAATGCTGATGAATCCACAAAACCTTGATCAGATGGAAAAATTGTTATGTTAGTAAATTTATCTATCTTATGTTTTTTCCATGCAATCACTTCTGTAATATTTTTAAATTTCATTTCTTTTAATCTTCGAATTAGATTACGATTTTCTTTAAATTTTAAAATAAATATGGGTGTATTTTTGTTAATTTTTTTTAATGTTTCAGCATTACAATGATCCTCGTGATCATGAGATATATACATATATTTAAATTTATTAATCTTTTCTATACCAAATTCTCTTGGTGGATATTGCCATACAGTACAATTATTTACATAATCACCCTTTAACCATGGATCACATATCATTGAAAAGTTTTTGTCTTTTAATAGGACTGTTGCGTGGCCAATTAGTTGAACATTCATGAGCAACTTTTAACATTTTTGATAATAAAAACAAGTTAAAGAATTAATAATTTAAAAAATTATTTAATAGGATCTCCAACAGAAAATTTTTTTTTGGATTTTTTCCCTATCAATTTTTTAAAAAAACGAGGACTCAGTCCATCACTTGGCCTGACTGATGCAATATTTTCTTTATCAAATTTTTCACCAATTTTTATTTCTTTTATAGCAAATAAAGATCTTCTACTTTTAAAAGAATTTTTTTCAGAAATTGTTGGCCCATATTTTATCTTTCCCAAAGCTTTCCAGGCTAATTTGCAATCAATAACAAATTTCATAAACTTATTAGGGGTAAGCGAAAAATTACTATCAATTCCGATCGATTTATCTAAACATATATGTTTTTCTATTATAGATGCTCCTTTAGAGATTGCTACTAGTGAAGCTACATTATCTGTTGTATGATCCGAATATCCTATTTCACAATTTAATTTTTTTCTTAATTCACTAATTGTTTTCAAATTTAAATCTTTGTAAGTAGCTGGATAATTACTTGAGCATTTCAAAATCGCAAAATTATTTTTTAAATTTTTTTTTACAATGTTATAATTTATCTTTATTTCCTCTTTTGAAGCCATACCAGAAGATAAGATCATTGGTATTTTTTTTTTTGATGCATATTCTACAAGATTGTGATCATTAAACTCAAAAGATGAAATCTTTATACATGAAACCTTTAGTTTAGCTAAAAAATCAACTGCAGATTCATGAAAAGGTGTGGCTATAAAATCTAATTTATTTTTGTGAGCTAAAATTTTGAGTGGTTGATGCCATTCCCAGGGAGTATACGATTTTTTATAAAGTTCATATAACGTTTTTTTATCCCATTTTTTAAATTTATGTTTTACTATAAAAAATTTTTTACGGCTATTAATTGTAATTTTATCAGGTTTAAAAGTTTGTAATTTAATAGCATTCGCTCCTGCTTTTTTAGCAATATTGATTAATTTAAAAAAATTGTTGATATTTCCTTCATGATTACCACTTAATTCTGCGATAATATAAGGTTCGCTAAGGATGGAAATTTTTTTTTTATTTATAATCACTTTATATCGTTAATTGATAGAACATCGGTAAATCCAATTCAATAAATTCATTTTTGAAATATTATTTAATGTAAGTTTATTTTTAATTCCACCAAAACCGTCGCTTTGACCAATTATTACACTAGGTTTTGAAATATTATCAACGACAATGTCATTTTCTTTTCCTAGATGTCCTTTTTCTACGACATATAAGTTTTTATTTAGACAAATTTTTTTAATAGTTTCATTTTTTTTTCTAGAAAGTTCTAATATTCTTTTAATTTCACTAGCTATTACAATACCATAGTTGGGTATGAAAAAATTTACTTTTGAATTTTTTTTCAAATTGATTTGAATTTTTTTCAAAACTAAAACATCAAAGTTTTCAATTTTTTTCTTTAATGGCTGATTAACTATATAGAGCCCTCTTGATGATTTACTGCTGTTAAAACAAACTTTTAATTTTTTCTTAAAGGTATTATCAAATTTCCCGTAAAATTTTAAAAATTTGTACTCTCTTAACTTTAATAGATCTTCGCATGCTTTAATGTTAACTTCTGCTTCAGAATAAGTAAGATATTTTTTTTTCTTAATCTTAATATCAAAAAAAATTTTAAATTCTTTAAATTTTTTTAATATTTTTTTATCAAATTTTTCAGAAGGGCTTACTATATGTCCAATTGCTAATCCTAATTCTTCGTAAATTTTGCTCTCTAATTTTTTACCTCTACATATGGTCAATATCATAGGTGAATTTAATTTTGATGATTTGGCAATTAAATCTTTCTTGAGATTGGTTATGTCATAATAAAGATTATCAAGTAAATTTTTATTGGTTAATAAGTTTTTATTCGCGAATTTATCAGAATTGAGAGAATTACTTATTTTTTTTTCTCTATTATAAGTCAAGGATTTAAAGTTTATTTTTTTTTCATCTATTCCTTTTCTAAAAGAAAGTTCATTTAAAGCATTCAAATAACTTATATTTTTTTTTTTTGATAGTGTTTTAAGTTTATTAATTTCACTATCGTGAAAATAACTTTTTCCCATTAAAATATTTTCGACTAAATAATTTTGTGGAAAAATTTTAATTAAGTAGTTTTTAATAAATTTCAAAATTTTTGTTAAATTTATATTTTCTAAATATTTTTCTCTTTGAAGATAAGCTGCAAGACTTTCTGTAATTGCATTTCCAGCCCCTCTTCCCATGCCAAGCATTGATGAATCAATCATAGTCACAGAATTATCTATTGCTGTTATACAATTTGAATTAGCCATCCCTAAATTATTATGGCCATGAAAACCTATTTTAATATCTGTTCTTAAATTTTTTCTAGTAAATTTTATATACTTTTTTAACTCATTACTAGTCATACCGCCTGATGAATCTACTATATAAAAATAATCAATTCTAAGCTTATTAATTTTTTTTAAAATGCTCCTTAAGTCTGGTAATGAATATTGATATGTTTTAATTAAATTTAAATGAACCTCTAAACCAACTTTTTTACAATATTCAATATCTTTTTTTATCTTTATAAAATTATTTTTTTCATAAGCAAATCTTATAAAATCTAATCCACTTTTTTTTGCAAAATGAAAATTTTTATTTGTAACATTATTAGAAAAACAGAAACAACCAATTTTATTTTCATTTTTTTGTTTGGCTAAATTTGATATTTTTATATATTCATCATCACTATGAAGAGAGTTCTTTATATTTTTTTTTTTTGAAGCTCCAAGACCAAGTCCATGACCAATTTCAACGTAATTTACTCCACTTTCAAATAAAACTTTGGTAATTAAGTAAGTGTCTAATAATGAAAAATTGAAATCAAGAACATATGAACCATCTCTTAGCGTACAGTCTAATATTTCAATTTTTTTCATAAAAAATTTTTAATCAATTTATACTGATTTTGTATTTTGTTTTTATTTATAGATTTATCAATCCATAAATTGATTATTTGTTTCTCAAGTTTAATTGAACCTTTTATTCGCTTTAATGCTAAATAATAGCTGGATGCATCAAAATTATTTTCTCTTAACTTATTCAGAATGTAATTTCTCTTTTTTTTTACCAAAAAACAAAATCGCCAAGGCACTAAAGAGTCTTTTTGATTCAGAATTTGAATATTTTTATCTTTAAACACTTTGGAATAGAAATTTAGTTTTTCTTTTCTTTCTCTTTCTTCAAAATTTAACTCTTTAAGACTATTTAATATCTTCTTATCATATGAATTTTGGTAATGCTTTATATACAATTTTTTTGCAAAATTTAATTTTGAATTTTCAATTTTTCTATTTTTTGAAAAATATTTATCATACCAATTTAAATATTTTTTTTTTGCGTTTAGATCCATTTTAATTTCTGGAAGATTTATATAGTTTATATCCCTGTAAATTTCCTTATTTTTTGTTAAAATTAATGATCCACCCTTCAAGTCAAAAATCTTAGAGTATCCAAAAGATAAGATCAAAATATCACCAAAAATATACTTTCTGTTTTTATTTACTGAATTACTAAAAAAGGTTTGTGCTAAATCTTGTATGACTAAAATTTTTTTTTGTTTAGCATATTTGTAAAATTTATTTTTTAATACATTTCCATATAGATTAACAAAAAATATAACATCAATTTTGGTGGTTTTTATTTTATGAATTAATAAATTTTCATCAATAAGACCTGTATTAGGATCTATATCTAAATATATAATATTAAAACCTAAAATATTGAAAATCACGGCAGGTGATACACATAAAGTTGACGGGAGTACAATATTTATTTTTTTTTTCTTTTTCTTTAAATATAAGCCTATCTTCCAAATTGATGTATTTGCTCTTCCTGAAAATAAAATTTTATCATAACCTGTTCTATTTTTTATTATAGATTTTATTTTTTTTTTAATCATATTTAGTTTGAATAATTTGAATTAAATCTTGAGTATTAACAAAAATAGGATTTTTTTTTATTTTTTTGCATGTACAAATAATATTATCCAAATTCGTCTCAAACTCATTATATGAAAATGAAATTAATTTAGAATTTTTTTTATTTTTAAATTTTTTAACAATTTCATACGGGTGTGTCATTGTGACTAAAAAATTTTTTTCTTTTAAAAAGTTTTTTAAATTTTGATTAAAATATTTTTTATGAAAACTTAAATTGATATATCTTTTTAAATAATTTTTATCATAAGAACATTTTGTTAATTTTGTATTCATTGGAATCTCGAGTAATCTTTTTTTTTTTAATTTTACAGCATTTTTATAATTACTTCTGCTCATAAAATAAGGTTCATTTTTTGAATTGGACCAATCAAAAAACTTTATCTTGTCTAATCTTTTTCTTCCTGGTAAACAACTGCTATCTGCACTTATCCCTAGTTTGTAAATTAATTTTGCGATCTCATTTGTCATAAAAGCCTCTCCGATTCTTATGCAATTCAAATTGTGATGAAATTTAAATATTTTTAGATTTCTTTTGATAATTTTGTTAATTATTTTATGATTTTTTTCTAGTATCCACCCATCATTATAATTTTTTCTTCTATTCAAGTGAATATGCCATTCAATTGACCCCCTATTATTCAAAATTTTTTTCCAAAATTTTTGATATTTAATTAACAACCAATCAGACCTATTATGATAAAATTTTATTTGATCATCAACTCTAACAAACCAAGATTGAGGAATATTTATTTTATATTTTCTCTCAATTTTTTTAATGGAATTATAAATCAGGTTTTTTCCAATCTCCAAACCCTCCCATCCAACAATTTTTTTATTTTTAGAGTCTATTTGATTAGTGTTGAATGATATATCTGGATCAGTATCAAATGTTAGACAAATAAATATATTTTTCATTTAAATAGTTATGTTGTTTAATACTTTAATTTCTTTATTCAAAAGATTTCTATCAAATGAAGATAACAAAATATGACCAAATCTAATATTTTTATTTTTAGAATTTTTATTTATTCCTTTATAATATTTAATTTTACTAAAGGTTTTAAGTTTTTCTACTTTGCGCTTATAAATTTTTTTTTTCAATTTTTCTAAATTTTTTAAATAAATAAACTTTAAAAAAAATATTTCTTTTGATGGTTTGTTTATTTTTACAGGTTTATTAAAAAACATATCAATTAGTATTTGGTCAGTGTTTTGTTTTATTATTTTTGATAAAATTTCAGAATAAACTGAATATCCTGCGCCTCTAACTGAGCAATCAATTAGATATATTTTCTTCTTATAGAACTTAAATTCTAAATGAAAAACAGTATTTAGTAACCTTAATATTTTGGATAATTTTAGTAAATATTTTTTAATTGCTTTTAATAATATTGGACTCTGATAATTAATTATTAAACTTAGATCAAATAATTTTGGTGGTTTGCTTCGCTTCTTTTTTGAGATCGCACCAATATAAATTTCTTTTTTATCATCTACCCAACCTTCAACTGCATATTCAATACCAGGTATGTATTTTTCTATAAGAATTTTTTTATTTTTATAAAAACTTTTATTTTCATTTAGTAATTTTTTAAATTCGTTGTTGTTTCTCGCCAGAAAGACACCTCTTGATCCTGCTCCATAAAATGGTTTTGAAACTAATGGAAAACCTATTTTGTTTACATTATAAGCACTCTTATAAGATAAATAATTAGGTGTAGCTAAAAAGTTTTTTTTTAATAAATTTCTTAGCTTAAATTTATTTTGTATTAGATCAATATTATTATTTTTATTACCTAATTTTTTATTAATAAAAGAAATAGTACTTAGTGATACTTCTGTATTAAATGATAAAGCTTTTTTAATTTTATATTTTTTACAAATTTTATAAATTTTTAAATTATCTTTAATATCTAAATTAAAAAATTTTTTTACATATTGCTTTCCTACAGCATTTATATCTTGATCAAAACCATATATATTAAATTTTTTTTTTAATGTTTGAATTGCTTGCAATTGATGATAGCCTAAACCTATAATTGCAACATTTATTTTTTTCAAAATTATTTTCTAAACTTTTTATTCAACTTCAAAATTTTACTATCTGCATTATTAATTTTTCCCATTACTTTTAGTGTTTCTTCAGGTGAATTTTTTAATGCGATTCTAAGTATATTCATCCAATTAAAATTATTTTTTTTTCTTGTATTTTCGATTTGGTCTATAACTTTTAAGTAATATTTAATTTTTTTTTCACTTATTTTTGACATACAAATACAAAGTTAGATAAATTAAATTTAGCATATTTCTCTATTTTATAATTTGTCTCAACATTTCTAAAATACTTTTTTAAGATTTTAACAAATTTTTTTTCATTGTTTATAAATCCCATATCCAAATATTTCCTAAAGCCTTTGGGGCCCCATTTGAAGTGAAAATCAGAGATAAATTTAGATTTATTTACAGTTGTGTGATTTTTTTTAGGGGTTTCAATTATTGCTATACCTCCTTTTTTTAAAACTCTAGAGTATTCCTCAACTGCTTTAATCAAAGCATTTTTATATGAATAGTGAATTGTATTAATTGATACTAATAGATCAAAAAAATTTTTTTTATAATCTATATTTTCATTTGTTCCTATTTTAATTATTGGTGTTTTAATCTTAAATCTTTTTAAATTTTCTTTACAAAGATTAACCATATTATTGTTAATTTCAGATCCATAACACTTGACTTTATTTTCAATAAAAAATCTCAGATTATTACCGGCAAAACATCCAATCTCAATCACTTTAAAATTTTTTTTAAAAATATTTAGTGGAAATTTTGAAAATCTTTTTGAAGTACATAACCTTATTAACATTTCATTTGGATAAGATGGTGGAGATTTTGATCCTTTTTTTTTATCATAAGAGTTTTTTTTAAGCCATATTTTTTCTTGTTTCATATCAAATTTTAATTTTCTTTAATATTTCATAACCACATTTTATATTAATTCTATCTTTTTCAGAAACTGGTGGAATTGAGCAGAAACCTAAGAGTTGTTTTTGTTTATTGGTTAATTTATTAAAAATATTTGTTGGTATAGATCTAGGAAAATCAACTTGTTGTTTCATCCACCAAGCATAAAATACTGATGTGATAACCCACCTTGATTTATTTGAAAGATTTTCAGTTGTCCCATGCCATGTTCTAGCATCCATTATTAAAATATCTCCTGGTTGACCATTTATAATTTTATATTTTTTTGTTTTTCTATTTGTAAATGTTCCTGAGTTATGAGATTTAGGAACTACAATTGTAGCACCATTTTCTTTGTGCATCTCCTCTAAAATAAATAAAACTAAAATAGCATTTTTGTAATCACTTTTAAATGGTATGCACGAGTCTATGTGAAGATCTAGTTTATTTCCACTTGATCTACCATTAAATCCTCCAAGTATATAATTGGGTAAATTGTCAGGCAAATGTCTATAATATTTATCATTTAAAATTGGTATTAATATTTTTTCAATCTGATTATCTGAAATAAGGTCACAAAATAATTTATGTCTTTTTGCCAAATTATTTATTCTTAAATCTTTTTTATCTCTTTCAGGTAAACCTTTGTTATTTACTCCTTTTTTATATGTTTGTTTTAAAATTTTTAAAAACTTTGAGACATAAATAGGTCTTATTTTTTTTTTTAAATGAATAAATCCATTCTTATTTAGTTCAGAATGAACTCTATTGATTAATTTACTATCTATTTCTTTAATAATCATTTTTTAAAATTACCGTTGATTTATATAATTATTTAATTATATAGTGTATTTTTAAACGCTGTTCAATATTTGAACATAGATTAAATAAATGACTATAAGTATTGGATGTGCACAACTGGGTTCGCTTTACGGCATCGCAAATAAGACTGGAAAATTGCGACAAACAGAATTTGTTAAAATTCTTAAAGAGTTAGATTGTAAAAAGAGCGTCATTGATACATCAATTAATTATGGATCATCTGAAATTGTGATAGGTAAATCTTTAAAAAAAATAAGGAAAATAAAAAAATTCAAAATAATAACAAAGCTACCAAAATTAAGTAATATCAATACTAAAGATATTAAATATAAAATTTTTTCAAATGTTAAAAAATCATTAAAACGGATGAGTATAAATAATCTATACGGTATTTTAATTCATGACATTAATGATATTAAATCAAATAAAAAAAAGATAATTTATGAGTCTTTACAAAATTTAAAAAAAGATGGATACGTGAA
>CACHBQ010000006.1:0-54663 GCA_902578105.1 uncultured Pelagibacteraceae bacterium | reverse complement strand
GAAATTAGCCCTGATACTTGTAGATTGTGGGATTCAATTACGGATAAAAAACTTGATAAGGACAGATTTAGAAAAGATTTAGGAGATTTGATACCAGCTTATACTGAGGTTGCAAAACGACTTGGTATTCTTCATGAACAATCAAATGTATCCGCTGTTAACGTAACAAAACTTTCTTCAATAAAAAAAAAGAGTAAATGAAGGTTTCCGCAATAATAACATTAAAAAAGGATGTTTTAGACCCACAAGGTAAAGTCATCCATCAAGCATTGGATGGAATGGGTTTTGAAAATATAAGTGAAGTAAGACAAGGTAAATATTTTGAAATTGATGTTAATGAAAATGATCCAAGCAAAGCAAAAGCTGTTGTAGAGGATATGTGTAAAAAACTTTTAGCTAATCTTGTAATCGAAAACTTTAAAATTATTGAAACACAATAATTAATGAAGTCATCTGTAATAACTTTTCCTGGCTCAAATTGTGATAGAGACATGGATGTTGCGCTCAAGAAATTTGGTTTTAACAACAAGATGGTTTGGCATGATGATAATGAACTCCCTAAAAGCGATTTAGTTGTACTTCCGGGTGGTTTTTCTTATGGAGATTATTTACGATGTGGAAGTATGGCTTCAAAGTCTAGGATAATGCAATCAGTTATAAATTTTGCAAAATCTGGAGGATTGGTCATGGGAATTTGCAATGGATTTCAAATACTGGTTGAAACAGGTTTAGTGCCAGGAGTTTTGTTAAGAAATAAGTATTTGGAGTTTATATGTAAAAATGTCTTTGTGAAATTGGACAACAAAGAAAATACATATTTTAAAAATCTTAATAAAGATATTTTAGAATTTCATATTGCTCATAATGAAGGAAATTATTTTTGCACCAAAGATCAATTGAAAGAAATTAAGGATAATAATCAAATAGCAATTTATTATTGTAATGAAGAGGGCAAGATAGAAGATCAATACAATCCAAATGGTTCAATTAAAAATATTGCAGGCATTTTTAACAAAGAAAAAAATGTCTTAGGAATGATGCCTCATCCTGAGAGAATGATAGACCAAAGTTTATCAGGAGAAGATGGTTCAATTTTTTTTAAAAATCTTTTTAATAACATCAAATAATGGAAGTAAACGAACAAATTGCTATTGATCATGGTCTTAAGTCTGATGAATATAAAAAAATTTGTCAGTTACTCAAAAGAACCCCAAATATTACTGAACTTGGAATTTTTTCAGCAATGTGGAATGAACATTGTTCATATAAATCATCACGACTTCACTTAAAAAAGCTCCCAACTAAGGGAAAAAAAGTAATTCAAGGTCCAGGGGAAAATGCAGGTGTTATTGATATTGAAGATGGTGATGCTATCGTTTTTAAAATTGAAAGCCATAATCATCCCTCATTTATTGAACCATATCAAGGGGCTGCAACGGGTGTTGGTGGAATTATGAGAGATGTATTTACAATGGGAGCAAGACCGATAGCTAATTTGAATTCGATACATTTTGGATCTCCACAACATAAAAAAACAAAAAATCTTTTACGAGGGGTAGTGCATGGTATTGGTGGCTACGGAAATTGTATGGGTGTACCAACAATAGCTGGACAGACCTCATTTGATAGTTCTTACAATGGAAATATTTTGGTCAACGCAATGACACTAGGTCTGGTCAAAAAAAATAAAATTTTTTACTCTAAGGCCGCAGGTTTAAACAAACCTGTGATTTATGTGGGTTCTAAGACAGGTAGAGATGGAATTCATGGTGCAAGTATGGCTTCAGCAAGTTTTGATGAGAAGATTGAAGAAAAGAAACCAACGGTACAGGTTGGTGATCCTTTTACAGAAAAACTTTTATTAGAGGCATGTTTAGAATTGATGGCTGGTGATTCAATTATTGCCATTCAAGATATGGGAGCTGCTGGTCTTACTTCGTCAAGTATTGAAATGGCATCAAAAGGAAATTTAGGCATTGAAATTGATTTAAATAAAGTCCCATGCAGAGAATCAAAAATGACTCCTTACGAAATTATGTTGTCTGAAAGCCAAGAACGAATGTTAATAGTTTTAGAAAATGGCAAAGAGGAAATTGCAAAAAAAATATTTGATAAATGGAATTTAGATTTTGCGGTCATTGGAAAAACAACAAACTCAAAAAACATCGAATTATTCTTTAATCAAGAGCAAGTAGCAAAAATACCTGTTAATATTCTTGTTGAAAACTCTCCAATGTATGATCGTAAATGGAAAAAATCAAGTTTACCTAAAAAAAATAAAATTAAAAATGAAGTTCTAAATAAATTTAAAATAAAAGATGTACTTAAGAAGGTTTTATCTAATCAAAATATTTGTAGTAAAGAATGGATTTGGCAACAATATGATCATACTGTTATGGGTGATACTATTCAAAAACCAGGGGGAGACTCTGGTGTTGTCAGAGTACATGGAACAAACAAAGCTGTAGCAGCATCAGTGGACTCCTCAGCAGTATATTGTTGGGCTCACCCATTAACAGGAGGTAAACAAGTCGTAGCAGAGAGTTGGAGAAATTTAATTTCTGTTGGAGCAACACCAATTGCTATCACTAATTGTTTGAACTTTGGAAGTCCTGAAAAAGAAGACAACATGGGTGAGTTTGTTGAATGCGTTCAAGGTATAGGTGAAGCTAGCAAATATTTAAATTTTCCAGTGGTATCTGGCAATGTATCTTTTTACAACCAAACAAAAGAAATTGGGATCAAACCAACTCCATCAATCGGCGGTGTAGGTCTTATTAAAGATTATAAAAAGATGATTTCGATGGATTTGAAAGAAGTGGATAATTTAGTTTTAATCATTGGTAAAACAGAAGGTCATATTGACCAAAGTTTATTTGCTAGAACAATTTTAGATGAAAAAAACGGGCCTCCACCAGAGGTAAATCTTTTTAATGAAAAAAATAATGGAGAGTCAATATTAGATTTAATTGATAAAAGATATGTGAAAAGTGCTCATGACATATCTTTAGGAGGTCTATTAGTTGCGATAAGTAAAATGTGCATTAAAGGTAATAAAGGAATTAAGATTAAAAAACCAAAAAATTTACTTAACGAAATTGAATATTTTTTTGCAGAGGATCAAGGTAGATATTTAATAGAAATAAATAAAGGAGATTTAAAAGAAGTAACCAAAATTTTAAATAAAAACTCAGTTCATCATGAGGAATTGGGTATTATCACACAAAACGATATGATTATTAATGAAAAGACAAAAGTTACAATTGACGAATTGAGGTCTTATTATACAAATTGGTTATTAAAGTATATGAGTTAAAAAATGGCAATGGATTTAAAAGAAATCGAAAAACACATTAAAGAAGCAATGCCAGATGCAGTGATAGATATTCAGGATCTAGCTGGAGATGGTAATCATTATTCAGCGACTATAACCTCTTCTCAATTTGCAGGTAAAAGTAAAATTGAACAACATAAAATGGTTTACAATTCATTAAAAGGTAAGATGGGAAATGACTTACACGCTTTAGCAATTAAAACAAAGGAACAATAATGGATGATCAAACAAAAAATTTAATTCAAAATCATATTAATACTAATGATGTGTGCCTTTTTATGAAAGGTACTCCAGATCAACCACAATGTGGTTTTTCAATGACTGTTTCAAATATACTTAAAATGTTAGAAATAAATTTTAAGGGTGTAAATGTATTAGAAGATCAATCTTTGAGAGATGGAATTAAAGTCTTTAGTGATTGGCCAACAATCCCTCAACTTTATATTAAAAAAGAGTTTATAGGTGGGTGTGATATCATCAAAGAAATGTATGAAAGCGGAGAATTAAAAAAAGTATGTGATGATAAAGGTATTAATTATAAAAAATAATTATTATCTAGAGTAATATTCAATTACTAAATTTGGCTCCATAACAACTGGATATGGTACTTCCTCAAATTTTGGTATTCTAACAAACTTAAATTTTTTATTTTTTTCATCCATCTGAATATATTCTGGGGCTTCTCTTTCTTTGCTGGCTAATGCAATGTCTATAATTGCAAGTTGTTTTGACTTATCTCTAATTTCTACAGTGTCTTCTTCTTTTACAGAATAACTAGAAATATTTACTTTTTTTCCATTAACTTTTACATGTCCATGGTTGATTAATTGTCTTGCAGAAAAAATTGTAGTAGCAAACTTTGCTCTATATATCACCGCATCTAATCTTCTTTCCAATAAACCAATTAGGTTTTCACTAGTGTCACCTTTAAGCATGCTAGCTTTTTTATAAATATTTCTAAATTGTCTTTCATTAATATTTCCATAATAAGCTTTTAATTTTTGTTTAGCTTGTAACTGAATTCCATAATCAGAAGGTTTTGAAGTCTTTGTTTGACCGTGTTGTCCAGGTCCATAGGCTCTTGTGTTAAATGGGCTTTTAGGTCTTCCCCAAAGATTTACTTTTAATCTTCTGTCAACTTTGTGTTTAGAGCTTAATCTTTTTGTCATTTAATAGCAGGCTTTATAAACTTACTCATTATTTTGTCAATCAACGTTTTTTACCCAAACTTGCAAATAAACCAGATAATATACGTGTTTCTTTATCAGATAAGTCCATTTTGTAAAAAATGTTTCTTAAGTTTTCTAGCATTTTTGGCCTCTTCTCTTTAGGTCTAAAAAAATTTATTTCATCTAAATTTTTAACACAAAGACCTAACATTGATTGAATTTCTTTTTTGCTTGCTGATTTAACTTTTTTTGATTTTTTAAACGTAATATTTTTTGATTTGATAAGACTGGATACATATTGAGCAATTATGATCAAGCTATGAGATAAATTTAAAGATTTGAAATCAGGATTAGTAGGTATTTGTAAAGTGTAATTTGCATAACTCACCTCCTCATTTGATAAGCCTGATGCCTCTGACCCAAACAAAAACCCAACTTTCTTCTTAAAATTAACTTTTTTTAAGTCTTCTAAATTAATATGTTTTATATTCTTATTTCTAAATCTTGCCGAAGTAGCGATTAAAATGTCGATCTTTCCTAAAGCTTTTTCTAAATTATCATATTTTTTACTTTGATTAATGATGTCTTTTGCTCCGACAGATGTTGCTAAGATTTTATCATTAGGGAAGATGGGTTTTGGATCAATCAAAACTAATTTTTTAAATTTAAAATTTTTTATAGCCCTAGCACATGCACCAATGTTTTCTGATAATTGAGGCCTATGTAAAATAAAAGTGATGTTTTTTTCACTCATTATTTACTAGCAGGAGCATTATCCTTAAATAGTTTATAATCTAAGCTATCAATTAATGCTTTGAACGAAGCATCGATAATGTTGGTAGATACACCAATAGTAAACCAATTCTTTCCTTTCGAGTCTGTGCTTTCAATAGACACTCTAGTAACTGCCTCTGTTCCTGTATTTAAAATTCTTACTTTGTAATCAACAAGTTTTAAATCTTTTAGATATTTTGAATATTTTGCAAGTCTATCAACATTTTGTCTGATAGCATTATCTAATGCATTTACTGGTCCATTCCCCTCTCCTTCACACATAATTTTTTCACCATCAACTTCTAATTGGGCTTTAGCAGAAGAAACTATTTCTCCAGAGTTATTTTTTTTAACTGAAACGTCATACTCATTAATTGAAATATATCTTGGTATTTCTCCGATAATTCTTCTAGCCAATAATTCAAAAGAGGCATCAGCTCCATCATAACTATAACCAATAAACTCTCGATCCTTGACTTCGTCTAGTAACTTTTTAATTTTTGGATCACTTTCCTCAATATTGATTTTGATACTCTTTAATCTAGAAATAATATTTGATTTTCCAGATTGATCTGAAACAACAATATTTCTTGTATTACCAACTTCTTCTGGATTAATGTGTTCATAAGTTTTTGGATCTTTTTGCACAGCAGATACATGTAATCCTCCTTTATGTGAGAATGCTGCTGCACCAACATAAGGTAAATGCTGATTAGGTTTTCTATTCAAAATTTCATCTAATAGTCTCGAACATTCAGTCAAATTTTTGATGTTTTCTGATTTAATACTTATTTCAAATTGAGATGAAAAATCTTTTTTCAAAAAAAATGTTGGGATTAAAGACATTAAGTTTGCATTACCACATCTTTCACCTAAACCATTGATTGTTCCTTGAATTTGTCTAACACCAGATAATACTGCAGCTAATGAATTTGCAACTGCATTGCCGGTATCATTATGTGCGTGTATTCCAAGATTTTTTCCTGGAACAATTTTAGAAACTTCAGTAACTATTTGTGTAACTTCATGAGGCAGTGTTCCTCCATTTGTATCGCATAGAACAATCCACCTTGCACCTTGATCATATGCAGCCTTTATACAAGACAATGCATATTTTGGATTTGCTTTGTAACCATCAAAAAAATGCTCTGCATCAAACATGAATTCTTTTTTTGCTTTTACAAAATGTTTGGCACTTTCTGAAATATTATCTAAATTTTCTTCATTTGTTATTCCTAAAGCTACATCAACATGAAAATCCCAGGACTTTCCTACTAAACAAACAGCGGAAGTGTTTGAGTTCATGAGTGCTGATAGACCAGTATCGTTTTCTGCACTTCTTCCTGATCTTTTGGTCATACCAAATGATGTCAATTTTGAATTTTTAAAATTATGTTTTTTTTGAAAAAATTCTGTGTCCGTTGGATTAGCTCCAGGCCATCCTGCTTCAATATAATCAACACCTAAATTATCTAAAGCTGAGGCAATTTTTTCTTTATCCTCCAAAGAAAAGTCAACCCCCTGAGTTTGAGCTCCATCTCTAAGAGTTGTATCAAATATGTATAATCTTTCTTTGCTCATTTAAATTTCCAAAGTGTTTTACCATCTTTGTCTTCTATTAAAACACCTTTGTCTAAAAGTTCATCTCTAATTCTATCTGCCTCTTTATAATTCTTATTTTCTCTAGCTTTATCTCTTAATTTAAGCATATCCTTAATTTCAGAATCACTAATAGATGCTTTATTCTTTTTATAATTATTCCACTGCTCAGTACTTTCATTCATTAAACCTATAAATTGGCATGCTGATATGAACAAATCTATACCTTCACCTTTAGTGGCTTGTTCAAATAAATTGTGAAGATTTGCAATATAACCAGGTGTGTTTAAATCTTCATATAATGGCTTTAAAATTTCATTTGGAACTTTTATTGATTTAAGATTAGATGAATACACTCTGTACCATTTATCTAAAGTATTTTCACAATCACTTAATAACTTATCATTCCAATCAAGTGGTTGTTTATAATGTGTACTCATTAGAGCCAATCTAATAATTTGACCACTAATCTTATTTCTAAAATCTTTAATCTTTAAGATATTTCCTTGGGACTTAGCCATTTTCTCATTAGACATTGTGATAAAGGCGTTATGGATCCAGTATTTTGCAAAAACTCTTGTTTCATTTGCACATCTAGATTGAGCAATTTCATTTTCGTGATGTGGAAAAATTAAATCTATACCGCCCCCATGAATATCAAATTCATTGCCCAAAAATTTTTTGGACATTGCAGAACACTCTAAATGCCAACCAGGTCTACCTTTTCCCCAAGGAGAGTCCCAATAAGGTTCATCATTTATTGATGGTTTCCATAAAACAAAATCCTCAGGATTTTTTTTAATTTCACTAATTTCTATTCTTGATCCAGCAATCAACTCATCTAAATTTTTATTTGATAATTTTCCATAATCAGCAAATTTGTTTACTTCAAAATAGACATGTTTTTGATTTTCATAAGCAAAGCCTTTTTCAATAAGTTCACTAATCATCTCTATCATTAGGTCTATATGTTCTGTGGCTTTAGGTTGATAAGTTGGATTTTCACAATTTAAAAATTCGCAATCTTTTAAAAAACTTGATGTTACTTTTTCTGTAAGTTCTTTTGTGGAAATTTTTTGTTCTTGAGACGATTTGATAATTTTATCATCAATATCAGTTATATTTCTAACATAGGTTACTTTTGAATAATTGTTTTTAAGTAATTTAAATAAGATATCAAAAACAACTAAAGGTCTTGCATTACCAATATGTGGATCATCATAAACAGTCGGGCCACAAACATACATTCCTATTTTTTCTTTATTTTTTGGAATGAATTGCTCTTTTTTATTTGTTAAATTATTTGTTAAAAAAATATCCATCATTGATGATTAAGAAATATACCTTATTTGGTGATTTGTTAATCTAATTGATTAACCTGGAATCTTGCAAACTGGAATAGGCTCCATTTTATGCAAGTTTTGATTTCTTATTTTTTCGTATTGAACTCGATGTGGTGAATTTGGGTTGCTCATAGCATCCTCTAATTCACTATAATTAAATCCTAATTGACCCTCGTCCGTTCTACCATCATCCCACAACCCATCAGTTGGTGGAGCATCGATTATCTCTTTTAATATTCCAAGTTCTTTACCTAATTCCCATACTTCTGTTTTATTACAATCTGCTATTGGAGAAATATCAACACCTCCATCACCATATTTTGTGTAAAAACCAACGCCAAAGTCTTCAACTTTATTTCCAGTTCCAACAACAATACCTTTATTAGCTGCAGCGACCTGGTAAAGAGTTGTCATCCTTAATCTTGCTCTAGAATTCGCGTAGCCATGTTCATTATCAAATTTATTTAACGTAGATGAAAATGTTTCAAATAAATTATCTAAACTAATTGTATGGGCTTCAACATTTTTAAATTTTTTTGTTAACCATTCCTGATGTTTTAAACTTAAATCAT
This sequence comes from uncultured Pelagibacteraceae bacterium, assembly GCA_902578105.1. Classification (GTDB taxonomy): domain Bacteria; phylum Pseudomonadota; class Alphaproteobacteria; order Pelagibacterales; family Pelagibacteraceae; genus Pelagibacter. The sequence continues at coordinate 45,872 of CACHBQ010000006.1, read as the reverse complement.
GCTGATTTTCCTTTTGTTTTATTGGCATAGTTAAAACAATTGTTTTTAAACCTGTGATCGCACTTAGAGTGCTTGACACAGATGAGTCAATACCTCCAGAGATACCAATCACTAAAGATTGAGCTTTGTTTGGCATTTGGTCAACATAAGTCTTGATCCAATTTGATATAAATTTCACTTTTTCAGCAGGTTCCATAACTAATTATTTAATCTTTATTAATTTGAAAACAACAGTCTAAGATGCCGCTTGAATAGCATTTTTTGAATAGCTGCTATTCTTTTTAATCTCATCAGAAATCAAAAATGCTAATTCAATTGCTTGATCTGAGTTTAAACGAGGATCACAATGAGTATGATATCTGCTAGATAAGTCAGCGTCAGATATTTTTCTTGCACCCCCTGTACACTCTGTCACATCTTGTCCGGTCATTTCAACATGCAAACCACCAGCGTAAGAACCTTCAGACTGATGAACAGCAAATACATTTTTAACCTCACTAACAACATCGTTAAAAGGTCTTGTTTTAAAACCAGTCGTTGATTTAATTGTATTTCCGTGCATTGGATCACATGACCAAACAACATTTAAACCTTCTTTTTTAATGCCTCTAATTAATTTAGGTAAAAATTTCTCAACATTTTTATGACCAAATCTGGATATCAATGTAATTTTACCCTTTTCGTTATTTGGATTAATCAATTCACAAATCTTTGCAATTTCATCTGGCTTTGAAGTTGGTCCACATTTTATTCCTATGGGGTTTTCAATACCTTTACAAAATTCTACATGACCACCATCAATCTGTCTCGTTCTGTCTCCAATCCAAACAAAGTGAGCTGATGTATCATGATATTCTCCAGTGGTAGAATCAATCCTAGTCATACTTTCTTCAAAAGGTAAATGTAAAGCTTCATGTGAAGTCCAGAAATTGACTGTGTATAATCTGTTATTAAAATCTGAAGTTATTCCACAAGCTTCCATGAATGCTAAAGCATCAGCTATTTTATCCTCTAATTCTTTAAATTTTTTAGCTTGAGGACTTTTCTTTATATAATCTAAATTCCATAAATGGACTTTATTTAAATCAGCAAAACCTCCTTTAGAAAAAGCTCGTAGAATATTTAAAGTTGAAGCAGATTGTGAATAAGCTTTAAACATCCTTTTTGGATCTGGTCTTCTTGCTTTTTCTGTAAAATCAATTGCATTTATATTGTCACCTAGATAACTTGGTAATTCTTTTCCACCCTGTATTTCAGTGGGAGCACTTCTTGGTTTTGAAAACTGACCAGCTATCCTTCCAAGTTTTACAACTGGTAATGATGCCGAATAAGTTAAAACTAATGACATTTGAAGAATAACTTTAAACGTGTCTCGAATATTATCTGGATGAAACTCTGCAAAACTTTCTGCACAATCTCCACCTTGTAATAAAAAGGCTTTTCCGTCCACAACTTCTGCAAGTTGTTGTTTCAAATGTCTTGTCTCTCCAGCGAAAACTAAAGGTGGAAAAGTTTTAATTTTATTTAAAACTTGATCCAATTCTTTTTTATCCGGATATTCTGGAATGTGTTTCACCGGATATTTTCGCCAACTATTGACTTTCCAATTTTTCATATTCAACTCAAGATTGTTGTATCAGAATTTTTTTATTATTCAACGGTTACTGACTTTGCTAAATTTCTAGGTTTATCAATATCATAACCTTTTTTTAGAGCTGAATAATAAGCTAATTTTTGCAAAGGAATGGTCAAAAGAAAAGGTAGTAGATCCTCATTAGTACTTTCAACTTCGATTTTCTCCCAAATATTTTCTGAAATTACTTCATCTTTGCTTTTATTTGTGATTAATAAAACTTTAGCCCCCCTTGCAATTACCTCCTGCATATTTGAAATCGTTTTTTTATAGTAATTGTCTCTTGGAGCCAAAACAACAACTGGCATACCCTCCTCTATTAATGCAAGAGGTCCATGTTTCATTTCTCCTGCTGGATAACCTTCAGCATGAATGTATGATAATTCTTTTAGTTTTAAGGCACCCTCAAGAGCAATTGGATAAGAAAAACCACGTCCCAAAAACATAGAACCCTTTGCCTCATTAAAAGTATTTGAAATTGTCTGTATTTTATTATCAATCAACAATGTTTGCTCAATAAGTTTTGGTAAATTTTTAAGATCATCAATTTTTTTTTCAAAATGAGTCTTTTCAATATCTTTTCTCAATAAAGCAAGTTTTAAGGCTAAAATATATAAAATTAGTATTTGTCCGAGAAATGCTTTGGTTGAAGCAACACCTATTTCAGTCCCACAATGTATCGGCAATACAAATTCAGAGTCTCTTGCAATTGAACTTTCTACTACGTTTACAACTGCACATGTTTTAACGCCACTTTGTTTACATAGATCTAAAGCAGCATAAGTATCTGCTGTTTCTCCAGATTGTGAAACAAATACATAAAGTGTATCTTTTTTAAACCTATTTTTTCTGTATCTAAATTCTGATGCTATATCTATATTTACATCTAATGATGTAATTTCCTCAAACCAATATTTTGCCATTAAACATGAATGATATGCTGTTCCACATCCAATCAAGGTTATTGATGCAATCTCATTACTTTTCCAGGGAAGATTATAAATATTAATATCTTTATTAGACATATCTATATACTCATTAATTCCATTTTTAATTGTGTTCGGTTGTTCTTCAATTTCTTTAGCCATAAAATGTTTATAATCACCTTTGTCATATTTTTCTTCTTTAGTAGACAATTCTAAAACTTTTTTATTAATTTTAATTCCTTCCTCACTAAAAAATTCCACGTGATCTTTTTTAATAATGCAGAATTCACCATCATTTAAATATGTAATCTTATTTGTCATCGATTTAAGCGCATAGGAGTCTGAACCTAAATAATTTTCATTAGGACCATAACCAACGGCTAATGGTGAACCTCTTCTTGCGCCAACAATTAAATCTGGTTGATCTTTAAAAATTATACCAAGTGCAAAGCTTCCATGTAATGACTTCAAAGTTTTTTGAATTGAATTAACAATGTTTTCTGTTTTAAGATTTTCAGTAATCAAATGGACTATTACCTCAGTATCAGTTTGAGATTTAAATTTATGACCTTTTCCAATTAAAAATTTTTTTAATATTGTTGAGTTTTCAATAATTCCATTATGAACAACTGAAACATTCTGGGAAGAATGTGGATGAGCATTTATACTATTAGGGAGCCCGTGTGTTGCCCATCTCACATGACCAATACCGACAGTTCCTTCCATGCTTTGAGCTAAGAAATTTTTTTCCAAATTTTCTACTCTTCCCTCAGATTTTACCTCATTTATCAATCCATTGAAGAGAGTTGCCAAACCAGCTGAATCATAACCTCTATACTCTAATTTTTTTAAAGAATTAATTATAGTTGCTGATACAGGTTTATTGCTATTAATTCCAATTATTCCACACATAATTATTTTGGTTTTCTTTTATAGTTTTTAATTTCCGTCTGTAAACTTCTCGTTAATGCTAATGATTTTTTCTTCACATTTTTTGTTATAACCGAACCAGCCCCAACTATACTATTCTCTTCGATTATAACTGGTGCTACCAATGATGAATTTGAACCAATAAAAACATTGTCTTTTATTTTAGTTTTATTCTTTTTTACACCATCATAATTACAAGTAATTGTTCCAGCGCCAATGTTGACTGATTTTCCAATTTCAGTATCGCCAATATATGTCAAATGGTTTACTTTTGAATTTATACCTAAAGTACTTTTTTTGATTTCAACAAAATTTCCAATTTTTGAGCCACTTTTTAAAACTACGCCTGGTCTTATTCTGGCGTATGGTCCAATATCAACTTTATTTTCAATTTTACAATTTTCTAAATGTGAAAAAGATTTTATTGTAACATTATTTCCTATTTTCACCTTTTGGCCTATTACTACATAAGGTTCGATAATTACATTTTTACCTATCTTGGTATCTTTTGAAAAAAAAATTGTTTCAGGACCAATCATTTTTACACCAACTTTTAAAAATTTTTTTCGAAGATTATTTTGAAGCTTTTGTAAATTTAATTGTTTCATCTATAAAATCCTTTATATTAAGTATTCATGTTTCTTAATTCACATAATATTTCTTAAAAAAACTTTTAATTATGCAACAAAATTTTACAATTCTTTTTGATTTAGATGGAACTTTAGTTGACACAGCGCCAGATTTAATGCGTGCACATAACCATGTAATGAAAAAATTTGGTTATCCCACAAAGTCTACTGAGGAAATAAGAAATCTTGTAGGTCAAGGTGCGGGTGCGATGCTTGGAAGGTCAATTTGGGGGCAAGCTAAAAAAGAGTTTGGAAAAGTACAGGATGAAAAGATTAAAAAAGAGATGATAAAAGATTTTACAGACTTCTATGGAAAAAATATTGTTAACGAAAGTACCCTGATAAATGGTGTTAAAGAGTTTTTGATATGGTCAAAAGAAAATAATATTTCTATGGCTGTTTGTACAAATAAGACTGATTACCTAGCTGTTGATCTTTTAAAAAAAATTGGGATTTATGATTTTTTTGAATATGTTGCGGGACACAATACCTTTGATTATTGTAAGCCTGATCCAAGACATCTAACTTCTGTAATTGAAATATTGCAAGGCGATATACAGAAATCGTTAATGATTGGAGATAGTGAAACTGATGCGAATGCAGCGAAAAATGCTGGAATACCAGTTATACTAATGGAAGATGGATATACCGAAAAAAACACGAATGAAATTTACCATAATCACTTAGTAAAAGACTTTATTGGTATCGAAAAGATTGTATCTAAATATCTTTAATATTGATTATTTTTTTTTAACTATTAAAACCAATCTCGTTAATTAGGAGTTAATTTGATAGTTCATAAAATTAAAGTTTACCCATCTAAAATTCATTTACCAAAAAAAAATCAGCTTGCATGGAAAATTGCAGAAATTGCAAGTGATAATTCAAAGTTAAATAAAGATGCAATTGAAATGTCAATTAATAGAATTATTGATAATGCATCAGTGGCTATAGCATCACTTAACAGGAGGCCTGTTGTTTCATCCAGAGAAATGGCTTTAAAACATTCAAGAAAAAATGGTGCAACATTATTTGGTGTTAATAGTAAATTAAAATTTGATTGCGAGTGGGCAGCTTGGTCAAATGGGACTGCTGTGAGAGAATTAGATTTTCACGATACTTTTTTAGCAGCAGACTATAGTCATCCAGGGGATAATATTCCTGCACTTATAAGTGTCGCTCAGCAAAATAAAAAAAGTGGTTTAGATCTTTTGAGAGGAATAATTACAGCTTATGAAGTCCAAGTTAATTTAGTGAAAGGAATATGTTTACATAAACATAAGGTAGATCACATAGCTCACCTTGGTCCAAGTGTTGCAGCTGGGATTGGTTCAATGTTAAGGTTAAAAACTGAAACTATTTATCAAGCTGTTCAGCAGGCATTACATACAACAATTTCTACAAGACAATCTAGAAAAGGTGAAATTTCGAGTTGGAAAGCTTATGCTCCCGCACACGCAGGAAAACTTGCTATCGAGGCTGTTGATAGAGTTATGCGTGGTGAAGGAGCACCAAGTCCAATTTATGAAGGTGAAGATAGTGTGATAGCAAGAATTCTTGATGGTAAGAAGGCTTTATATAAAATTCCATTACCAAAAAAAGGTGAAACAAAAAAAGCAATTCTTGAAACCTATACAAAAGAATATTCTGCAGAATATCAATCTCAAGCTTTAATTGACTTAGCAAAAAAACTTAAAAAGAAAGTTCAAAATCTTAATCAGATCAAAAAAATAGATATTTTTACAAGTCACCACACTCATTATGTAATCGGAACAGGTGCAAACGATCCACAAAAAATGGATCCTAATGCTAGCAGAGAAACATTAGATCACTCAATAATGTATATATTTGCTGTTGCACTTGAGGATGGTACTTGGCATCACGTAAAATCTTACACAAAAGCAAGGGCTAAAAGAAAGAGTACAATTAAAATATGGAAATCAATAAAAACTCATGAAGATAAAAAATGGACTAAAAAATATCATGATCCTAATCCTAGAAAGAAAGCATTTGGTGCAAAAGTGGTAATAACTCTCAATAATGGAAAAAAAATTACTGAGCAGCAAGGTGTGGCAGATGCTCATCCTTATGGTTTAAGACCTTTTAAAAGAAAAAATTATATCAATAAATTCCTAACTTTAACGGAAAATATTTTAGATAAAAAAGAAAGTGATAGATTTTTAAAAGTTGTACAAAATTTAAAAAAATTAAAGCCAGGACAATTGGATAAATTAAATATTGAGGTTAAAAAGAGTAAACTAAAAAGAAATTTTAAAAAAGGTATTTTTTGATGCACTTTATTGAAAAAGAGCCAAAACAAAAAAGAAGAGATTTTGTTAATAAATTAGAATCTAACAAAATTCTAAGAGTTCCTGGAGCCTATAATCCTTTAACTGCAAAGTTAATTGAAGAAATTGGTTACGATGCGGTTTATGTATCTGGTGGAGTTATGGCAAATGATCTTGGTTTTCCAGATATTGGTTTGACTACTTTGCAGGATGTTAGCACAAGATCTTACCTTATTTCACGAGTCACCAACCTTCCAACTATTGTTGATATTGATACTGGATTTAAATCTTGTAAAGAAACAATTGAAACTTTTGAAGAATTCGGAATTACAGCTGTTCATTTAGAGGATCAAATTGAGAGAAAAAGATGTGGACACCTAGACAATAAAGAATTGATATCAACAGATGCTATGGTTAAAAAAATTAAAGAATGTGTATCAGCAAAAAAAGATGAAAATTTTAAAATTATAGCGAGATCTGATGCTAAAAGTGTTGAGGGAATAGATAAGATGATAGATAGATGTAAAGCTTATGTGGATGCTGGAGCAGAAATAATTTTCCCAGAAGCTTTACATGATGAAAAAGATTTTGAGAAAGTAAGAAAAGAACTTTCTTGTTACCTGCTAGCTAATATGACTGAATTTGGTAAATCAAAATTATTTAATTATAAAGAATTAGAAAAATTTGGATACAATATTGTAATTTATCCAGTAACCACTCAAAGACTAGCTATGAAAAATGTTGAAGATGGATTACGAGACATTTATGCAAATGGACATCAAAATAATATCATAGATAAAATGCAAACTAGAAAAAGACTCTATGAGCTTGTTGATTATGAAAAGTACAATAGTTTGGACGAAAAAATTTATAATTTTAGTACCAAGGGACATGAATAATGAGTGATGATATTAAAAAAGGTTTATTAGGAATAGTTGTTGATGAAACTGAAGTTTCTAAAGTTATGCCTGAAATCAACTCTCTAACATATAGGGGTTATGCGGCTCAAGATTTATGTGAATATTGTAGATTTGAGGAAGTGGCTTATTTAATTTTAAATAAAGATTTACCAAATACAATACAGCTGAGAAAATTTGAAAAAGAGGAAAAAAATAATAGAGACTTGTCCAAAGATCTTTATTCAATAATAAAAAAAATGCCAAAAAAATCTCATCCAATGGATGTTGCCAGAACGGCAGTAAGCATAATGGGGCTTGAGGACAAAGAAACTACTGACTCCTCAGAGGAAGCAAATATGAGAAAAGCTATAAGAATTTTGGCAAAAACCCCAACTGCATTAGCTGCTTTTTACAGAATAAGAAAAGGGAAAAATATTATTAAACCTAAGAAAAATCTTAATATAGCAGAGAATTTTTTCTATATGTGCTTTGGAAAAGTACCTCAAAAAGAAATTGTAAAAGCATTTGATGTATCTTTAATTTTATATGCTGAGCATAGCTTCAATGTTTCAACATTTACAGCAAGAACGATCACAAGTAGTTTGTCAGACATTCATGGAGCAATAACTGGAGCAATAGCTAGTTTAAAAGGTCCTCTTCATGGTGGTGCAAATGAAGAAGTAATGCACATGATGAATAAAATTAAATCTCCAGATAATGCTCTCAAATGGATAAATAATGCATTAGATAAAAAAGAAGTAGTGATGGGTTTCGGGCATAGAGTTTATAAATCAGGAGACTCAAGGGTTCCAACCATGAGAAAATATTTTGCTAAAGTTGCAAAAATAAAAAAAGATAAAAAATTTGAAAAAATTTACGATATTGTTGAAAAAGTAATGATAGATAGAAAAAATATTCATCCAAATGTCGATTATCCAACTGGTCCCACTTACCATTTGATGGGTTTTGATACTGATTTTTTTACACCAATATTTGTAATTTCAAGAATCACAGGTTGGTCAGCACACATAATGGAGCAACACGCTGCAAATAAACTTATTAGACCCCTAGCGAGCTATAAAGGTAAAAAACACAGAAAAGTACTACAATTAAATCAGAGATAAGTACTTATTTGCTTGCCAAGATATTCTCTTTATCTATTTGCTGAAGTTTGTAGCCGTTTGACTTAAGTTTTTCTTCTATCTCTTGTAATTTTTTTCCCTCAATAAAAGTACCATCAAAATGTTTTGACTCAAAAAGTATTTTATTTATCTCTATTTTCTGAAAATTAATTGAATTCATAATTTTGTACTCTGCACCTTCTACATCTATTTGAAGTTTATCAATCGATTTAATTGAATATCTTTTAATCAAATCATCAAAAGTAATAAATTCAATCTGAATAGTTTCTATATCATCTTCTTTTATATCAAATCTTTTATTTTTATGATTTAGAATATGATTTTTATCAAAAGATCCTATTTGACTCGCCCAATGCTTTCCAAGTTTTGATATCGACTCTTTTTTCACATAATAAAAAAAATCTTTTTTAGATTTATCTATTATCGCATTTTTACAAATTGTAATTTTTGGATTATCTTTGTATTCAGAATTTAGTATTTCATAATTATAAGGAACAGGCTCAACTAAAAGCACGTTTCTGTCCTGATATTTACTTACTAAATCTTTTAAATAAAGTCCTGAATGTGCTCCAATAACTACTAGACCAAAGTCTTGCACTTGATATTAACTAAATGCTTCTACCCAAGTCCCTTGAGTTGATGCTTTAGAATATTCTGTTGCACGGCCTTCAAAAAAGTTCATATGCTCAACAGCATTTAACATAGTATCAAGCCATCCTAGAGGATTCTTTTCTACATCATAAATTGGTTCAAGACCTAATTGAACTAATCTTCTATTACCAATAAATCTGATGTAATCTTTAACCTCTTGTGCAGTTAAGCCTTCCATCGGACCCATCTCAAAAGCTAAATCAATGAAAGAATCCTCATGCTCAACTATTGTTCTACATGCTTCATAAAGTTCTTTCTTTAGTTTTGGTGTCCAAATTTCAGGATTTTCTTTTATAAACTCTTTAAAAATTCTTATCATAGAATTACAATGAAGAGTTTCGTCTCTAACCGACCAAGTTACTATCTGACCCATACCTTTCATTTTATTGTGTCTTGGAAAATTTAACAGAATTGCAAAACTTGCAAATAACTGAAGTCCCTCAGTGAAAGCACTAAATACAGCAACGGTTTTAGCAATATCTTCTTTTGAATTTACATTAAATCCTTGCATGTAGTCATATTTATCTTTCATCTCTTTATATTTCATGAAAGCTGAATATTCCGACTCAGGCATTCCAATTGTATCAAGTAAATGAGAATAAGCTGCTACGTGAACTGTTTCCATAGACGCAAAAGCAGTCATCATCATTAGAACCTCTGTTGGCTTAAACACTGTTGTGTAATGTCTTAAGTAACAATTATTTACTTCAACATCCGCTTGAGTAAAAAATCTAAAAATTTGAGTTAAGAGATTTTTTTCTGGTTGAGACAAGTTTTTTTGCCAATCTCTTACATCATCTCCAAGTGGAACTTCTTCTGGTAACCAATGTATTCTTTGTTGGGTTAACCAAGCATCATAACACCAAGGATATCTAAATGGTTTATATACAGGGTTCTCAACTAATAGACCCATCTTTTTTGGTTGAATTATTTCTTTATTTTCTGTCTTAATTTTATCTGCTACTGACATGATAAACACTCCTCATATTCTGGTTGATCGTTAGTTTGTTGGTTTTTTGATTTATATACATTGGCTGTAACATCAGTCGATTTTGCGTTGTTGATATTTTCAGCTCTTTGAATTGATTTTGATCTACAATAGTAAAGGCTTTTAAGACCTTTTTTCCATGCATCAAAATGAATTCTATGTAATTCTTTTTTATGTACATCAGCCGGTAAAAATAAATTTACTGATTGCGCTTGAGAGATATATTGAGTTCTATCTCCGCTCAGTTCAACAATCCATTTTTGGTTTAACTCAAAAGCAGTTTTAAAAACATCTTTTTCTAAATCAGTTAAAAAATCTAAATGAGATACTGATCCTTGATTTGTTGTTATTGTTGACCAAGTTTCGTCATCGTTTTTACCATGGCTCTCTAAAATTTCCTCTAAATATCTATTTCTAACGTTAAAAGATCCCGATAGGGTTTTATGTGTATAACTATTTGCTGCAATTGGTTCAACACCAGGTGAGGCTCCTCCACAAATAATGGAAATAGAAGCTGTTGGCGCTATTGCTGTCTTGTTAGAAAATCTCTCATTAAATCCATATTCAACTGCATCAGGACACGCACCTCGCTCTTCAGCTAATTCTTTTGATGCTTTATTAACTTGCTCATCAATTTGTTTGAATATTTTTTTATTCCAAGATTTAGCCATTACAGACTCAAGTGGAATTCTATGTTTTTGTAAAAAGGAATGAAAACCCATTACTCCAAGACCAACACTTCTTTCTCTCTCAGCAGAATATTTTGCATCTTTGAATTGATCTGGAGCCTTATTAATAAAGTCTGACAAGACATTATCTAAAAATCTCATTACATCACCAATCATGTTTGGATCGTCTTTCCATTCATCATATTTTTCTAGATTTAAAGACGATAAACAACAAACAGCAGTTCTGTCTCTTCCATCTTTGTCAATGCCTGTAGGGAGAGTTATTTCACTACACAGATTTGAAGTTTTAACAGTTAGGTTTGCAAGTTTATGGTGTTGTGGAATTTGTCTATTAACTGTATCAATATAAATAATGTATGGCTCACCGGTTTCAATTCTAGCTGTTAACAATCTAATCCATAAATTTCTTGCAGATATAGTTTGTTGAATAGATCCATCAGCTGGACTTTTAAGTGCCCACTGATCATCAGTTTCAACAGCACGCATAAATGCATCTGAAACTAAAACTCCGTGATGTAAATTTAAAGCTTTTCTGTTTGGATCACCACCAGTTGGTCTTCGCATTTCGATAAACTCTTCTATTTCAGGATGATCAATAGGAAGATAACAAGCAGCTGAACCTCTTCTTAAAGATCCTTGACTGATTGCCATTGTTAAAGAATCCATAACTTTAATAAATGGAATTATCCCAGAAGTTTTTCCAACTTTACCAATCTTTTCTCCAATTGATCTTAGATTGCCCCAATAACTTCCTATACCTCCACCCTTCGCAGCTAGCCAAACATTTTCACTCCAAAGATCTAAAATACCACCTAGACTATCTGAAGCTTCGTTTAAAAAACAAGAAATGGGTAATCCTCTTTTGGTTCCACCATTCGACAAAACTGGGGTTGCTGGCATGAACCAAAGGTTACTAATGTAATTGTAAATTCTTTGAGCATGTAAATTATCATCAGCATATGTGCTTGCTACTCTTGCAAACAAGTCTTGATAAGACTCATTGTGACCAAGATATCTATCTTTCAAAGTTGCCTTACCAAAATCAGTTAAGTTTGCATCTCGAGAACGATCTATTTTGATTATGATACCTTTATCATTCTGAAAAAGTTCAGTTTCATTGTTAAGTGAAAAAAGGTCTGGTCTATTATTTTTTTCTACTTCATTAACTTGTGGGCTATATTCAGAGACAGCTTTCTTTAGGGCCTGGGATAGAATTTTATTCATATTTTTGTATTATATTTTGTTATTAGTACGAAAACAACTATATGTTGTGTGCGTTTAGCGTTAATACACTATATAAACAACAAATCAATAGAACATTTATAGAACATAGGGAAAAAAAATCAATAAAAAAATTAAAAAAAATGTAAGTAATTAACAACAATGTCAGTAAATTTAAAAATCGACCCTTATGGTTTTAGAGAGTATGACGCTCGATGGTTGTATGAAAAAGACATAAATCTCCCAGGTATAACGAATCTTGGTAAAGGACTAGGTACACAAATTACAAAACAAACAAATAAAACTAATCCAAAAGTAATTGTTGGTCATGATTATCGATCATATAGCGAAGATATAAAAGCAGCGCTTAAAAAAGGTTTAGTTTCAACAGGTTGTTATGTTGAAGATGTAGGTTTGTCTTTGTCTCCGATGGTTTATTTTGCACAATTCCATTTTAATTCTGATGCTGTTGCAATGGTAACTGCAAGTCATAACGACAATGGTTGGACAGGTGTAAAAATGGGTATTAGGAAAGGATTAACACATGCACCTGAGGAAATGAGAGAATTAAAAGAAATAACATTAAGTGAAAACTTTGTAAACGGACAAGGTCGGGAAAAAAAAATAGAAAATTTTCAAGACATATATAAACAAAGCTTGATTGATAACAATAAAATCAAAAAAAAAATAAAAGCAGTGGTAGCATGTGGCAATGGAACTGCAGGAATTTTTGCTCCTGATATTTTACGTGGAATTGGTTGTGACGTAATAGAACTTGATTGTAATTTAGACTGGAACTTCCCTAAATATAATCCTAATCCAGAGGACTTAAAGATGCTACATGCGATTTCAGATGCTGTAAAAAAAAATAATGCTGATATTGGGTTTGGATTCGATGGTGATGGTGACAGAGTAGGAGTAATTGATAATGAAGGAAATGAAATATTTTCAGATAAAATAGGATTATTAATTGCAAGAAGTTTATCAAATAAATATAAAAATTCAGTTTTTGTAGTGGATGTAAAGTCAACAGGATTATATGCGAATGATAAATTATTAAATTCTAATAATTGTAAAACAATTTATTGGAAAACTGGCCATTCACATATCAAAAGAAAAGTAAACAATGAAAACGCTTTAGCTGGATTTGAAAAAAGTGGACACTTTTTTTTTAATCAACCTTTGGGTTATGGGTATGACGATGGTATCAATTCAGCGATCCAAGTTTGTCATTTGTTAGATAATCAGAACAAAAAAATGAGTGAAATCATTAAAGAAATTCCAAAAACATTTCAAACACCTACTATGGCTCCTTATTGTAAGGATGAGGATAAATATGCTTTGGTAGATAAAATTGTTAAAGATATTGAAACACTGAAAAATGAAAAAGTTAAAATAGATGACCAGGAAATTGAAGAAATCTTGACAGTAAACGGAGTTAGATTTTCGTTTAAAGATGGCTCATGGGGTTTGATAAGAGCATCCTCTAATAAACCTTCGTTAGTAATTGTAACAGAAAGTCCATCATCAGATGAAAGAAAATTAAAAATATTTAGATTTATAGACTCTTTACTTCAAAAAACGGGCAAAATTGGAGAATACGACCAAAAAATTTAGTTAATCATTCTTTTCTTCAGGCTCTTTTTTATTTGATGAATTGTCACTGTAAAATTTTTTAATTAATTCTTCTTCCTTCTTTTTTTGCTCTAAATCAAATTTTTCCTCCCACTCTTTTAATCTTCTCTCTTCCTCTTGAATTCTTTGTTCTTCCTCTAATTTCTGTTTTATTTCTCTTTCTTTTTCCTCTTCAATTCTTTTTTGTTCTTCTGATTCTTTTCTTAACTCCTCTGCTCTTTCATGTTCTTCTTTTTGACGTAAAAACCTTTCTTCTTCTTCAGCTTTAATTTTCTCCTCTTTAAGTCTTAATTCTTCTTCTTTAACTCTTTGTTCTGCTTGCTCCTTTAAAATTTGTCTCTCTATCTCTTTCTGTCTCTCATTTTCGATCTCTTTTAGTCTAATTTCTGACTCCTTAAGTTTTTCCTCCTCATATTTTAATCTTTTAGCTGCTTCTCGCGTTCTTTGTTCCTCGTCTAATCTTTTTTGTCTTTCTATCTCATCAAGTCTAATTTGCTCTTGTCTTTCTCTCTCTTTTTCCTCTCTTAATTGTTGCGCCCTGATTTCTTTTTCTTTTAAAGCTTGTTCTTTTGCTTTTATTTTTTCTTCCCTCTCCCTTTGTCTCTCTAACATTCTTAATCTAAGTTCTTCCTCTTTAATCTTTCTGGCATCCTCTCTAATTTTTCTAGCTTCCTCGTCTTTAATTTTTTGTTGTTCAATTAATATTCTTTTAGCTTCAATTTTTTTTCTTTTTTCCTCATTTTTTTTAATTTGCTTTTCATTTTCAATAATCAGTCTTCTTTGTTCAAGAATTTGTTTTTTTTCTTCTTTTATTCTTTCTTCCTTTTCTCTTTGAGCTTGTTTTTTTTGTAATTCTAATTCTCTTTTTTCATTTATAATTCTTTGCTTTTCAGACCTTTTTTTGCTTATTGCTCTGTCTTTTTGTAACTTTTTATAGAAATTATCTAATTTATTTTTACCTTGTTCAATGAAATTAAATGGGTTCATATCAAATTTACCCTTTTTACTACCTCGACTATCAGATTTGTTGTTATCCCTTTTTTTTTGAGCCATATTAAAAGTTAACACTATTTAAATTATTTTAAATATAAACCATGTGTTTAAATTGAGGTTTTTTGATTATTTCAATTTTTACGTGCACAATAAGATAATTTTTTTTAAAAAAAATATTTTGATTCGCAAGGAGAATCGAATATTTTTAAGACATGGGTGGTAGAGGGAGACTGAAGCCACCCTTTTTTTTTAGTACTTCTTGTTCTTAATAACTTTATATTCAAAATTTTGAGTTGTTTCATTTACACTAATTAGTTTAGCACCATTTTTAATATGAAATTTATAGGCCATGTCTGTTAAAGGAGATAAAGTAACTAATCTGTTGAGATGATTTGATTTTTTTATTTTGTTAAATACTTCTTTGACAATTAATTTACCACCTCCCCTTTTTTTAGACCAAACAGTATAGGCGATTGCAATTTTACCTACATTCTGTCCTCTCAAGGTGCTCTGTAAATGAGCATCTTGACTCATAATATCTAAATCCTCTACAGACTTTGGTATTTCATTGGTATAAGCAAAACACATGACGGCATGGATTTCTCCTTTATACTTAACCCCAAAAATTTTTCTTCCATAACTTCTTCTAAAAGTATTATCAAGTTCTGGTCTCACAGGATCTTCTTTAGTATTACATTCTTTCAGCTCAACTAACTCTGCACCTTTAATCCAATCAAAAAAATTACCAATATTTTTACCAATAATTTGTTTATTTTTTCTAAGTCTTGCTTTTATTCTTGGCTTAAATTTTTTAGCTCTCTTTGAATAGTTTTTAATAGAACTATCTTTCAAATATTTAGCTACAAGTTTTTCTTTAACAACTTTAATAATTTCTCTCATAATTTTAGATTAGTTATAAACTAAAATATCTAAATATAAAAATTGTCCCAATAACATAGAGAAAAACTCCAAACATTCTTTGAGCTTTAATTTTACTCATTTTATGAACTGTATTAACACCTATTCTTGCCATTATTGTTGTTATCGGAACAAATATTAAAAACGCTGGTATATTTACAAAACCAATGCTTAAAGGCAGTCTAACATCTAAATAAAGTCCAGTTGAAAAGAACCCTATCGTTCCTGAAATAGAAATAATCCAACCGATAGCAGCGGCACTACCAATAGCTTTTGTAATTGGATATCCAAAAAATCTTAATATAGGAACATTCATCATTGCACCTGTAATACCCATTGGTGCAGAAATTGAACCAGATATAAATCCTAAAATAGCTTTGGAAAAAAAACCAAAACTAGGTTTGATTTTATTGGAATTTTCTTGTTGTAAAAGTAAGTAAGCGCCAAAAATGAAAACAACAATTGAAAAAAAAAGAACTAAATATTTTGTTTTTAAAATAGCTGCTAAAAAAGATCCAAAAAAAACTCCTAAAATAACAAAAAATCCAAAAATTTTTAAAATACTTAAATCAACTGCATTATGTTTTCTGTGTGTAAGAACTGAAGCTGTAGAGGTAAATATTGTTATGAAAAATGCAGTACCAACAGCTAAGTGCATTGTGTAATCATCAGTAAGATTTAAAAAGTCAAATATGAAAAAAAGAAATGGAACTGATATTAAGCCACCCCCTATCCCAAAAAGCCCAGCAAAAAAACCAACTGGTATAGCAGCAATGACCATCAAAATAATCAAATAAAAGTAATTTAGATTTGTAAGGGTGTCGGTCAATTTTTATATTTTTAATTTATACTTAAATACTCGATAAAAGATCGTATTGATACTAAAATTAAAAATATTCCAAAAATTTTACTAAGTAATTTTTTATCAATTTTATGAACAACTTTAGCTCCTATACGAGCCATAACCATCGTAACAGGAACAAATACTGCAAATCCTAGTAAATTTATGTAACCAACGCTATAGGGAGTATTGACATTATCAATTATTTTACCACCGGTTATCATTGTAACAGTTCCAGTTACAGCAATTAAAAAACCAACTGCTGCTGCTGTACCTATTGATTTTCTAATGTCATATCCAAAAGTCCTCATAAATGGAACCATTAAAGATCCTCCCCCAATACCTAAAGGCACAGATATAAATCCAATAATTACACCGGAAATATTTTTTATAATAGCTGAAATTTGTTTTGGGTTATCTACTAATTTTTCTCTTAAAAAAATAAAAAACAATCCAACCATGAGCGCGAAGATTGAAAAAAATAAAACTAATGTGGGAGTTTTTAGATTTACAGCTAAGAAAGTTCCACCAATTACACCTGTTAAAATAAAAATACCAAACGATCTTACCATTTTGAAATCAACAGCATCATACTCTTTATGAGTCATTGTTGAAATGATTGAAGTGGGAATAATTATTGCAAGTGATGTTCCAACCGAAAGATGCATTCTGGTGACGATATCGAAATCCAAAACAGTAAAAGCATAATAAAGTGCTGGAACCATAACAATTCCACCACCTACTCCCAACAATCCAGCCATGAAACCAGCACCCGCAGCCGCAACTGCTAAAACAAATAACAAGTTAATTAATTCAGCAGTGGCAATTGTTTCCATTAGGAACTTGCTTGATTGGCTTTTTCATTATTTTGAACAATAGTCATAATATGTTTTGCCTTTTGAAAATCTGAGTCTCTCGCCATCATATTATCACTTAAATATCTTTTCCATTCTTTCGAACCTACCTGACCATGGTATAAACCAACTGTGTGTCTCATTATATGATTTACTTTAGTTCCCTTCTTTACTTCATCATCCAAATATTCTAAAAGTTTTTTAACCACTTCTTCTCTTGAAGGATTGTCATTTGTTTTGAATATCTCTTTTTCAATTTCAACCAGTGAATATGGATTTTGGTAGATCGACCTACCAATCATTACTCCATCACAAAATTTCATGTGATTATTTATTTCGCTTACTTTGGTTATACCACCATTTATAATTATTTCTAAATCTGGATTTGCTTTTTTAATCTCATAAACCATGTTGTAATTTAATTTTGGAATATTCAAATTCTGCTTTGGTGATAATCCAGAAAGCATTGCTTTTCTTGCATGCAAAATGAATGTTTTTGTACCTACATCTCTTAATTTATGAATAAAATTATTAAGATAGTCAAAATCTTC
Organism: uncultured Pelagibacteraceae bacterium; assembly: GCA_902578105.1. Taxonomy (GTDB): domain Bacteria; phylum Pseudomonadota; class Alphaproteobacteria; order Pelagibacterales; family Pelagibacteraceae; genus Pelagibacter. The sequence continues at coordinate 28,084 of CACHBQ010000006.1, read as the reverse complement.
AACATCATCAAAACCTATACGAGTTTTAGCTGTTACTGGAATTTTACAAGCCTTAGTCATAGAATGAATACATTCAGCTACTAAGTCTGGTTCCTTCATTAGACATGCACCGAACTTATTTTTTTGAACCTTTTTACTTGGACATCCAAGATTAATATTTATTTCATCATAACCCATGTCCTCTGCAATTTTTGCAACCTCTGCTAATTCAGCTTTATCAGAGCCACCAACCTGTAAAGCCAAGGGTTTTTCTTCCTGGCTAAATGATAAAATTTTATTTCTATCTCCATGAATTGCAGATTTTGTGGCGACCATCTCGGTATAAAGCATTACATTTTTGCTCATTAATCTTAGAAAAAAACGATCGTGCCTATCGGTACAATCCATCATTGGGGCAACTGAAACTTTTCTGTTAATCTTTTTTTTAGTATCCAAGTGCTTTACCCATAATTTTATCAGGTAACCATGTAACAATTTCAGGAAAAATACATAGAATCAAAATAGCCAATGCCATAATTATCATAAAAGGAATAGAGCCTTTTAAAATTTCAGATAAACTTACATCTGGGGTAATGCCCTTTATGATGTAAAGATTTAATCCAACAGGAGGAGTTATCAATCCTATTTCCATATTTATAGTAAATACAATTGCAAACCAATAAGGATCGAATCCTAAAGTTGTGATTACTGGCAACAAAATTGCAGATGTCATAACGATCACAGCGACCGGGGGTAAAAAGAACCCTGCAATTAAAAGAAAAATATTAATTAAAATAAATACAACCCACTTATTTGAACTTAACTCAACCATACTTTGAGCTAATGATTGAGTTACGTAAAGTTGTGAAAGAGTGAATGCAAAAAGATAAGAAGCTGCGATAATAAACATTATCATTACACTTTCTTTCATTGATACTTTTACAATGTTCCAAATCTTTTTTGGCTGATAAATTTTGTAGACAACAGCTATCAAGACAAAAACTAAGAAGGCGCCAACTCCAGATGCTTCAGATGGAGTTGCAACCCCACCATACAAAACATATAAAACTCCAGCAATAATTGCGAGGAAAGGAAGAATTCTTGGTAATACCTCAAGTTTTTCTTTTAATGTTGGCTTTACCCTGTTTCTTAAAGCTTTTGCAGCATCTTTATCGATAAAATAACTATGGATGAGTGCCCAAATTGCAAACATTCCTGCTAACATGAAACCTGGCACCAACCCACATAAAAATAATCTTCCAATTGATGTTCCAGTTGCGATACCATAAACAATTAAAACTATGCTTGGAGGAATTAAAACACCTAGTGTTCCACCAGCTGCAATAGTTCCAGTAGCAATTTGATCTGAATAGCCCCTTTTCCTCATTTCTGGTATTCCCATAGTTCCAATAGCTGCACAAGTTGCAGGACTTGATCCACTTAATGCAGCAAAAATTGAACATGCTCCAATATTAGAAATGACCAATCCACCCGGCACTCTCCAAAGCCACCTATCTAATCCTGTATATAAATCTTTTCCCGCAGGAGAATTAGCAACAGCCATTCCCATCAAAATAAACATTGGTATTGAAAGTAAAACAAATGAATTTAATCCAGCAAAGAATGTTTCAGCAAAAACATCGAGCATTTGAAAACCCTCAAATGATACTAAAAGAACTATTGATACAAAACTCAAACCAAAAGCAATTGGGATACCAGAAAAAAGTACTAGCAAAGTAAAAACTGCTACGATCAAAGCTATTATCAATGGGTCCATTAATTGTAATCCTTATCGTCAGTAAGTTTGATAATTTCAGCTATATATTGAAGAATCATTAGTATAGCACCTAAAGCCATTGAGGAATATGGTATCCATAAAGGTGGATCCCAAACAGTCCCAGTTGAATAATTTTTTGTAAACGCTTCTTCAACCATTAAAAATCCAAAATAAAATAAAATTAGAAAAAATAATAAACTTAATAAGGAAGTAAAAATTTTTAAGCGAATGATATTTTTTTTGGATAGGAAATCATAAATCCATTCCATGCTAACGTGAGCTTTTTCACTAAGCACATACACACTTCCTATGAAAGTTGATGCAACTAATAACATGGTAACTAATTCTGTTTGCCATGTAATTGCTCTTTGAAAAAAATATCTCTCAAAAACTAGCTCTACAATAACTAAAATTGATAAAAGCAAAGCCAATACAGCAAAAGCACCACAAGCTTTTGCTATAAAATCACAAAATTTAAGATATTTTTTTTTCATAAAAAAACCCCTATTTAATTAGAATAAATAGGGGTTCTTTATATATTATTTTATTTAACTGCTAAAGCCATTTCCATCAGCTTATCGCCACCTGGAACTTTATCAGCGAATGCCTTGTGAGATGATTTTTTTGCAATCTCTACCCACGCAGCATGATCTTTTTCGTTCATGTATACTAATTTAACACCTGCAGCTTTATAAGCTTCTTCAAACTTTTTATCTAAGTTTTCAACTTGAGCTGTCATGTATTTTTCAGCAACTTTTCCTGCTTTCATCAAAGCTTTTTGTTGCTTAGAATTTAAAGCATCAAAAGACTTTTTAGACATCAGAATTGGCTCATACATAAACCATAATCCAAATTTTCCTGGGGGTGTTGCGCATGAAACTTGTTCATAAATTTTGTAACTTACAAAACTTCCTGAACTAGTATTAGCACCTGTTAATACACCTGTTTGTAAACCAGTATAAATTTCAGATGACGGCATACTTTGTATACCTGCTCCTGCAGCTTCTAACATTTGGTTAAATGCTTTACCAGCAGCTCTCATCACTTGTCCTTTTGCGTCGCTAGGATTTTTAATACATTTTGTTTTTGAAGCAAAACCACCACCTAACCAAGCGTCAGATAAAACCACAACACCAGCATCATTAATGATTTTTTTAATTTCAGTCATCATTGGACCTTTATTAAATCTTAATGCATGATCATGATTTTTTACAGTTCCTGGCATTAACGTTGCATCAAATTCTGGATGAAATTTAGATGCGTATGCTAAAGGAAAAGCAGAAATATCTAACTGACCAGTTGTCATAGGCTTCCACTGTTCTTTTGGTTTATATAATGATTTAGCTGGATAAATTCTGATATCTATTCCAACATTTGCTTTTTTAACCTCGTCAGCAATGATTTGAACCATTTCATGACGTGGATCATAAGATCCATCAGCTCTTGGGGTACCAGGCCATTGGTGACTTGCTTTTAGCGTAACTGCATAAGCAGAACCAACAGTAGTAAAAACAAAAACTAATGAAGTTAAATATAAAGATATTCTTTTTAACATTATTTTTTCCCTCTATTGTTATTTTTAATAATTCAATTAAAGTGAACTTATTAATAAGAGTCAAGTCGACAAAAACTCATGTAAAATGAATTAATATGGATGGACCTTTAAAAAACCTACTGGTAGTTGATTTAACAAGAGTATTAGTTGGTCCGTACTGCACTATGATATTATCTGATTTAGGGGCTAGAGTAATTAAAGTTGAAGCACCTGAAATTGGAGATGACTCAAGAAAATTTGGACCATTTGTAAATGATTATTCTGCTTATTTCATGTCTCTTAATAGAGGAAAGGAAAGTATTGCGCTTAATTTAAAGAATGATGAAGATAAAAAAATTTTTGAAAAAATTTTATCCAAAGCAGATATTTTAGTTGAAAATTTTAAACCTGGAACTTTAGAAAAATGGGGGTTTGGGTGGAAAGATGTTAATAAGAAATATCCAAAACTAATTTATGCTTCTGCATCAGGCTTTGGTCAAACAGGTCCACTTAAAGAATTACCTGCATACGACATGGTAGTTCAAGGTATGGGCGGTTTAATGAGTGTTACTGGTCAACCAAACTCTGAACCTACTAGAGTTGGAACATCAATTGGAGATATTACTGCTGGGCTTTTTACCGCGATAGGTATTAATGCAGCTTTGTATGATAGACAAAAAACTGGAAAAGGAATGTTCATAGATGTTTCGATGCTTGATTGTCAAATAGCTATATTAGAAAACGCTATAGCACGTTATCTATCTAAAAATGAAATTCCAAAACCAATGGGATCAAGACACCCTTCAATTGCACCCTTTGAAGCATTTAAGACAAAAGATAGTTACATTATCATTGCAGCTGGAAATGATAAACTTTTTGAAAAACTTTGTAATCTTCTTCAAATCCCAGAGGTAAGTAAAGATCCAAAATTTTCAGATAATTCATCTAGAGCAAAAAATATGGATGAGCTTAAAAAAATTTTAGAGGAAAAATTATTTAGTAAAAAAACAATTGATTGGGTTAGTGAAATGGAAAAAGATAAAATTCCATGTGGACCAATTTTCAATATTAAAGAAGCTGTTGAAAACCCGCAAATAGAGTCTAGAAACATGATTGTCAAAGCATTTCACAAAGTTGTTGGAGATTTTAAACTGGCTGGTAACCCAATTAAAATGTCCTCTTATAAAGACGAAAAAACGAGAGGTGACATACCTGATCTAGATGAACATCGTAAAAAAATTTTAGAAGAATTTAATAATTAAGAGTTTACATACTAATCTACATTTAAGTCATCTGGTACAAAAATGTAGTTATCTCCAAACCTACTAGCAATCTTATAATTTAAATTAATGATATAATTCACAATATCTTCAGAGCTTGAATTCATATTTTCAACACGTCTTTTTTTATTTCCCCAAATTTCTATTAAAATTATCGGCTTTAATTTTTGAATTTTTTCTTTTCCACCTGATAAAACCTCATATTCTTTACCCTCAACATCGGCAATTAGAATGTCAAATCCATTAATATTTGTATCATCTAACCTTATCATTTGATTAATAATTTTTTTGCTATGTATTTCGGAGGATAATCTTTTGTTTTTTATATCATCTTCGGTTATTACGTGCATTCCGCCAGTATTATTTATTATTCTATCATTAGTGTTATCTAAAAAATAAACCTCCTCACTTTTATCTCCTAGTGCAAAATTATATGTTTCAATATTCTTTATATTATTTAATTTTATATTTTCTTTTAAATGTTCAAAAGTCGGTGGATAAGCCTCAACAGCAGTTATTTTTTTAAAAGATTTTGATAATGGTAAAGCTAGTGTACCAATATGACATCCAATATTTAGACAATGTTGAAGATTATATTTTTTCTTAATACGGACTAATAACAAAATAACATCATTATTCCATTGTAACCCACTTAACAAGTTTTTTTGGATGAGGTCATCTTTATTTTTAATTAGATATTTTAAGCCATCAATTTCCGCTATTTCTGTCATTAAATTAAAGTGTAAAGTTTCTTAGGAATTTGAACTATCAGTATCTTCTGCTGCTTGATCTTCACTTTCAGATACTTGATCTAAAGAAACATCTCCTTGTTCTGCTTCAGCATCATCGGACACGGGAACTTCTGGCACATCTGGCTTAGCAGTTTCAGACAATTCTGCTAAATCATCTTTAGAAACCTGAATTTTTTCAGGAGCTTTTCGTGCTCTTTTAGATGGTAAAATAGGTGTTCCACTTTTCGAGATCTCACCTTTATATAAGCTTTCAAAATCATCTCCAACATCCTCATCAGCTTCAGCACCATCGTCAACTTGTTCTACATGTTTTCTTAATTTATACACAGCGCTTTCAGTTAAATCATCTACTTTGATATTTTCTTCAGCTATTTCTCTTAATGCAATAACTGTATTTTTATCGTTATCACGATCTAAAGTTGGTTCTATCCCAGTATTAAGTTGAGTTGCTCTTTCTTTTGCAACTAAAACTAATTCATATGGACTATCTACTTTATCAATACAATCTTCTACTGTAACTCTTGCCATGCCGGTTATCTATAAGCTGTGATTAAAAAAAGCAAGGATTATTTAAATATATTCGGGATTTAATCTATTTCTGACCATGAACAAAGCAATTAAAGATAAGAAAATATATACAAATGAAATCACTGCTATTTGCTCAATAGTAAAGCCTTTATCAATTAACAATCCAAATAAAGCTGTGCCAAAAGCAGTAGAAAATACCATTAATGCTGTTGTTAATGCTTTAATTGACCCAATGTATTTTACACCATAAATCTCAGCCCAAGTCGAAGACCCCAAGACATTGGCAAGCCCATTTGAAATTCCAATCAAGCCAAGGAATATAAAGGCAGAAATAGAAATATCTAAATAAAACAAAACCAACATTGAAATTAACAAAGGTATATTCATAAAGATCAATAATTTTCTGCTGGTAAATTTATCAATTAAAAAACCAGAGCCTAATAAAGTAATGACTGATAAAACAGAATAAGCCATAAATGATTGTGCGATGACAAATTCACCCCACTCTTTTGATTCTGTTATATATGATTGATAAACAAATACACCAGTAGCAATCCAAGGCATTGCTAACATATTCAAACAAACTATATAAAATCTATAATCTTTTAAAACCTCAACACGTGTCCAATTTTTAATTTCTTTTTCAACAAAATTATTATCATTTACATCTTCTCTAGAATCAAAATTCAGGTTTTTAATTAACGCAAAAGCAATAAATGGTAAAAAAAATAGAATTAATACGGAAATAGAAAGCCAAATGTTTTGCCACGCAGTTAAAGTTAGTAAATAGACAATTAAAACTGGTAAAATAAATTCTGCAGTTGATAATCCAAACCAACCAATACTTAGAGCTTTGCCTCTAGATTTAGTAAAAAATCTTGAAATCGTTGTAGTTGCAGTATGAGACATTAATCCTTGACCGGAAAACCTCATTAAAAAAACAGCAATAAATAAAAAAACTATTGATGAAATTTTTGAAAAGAAAAAACAAGAAAAAGCTAACAAAAGGGTTACATATAATGCAAATCTAAAAATATTTATGTCATCAATTTTTTTACCAACCCAAATTAAAATAAAGCTGCTTAATAATGTTGCCGAAGCATAAATTGAGCCAAATTGTCCATGAGTTATTGAAAGTGTTTCTCTAATACTTGAATTAAATAAACCAAGAAAAAAACTCTGTCCAAAACTAGAAAAAAATGTAAAGATAAATCCAAATATAATTACTTTTAAACTTAAACTTTTAAACATAAAAAATTATGAGCTGTAATGTTGCTTTCATAGGTCTTGGTGTAATGGGCTATCCAATGGCAGGATATATATCAAAAGGTGGTCACAATGTAACTGTTTTTAATCGTACAAAATCAAAAGCAGAAAAATGGATTGGAGAATACAAAGGTAAAATGGCTGAAACTCCAGCGGATGCTGCTAAAGATGCTGAATATATTTTCACCTGTGTTGGTAATGATAATGATTTAAGAGAAGTAACTTTTGGTGACAAAGGAGCTTTCAAAACAATTAAAAAGGGCGCAGTCTATATTGATAACACTACAGCCTCAGCAACAATTGCTAGAGAGATTTATGATTATGCAAAGAAAAATGGATTTGGCGCATTAGATGCTCCTGTATCTGGTGGACAAGCTGGAGCAGAGAATGGTGCACTCACAGTTATGATCGGTGGCGATCAAGCTGACTTTGATAAAGCAAAAGATAAAATTGATTGCTACAGCAAAAAAATGAAATTGCTTGGTAAAGCTGGTTGTGGACAATTAGCTAAGATGGTTAACCAAATTTGTATAGCGGGACTTGTTCAAGGACTATCTGAGGGAATTAACTTTGGGATGAAAGCTGGATTAAATATGGAGGATGTAATCGAGGTTATTTCAAAAGGTGCAGCCCAGTCTTGGCAAATGGAAAATAGATACAAAACAATGATTGATGATAAGTTTGATTTTGGTTTTGCGGTTGACTGGATGAGAAAAGATTTAAAGATTGCAATGGATGAGGCAAAAAATAATGGTTCATTGTTACCTGTAACAGAACTTGTAGATAAGTTTTATGGAGAAGTACAAGGATTAGGAGGTAATCGTTGGGACACTTCAAGCTTAATAAAAAGATTTAGAAAATAAAGTATGCAGCCAGCGTACTATGAAGATTTAGAGGAAATTCAAAATAAATATTGGTCTATGTTGGATGATGCTGTAACAAACAGAAGTTCACCATTTAGAATTCCTGTCTTTATATGTGCTCATCAAAATGAAGTGGATGGTAGAATAGTTGTCTTACGTAAATCAGACAGAAAAAATAATCTGTTACAATTCCACACAGATTTAAGATCTCCAAAAGTGGATATACTGAAAAATAATAAAAATGCCTCTTTAGTTTTTTACGATAAAGAAGAAAAGATACAACTAAGAATTAGAGTAGAGTGTGAGGTTAATAATCAAAATTCTATAACTGAAGTATCATGGAAAAAAACTCAACATATAAGTAGACGTTGCTATTTAACTGATAGTCCTCCAGGGACTAAATCAAATAATCCAACATCGGGAATGATATCCAAATTAGAGGATTTTGATTATACAGTGGAACAAAGTGAAGAAGGTTATAAAAACTTCACTGTTATTAAATGTAATATTAAATCTGTTGAATGGCTATATCTTGCTGCTAAAGGACATCGAAGAGCAAAGTTTGATTTGGAAAATAAAAAAGAAAGCTGGTTAGTTCCTTAAATTATTTTTCAATAGCCGCTAATTTTTTCTTTAATTTTATAGGTAAATTTGCAAACCACTGTTTCTCTTTGCCTGATTCTGGTAGGACAGCCCCATACTCAATCATTTGAGATGGGGGAAGATCATTAATATAAACCCATACTTGGGTTTCATCTAATTTTGAATTTTTTACTAATACACGTTTTAAATCTGAAATTAATTTATCTTTCACCTCTTTTGATCGACCTGCTCTTATTTGTCCAAGTAAAAATAAAGATGGCTCCTTTACTTTTTTTCCACCCATAAAATGATTATTTTTTTTCGTTTTATTAAATATCACTTGGGCAAAATATGTATTTGCACCAGTTACAACATTATGAACTTTTGTAATTCCTTCAGCTAATTTTTTTTGTTGTTTAGAGGAAATATTAAAATTTGAATTTGTTACAGTATATGTTGGCATAATATCTTTTTAATTTAACAATTTTTTTTCATAAAATTAAAATATAGATTTTGAATATTTTTTCCAGTTATCTTGGTAATGTTTAGTATTTTCAAATACAGCTTTTTTCTCCTCTTCAGTAACTTCTCTTACAACCTTACCGGGTGAGCCTATTACTAAAGAATTATCAGGTATCTCTTTATTTTCAGTAATTAAAGCTTTTGCACCTATGATACAATTTTTTCCAATCTTAGCATTATTAAGAATCACTGCACCAATTCCAATTAAACTATTGTCCCCTATTGTACATCCATGAAGCATAACCATATGACCTACAGTTACGTCTTTACCAACTTTAATGGGATATCCTGGATCGGTATGCAAAACACATCCATCTTGAACATTTGATCCCTCTCCTATATGAATATTTTCAATATCTCCTCTTAGAGTTGCATTAAACCAAACACTTGTATTTTTTTCTAAAGTAACATCCCCAATCACAACTGCATTGGGTGCTACCCAATTTTCGCCAGAGTTTTTTGGTTTTTTATCTTTTAAATCGTAAAACATAATTTATATATTATTACATTATGCCAATACAAACTCCAATATGTGATTTCGGTCAAAAGGCTCACGACTTTAAGCTTAAATCAACTGATAATAAAATTTTATCTTTAGAAGATATTAAAGGTGAAAATGGAACCTTAATAATGTTTATTTGCAACCATTGTCCCTATGTTAAAGCAGTTATAAAAGATATAGCCGAGGATACTAAAAAATTGAAAGATTTAGGAATTAACTCTGTTGCAATCTGTGCCAATGATGCTCAAAATTATCCAGAAGACTCGTTTGAAAATATGATTGAATTTGCAAAAAAACATCAATTTAGTTTTCCATATTTAGTTGATGAAACACAAGAGATAGCAAGAACTTATGATGCGGTATGTACTCCAGATTTTTTTGGTTACAACAAAAATTTAGAGCTTCAATATCGAGGTAGATTAAGAGAATTAAAAAATTTAGTTCCTGTAAGGGATGGTGATAGTGATTTATTTAATGCAATGAAACAAATTACTGAAACTGGTAAAGGACCTGAAAATCAAACTCCAAGTGCTGGCTGTAGTATTAAGTGGAAAAATAGTTAATGTATTTAATCGTTACGAGATCTTTTCCCCCAGAGGTGGGTGGGATGCAAAGTTTAATGTGGGGTTTGGCAAAAGAAATGTCTAAAAACTTTATGGTCAAAGTTTTTGCTGATCACTTTGAAAATCATAAAGAATTTGATAAAAAAGTAAATTTTTCAATTGAAAGAGTTGGTGGTATTAAATTCCTAAGAAAAATAAGAAAAGCACAGCTAATTAATGAATATTTAAAAGAAAGTAAAGTTCAAGGTATTATAGCTGATCATTGGAAAAGTTTAGAATTAATAGTAACTGATAAAAAAAAATATTGTTTAATTCATGGAAAAGAAATCAATCACACTAAAGGAAGCTCTTTAAATAAAAGAGCAAACAAAGTTTTAAATAGCGTTGAAAAAGTAATAGCAAATTCTGAATATACAAAAAATTTAGCCATTGAAAATGGTGTAGAACAAGAAAAAGTTGTTGTCATAAACCCAGGAATAAGCCCTGCCCAAGAACTAAATAAGACATCATTAACTAAAGTTGAAAGCTTACTTAAAACAAAATCACCACGTTTAATTACAGTTTCAAGATTTGATAAAAGAAAAAATCATGAAAAAGTGTTGATGGCTCTGAGAAACTTAAAACAAATTTATCCAAATATTGTTTACATTTGCATTGGCTATGGAGAAGAAGAACAAAATTTAAAAGATTTGGTAAATGAACTAGATTTAAGTGGGCAAGTTATGTTTTTTAAAGAGATAACTGATGACCTTAAAAATGCTTTGGTGGCAAAATCAAATATATTTGTGATGCCATCAGTAAAATATAAAAGCTCAGTTGAAGGTTTTGGTATAGCTTATATAGAGGCTGCACAATATGGAGTTCCCTCTTTAGGTGGAACTGATGGAGGTGCAGCAGATGCAATTCAACATGATAAAACAGGACTAATATGTGATGGAAATAATCTAGATGAAATTTATTCATCATTAAATTCTATGATTGAAAATAAAAAATATTTACATTTTGGTAAAAATGCAAAAGAGTTGTCATCTAAATTCGATTGGTCCAATACTATTGATGAGTATAAAAAAGTTTTAGTTTAAGATTTTTTTTTCGAAAAAGTTTTATAGATATGCCACAGAACAATAAGAATTGTTGTAACCAATATACAAACTGTCAGAATTCTATCCCATAAAAACTCCCATGATCCATTACTTAAAAGTAATGATCTTCTTAAATTCTCCTCCATCAATCCACCAAGAACAAAAGCTAGTATCAATGGCGGCATGGGAAAATCATAAAGTCGTAAAAATGTTGCAACAACTGCTATGCCAATCATCAAGTAAATGTCAAAATTATTAAATGACATCACATAAATTCCTGTAATAGAAAAAAATAATATTAATGGAATTAAATAATTTTTTGGTACCGCAAGAATTCTAGCGATGTAGGGAATTAATGGTAAATTTAATATTAATAATATTACCATTCCAATATACATCGACATTATCACTGACCAAAAAATTTCAGGATTAGTCATATAAAGTCTTGGTCCTGGTTGTATACCAAAGCCCAATAGTGCACCAAGCATGACCGCTGTAGTTCCACTACCCGGTATACCTAAAGTTAACATTGGTACAAAAGAGCCAGAGCATGCTGCATTATTTGCTGTTTCGGGTGCAGATAATCCATTCACACTTCCTTTTCCAAATTTTTCTTTTTCTTCATCCTTTACTAAATTTCTTTCCATTCCATAAGCTAAGAATGATGCAATAGTGGCACCCGCACCAGGTAATACTCCAATCAAGAAACCAATAACTGAGGATCTTGGAATAGTTCGATACATTTTACCTCGCTCTTCTTTATTAATTCTTATTGATCCAAGTTCTGTTAATGAAACTTGTTTTGCTGCTGCTGTTGGATCATTTCGCTTTAATATAATTGTTAGAGCTTCACTCATAGCAAAAGTTGACATAACTACTAAAACAAAGCTTATTCCATCTGTTAAATTCATATTATCAAAAGTAAATCTTGTAATATCAGACAAGGAGTCTTGACCAACAGATGCTAGCATCAAACCAAGTACAACCATCATCATCGCTTTTAAGAATTGTCCTTTAGATGAAAAAGCCGCTATTGCCGTCAATCCTAAAATCATTAATGCGAAATAATCTGGCGATCTAAATGATAAACTTACTTTTGATAAACTTGGAGCCATAAACAATAAATAAATTGCCGATAGTGTTCCACCTGCAAATGAACTCCAGGCGGCTATAGCTAATGCTTTACCGGCTTTTCCTTGTTGTGCCATTGGATATCCATCAAAAGAAGTTGCGACAGTTCCTGGAACTCCAGGTGCATTTAACAAAATGGAGGAAGTAGAACCACCAAATACCGCCCCATAATAAACTCCAGCCATTAAAATCAGGCCCGTTGCAGGATCAAAACCATAAGTAATTGGTATCATTAAAGCAATCGCTGTCATGGGACCTAAACCAGGTAACATTCCAATAATTGTTCCAAAGAAACAACCAATCATCACCATAAAAATGTTTTGAAATGATAATGCTGTAGTTAAACCAATTAATATTCCTTCTGTCATCCCATCACTCCAATAGATTTTAAAAAGGGATCCCTTAAATAAATTTCAAGAACTCCGTGAAGCAAATACATAAATCCAGCAACGAATGGAAAAGAAAGTAAAAACATTAAAACCCATCTTCTCTCACCTAAAAAGTAATAAGAAGCAAATAAAAATAAAGATGTAGTTAAAAAGTAACCCACCTTTAAAATAGTTGCCCCATAGATAATTGCAATAACAATTAGTAATGCTGTTTTTTTGTACTCTAATGTTCTATGTTCAACTTTTATGGTATCTGGATCTGGTAAGATTAATTTTAAACCAGAAAAAAATAAACCGGCATATCCTAAATAAATTGGAAAAGTTCTTGCATTAAATGGTGCATTTTCATCGAACGCAAAAACTTGTATTTGATAAGCTGTATATAAATAGAATGCTGAGAAAATAAAAAAGAGCAGTGATATAATTTTTGTCGTATTTATATTCACTGCTCTTTAAATTAATTAATCCAGAGGATTAAATAACTCCTAGTTTCTTCATAAGAGCTGTCATTTCTTTTGTTTGAGTTTTTAAAAACTTAACAAACTTTTTGTCTGGGTTATAAATATTTACCCAAGCATTTCTTGCTCTTACTGCTTCCCATTCAGGAGTTTTTTGTACATCGCCTAACATTTTAGCAATAGCTTTTTTATCTTTGCTACTCATGCCTGGAGGACCAAAAAATCCTCTCCAATTTACGAATTGCACATCATATCCTTGCTCTTTAAGTGTAGGTGCATCAGGTGCATCACCAACTCTATCAGGCGCAGTTATACCAATGATTCTTACTTGATCTCTTGCTCCCATTAATTCACCTAAACCTGTAGATATAATTTGAGTTTCTCCAGATAAAAGTCCAGCTAATGCTTTTCCACCTGCATCATAAGGAATATAAGCTACAGCATTCGGATCTGCACCAGCAGCTTGAAATGCTAAAGCACCAATTAAATGGTCCATACTTCCTCTAACAGAACCACCAGCCATTTTTATTGAACTAGGGTTTGCTTTATATGCATCAACAACATCTTTAAAGTTTTTGAAAGGTGAGTCTTTTGCAACTGCAATTGCACCATAATCACCAATTACTCCAGCAATTGGCACAACATCTTTATAAGATAAAGTTCCACTTCCACTGACATAACCTTTGTGTCTTGTAATTGATCTCAAAACTAGTGGTGTTGATTGAACTAAGATTGTATTTTCTGGCTTAGTATTAATCATGTAAGCAAGAGCTTTTCCACCACCACCACCTGACATATTTTCAAATGATGCGCTTTTTAAAAATCCAGCTTTTGTCAAAGCTTCTCCAGTACCTCTAGCAGTTCCATCCCAACCACCACCAGCACCACCACCAATTACAAAGTGTAACTTTTCAATTGCAATTGAGTTGACTGTTGTTGTTGATAATAAAAGAGCGGCAGAGAATAAAACTGAAAAAAAAGATTTAATTAGTTTCATTATTTCCTCTCATTGTTATAGTTAATTACATAGATTAAACATACTTTTAGTAATCTAGTCAACAACCAAAGATAGAGTACATGCAGAACGTGATTCCCTTTAACCTAGAAAGTTTTAGGCAATTATTATCAAAAAAATTTTTATTAGTTATTGTGATCTCTATTCCTAGTGCAATTGTCGCTGACTTTTTAAAGGTCCCACTTGCCTGGATGATTGGTCCGATGATAGCAACCTCCTTGATTGCCTTAAAAGGCTTTCAAGTAATAATGCCGAAATTGGCCCTAAGCTCAATCTTAATTATTTTAGGATTACATATTGGAAACTATATTGATCAAAATTTACTTAATCAGATGGTAAATTGGATTTGGACCACAATTATAATGTTTTTTTATATTGTAATTAGTATTCTAATTGTTTCTAAATATTTACAAAAATTTTCTGATTACAAAGAAAAAACATCTATATTTTCTGCAGCTCCAGGTGCATTAGGACCTTTAATGATTTTAGCAGAGTATGAAAAATCAGATTTATCTCAAGTAGCTACAGCTCATTTAATTCGATTAATAATTATAATAACTTTATTCCCTTTTATAATAGTTAGTCTTTACCCAGCTGAAGCTTTAGAATTAGAAAAATTTGATTACATGTCTCAAAACCATTGGGAATTAATTATATTAATTATTGTTTCGTTAGTGTTCATATTTTTTTTTGATAAATTTAAAGTTCCAGCTGCACTCTTATCTGGAACACTGGTTGCAAGTGGAGTTTTGCAAATATCTGACATCGCGTCATACAAATTACCTGATGCATCAATAAATTTTTGTTTATTAATTTTGGGAGCTTCTGTTGGATGTAGGTTTGCAAATAAAACATTTAAAGAAGTGGCAAATAACTCTTTTCATGGATTAGTTGCAACCATACTTTTAGTTTTATTAGGTCTGATTGCAGCATACGTTGCAACATTTTTTGTAGATAACAACATTTTATCACTGATCCTATCCTTTTGCCCTGGAGGTATTTATGAGGTGGCAGTAATAGCGATTGCTTTTGACCTTGAGCCAGATTTTGTTGCTTTTCATCATATTATAAGATTGTTATTTATACTCTTTGTTGTGCCAGTGATTTTAAGAATAATTGAAAAAACTAGGTTAAAGAATTAGATAATCTTTCAAAAACTCTTTCAGCACTTAAGTTTTTTAGATCTGTAACTTCAATTGGTTTAAAATTTTCTCTTTCAATACTTACTTTGTACGCTGTTGTATGTTTGCCAAATAATGTAAGACCTTTGGCTCCTACATGAGCAGCTATGTGAGCAGGACCAGTATCATTTGCAACAACAAATGAACTATCTTTTATCAAGGCAGTAAGTTGAGAAATATCTAGCGCTCTTCCATTATCCAGTAAAGCTAATGCATTAATATTTTTTGCTTCACTGATTTCAGTTGGTCCAGGAGCTGTAATAACTTTATATTCTTCACCATACTTATTCGATATTAAATCAATAAGCTTGTTGTAATAAGGCCATTTTTTAATCGTTAAATGAGGTGAACAGAAAGGAAATAATAAAATATATTTTGTTATTTTATAAAAGTTTTTAATTTCACTTATGTCTGTAGCTGCCCAATTAAAATCTGGCCTTAGTGTATTCAATGTACTTAATCCTGAGTCTTTCAATTGATATTCAAATCTTTCGAGAACAGAATTTTTGTCAAATTCACTTTTATTTTTTCCTACTGGTAAAGTCGTTGTTGAGCTCGACCATATTTCCTTACCTGCTTTTGGAAAAAGAATATTCTTATAAAAATTAGTTCTAGATGAATTTTGCAAGTCAAAAACTTTAGAAAAGTTATGTTTTTTTATTTCACGCATTAAAAAATATAAATATATTAAATTAAACCTAGGTAGTCTTTTGTCTAAAATAACATTATGAATAAATGGATTTTTTTTGAATAAATCAATAAATGGTTTTGTAGTAAGAAGATGAATTTGATCATTTTTATGATTTTCAAATATGTCTTGAATAGCACCACTAGCTTGAGATATATCTCCTAAAGATCCGTGTTTGATAATTAGTATATTAGACATATTTATAACAAGATAACATAGTATTAAATTTTATGAATAAAATTATAGTAGAAGTTTCAGTTGGAGAACTTTTAGATAAAATTTCAATTTTAGAGATTAAAAAAGAAAAGATAAAAGATGCTGAAAAATTAAAATTCATTAATAACGAACACTCTATTCTTAAAAATCAGTTAGATGAAAATATTAAATCTGATGAAAAGCTGAATAACCTTTACCAATCTCTTAAAGTAATTAACTCAAAACTTTGGGTTATCGAGGATGATAAAAGACAATGTGAGAAAGATAAGAATTTTGGAGAAAAATTTATTAAGCTTTCAAGAGATGTTCATTTTCTAAATGATGATCGGGCAAAAATTAAATTAGAGATTAACAATCACACTGGATCAACTATTAAAGAAATAAAAGAGTACACTAGTTATTAAATCATTAATGGGACTTCATTTCTCAAAAGAAGAATTTAAAGTTAGAAAATCCAAAGTTTTAGATTCCATGAAAGATCAAAACATTGATGCCTTATTAATGTTTAGACAAGAATCTATGTATTGGTTAACTGGTTATGACACATTTGGATATGTTTTCTTTCAAACATTAATTTTAGATAAAAAAGGAAACACAATATTACTGACTAGAGCTCCAGATTTAAGACAGGCACAAAATACATCCAATATTGAAGATATAAGAATTTGGGTTGATAAAGATGGATCAAACCCAACCGATGATCTTAAAGTTATTTTGGATGAGCTAAATCTCAAAGGAAAAAAATTAGGAGTTGAATATGATGCTTATGGATTGACTGGAAAAAATACATTGAAGCTTAATAAGTCTTTAGAAAATTATTGTTCTGTTGAAGATAAATCGGACCTAATAACAAAGTTAAGAGTAATTAAATCCAAAGAGGAAATTGTTTATGTAAAAAAAGCTGCAGAACTAGCTGATCAAGCTTTGGATGAAATTTGGAAATATGCCAAAGCGGGTGTAAATGAGTCTAAAATTTTAGCTGAAATGAATAAAGTTATATTTGAAGGAGGTGGAGATTATCCTGCAAATGAATTTATTATTGGTTCAGGAAAAAATGCTCTTCTTTGCCGTTATCAATCAGAAAAACAAACTTTAAATAATCAAGATCAATTAACTATAGAATGGGCTGGTACTTATAGACATTACCATTCAGCAATGTTTAGAACAATTCCTATAGGTAAAGCAGATCCTAAACATCATAAAATGCATGAGGCGTGTGTTGAAGCATTAAAGAATTGCGAAAATAAATTAAAACCTGGAAATAAAATTGGAGAGGTTTTTGATATTCACGCAAAAACTTTTGATGATCTTGGTTTTAATAAAGCAAGAATGAATGCATGTGGATATTCTTTAGGTACTACTTTCGCTCCAAATTGGATGGATTGGCCAATGTTGTACACAGGGAATCCATACGTGATTGAGACTGGAAATGTTTTTTTTATGCATATGATATTAATGGACTCAGAAAATCAATTAGCAATGAACTTAGGTGAAACTTATTTAGTCACTGAGCAAGGTAACGAAAGACTTGGTAAACAAAAAATTGATTTAGTTGTGCTTTAATTAAAGCTGTACTTCTTTTCTAAAAACTTAATCACATTATGAATTATAAAGGTCATAAATAAATAAATACCACCAGCAACAATAAATACCTCAATTGGTTTAAAAGTTGTTGAAATTATATATTTTGCAACACCTGTAAGATCCATTATAGTGACAGTACTTGCTAAAGAAGTTCCTTTCATCATTAGGATAATTTCATTTCCATAAGCTGGTAAAGATTGTCTTATGGCGATAGGAATTTGAATTTTATAAAAGATTACTTTATTTGAGATACCCAAACTTTTACCTGCCTCTATTATTCCAAGTTTAATGGTTTGAAATGCTGATCTCAATATCTCTGAAGTGTAAGCACCCGTGTTTAGAGCAAAAGCAATTATTGCACACCAATATGGTTCTTTTAAAATTACCCATAAAATTGTTGATCTTAAATAATCAATCTGACCTAATCCAAAATAAATAATGAATATCTGTACTAAAAGTGGTGTACCTCTAAAAACATAAGAATATCCATAAGCAAATCTATTGATAAATATATTTTTATTTAATCTTAGAATTGCAAAAAATAAGCCAATGAATAATCCAATTATTAAAGAAAATGAAAGAAGTTTTAAAGTTATTACAGCAGCATTTAATAACTTTGGGAGACTACTAATCATTAATTCAAGATCCATTAGTACCCCCTACTATATTTAACTTCTAATCTGTTAATTAATTTCATACTCACAAAGGTAAGTAGTAAATACAAAACTGCGGCAAATGAATAAAAGAATAATGGATCTCTCGTTGATCCAGCAGCAATATAAGATTGTCTCATGATTTCAACTAAACCTGTAACTGAAATTAGAGAAGTGTCTTTTAGAGTTATCTGCCAAACATTACTTAGATTTGGAATAGCTAATCTTAATGTTTGAGGTAAAATAATTTTAAAAAATTTTCCAAATTTATTTAAACCTAATACATTGGCAGCTTCGAACTGGCCTTTATCAATTGATTGAATTGCTCCCCTAAAAACTTCAGTTGAATAAGCACCAGAAATTATTCCAATTGCAAATGCACCTGTGATAAATGCATTTATTTCAATATACTCATTATAACCAAATATTGATGCAACAAACATAACTGCACCAGTTCCACCAAAAAAGAAAAGATAAATTACTAATAATTCTGGAACACCTCTTATTATAGTTGTGTAAGAATTAGCTATGAAATTTAAAAACTTATTTTTAGATAATTTTAATGGGGTAAAGATTAACGCAAAAAGAAAACCTATAATCATTGCTGTAATTGAAACAGCTATAGTCATTAGAGTGGCGCGAAATAACTCGTCACCCCATCCAGTATCTCCAAACGCTAGAAGTTCCATATAGATTGGCGACTATACATTATAGTCGCCAAATCTAAAATTAATTACATAGAGGCATCAAAACCGAACCATTTTGTAGCTATTCTACTAATGTCTCCGTTTTTTCTAGCCTGCTCGATTGCTTTGTTGAATGCTTTTAATAATTTAGTGTCGTCTTTTCTAATTCCAACTCCAACACCATTACCAAATGCTCCACCTGAAAAAGTTGGACCTACAAGAACTACTGGTTTACCAGATTTTTCAGCATAATCTGTAAAAGCAACTGCAGCTGCTAATGCAACATCGCATCTCCCTGATGCTAAGTCTAAGTTTACTTCATCTTGAGTTTTATAAGTTCTTAGATTTATTTTTCCTACATCACCAGATTCTAAAAAGTTTTGGTGAATAGTTGCTGTTTGTGTGCAAACAGTTTTACCAGCAAGTGCACCCGTTAAAGTTTTTAGAGTTTTTTTAACACCTGAACCACCTAGAGTAAGATTGATACCCTCTGGAGTATCCATACCTTCAAGGTCAGAACCTTTCATAACTGCTAAAGATGCAACTTCATCTGCATAACCTTGAGAAAAGCTAATAGCTTTTTGTCTTTCAGCAGTGATAGACATACCTGCCATAATTGCATCAAATTTTCTCATAATTAAAGCTGGTATCATTCCATCCCAATCTTGTTCAACAATCTCACATTGTTGTCCAATATATCTGCAAAGTGTGTAAGCTAATTCGACTTCAAATCCGATTAATTTACCTGATGCATCTTTAGAATTCCATGGAGGATAGGCACCTTCTGTTCCAATTTTAATTTTATCAGCATTAACGTTTCCAATGATTAACAATGAAAATAAAACTGAAAAAATAGTTTTTTTAAATATAATCATCATTCTCTCCTTTAATAAAAAAATATTATTTCACAAATCAGAGACTTTAAAAAGAAAAAACTAATGATTTATTGAAGACGAGAAATTCCAAGAGCAATCAAAACTGGGTACATAAACCCTAGATAATTTGGTATTTCCAAAATGATGATGAAAAACATTCATCCAATTTTCAACTTGAAGAGGTTTTTTATCTTGACTGCCAACTTGTGCTGTAATCACACCCTTTGGTTTTAATATTCTTACTAAAGAGTCCATATTTTTTGCAGCCAAATCTATACAAAACTGATCATCATTTAAATCTACAAAAATATGATCGTATGTATCGTCTTTTACTGATTTAATACTATGAAACGCATCTCCCCAAACGCATTTAACTGAATTTTTCTCTGTAGCTTTTTTTCCAATGTCCCCTAAATGTTTATTACAAACTTCAACTACCTCAGGATCAAGTTCATACCAATCGATAAAATTAAATTTTTTAGATATGCATTCTCTAGCAACTCCTCCATCACCACCACCAATGATTGCAGCTCTTTCATTGTTTTTATTTAATTTTAACCCAGTACCCACAAATGTTGAGCTATACAAATGCTCATCAGACTCAGCTACTTGAATTTCACCATCAATAAACAATGATTTACCAAATTGCTCTAACTCTAAAATCTCGATATGTTGACCCACTTTTGATTTAAAATCTTCTAAAACTTCATTTACTACATATGATTTTTGTAAACCTGGGGAGCTGTAAATATCGTGATAAAGAGATCTTGTATCTCTGTTAAATTCTTTTTTTACAATTCTTTTGTGCTTAAATTCTTTTTTAACAATATCAATCGCTACTGAGGGACTGATTTTTCCACAAGTAAAGAAATCAAAACTTATAATTCCTTTTTCAGGAAATGTATGAAAACTGATATGACTTTCAGCTAATAATGCAAGAATTGTAAAGCCCTGTGGTTCAAACTTATATTTTGATATATTTAAGATTGTAACTTTAGCTACTTTAGCAATCTCTTTGATAACTCTTTCATAAACCGATGGATCGTACTCTTTATCGGTACCAATTACATCTAAAGTAATGTGCTCCCCTACTTTTATCATATTACCCTTTTTTATAACTTCTAGCTTTTTCCAAAACTTTTTTCATTTCTTCTAATGAAAGAATTTTTGGCTCTCCCAACTTTAGTGCAATAATGTATTGATGACAAATATTTTCTATCTCTTGTGCTAGTTCAAATGCTTGGTCTAGATTTTTTCCAAAAGCAACCTGTCCGTGATTAGACATCAAACAGGCACTTCTGTTTTCTAAAGCTTTAATTACATTTTGTGAAAGTTCTTTTGTCCCAAAAGTAGCGTATTCAGCACATTTAATGTCTTCTCCTCCCGCAAGAGCAATCATGTAATGAAACGGAGGTATGGATTTTCCGTGTGAAGATACAGCTGTTGCGTGTGGAGAATGTGCATGAACAATTGCTTGGGCATCTTTTTTATTTACATAAATATCTCTATGAAATCTCCATTCGGAGGATGGTTTGTTCACTGAGTCTTTATCTACCGCTTCTTCATTTAAACCCATAAAAACAATATCTTCTGGTTTTAATGTTTCATATTTTTTTCCTGATGGAGTAATTAAATAACCTTGAATATTATCTTGTTCTGCTCTCAAAGATATATTTCCTGATCGTAGCGGTGAAAGATTTGTAGAGTTCAATTTTAGAGAATGCTCAATAATTTGATTTCTTTGGTCTAAATTCTTCATTTAAATAATTCTTTTAGTCCTCTTTCTGATGCTTCACATATGCCTTTTTCGGTAATTAATCCTGTAACATATTTTGCTGGAGTTACATCAAAAGCCAAATTCATAGCTTTACTTTTTTTTGGATAAATTTGTATTTTCTTTACATTTCCTTTTTCATCTAAACCTTCCACATGAGATAATTCCTCCGAATTTCTCTCCTCAATTGGAATATCTTTATGATCTTTTATATTCCAGTCAATTGTTGAACTTGGTAGTGCAACATAAAAAGGAATCTTATTATCATGAGCTGCTAGGGCTTTTAGATAAGTTCCAACTTTATTACAAACATCTCCATTGGCTAGAGTTCTGTCTGTTCCAACAATACACATATCAACCTCTCCTCTCTGCATCAAAATTCCACCTGTGTTATCTGCAATGATTGTGTTTTTAATTCCTTCTTCATTTAGTTCATAAGAAGTAAGATTTGCTCCTTGATTTCTTGGTCTAGTTTCATCTGCCCACACATGAATTGGGATACCTTTTTTATGCGCATGATATATTGGAGATGTTGCAGTACCCCAATTTATTGTTGCAAGCCAACCTGCATTACAATGAGTTAATATATTAACTGTATCTTTTTTTTTATTATATATTTCCTCTATTATTTTAAGACCATTTAATCCTATATTTTCGCAAAATTTTATATCTTCTTCGCATATATCTTTTGCTTCATTAAGAGCTATTTCTAAAATTTTATCACTATTTAAACCCGATAATTTATTCATCATTTTATCAACAGCCCATTTTAAATTTATTGCTGTTGGTCTTGAACTTATTAATTCATCTGCAGATTTTTTCAAAAATGACTGATCATTATTTTCAATAATTGCCAAAACTAATCCATAAGCTGCTGTAGCACCTATCAAGGGTGCCCCTCTTACTTCCATTATTTTTATAGCATTAATTGCATCTTTAACTGTCTTTAGATCCTTTATGATAAATTGATGTGGTAGTTTTGTTTGATCAATAATTTTTACAACATTATCCTCAAACCAAATAGTACGATAATCTTTTCCTTCTATTCTCATTTATTTAGAACTCTACCCGCAACTGTTTTAAGTTTATCTATAGTTTTTTTTGTTCTTTTTTCTGGTGCAGTAATAATAGCAACATCCAAGCAATTGTTTGTTGGATCTTTAGGATCAATATGATTTTCAAAATTTTCTATCAAATTTTTAATCATATTTTTTGCTTTAGCTGCATTTCCTAAAAGAACTTTTATTACTTGTTGCACATCTACATTTTCATGATCTGGATGCCAACAATCATAATCAGTTACCATTGAAACCGATGCATACCTAATTTCTGATTCTCTAGCTAATTTGGCTTCTGGCATATTAGTCATACCAATTACATCAGCCTTCCATGATCTATAAAGATTTGATTCAGCTAAAGTTGAAAATTGCGGCCCTTCCATTACTACATAAGTTCCACCTCTTTGATATTCTATTTTTTCTTTCTTAATAGCTTCTTCACACGCATTCATCAGACCATTTGATGTTGGATGAGCCATAGAAACATGTGCAACGATTTCGTCGTCAAAAAAAGTTTTATTTCTTGCGAAAGTTCTATCTATAAATTGATCAACAATTACAAATTTACCTGGCGGTAAATCTTCTTTTAAAGATCCGACAGCTGATACAGAAACAATGTCAGAAACACCTAATTGTTTTAACGCATCAATATTAGCTCTAAAATTTATTTTTGAAGGGGAAATAAAATGCCCCCTTCCATGTCTTGGTAAAAAATAAACCTCTTTATTTTTATATTTTGTCTTTAAAATTTGATCTGAGGGTTTTCCCCAGGGAGTTTGTAAATCAACTAACTCTCGATTTTCAAATTCCTCAACATCATATAAACCGCTTCCACCAATGATTGCTAATTTATTTATTGTCATCTTAAAATATTTTAATTAATTATTAATATATAATTTAACCTTATGAATTTAAAAGATTTTATTAGATCTATTCCAGATTATCCAAAAAAGGGGATATTATTTCGAGATATAACAACATTAATTAAAAATGAAAAAGCATTTTCTGAAACAATAAATCAGATAGTTGAAAGGAGTAAAAAAGTAAAATTTGATAAAATTGCAGCTATTGAGTCAAGAGGCTTTGTCTTTGCTTCTGCTGTTTCATACATATTAAAAAAACCATTTGTGATGCTTAGAAAGAAAAATAAATTACCAGCTGACGTTCACTCAATAGATTTTGAACTCGAATATGGTACTGCAACAATAGAGGTGCACAAAGATTCTATTGATGAAAATGATGAGGTTTTAATTATTGATGATTTAATTGCAACTGGTGGTACTGCTGAGGCAGCAGCTAAGTTAGTTGAAGTTTCAAAAGGAAAAGTTGCTGCTTTTATTTTTGTTATAAATTTATTTGATCTCAATGGTACGGACAAATTATTAAAAAAAGGTTATAAAGTTGAAAACTTAATTGATTTTCCGGGTCATTAAAAATGGAAAGATTAAATAAAATTTCTAAAATATTTAACAAAATCTATTACAACCTTTTCGTCGAAAATTTTAAAGGTAAACTCTATTACAATTTTCCTCAAAATTATTTTCGTTGGGATCTTATTGAATATTTGATTAATAAATATGGATATTCTGATTACTTGGAAATAGGATGTGATCAAGATCAGTTGTTTTCAAAAATTAAGATACAAAATAAAGTTGGTGTAGATCCAAGTAGTGGTGGGAATGTGAGAAAAACAAGTGATGAATTTTTTAAGGAAAATAAAAATAAATTTGACATAGTTTTCATTGATGGCCTTCATACTTATGATCAAGTAAAAAAAGATATTTTAAATTCAGTAAATTGTTTAAAAGAAAATGGTATTGTTTTGGTTCACGATTGTATGCCCGATAGTCTAAGTAAACAAGCTGTTCCTAGATATAGAATGATATGGAATGGTGATGTTTGGAAAGCAATAGTTGACTTGAGACAAAGAGAAGATTTAGAAATTTTTACATGTGAAATGGATCAAGGTATAGGAATAATTAAAAAAAAGAAAAATACCTCGATCTTAGAAATTAAAAAACCACCGAGAAATCTAAAATTTAAAGATTACTATGCGAATTACAAAAAGTTTTTAAGAGTAATAAGTGTAGAAGAATTCAAAGAGAAATATTAAATTTCTTTATTTTTCCACGTATCTGGAGTTAAATTATTATCAATCTCAATAGTTAAACGATAATTGAAATCTTTGGGTCCTCTTTTTTTTATATAATCGTAAGTTTTTTTAACACCATCACTCAAACTTACTTTTGTCTCATAATTTAATAATTTTCTTGCTTTATCTGCAGAACAGGTGGCATGCTTAACCTCTCTTGGCCTGTCCTCTTTATAAACCGCCTCTAAGTTTGAACCAGTTATGTTAGAACAAATTTCAACTACTTTATTAACAGTCACAAATTCTTCATCGGGTCCGATGTTGATTACTTGTTTGTTTAAATTTTTTTGATCTAACATGGGAATTAAGCAACTTAAACAATCATCAATATATGAAAAGCATCGTTTTTGCTCCCCATCACCATAAACTATTGGGGGTTTTCCCTGTAACATTCTATTCAAAAATATAGAGACTACATTTCTATATGGATCAGTGTAAATTTGTCCTGGTCCTATAATATTATGGGGAACAGCAATTACCCACTCTATATTGTTTAAATCACAAAGATTCTTTAATACATCTTCTGCTGCAACTTTAGAAATACCATAGGGGTCAACTGGTTTGGGTATCATATCTTCTGTAAAGGGTGTTTGTTGTTCTCCATATCTTGCCATGGAAGAACAAAAAATTATTCTTTTTACTTTTTCATTAACTGCTGCAGAAAAAATTGAAACTGAAGCAAGGTAATTATTTTTTGTGATCTCATAAGGTGAAAATACTGACAAACCCTCATGAGCTGTTGCTGCACAATGATAAACAACATCAATATTTTTCATTATTTTTTTTACTTTCGAAAAGTCGCTGCAATCTAAATTATGAAAATCTATATTTTGAGGAATATTATCTTCATAACCACCAATCATATTATCTATCCCAATAACTTTATGTCCAAGATCTAATAATTTTTTTGACAAATGTGAACCTAAAAAACCCGCTACACCAGTGATTAGAATATTGTATTTAGTCGTCATTAAAAATTAAAATTATTATTCATTTAAAGCTTAGGTCTATACCATGATTTTTTCAATAAAACAGAATTAATAATACCCGATAATCTGTGTTTATAAATTTCACTTTTATACTTTTGAAATGTTATTAAAAAAATTATGAATTTTATCAAAGATGAAGATAATTTAGGTAGAATTTTTATCATTGCAGTTAGGTATCCGTAATGTTTTTTGTGAAAATAAAATGTTGACCACATCCAGTGCCAATTTCTAGAAAGCTCCATGGGTTTCTCAATTTCTGAATTATGTGATGTGCCACCTAAATGGCTAACTTTGATTGTAGGATCTATAAATATTTTTGAATTATTTTTTTTTAATCTTTTACACAAATCTATTTCTTCAAAATAAAGGAAAAAATTATCATCAAAAAAATTAATTTGCTTAAGATTTTTCATATTCAAAAACATTGCAAAACCTTTGACATTATCTACCTCTTTAATTTCTTTATCCTCATTAATATTAAAATTATTGTATTTTTCATTTTGAGAAATAGGGGCAATAATCCCAAAATCCCCTAAATTATTGATGCTTAAAAAAAATTTATTCACTGCATCATTATTTAAAGTCACATCAGGATTTACTATTAAAGCATAACTAGTTTCAACCCTTGATAGACCTAGATTATTTCCTGCCCCATACCCTAAATTTTCTTTTGACAAAATACATTCCACATTTTGATATTTAGAGTGAATTTCCTCCTTTAATTTTTCATCATTTGAATTTTCAATAACAATGATTTTAATACTTTTTTCAATTGACTCTATACAACTGAAAATTTTATCCCTACTATAAAATGAAGTGATTATGACGGTTAAATCGAAAGTTTTCATATCAATTTACTAATTGTGGTTGCGAAAGTGGGATCAAACCACTGACCTCAGGCTTATGAGTTCCGCACCTTCACATTTATCTGGTTTTATACCACAAAACGTTTAGAAAATAATAAAAATCCTATCGCAGAGAGTCATCTGTGTGCTAAGGATTTTTCAATTTTAGTGTCTCAAAATATTTGATAAATTTAGATATAACTTTTTTTTAGAAACTTTAGTTTGGAAAATATAAGTCTTTATATTTATCGAACTCAAATTAGCTTTCAATTAACATTAGAAAATAACTGATAATTATTTTACTATATAATGTTTAATGCAAGTTTATATTTTTGACTAAAACGTACTCTTTTGTTAGATTTGTTTATGTCAAATTTAACTAAATCTCAGCAACAACAGAGATTACAAAACCTTCTATTAGCTGGAAATTTATATAAATCCCACAAAATTCATAAAGAAATGACTAAGCTTAGTCAAGTAACAGCATCAGGTTTTAGAACATTGCAAATAGGAATAGCTCAACAAACTAACTTAATGAAACAAGAACGATTAGAACGAAAACAGAGAGAATATAGAGAAATCGCAGAAAAAAATAGAATTAAATCTGTTCAGCAAGTTACATTTATGGTTAGTGAAGAACTAGAAGATATAATAAAAAAATTAAAATCAAGCAAAAAAAAAAATTATTTAGAACTTTATTTCAAAATTTCAAGTTTGAATGCAGAATTAGAAAACAATTTTATATCACCTGACAGCTTTGACACTCAAATAGAAAAAAGGGAAATAAGTAAAATAATAAAAAATATTAATTCATATCATTTATCCATAAAAAAAAAGCTATCAAAATCAGAGTTGAAAGATTTAGAAAAAATAATGGATATTTTAGAAGTTAATGAGGAGGAGGAAATAGAGAGATTAAACTCAACTGTTCTTGCTCAAGCGGAGAAAGTTAAGAAAAAAAAATTAAAAATAATTAAAGATTCATTAGATGGACCTTGTGGTGAAGTTCTGTGCTTTTTTCCATTTGATGAAAGTCGTGTTAAACTAGCTTTTCAATTAGCTAAGATTCAAGTCAAGGATTTAAAATATAAAATCATTGTGCCTAGGAACTTAGAATATAAAATTATACATCAAGGAGATTGGTGTCCTAGCAAAGATTA
>CACHBQ010000005.1:0-55948 GCA_902578105.1 uncultured Pelagibacteraceae bacterium | reverse complement strand
TGGTAATTCATTTTATCAGCATCAATAAAAACTAAATCAAATTTTTCATTTCTAATACTCATCAAACTTTCTAAAGCTGGTTTAATTATTGTTTTAATTTTGTGATTTTGATTAGCTTTTTTAAAAAAATTTTGAGCAATTTTATTTGTTTCCTCATTTTTATCTAAAGCAATTATACTACCCTCATCTGGTAATGCTAAAGCCATAGACAACGTGCTTAAACCTGTAAAAGTTCCTATCTCTAATACTTTTGTAATTTTGGAGATCTTTATAATCAAATGTAGAAATTGACATTGGGAAATAGATATTTGCATTCTTTTAATATCACCAAGTGATAAATTATAGTCTATTATTTCTTTTTGAATTGGATGTAGTTTCAAACCATTCTTTAGTATGTAATCTTGCAAATGTTTTGTGATATTAAGGTCTGAACCCATAACCTTATAATTTTTTCTTCAAGATCTCATTGATCAATTGAGGATTTGCTTTTCCACCAGATGCTTTCATTGCCTGACCAACAAAAAAACCAAATAATTTTTCTTTACCTTGTTTATATTCAATAGCTTTTTCTCTGTTCTCATTAATTATTTTGTCAATTAAAGCTTCTAAAGCTTTTGGATCACTTTGTTGCTTTAATCCTTTTTCCTCAACAATTTTTTGTGGATCTTTGTCTCCATCAATCATTAATTCAAAAACAGTTTTTGCTATTTTTCCAGAAATAGTTCCATTCTTAATTAGATTTATCAATATGGCGAGGTTCTTGGCACTCACTGGACTTTGAGAAATTTCTAAACCTTTGCTATTTAAAATAGCAAATAGTTCTCCTGTAATCCAATTGACTGCTAACTTAATATCTTTGTTCTTGCCCATTTTAGCTACAACTTCTTCAAAGTATTTTGCAATATCAATATCAGACACTAAAATATTGGCTTCATAGGGAGACAATTTAAACTCTTCAATAAATCTTTTCTTTTTATCATCTGGAAGCTCTGGAATATCATTTTTAAGTTCTTCAATAAATTTTTTCGATACCTCTAAAGGTAATAAATCAGGATCAGGAAAATATCTGTAATCATGAGCATCTTCTTTTGATCTCATTGATCTTGTCTCATTTTTCTTCGTATCAAAAAGTCTGGTTTCTTGATCAATAGTTTTGCCCTCTTCTATTAAATCAACTTGCCGATTAGCCTCATATTCTATTGCCATTTGCATAAACTTAATTGAATTAACATTTTTAATTTCACATCGAGTGCCAAATTCTTTTGACCCTTTAGGTCTTACAGAAACATTCACATCCGCTCTTAAAGAGCCTTCTTGCATATTTCCGTCACAAGTTCCTAGGTACCTCATTATAGATCGTAATTTTTTAATGTAAGCATTAACCTCATCTGGGGATCTTAAATCAGGCTTGCTCACTATTTCCATTAAAGCTACCCCTGATCTATTTAAATCTACAAAAGTATTTTGTGGGTCAAGATCATGAATACTTTTTCCAGCATCTTGTTCTAGATGTAATCTTTCTATACCTACTTCTTTTTGACCATTAGGCATATCCAAAATAACTTTGCCCTCACCTACTATTGGATCTTTAAATTGTGATATTTGATATCCCTGAGGTAAATCAGCATAAAAATAATTTTTTCTATCAAATACAGAGCGTTTATTAATTTTTGCATTAAGACCAATGCCAGTTTTAATAGCTTGTTTAATACAAAATTCATTTATTACAGGTAGCATTCCTGGAAACGCAGCGTCAACTAAACTTACTTGTGTATTTGGTTCAGCACCAAATTTAGTTGATGAGGAAGAAAATAGTTTTGACTCAGATAATACTTGAGCATGTACCTCTAATCCAATTACAACTTCATATTGATTATCTTTCCGATTAATCAAATATTCTGAGTTTTTCTTATTCATTTAATCCACCAATCAGTGATTTTGTTTTTAAAATTTATTTTCTCCTCCATAGCAAAAGCTATGTTTAATATATTTTGTTCATCAAAAGCTTTACCGATTATTTGTAAACCCAGAGGATAACCTTTAGTATCGTGTCCTGCAGGAATTGATATACCAGGCAGGCCTGCCAAATTAACTGGTACTGTAAATATATCATTTAAATACATCGAAACTGGATCATTTGTTTTTTCACCTATTTTAAAAGCTGAGCTAGGTGTTGATGGAGTTAAAATTGCATCAACTTTCTTATATGCTTCATCAAAATCATTTTTGATTAGTTTTCTCACTTTTTGAGCTTTAAGATAGTATGCATCATAATAACCAGATGATAATACATAAGTTCCAATCATAATTCTTCTTTGAACTTCTGCACCAAAGCCTTCAGATCTAGTTTTTTCATACATATCAATTAAATTTTCACCTTTGGCTCTGTATCCATACTTTACACCATCATATCTTGCTAAATTAGAAGATGCCTCTGCTGGAGCAACAATATAATACGTTGGTAAAGCATAACTTGTATGTGGAAGTGATATGTCGATTGTTTCAGCACCACAATCTTTTACGTACTGAATACCTTTTTGCCAAAGGTCCTCTATTTCTTTAGACATACCATCAACTCTGTATTCTTTTGGAATTCCAATTTTTTTTCCTTTTATATTTTTTGTAAGTTCCTTGCTATAATGATTTCTTTTAAAATTAATTGAAGTAGAGTCTTTTGAATCATATGTACTGATTACTTCTTGCAATAAAGCACAATCTTTTACATTTTGGGCCATTGGTCCTGCCTGATCTAATGAGGAAGCAAAAGCAACTATCCCATATCGTGAGCAACTTCCATATGTTGGTTTTAAACCTACAATTCCAGTAAATGAAGCTGGCTGTCTAATTGATCCTCCAGTATCAGTACCAATTGTGATTGGAGTTAATTGTCCAGCAACTGCTGATGCTGAACCACCCGATGAACCACCGGGGACTAAATTCTTATCAATAGGATTTTGTACGTTTCCAAAATGACTTGTCTCATTAGATGAACCCATTGCAAACTCATCACAATTTAATTTACCCAGAAGTATTGCACCTTCATTCCAAATATTTTCAGTAACTGTAGACTCATAAGTTGGTACAAAATTATTTAAAATTTTACTACCAGCAGTTGTTTTAACATTTTTTGTACAGAATAAATCCTTAACTGCCATAGGTATACCAGGTAATTTTAAATCTAAATTTGGGTTCTGATCAAATTTTTTTGCTTTATCTAAAGCAGGTGCAAAATCATCTGTGATATAAGCATTTAACTCACTAGACTTTTCAGACCTTTGAATAAATGCTTTGGTCACATCTGTTGAAGAAAGTTTCTTATTTTTAATATTCTCTACTAATTCTGTTAAAGATTGTTTTGTAATGTCTGACATTATTCAATTACCTTTGGTACAACAAAATAATCCTCATTATCTTCAGGAGAGTTTTTAATTATTTGTTCTCTAATATTTTTACTTTTGATCTCATCAGATCTGAATTTTAAAGTTGTTTCGGCTATTGACGTTAATGGTTTTACATCATCTGTTTTTAATTCATTGAGCTTTTCAATAAATTCAAAAATTGAATTCAAATCATCAGCTAATTTTTCTGCCCTTTTTTCATCAACAGAAATTCTTGATAATTTAGATATATGTTTTATTGTTTTAAGATCTATACTCATATGCTATTTAGGTATGACGCAAACTATCATTTAAGTTAAAAATATACAATATGATCACGTTAGAGGAATTTAAAAAAAATCACTTAGATAAGTGCAGATTGATAGGCTTAGACCTTGGTTCAAAAAGAATAGGAGTTTCAATTTGTGACGAAAAACAATTAATTGCCACACCATTTATAACTATAGAAAAAAAATCCTCTCAAAACCTCATAGATCAACTTAAATCAATAATCATCGAAAACAACATAAAAGGAATCATAATAGGGAACCCCTTAAATATGGATGGCTCTTCTGGCAAATCTTCTCAATCAGTAAAAGATGTTTCTACGTATATTGAAAAAAACATTGATATTCCAATTTGTTTATGGGATGAGAGACTATCAACTGTTGGTGCATTTAATCTTTCCAGTCAATTAGATGTTAATGTGAGTAAAAGAGAAAAAAAAATTGATGAAAATGCTGCTGCCTTTATATTGCAAGGAGCAATAGATTTTTTGAACAATTAATACTTGCTATTATACAACTTTATAGCTATAGAGTTGGTTTTAATGGCAATTAAAACAAATAAAGCTATTAAAATTTCCCAAAAACATCTGTTAGGTATCCAAGATTTATCTATTAATGATGTTAATCTTATACTTGATGAAGCTCACGATTTTATAAAAGTAAACCAAAGCAAAAATAAAAAAATTGATGCACTAAGAGGAAAAACACAGATCAATTTATTTTTTGAGCCCTCAACAAGAACGCAAAGTTCATTTGAATTAGCAGGAAAAAGACTTGGAGCTGATGTGATGTCAATGAATATAAGTAATTCTGCAATTAAAAAAGGTGAAACTCTTATTGATACAGCAATGACACTAAATGCTATGCATCCTGACATTATTGTAATAAGACACCAAGACTCTGGCGCATGTAATCTACTTTCTCAAAAAGTTAATTGTGCAGTTTTAAATGCTGGAGATGGAAGAAGAGAGCACCCTACTCAAGCTTTATTGGATGCTCTGACAATTATAAATCGAAAAAAAAAAATTGAAGGTTTAAGAATTGCCATCTGTGGAGATATCCTACATTCAAGAGTTGCACGATCTAATATTTATTTACTGAATATGTTAGGAGCAGAAGTAAATATAATTGCTCCCACAAATTTAATGCCGAAGGAAATAGAAAAATTTGGTGTCAATACATTCACCGATATGAAAAAAGGATTAAAAGATTGTGATATTGTAATGATGTTAAGATTACAAAATGAAAGAATGACAAGTTCTTATCTCTCATCTAACAGAGAGTATTATGAATATTATGGCCTTACACCAGATAAATTAGAACATGCAAAAGCTGATGCATTAATCATGCACCCAGGTCCAATGAATAGAGGTATTGAGATAGATACTAATTTAGCTGATGATATCAATAAAAGCGTAATTAAAGAACAAGTAGAACTAGGAGTTGCAGTAAGAATGGCCTGTTTAAAGATTTTTTGTACTTAAATGAAAAAACAATATTTTATAAACGCAAATATAATTGACCCACATAATTCAATTAACGAGACAGGTGGACTTATAATCTCTGAAGAAGGAAAAATAGAAGCGGTAGGAAAAAAGGTTAATACAAATAATCTTCCTACTAGAGAAAAACCAATTGACTTAAAGGGGAAATATATATTTCCAGGTTTAGTTGACATGAGAGTATTTGTAGGTGAACCAGGCTATGAATATAAAGAAAATTTTAGAACCTTAAGTAATGCTGCTTTAGCTGGTGGCGTAACTTCTGTGGTAACAATGCCAAATACTGATCCGATAATAGACAACGTATCTATAGTCGATTTTCTAAAAAGAAGAGGAAGAGATAAATCTCGAATAAACATTTTTCCGTGTGCATCACTTACAAAAAATATTGAAGGAAGCAATATGACAGAATTTGGTCTTCTGCAAAGTAAAGGTATAATAGCATTTACTGATGGTATTAAAACTATTCAAAATCCCAGATTAATGTCTCGGATAATGAATTCTGCAAAAGATATTGGCTGTTTAATAATGCAACATGCAGAAGATTATGAACTTGCAAAAAATGGGATGATAAATTCAGGCATTATCGCATCTAAATTAGGATTATCAGGTATTCCTGAGATCGCAGAAAGAATTTTGATTGAAAGAGATCTTACTTTACTTGAAAAAGTAAAATGCAGATATCATATTTCTCAATTATCATCGCAAAAATCTATTGAAGTGATCAAACATAGGAAAGAAATTGTAAAATTCACATCCGGTGTTTCGATAAATAATCTCTCTTTAAATGAAAATGATATTGGTGATTTTAGAACTTTTTTAAAACTATCTCCACCTTTGAGGCGTGAGGAAGATAGAATTGCTCTAGTGGAAGGATTAAAGGATGGATTAATAGATGTGATTGTTTCAGATCACAAACCTGAAGATGAAGAGTCAAAGAGATTAACATTTTCTCAAGCTGCAACAGGCGCATCAGGTATAGAAACTCTATTATCTTTAAGTTTAGAGTTATATCACAATGGATCTTTAAAATTAGAAACATTAATTAAAGCGCTTACTTCAAATCCTGCAAAAATTCTCAAAATAGATAAAGGTAACCTCTCCATTGGCAATGATGCAGATTTTTGTGTTGTAGATATAAGTAAACCATGGATTGTAAAAAAAGAAAAATTGGTTTCAAAATCAAAAAATACCTCAATTGAAGACAAAAAACTCCAAGGTAAGGTTACGAATACATTTGTAAAAGGAAAAGAATTATTTAAGCTTTAGTATGGATATTTTTTTGATAGGTATCATTTCATACCTCATGGGCTCGATACCTTTTGGATATATACTTACAAAGATATTTTTAAAAAAAGATATAAGAGAAATCGGATCTGGTAATATTGGAGCTACTAATGCTTTAAGAACTGGTAACAAAAGTATTGGTTATTTCACATTAGCATTAGATATTTTAAAAGCAATTATTCCAGTTATTTATGTAAAAATTTTCTACCAAGATTTTTTATATATTGCATCTTTATGTGCCTTTTTAGGTCATGTATTTCCAATTTGGCTTAAGTTTAAAGGTGGCAAAGGCGTTGCTACCTATGTCGGTATTTTATTTGCTATAAATTTATATTTTGGAATTATATTTTCTATATGTTGGTTTGTAACTTTTTTTATTTCTAAATTTTCATCTCTATCATCTTTAGTAGCTTCAATATCTATACCAATCTATCTATTAATTTCTATTCAGTTTAATCAGGCAATTTTTTTTACGATCATGTTTATCTTGATTTTTTTTACTCACAGAGAAAATATTAAAAGATTGATAAATAAAGAAGAAACTAAGACAAAAATTTATTAAATTGACTATCTAAAGCTTTTGAGTAGTTTGTAGTTTATGAATTTGGTCATTGTAGAAAGTCCTGCTAAAGCAAAAACTATAAATAAATACCTAGGTGATAATTATAAAGTTTTAGCAAGTTATGGTCATATAAGAGATTTGCCGTCAAAAAATGGTTCTGTCAATCCAGATCAAGATTTTAAAATGGAATGGGAAGTTGATAGTTTTTCAAAAAAATATTTAAAAGAAATAACTGATGCGGCTAAAGACTCATCTAAAATTATATTAGCAACTGACCCTGATCGTGAAGGTGAGGCAATTGCTTGGCATGTCAAAGAATATTTGAATGAAAAAAAACTTTTAAAAGATAAAGAAATTGAACGAGTTGTATTTAATGAAATAACCAAAAAAGCTGTTATTCAAGGAATTGAAAATCCTAGGCAAATTGAGCCATTACTAGTCGATGCGTATATGGCTAGAAGAGCCTTGGACTACTTGGTTGGTTTCAATATATCTCCGATCCTCTGGACGAAACTCCCAGGTTCAAAATCTGCAGGAAGAGTTCAATCTGTTGCTTTAAAATTAATTACTGAGAGAGAACATGCAATTGAGTCTTTTAAACCTGAGGAATTTTGGACTTTAAGTATTAAATTTGCTGATACTGCAAATCAAAATTTCACTGCTAGTATTAGTCAACTTGACAACAATAAAATTGAAAAATTTTCATTTAGAAATAAAGAAGAGATAAATAAAGCCATATCAAGTATTAATAAAAAAAAATTTAGTATAACTGACATTTCTAGCAAAATAGTAAATCGTAATCCCTCTGGACCATTTACAACTTCAACTCTTCAACAAACCGCATCAAGTCGACTAGGTTTTGGTGCATCTAGAACAATGCAAATTGCCCAAAAACTTTATCAAGGTATAGAAATGGAAGGTGAAACAATTGGCTTAATTACTTATATGAGAACTGATGGAACTAATTTATCTAAAGATGCTGTTACAAGTTTCAGAAATTATATCCAAAAAGAAATTGGTAATGAATACTTGCCCAAAGATGTTTTGAATTATTCAGGCAAAAAAGCTAAAAATGCGCAAGAAGCTCACGAAGCAATCAGACCTACTGATATTATAAGAACTCCTGAAAGTGTTAAAAAATATCTAAGTACAGATCAAAATAAACTTTATGATCTTATCTGGAGTAGAGCTTTATCTTCTCAGATGGAGTCAGCCAAATTTGATAGAAATACTATCATAATAACGTCAGATAATAATGATACAATTTGTAAAGCCAGTGGATCAGTTTTAAAATTTGATGGTTTCTTAAAGATTTATAATAATCAAAGCAAAGATGATGATGAAAATATTTTACCTGCTGTGTCTAAAGGACCTATTAATATTGAGGCGCTAATAGATGAACAGCATTATACACAACCACCACCAAGATATTCTGAAGCTAGTTTAGTTAAAAAGCTTGAAGAGCTTGGTATCGGGAGGCCTTCTACGTATGCAAGTATTATTTCTACTATTGCTAATCGAGGTTATGCAGAAATATTGAATAAAAGATTTTTTCCTACAGATAGAGGTAAATTAATTTCAGCCTTTTTAGAAAAATTATTCTCAAAATATGTAGATTACAATTTTACAGCAGGATTAGAAGATCAACTTGATGAGATCACTACTGGCAAAGAAAGTTGGATTAAAGTTTTGGAACTTTTTTGGAAAGACTTCAATAATAATGTTTCGGAAGTAAAAGAAAAAAGAACTAGAGAGGTGTTGGATTTACTCAATGATAGTCTAGGTGAATTAATTTTTGATAAGGATAATGAGGGTAATATAGTAAGAAAATGTCAATTATGTAGTTCTGGAACACTTAGTTTAAAGAATAGTTTCAGAGGTGGCGCTTTTATAGGGTGTTCAAATTATCCAGAATGTAAATTTACAAGACCCTTATCTAAAGCAAAAGCTGCTGCTCAAGCACAATTAGCTGAACCAAAATTTATAGGAAAACATGAAAATGGAAATGATATATATTTGAAAAATGGAAGATTCGGCCCCTACCTTCAATACGAGAAAATCCCCTCTGATATAGAAGTTGAAAAAAATAGTAAGAAAAAGAAAAAAACTAAAAAATTAAAGTCAGATGTAAATGAACTTTTAAAAAATATTTCAATACCAAAAGGATTAGAATTAGAGAGTATTAATTTGGAAAAAGCTCAATTTTTATGTTCGCTACCTAAATCTTTGGGAATAAATCCAGATAATCAAAAAGACATTACTTTAAACGTTGGAAGATTTGGTCCTTACTTAAAATGTGAAAATAAATCAGCAAGAATAGAAAATGTAGAGGAAATATTTTCCATAGGTTTAAATAGAGCAATAACACTAATAGCTGAGGCTAAACCTGGTCGAATGTCCTCTTCTATGATAAAAGATTTGGGAGAACATCCTGAGGATAAAAAACCTGTTAGAGTCATGAAGGGTCAGTATGGGCCTTATATAAAATATAAATCACTCAATGCAACTATTCCTGAGGAAAAAGACCCCACTGAATTAACGATGGAAGAAGCTTTAATATTGATTGAGAAAAGAAAAGAATACGATAAGAGTAAAAAATCAAAAGGTAAGAAAAAAAAATGAAAAAAATATTTATAATTTCAATATTTTATTTATTTTCCACAAATATACTAATTGCTGATGAACATAAATGTTCTGGGATGAAAAAACTTTCGAAAGAGTATTTAGCATGTACAGCCAAAAATATTAAAGAAGGTGCTGTCAAAAAGAAAAATCAAGTTAAGGAAGGATCTATAAAAAAAAAAAATCAAATTAAAGAAGGTACAAAGAAAATATTTAATAAAGTTAAAACTAAAATCAAAAAAAATTAATTGATTATGAACTTTGAAGATAAAATTAAAGAACTTAATATACAGCTTCCTGAAGCGAAAGCACCAGTTGGTAATTATGTTGCAACAAAAATTACAGGAAAAATGTTATTCATATCAGGACAAATTTCTATTGATGATAATGGTGAATTAATTAAAGGAAAAGTTGGTAAAGAAATGGATGTCACGGCTGGTTACAATGCTGCTAAGAGATGCGCTTTAAGTATTATTGCCCAAGTTAAAAAAGCCTGCGACAATGATTTATCAAAAATAAAATCATGTGTGAAATTAACAGGATTTGTAAATTCAACAGATGACTTTATTGATCAACCTAAAGTAATAAATGGCGCATCTGATTTGATAGCTTCAATTTTTGGAGACGCAGGTATGCATACTAGAGCTGCTGTAAGCACAAATAGTTTACCATTAGGTGTTTCGGTTGAAGTAGATGCAATATTTGAGTTAAATTAGATTATTACTTTCCAACGCTGTAATATTTAAATCCTTGGTCTTTAATCTTTGATGAAGAATATATATTTCTCATATCAAAAATCATGAACTTCTTACCTTTAACTAAACTTTTAAAATTAATTGATTTAAAATCATTCCATTCAGTATGAATAATTACAAGATCAGCCCCATGAACAGCATCTTTTATTGAAGTCTTATTAATTACATTTTTAAACTTCATAAATTCAGTTTTATAACCAGTTGGATCAAAATATTTTATAGTTGCTCCTTTTTTTGATAACCATGGAATCATTTTTAAACTTGAGGAATCTCTCATATCATCTGTATTAGCTTTAAATGTAACACCTAAAAAAGTAATTATTTTATTTTTAATTTTCCTATTTAAGATTCTATTAATTCTATCTAGTAAAATTTTAGATCTATTTTCATTTGATTTAATCACTGATTTAACTACTGATAAATTTGTTTTAAATTTATCTGCTGTTGTAATAATGGCTTTTGTATCTTTAGGAAAACAAGATCCACCATAAGCAGGTCCTGCTCTAAGAAATCGACTGCCTATTCTTTTATCCAATCCCATACCTATTGATATATCCTCAACATTAATGTTGGTTTTTTCACATAAATTAGCTATTTCATTAATAAAAGTAATCTTTGTTGCCAAAAAAGCATTAGAAGCATATTTAATCAATTCTGCGGCTCTTCTAGAAGTTTGTAAATAAGAAGCACCCTTAGAAATAAGTGGGCTATAAAGATTTTTTAAAATTCTACCTGCTTTTTTATCATTAGTTCCGATGACGACGCGATCAGGATAAACAAAATCTCTTATTGCTTCTCCTTCTCTTAGGAATTCAGGATTTGAAACAACAGAAAATTTCTTTTTGCTATTTCTTTTAGATAATATTTTTTCAATTTCATCTCCTGTCGTCACGGGAACTGTTGATTTTGTTATGATAATTTTAAATTTATTAATTGAAGAACTTATTTCTTTAGAAACTTTGTAAATTTGACTTAAATCTGCTGAACTGCCGCCTTTTTTTGTTGGTGTACCAACACAAATAAAAATTATGTCTGAGTCTTTAATTGATTTTTTTAAATCTGTAGAAAAATTTAATTTTTTATTCTTAAAATTCTTTATTACTAATTCTGATAAACCAGGTTCATAAATTGGAATCTTACCTTTTTTTAGTAAATTTATTTTGTAAACATTATTATCTACACAAATTACATCATTTCCTAAATCAGCAAAACATACTCCGCTTACTAAACCTACATAACCAGTACCAATCATACACAATTTCATGATTTAGCTATCTCTAAAGTTGATTTGATGTAACCACTCATGCTTCCACAATCAAGATATTTTCCAGAAAAATTATGAGCAATGAATTTTTTATCATTTTGAATTAATGTTTGGATAGCATCTGTAATATGTATTTCTCCTCCTTT
This sequence comes from uncultured Pelagibacteraceae bacterium, assembly GCA_902578105.1. Taxonomy (GTDB): domain Bacteria; phylum Pseudomonadota; class Alphaproteobacteria; order Pelagibacterales; family Pelagibacteraceae; genus Pelagibacter. The sequence goes on along the minus strand of CACHBQ010000005.1, from coordinate 44,146 downwards.
ACCTGGTTTTTGTTTAAGTAATTTTGAAAAAATTTCTCTAGGTAAAATATATCTTCCAATCACTGCTTTATTAGATGGTGCTTTTTTTACAGAAGGTTTTTCAATAACATTTGAGATCAAATAATTATTCTTATTTATTTTAGTTTTTAACTTATAAATTCCCCATCTCGAAACATTATTTTTTTTAACATTCATACTAGCCATAACAGACGCGTTGTATTTTTTATGAATCTTTATCATTGATTTAGAACAATTTCTTTTAATAATAAGATCATCTGGTAACAACATTAAAAAAAAATTATGTTTTATAAATTTTTTTGTTTTTAAAACGGCATCTCCAGTGCCAAGTGGTTTGTTTTGATAAACAAATTTTATCATTTTTTTATATTTTAAAATTTTTTTATATTCTTCCTTAATTCTTTTATCTTTCTTTTTTTTAATAATTTTTTTATAAAAATTATCATTATAAAAATAAGTCTTTATCATTTTCTTCTTATTTGAAATTATAAAAATAACCTCTTTAATACCTGCATCAATGCATTCATCTAGAATGTATTCAATTCCTGGTTTACCATTAATAGGTAAAAGTTCTTTTGGAAATACACTGGTTAATGGAAGTAAACGTGTACCCAAACCAGCTAAAGGAATAATTGCTTGTTTAATCATTCAAATGTTTTACTTATTAAAAAGTTTTATACAAATGAAAATTTTATTGAATAATAGTGATTTAAATGAGGCATTAGAAAATGTGTCTAATCTAGGTTTTGTACCTACCATGGGAAGTCTTCATAAAGGCCATATATCGTTAATTAAAAAATCCAAAAAAAAATGTAATAAAACTATTGTAAGTATATTTGTGAATCCAAAACAATTTAATAATAAAAATGATTTTAAGAAATATCCAAGAAATAGAAAGAAGGACTTATCGATTTTGAAAAGACTTAAAGTTAATTATGTATATTTACCAAGTGTTAAAGAAATTTATAAAGTAAAGAGATCCTCTAAGATTACAATTTCAAAAAAAGACAAAATATTATGTGCTAAGTACAGAAAAGGACATTTCGAGGGTGTAATTGATGTAATGGAACGCCTTATTGAATACATCAAACCTCAAAAAATTTTTATGGGGGAGAAAGATTTTCAACAATTATATTTTTTAAAAAAATATTTAAGAAAACACTCTTCGAAAATAATAGAATGTAGAACAATTAGAGAAAAAAATAAATTAGCATTATCTTCCAGAAATTCATTATTACAAAAACGTGAAAAAAATTTGGCTGCAAAATTAATTACCAATATTATGAAACTTAAAAGAAAGTTAAATAAGGAATCAAATATTAAAAAAATACTCAATAAAACAGGAAATGAAATAAATAAATTACAAAATGTTAAGATTGAATATCTCGAATTAAGAAATATTAAAAATCTTAAAATTTCAAATAAATTAAAAAATTCAAAAATTTTCGTATCTTTTTATATTAATAATATAAGGTTGATTGATAATTTTTAAAATTCTATAAAAAATAAGCCCCAACACCTAAAAAAGAAACAAAACCTATTACATCAGTTATTGTTGTTACGAAAACACTAGAGGCAATTGCTGGATCAATTTTCATTTTTTTTAACGTGACTGGAACAAGTATTCCAAATAAACCTGCCACTACCATTGTCAAAATCATTGAGATCGATATTATTAATGATAATTGGTAATCTTGAAACCAGACTTGAACGATAAAAGAACTTATAACAGCAAAAATTATTCCATTGAGAATACCAATATTAAATTCCTTTATAATGTTTTGATTAAAGTTATTTTTTGTTAAATCATTTGTTGCTAAAGTTCTAACAGTAACTGCTAAAGTTTGCATACCTGCATTACCACCCATCGATGCAACTATTGGCATTAAAAATGCCAAGACAACCATTTGTTCAATTGTTGCACCAAACAAACTTATACAATAAGTAGCTAGAAATGCTGTGAATAAGTTTAATAGTAACCAGTTAAATCGTCTTTTAGTTTTTGTGATAACACCATCTGTAATTTCTTCGTCACCAACACCAGCTAATCTTAAAGCATCTTCCTCAGCCTCTTCCTTTAAAACTGTTAATACATCATCGGAAGTTATCATTCCTACAAGTTTATTATTCTTATCTACAACACAAGCTGAGTTTAAATTGTAATTTTCAAATGAATTACCAACTTCTTCTCTATCCATATCCACTGGAACTAAAAAAATTGAATCATCCATAATTGAGGACATTTTTGTTTCTCTAGGTGTTCTTAATACTTTAGAGGATGGTACAGCACCAATAGGTTTAAAATTTTCATCAACAATGTAAATTTCTAAAAACTCTTCTGGAAGGTCTTTATTCTCTCTTAAATAATCAATAGTTTGTCCTACCGACCAGTTACTTGGGATTGCTGTAAATTCTCTTTGCATTATCCTAGCAGCACTATCCTCTGGATAACTAAGACCTTCTAATAAAGCAAATCGATCTTTTGGGGGTAATAAACTTAATATTGAATTTTTATCTTTTTCTTCAACATTTTCTAAAATAGCTATGGCGTCATCAGACTCTAAATTTTTTAAAATCCTAACAATTGCATCTGAGGAAAGATATTTAATGATTTCTGATTGAACAGACTCATTTAATTCAACAAATACTTCTGGATCAATCTTAAAATTATTTAATTTTATTAAACTTTCTCTGTCATTTTCACTTAAATGCTCAATAATATCAGCAGCATCAGCGGGATGCATTTCCTCAAAAGATCTAGTTATAAAAGATGCATCATTTGAGGTAATTTTGTCTGTTACAACTTTTATATATTCCTTATTGAATTCAAAATTGACTTTTTTATCTTTAATTTTTTTTATTAAAGTCATAAATACACCTATTATTTAGACGGATCTTTTAATACAAAATGAAAAGAATACAATTTTTAAATGCCTATAGAAATTAAAAAGTCCCAAAATCCAGTAAAATATGAAGACGCAATATCATTTATGGAAGATCGACTTAAAGATATTGATCTAAAAAAAGTAGATGATTTGATTTGGGTTTTAGAACATGATCATATCTATACATCGGGAACAAGCTATAAAGAAAATGAGATAATAGATAAATCTATAAATATTATAAAAACTAATAGAGGTGGTAAAATAACTTATCATGGACCAGGACAACTCATTTGTTATTTTGTAATTGATTTAAAGAAAGGTAAGAAAGATATCAGAAAATTCATATCTGTAATTGAAAAATCAATTATTGAAACCCTGAGCCTCTATGACATAGAAACATTTGCTGATAAAGAAAATATTGGTATTTGGTACAATGATAATTCAACCATAAAAAAAGTTGCTGCAATTGGGGTCAGGGTAAGTAAATGGATAGCTTATCATGGTTTTTCTATCAATATTAATAACGATTTAAAAAAATATGACGCGATTATTCCTTGTGGGATTAAAGACAAAGGTATTACTAATCTCAAACAAATTAAAAATCAAAATTATGATGATTTAGAAAATAAGTTAATAGAAATATTTAAAACTAATTTGAAAAATTTAATCTTTTAGTCCTCAACAACTTATTGAAATAATCTGGTAATAATGCTTTGTAAGTATATTTTTTTTCATTAATCATAAATTTTATTTGATAGGAATGAAGCATTAAATCTTTATTTATACCTTTCGATAAAACAGACGAATTATATTTTTTATCACCAAAAATTGAATGTCCAATGTTAAATAATTGTTTTCGTAATTGATGTTTTCTTCCTGTGATTGGTTTCATTTCTACTAAACTAGCATTGGTATTTTTATCTATCACTTTAAAAATTGTTTTAGCTTTTTCAATAATTTTTTTTCCATTATCGTACCTTATTAAATTATCATTCCATTCACCTGAGTCTTTTTCAATTTCTCCTTTACATATTGCCAAATAAGTTTTGTGCACTTTTCTTAATCTAAATAGAGAGGTCAATAGTTGAGCTGTTTGTCTATTTTTTGCAATAATAAAAACACCTGAGGTATCTTTGTCTAATCTATGAACAGAGAATGGTTTTGTTCCTTGAAATATTTCACTTTTTGCAAATATATCTACTAGATTTTTTTTTGACTTTGTTCCACCTTGAACCGATATTCCTGCACTTTTATTTAAAACTATAAAATCTTCATTGTTATCTATAATCAGATCTTCGTTAGATTTTATTACCTCAATGGATGGATTGAATTGTTTTTTCTCGTGTTTAATTTTTTCTTTAAAATCAATATTGAAAAGTTCTATTTTATCATTTGTTTTAATCTTAAAAGAGCTTTTTATTTTTTTTTTATTTATTTTAATTTTTCCTAACCTTAAACTTTTTTCAATAAGACTTTGCGGTACTTTTCCTAATTTATTTCTTAACCATCTATCAATACGCATGTTATTACACGTTGACTCAACGATAAAACTTCTAATCATGAATATTTAAGGCTTATATTTATGCTGTGGCAGCTTTCTTATCTTCTTTTTTTTCAACTTCTTTTGCTGAATCTTTCTTTTTTTTATCAACTCTTTTGGCTTGGACGTCTCTATCAACAAATTCAATTATAGCCATAGGCGCATTATCTCCATATCTAAAACCTGCTTTAATGATTCTTGTATAACCACCAGCTCTTTTTTCGTATCTTTTAGATAAGGTTTTTTTAACTTTATTTGCTGACTTAATATCCTGCAATTGAGAAATCAAAATTTTAGTATTATGCAAACTATCTTTTTTACCTAATGTGATTATTTTATCAGCCTGTGGCTTTAAAAATTTTGCTTTTGGTAAAGTTGTTTTAATTTGCTCATACTTTATTAAGGAATTAAGCATATTTTTAAGCAACGCTTTTCGGTGTTCAGAAGTTCTGTTTAATTTCTTATTTGCCATTCCATGTCTCATTAGATGCTTTCCTCTAATTTTTTAGACATTTCTGCGATATTATCTGGTGGCCAATTTGGAATTTCCATACCTAAATAAAGAGACATACCAGTTAAAACTTCTTTAATTTCATTTAACGATTTTCTTCCAAAATTTGGTGTTCTTAACATCTCACCCTCAGATTTTTGAACTAAATCACCAATATAAATTATATTATCATTTTTAAGACAATTCATTGATCTAACAGATAATTCAAGCTCATCTACTTTTCTTAATAAATTTTTATTAAATTCAGGTTCTGTTGAAACTTCTTTAACTGGAGCTTCTACAGGTTCATCAAAATTAATAAACATTTTTAATTGATCTTGAAAAATTCTTGCAGAATAAGCAACTGCATCTTCAGCAGATATTGATCCGTTTGTTTCAACTTCCATCGTTAATTTATCGTAATCTAAAGCCTTACCTTCCCTTGCAGTGCTTACTGAATAGGAAACTTTTTTAACAGGACTATATAATGAGTCTATTGCAATTAAACCTAAAGGTGGTTCTTCTGGTTTATTTAAATCAGCTGGAACATAGCCTTTTCCAGTATTAACATTCATTTCCATATGGAAGTGAGTATTTTCATCCAAATTACAAATAACTAAGTCAGGATTCAAAATTTCAACATCAGGAACTGATGCAATGTCAGATGCTTTTATTTCACCAGGTCCTTTAGCATCTAATACTAGTTTTTTTGTTCCCTCAGCAGCACATTTTAATGCTAGAGATTTAACGTTTAATACAATATCAGTAACATCTTCTCTTACTCCTTTGATAGATGTAAATTCATGAAGCACACCATCAATTTGAATTGAAGTCACAGCTGCCCCTCTGATTGATGACAACAAAATTCTTCTTAGTGAATTACCAAGTGTTAAGCCATAACCTTTTTCTAATGGTTCAGCGATAATTGTAGCATGAGTTAAATCATCACTTATTTTAACATCAAGTTTCGCAGGTTTGATTAATGATTTCCAATTTTTCACATTTACATTTTCTACATCCATTAAACTCTCCTTTTTTTTGGTGGCCTAGTACCATTATGTGGCATCGGTGTTGTATCTTTAATTGATAAAATTCTAAATCCTCTCGCTTGTAACGCTCTTAATGCTGTTTCTCTGCCTGAACCAGGACCCTTAACTTCCACTGATAAAGTTTTCATGCCAAACTCTAAGGCTTTAGATGCAGCAGCATCAGCAGCTATTTGCGCTGCATATGGAGTTGATTTTCTAGAACCCTTAAAACCTTTTTGTCCGGCTGATGCCCATGAAATTACGTTTCCATTAGTGTCAGCGATTGAAATAATTGTATTATTAAAAGTTGATTGGACATATGCAATTCCATTTAAGATGTTTTTTTTAGTTTTCTTTTTTTTTGAATAAGAACTTTTGACAGCTTTTTTTGGCGACTTATCTTGATTCAGTTCTTTATTATCTTTTTTTTCTGATTTTGACATGCTTATTTCTTAAGTGGTGTTAATTTTTTTCCAGCTATTGCAATAGCTTTTCCTTTTCTCGTTCGAGCATTACATCTAGTTCTTTGACCTCTTACAGGTAATTTTTTTCTATGTCTTGAACCCCTATAACAAGCTAAATCTATTAATCTTTTTATGCTCAGTGAATAATCTCTTCTAAGATCTCCCTCAACTTTAAAATTTTTATCAATGTATTCCCTAATTTTCAAAATTTCATCATCAGTAAGTTGGTTGACTCTTTTTTCTTTAGGAATTTCTAATGATGTACAAATTTGCTTTGAAAATTTATCACCAATACCATAAATATAAGTTAGCCCTACTTGAACTAATTTATTCTGGGGGATATTTATTCCTGCAATACGAGCCATAAATTTTGAGATAAATTTAGCCTTTTATATAAGAAGTTCTTTCAAAGTCAACGTCTTAAACATTAAGAAAAGCATCTATTTTAGCGGTTATTTGCTCGATTTTAAGTGCACCATCTATTTCATAAAAGTTTGAATTTTTGGAATAGAAATCTAAAACGGGGCGTGTCATATCCATATAAGTATCGTATCTTTTTAGAATAATATTTGATTCATCATCAGATCTTTTTTCTAAAGTTTTTCTTTTTTCAACTCGTTTAATTATTACTTCTTTTTCGACATTAAGAAAAAAAATATAATCAATCTTTTGATTTGAACTTTCTAAAATAGTTTCTAAATTTTTAGCTTGTTCCAATGATCTAGGATACCCATCAAAAATAAGTTTGTTTTTATATTTTTCATCAAAAATAACTTTTTTAATCAATTCATTAACAATTTCATCACTTACAAATTTACCATCGTTCATGTCATTGATTATTTTTTTTCCTATTTCAGAATTTTTCTTGATTTCATCCCTTAACATATCACCTGTTGAAACTTGAAAACCATTTATCTTTTTAACTAAATGTTTTGCTTGTGTTCCTTTTCCAGCACCAGGAGGTCCAAATAGGATTATATTCACAAATTATCTTCCAAATTTTGTTCTTTTAATCAATTGTTCGTACTGGGAACTCATTAATCTTGTTTGTATTTGGGTAACAGTATCTATCGCAACAACAACTACAATTAAAATCGATGTACCCCCCAAATAGAACGGAATTGGATAATTAGCAATTAAAAACTCAGGCATTAAACAAACTAAAGTTAAATATAAAGCACCTATTGTTGTCAACTTTGTTAAAATATTATCAATATAAATTGCTGTGCTTTCTCCAGGTCTTATCCCGGGTACAAAACCACCATATTTTCTCAAATTGTCAGCTGTTTCTGTTGGATTAAAAGTTATCGATGTATAAAAAAAAGTAAAAAATATTATTCCTGATGCATAAAGCAACATATACAAAGGTTGTCCTTGAGTAAAATATGCACTTATGTTTAAAAACGTTTCATTGTTCGAAAAATTAAAATTTGAAAAAGTTACTGGTAACAATAATAATGCCGAAGCAAAAATTGCGGGAATTACTCCAGCTTGATTAATCTTAAGTGGTAAATGAGATGACTCTCCTCCATACATTTTATTACCAACTTGTCTTTTAGGATAATTTATTAATATTTTTCGTAAAGCTCTCTCCATAAAAACAATAAATAATATTGTTAAGATTAATAAAACAAATAAAGCTAAGATCATTAATGTGGAGACTGCTCCTGTTCTACCAAGTTCAAAAGTGGTGACTAGAGCTCTTGGAATTTCTGCAACGATACCAGCAAAAATAATAAGAGATATACCATTACCAATTCCTCTTTGGGTAATCTGTTCTCCTAACCACATTAAAAAAATAGTTCCAGAAACAATCGTGGTGACAGTTGAAATCTTAAAAAAAACACCAGGATTAATTACTAGTCCAGCTGAGGACTCTAGACCTACTGCTAATCCATAACCTTGAACTGTTGCAAGTAAAACTGTTCCATAACGAGTTATCTGAGTAATTTTTGCTCTACCAGTTTCTCCTTGTGATTTTAAATTTTTGAAATAATCAGAAACACCAGTCAATAGTTGAACAATAATTGATGAGGAAATATATGGCATGATTCCTAATGCAAAAATTGCCATTCTACTCACTGCACCACCAGCAAAAACATTAAACATTCCTAATAAACCTTTTTGATTACCTTCCATCATTATTTTGAGTTGTTCGGGATCTATCCCAGGCAAAGGCACAAAAGTTCCAAATCTATAGACCACTAAAATAGCAAGGGTAAATATTATTCTATTTCTTAAATCAGTATTTGATGATGATGCGCTCATTAAATTAAACTATTTTTTTAATTGTATTGAACCACCAATTTTTTCAAGTTTTTCAACAGCAGACTTTGATGCAAGATCTGCCTCAATATTGATTTTATCTTTAATGGCTCCGGAACCTAAAATTTTTAATTTAATTGAATTTTGATCTATTAATTTGAGTTTTTTGAGTAAATTTGAATTCAGCGTATCTGTAGTTTTAATATTTTTTTTATCAATATAAGATTGGATTTTATCTAGGTTTAATATAGCAATTGTTTTTTTATTAATAGGGTTGAATCCTCTTTTTGGAAGTCTTCTGTATAGTGGCATTTGTCCACCCTCAAAACTTTTAATCGCTACACCAGATCTGGATTTTTGACCTTTTACACCTCTTCCAGATGTTTTGCCTTTTCCAGAACCGATACCTCTGCCAACTCTAAGTTTACTCTTATTAATCTTATTTCTATTATTTAATTTAATCATTATCCTCTTTTTTCTATTATCTCAGAAATTTTTTTATTTCTTATTGAAGATATTTGTTTTGGCGAATTTTGTTTCAATAGTGCTTTCATTGTAGCTCTAATCACATTGTGGGCATTTGATGTACCCATTGATTTTGCGACAATATCTTTTACTCCTAAAACCTCACACACAGCTCGCACGGGGCCTCCAGCTATAATTCCTGTTCCTTTTGAGGCAGCTCTTAATACAATTCTGCCTGATCCATCTTTAGCTTTTACATCATGATGAATCGTTCTTCCTTCTCGAAGAGGTATATGAATAAGTTTTCTTCGTGCCATTTCATTTGCTTTTTTTATAGCATCCGGCACTTGTTTTGCTTTAGCGTGAGCTATTCCAATTTTACCGGACTGGTTTCCAACAACAACTAGTGCTGAAAAACCAAATCTACGTCCACCTTTTACTACTTTTGTTATACGATTAATGTGAACTAATTTTTCTAAAATATCGTCAGTTTTTTTATCTTTATTATTATCCATATTAAAATTCCATTCCATTTTTACGTAAAGTTTCAGCAAAAACCTTCACTCTTCCGTGATATTTATAAATACCTCTATCAAAATAAATCTTGGTAATTTTTTTCTCTTGTGCTTTTTTTGCTAACTTTTCAGCTACAATCTTAGATAATTCAGTTTTATTTACCTTTTGACCAGACTTAATATCTTTTTCAATTGATGATGCTGATAATAAAGTAACATTTTTCATATCATCAATTATTTGTGCCGAAATATTCTTTGATGATCTAGAAATACTTAGTCTATATCTGTCATTTGAAGCAACATTTTTAACCTTATTACTAACTCTAAACCTTTTTCTTTTACTAGTATCTAATTTCATTACTTCTTCTTTCCTTCTTTTTTCAAAATATGTTGACCCTTTTCTCTCACACCTTTACCTTTATATGGTTCAATTTTTCTAAGAGTTTTTAGTTTTGATGCAATTGCACCTACTTGTTGTTTATCAGCACCACTTATTTTTAAAGTTGTTTGCTTTTCAACATTGATTTTAATCCCTTCTGGAATATCAAAATTGATATCATGGCTATAACCTAATTGTAAATTAAGTTGATTTCCTTTTAAAGCAGCACGATATCCAACACCTACTAATTCTAGTATCTTCTCATATCCAGTGCTTGAACCAATAACTGCATTATTAATTAAACTTCTATTCATTCCCCATAATCGCTTGGTTTCTTGATCGATTTTTTTTGGTTTGATTGATATTTCTTTTCCATCTTTTATATCAAGATTAAAAACTTCTAAGTCAATATTAATTGATTTTTTTCCCGAAGGACCCTCTATGTTCAGGATATTACCAGCCAAAGCAACTTTGACTTTTTCAGGGATTGAAATATTAATTTTACCAATTTTAGACATTAAAAAACCTTACAAATTATTTCTCCACCCACTCTTTGCTTTCTCGCATCAATATCGGTCATGACACCTTTGGGGGTTGATACAATTGCTATACCTAAACCATTATTTATTTTGGGTAAACTTTCTGCACTAGAAAATATTCTTCTCCCTGGTTTTGAAACTCTTTCAAAAGTACTTATAACTGGATTTCCTGAATGATATTTAAGCTCTAAAGATAATAAAGATTTATTATTTTCTTTATTCACTTTGAAGTCTTTTATAAATCCTTCATTCTTTAAGATATCAGCAATCTTAGTTTTAAAATTTGAAGAAGGTAATTCAACTTTCTTATGGCTTCTATCTTGAGCATTTTTTATTCTTGCTATCATATCTCCAATTGGATCACTTAAACTCATATTTTCCTTTCTACCAACTTGATTTAACTAAACCTGGTATCTTTCCTTGCAGACCTAATTGTCTTAATGCAATTCTAGATATTTTCAATTTTCTATAAACTCCGTGAGGTCTTCCGGTAATCTGACATCTGTTCATCACTCTTACTTTCGCAGAGTTTCTAGGTAATTTTGATAATTTTTGTTGTGCTTTAAATCTTTCCTCTAAAGGGAGTTTTTTATTCATAACAATCTTTTTTAATTTTTGCCTTTTTTTAAATAGCCTGTCCGATAATTTTATTCGTTTATTGTTCTTATTTATTGAGCTTAATTTAGCCATTTTAGTTGTCTCCTTTTTTAATAAATGGAAAATTTAATTTTTCTAAAAGCGCAAAACTATGATCTTTGCTTTTAGCTGATATTACAATCACAATATCAATACCACGAACCTTATCAGCACGATCAAAACTTACCTCAGGAAATATGATATGTTCTTTAACACCAAATGTGTAATTTCCAAATTTATCAAAACCATTAGCAGACAGGCCTCTAAAATCTTTAATTCTTGGTAAAGCTATATTCACAAGTCTATCTAAAAATTCATACATTTTATCTTTTCTAAGTGTTACCTTTAAGCCAGCGTTTGACCCTTTTCTTGTTTTAAAATTTGCAACTGATTTCTTAAATTTGGTAATTACAGGTTTTTGACCTGTTATCTTTGCTAAATCCTCCTCACAAGACTTTAATATTTTTGAGTCATTTCCATCCAAGCCTAAGCCCATATTTAAGACAATTTTTTCAATTTTTGGACCCATGTATAGATTTTTAAAACCAAATTGTGATTTTAATGCAGGTTGTATTTCTTTATAATAAAGTTCTTTTAATCTCGGAGTCATTATTTTTTAGCCTCAGTTTTTTTAGTTTTTGTTTTTTCATCAATTAGTTTTAAATTTGATAAATGAATAAAACTTTCCTTTGAAAAAATTCCACCTTTTTTTTCCTTAGTTGTTTTTACGTGTCTCTTTACCATATTAATATCTTTAACTTTTGCTCTATTGTTTGGTCGATCAATTTCAATTACTTCACCTTCTTTTTTTTTATCTCTGCCTGATAAAACTCGCACTTTTAAACCTTTTTTAATCATTACAAAACCTCTGGGGCTAATGAGATTATTTTCATTTGCCCTTTATTCCTTAATTCTCTTGTCACTGGACCAAAAATTCTAGTTCCAACTGGTTCACCTTTATCATCAACAAGAACAGCAGCATTATTATCAAATTTTACTTTTGATCCGTCATCCCGATGAATTCCTTTTTTTACTCTTACCACCACTGCTTTATGAACTGATCCTTTTTTTACTTTTCCCTTGGGAATTGCCTCTTTTACTGCGATCACTATCGTATCCCCTATGCTTGCATATCTTCTTTTAGATCCACCCAAGACTTTAATACATTCAATTTTCTTTGCCCCAGTGTTATCAGCTACATTTAATTCTGTTTGGACTTGTATCATTATTTTGTGTTCTCCATTACTTGAAATTTCTTATTTTTTGAAAAGGGTTTGCTCTCAATGATTGCTACTTTGTCACCTGTTTTGAATTTATTATTTTCATCATGAGCGTTGTATTTTTTTCTCACTTTTATTACTTTTTTTAATAATGGATGAGAATATTTTCTTTCAACTAAAACAGTTATGGTTTTGTTGGGTTTATCACTTACAACCACACCTGTTAATATTTTCTTAGGCATTTGATTTTCCTTTTAATATTGTTTTTAATCTAGCAATTGATTTTTTTGTTTCACTAATTTTTGCAGGATTAGTAATTTGTGAATTTATTTTTTGAAATCTAAAATTAAATAAATCTTTTTTAAATTTATCGATGTTCTTTACAATTTGATCTTTTGATAATTTTTTAATTTCTTGTTTTTTCATATTAAGCAAATCTTTTTATGGTTTTTGTTTTAATTGGCAATTTTGCAGATGCTTTATATAAAGCTTCTTTAGCAATCTGTTCTGAAACACCATCTACCTCAAATAAAATTCTTCCAGGTTTTACACGACATGCATAAAATTCTGGAGAACCTTTTCCTTTACCCATACGCACTTCAATGGGTTTTTTTGAAACTGGAATATTTGGAAAAATTCTTGTCCAAACTCGTCCTTGTCTTTTCATGTGCCTTGTTAGAGCAACTCTAGCAGCCTCTATTTGTTTTCCAGTAACCCTGTCAGGAGATAATGCTTTTAAAGCGTATGCACCATAGTTTATGAAATTTGCTCTTGAAGCAGTTCCATGAATTCTACCTTTGTGAGCTTTTCTCCATTTTGTTCTAACTGGCTGTAGCATTTATTGTTTTCCCTCTTTAGGTTTTACTTTATTTGTTTCTTGACTAAATTCTTTAGCAAAGACTTCACCTTTATAAATCCAAACTTTTATTCCAATTATTCCATAAGTCGTAAGTGCTTCTGCCTCCGCATAATCAATATCTGCTCTTAATGTATGCGATGGTATACTGCCATCTCTTAACCATTCAGTTCTAGCAATCTCATTTCCACCCAATCTTCCGCTCACTGAAACTTTAATTCCTTTAGCACCTAATCTTAAACAAGACTGCATTGCTCTTTTCATTGCTCTTCTATAAGAAATTCTTTTAACTAATTGTTGAGCAATATTTTCTGCAACTAAATAAGCATTTGTTTCAGGTTTTTTAACTTCTTTAATATTTAAAGTAACCTCATTAGAAGTAAATTTGGATAAATTATTTTTTATCTTATCAATATCACTACCTTTTTTTCCAATAACAAAACCTGGTCTAGAAGTGTAAATTGTAACATAACATTTGTTTGCTGTTCTTTCGATCATCACTTTTGAAACTCCAGAATTAATTACATTTTTTTTGATATATTCTCTTATTTTAAAATCTTCTATGAGGTAATTACCAAAATCTTTCTTTTTAGCATACCAAACAGAGTCCCAACCTCTGTTAACACCTAATCTAAAACCTACTGGATTAACTTTTTGTCCCATGATTCTCCATTTTTTTTGCCTCTGATAAAATAATTGTAACACTTGAATAAGGTTTTAAAATTGGTGCAGCTCTTCCTTTTGCTCTTGGTCTAAACCTCTTCATAGTAATTTTCTTTCCACAATAAGCTTCTTTAACTACAAGTTTATCAATATCATACTGAAAATTATTTTCTGCGTTTGCAACTGCAGATGAAATAGTCTTTCTGATATCACGAGTAATTCTTTTTTCTGAAAACTGAAGATCTCTGATAGCTAACTCTACTTTCTTGCCAACTATACCTTTTAAAATAGGATTAAGTTTTCTGACACTTGATCTAATATTATTATTAATAGATTTAACTATTTTTTCTTTTTTTTTCACTAATTTCTTTTTTTTACTCATAATTATTTCTTAGCCTCTGCCTCAGCAGGTTTTGCTTTTTTATCTGCAGGTGTATGACCAAAAAAAGTTCTTGTTGGTGCAAATTCACCTAACTTATGACCAACCATGTCCTCAGATATGGTAATGGGTATAAATTTTTTTCCGTTATAAATCAAAAAACTAACTCCAACAAAATCTGGAATTATTGTTGATTTTCTTGACCAAGTCTTGATAGGAATTTTTTTCGGATCAGTCTTATATTTGTCAACTTTTTTGATTAAACTTTCTTCAACAAAAGGTCCTTTCCATACTGCTCTAGCCATTATTTTGTATCCTTCCTTTTGTTTCTTCTCTTAACAATGTATTTATCAGTTCTCTTATTGTCTCTTGTTTTCAATCCTTTTGCTGATTGTCCTTTAGGAGAAACTGGATGTCTTCCACCTGCTGATTTACCTTCTCCACCACCATGTGGGTGATCTACTGGATTTTTAACAACACCTCTGGTGTGAGGTCTTCTTCCTAACCATCTTGATCGTCCTGCTTTACCAATTTTGATATTTTTTTGATCAGGGTTACTTAATACACCAATAGTTGCCAATGATCTTGAATCGATTTTTCTAACTTCACCTGATGCTAATTTAATCAAACTATAATTCCCATCTAATCCACTAATCGTAACAGAAGTTCCAGCAGATCTAGCAATTTTACCTCCACCACCTGGTTGTATTTCAACATTGTGAATATCTATACCAACTGGGATGTCCTGTAACGGCATGCAATTTCCAACTTTTATTTCTTTTTTTGATCCATTTTCAACTTTATCACCTACTTTTATTTTTTGTGGTGCAAGATAATATGCATGTGAATTATCATCAAATTTTACTAACATAATGTAACAAGATCTGTTTGGATCATATTCAATTCTTTCTACTGTTGCAGGCATATCAAATTTTTTTCTGTAGAAGTCGACATGTCGATACATTTTTTTATGTCCACCAGCTCTATTGATAGATGTAATATGACCATTGTTGTTTCTCCCCTTCATTGCATTTTTTGGTGAAACTAAAGATTTAAATGGTTTACCTTTCCAAAGACCAGTTCTATCAACAAGAATTGTTCCTCTAGTAGATTTTGTATATGGTTTAAATGTTTTTAGAGCCATTTTAAATTCCAGTTGTCAGATCAATACTTTGACCTTTTTTAAGTGTTATAATTGCTTTTTTAAAACCAGAGACTTTAACTTTTCTTCCCCTGGTTAATTTAGTTCTACTTTGTTTATTTATAATGTTTACCTTTGTGACATTTACTTTAAAGATTTTTTCAACATTACGTTTTATGTTTTTCTTATTCGCTTTTGATGGCACTTTAAATACGATCTTATTTTGTTCTGATAAATTTGTTGATTTTTCAGTTACTAGTGGAGATAAAATTTTGTCGTATAAATGTATCTTATCCATTTTAAGCATACCTCTTTTCTAATTCTTTTACGGATGTTTCTGTGAAGACAACCTTTTCAAACTTGACGATATCAAACGCACTAAAATGATTAATGTCTGTTACTTTAATATTTGGAATATTTCTAATTGATTTTTCAACATTATCTTTTGAGGTTTTGTCTAGGATTATTATTGAATTTAATATTTCAAATTTCTTTAAAATTAAGTTCATCTCTTTAGTCTTTTTTATCTTAGAGCTAAAATCGCTAAAAATTAGAAGGTTATTATTCTTTATCTTGTCACTAATTAAAGATGCTATACTTTGTTTTTTTTCACTCTTATTCAATTTTCTTTTTTTATATGATAGCTCTCCTTTTGGACCATGAGCTATTCCACCGCCAACAAAGATTGGAGCTTTTCTACTTGCGTGTCTAGCATTACCTGTTCCTTTTTGTGCATAAATTTTTGATGTTGGACCTGAGACTTCGTTTTGCTGCTTAGTTTTTGCGTGCCTACCTTTATAGTTAGCATTAGTCTTATATAAAACTGTATTCACTAATTTCTTATTTATCTTAGCTGAAAAAATCTTATCTAAGACTTCAATAGAACTTTTTTTACCATCTAAATTAATTTTATCGACTTTCATTATTTTTTCTTTTTCTCCGGTGTTTTCTTAGCTAATTCAGCAGCTTTATGTTTTTCACTGATAGTCATTTTTTTTATATTTTTAACTGAACCTTTTACGAGAATTTCTGAGTTTTTTGCTCCTGGGATAGAACCTTTTAAATATAGAAGTTCATTTTCTAGATCCGTTTTGATAATTTCGATATTTTGCATAGTTCTTAATTTATCTCCCATATGTCCAGCCATTTTTTTCCCCTTAAATACTTTACCAGGATCTTGTCTTTGACCCGTTGAACCATGTGATCTATGTGAAATTGAAACACCGTGTGTAGCTCTCAAACCACCAAAATTGTGTCTTTTCATAGCTCCTGCAAAACCTTTTCCAATCGTTTTTGATCTAGTATCTACAAATTTAACATCTTTAAAAATCTCTAAACCAAATTCATTTCCCTCTTTATAATTTTCAATATTTTGAACTCTATATTCTTTAAGTTTCCTTTTAGCTTCAGTATTTCTTTTTGAAAAATAACCTTTCATAGCTTTTGTTAGTTTAGAGTTTTTGATTTTTCCGTATCCAAGTTGAACAGCGGTGTAACCTCTTTTTTCTTTATCTATTACCTGGATTACTCTAGCTTTTTCCATTTTTAATACAGTAACTGGCACTAACTGACCAGATTTATAAAATTCCCTAGTCATTCCAATTTTTTTTCCTAACAAAGCAATCTCACTCATAATTATATCTTAATCTCCACATCGACACCTGATGCTAAATCTAACTTCATTAAAGCCTCGACAGTCTGTGGTGTTGGCTCAATTATATCAATTAATCTTTTATGGGTTCTCGACTCAAATTGTTCTCTACTTTTTTTATCTATATGAGGAGATCTTAAAACTGTATATCTTTCAATTCTAGTTGGTAATGGAATTGGACCTTTTATTGTGGCCCCAGTTCTTTTGACTGTATTTACAATCTCTTCAGTTGAAGCATCTAAAATCTTATTGTCGTAAGCTCTGAGTTTAATTCTAATATTCTGTTTTTCCATTTTAGCCTGCTATTTTTTTTGTTACTTCGTCTTGAACATTTTGTGGGACTTTTGCATAATGATCAAAAAACATTGAATATTGTGCTCGCCCTTGTGACATTGATCTTAAACTATTAATATATCCAAACATATTCGCTAAAGGCACCATTGCGGTTATTACTGTTGCATTACCTCTTTGCTCTTGAGTACTTATTTGTCCTCTTCGACTATTTAAGTCTCCAATAACGTCACCCATGTAGTCTTCAGGTGTTACGACCTCAACTCTCATAACTGGTTCTAATAATTTTAAACCACCTTTTGTACACGCATCTTTGAAACATGCTCTACTTGCGAGTTCAAAAGCTAATACGCTAGAGTCAACATCGTGATGTAAACCATCTAAAATTGTAACTTTATAGTCAATCATTGGAAACCCTGCTAAAATTCCACCATCAGATACTGTTTCGATACCTTTTTCGACGCCTGGAATAAATTCTTTTGGAATTGCTCCACCTTTAATTTTGCTTTCAACAGATCTCCCTTTACCAGGTTCTTGCGGTTCTACTAATAATTTTACTTTTGCAAATTGTCCTGCACCACCACTTTGTTTTTTATGTGTGTATTCTACTTCTGAAGAGTTTTCGATTGTTTCTCTGTATGCTACTTGTGGGGCTCCAACATTTGCTTCAACTTTAAATTCTCTTTTCATTCTATCAACAATGATATCTAAGTGTAATTCACCCATTCCTTTTATAATTGTTTGTCCAGATTCTTCGTCAGATGAAACTCTAAACGAGGGATCTTCTTTGGCTAATCTGCCTAATGCTTCTCCCATTTTCTCTTGGTCAGCTTTTGTTTTTGGTTCAACAGCAATTTCAATAACTGGGTCAGGAAATTCCATAGGTTCGAGAAGAACTGGATTATCTTTATTACATAGCGTGTGTCCAGTAATGGTATTTTTCAAGCCAGCTAGTGATACAATATCACCTGCATTAGCTTCTTTAATGTCCTCTCGAGAGTTAGCATGCATTAATAACATTCTACCAACTCTTTCTTCTTTTTCTTTTGAAGAATTATATACGGCCGTTCCTGTTTTTATTGTACCTGAATAAATTCTAATAAATGTTAATGATCCAACAAATGGATCATTTGCCACTTTAAATGCTAAAGCAGAAAATGGCGCACTATCTTCAAATTTCATTTCTATTTCATCCTCTGATCCCAATTTAGTTCCTTTTATTGAACCAATATCAATAGGACTTGGAAGATAATTAATCACTGCATCAAGTAGTGGCTGAACACCTTTATTTTTAAAAGCTGAACCAGTTAATACAGGAACAAAATCAAAATTTAATGTTCCTTTTCTTATACATTTAATTAAATCTTCTTCTTTAATTTCTTCACCATTTAAATAAGACTCCATCAATTTTTCGTCTTGTTCTACAGCCATTTCGACTAATTCTGTTCGGTATTTTTGAGAGATTTCTTTAAGATCCTCTGGGATATCTTTATATTCCCATTCGGCACCTAGAGCTTCATTTTTCCAAACTTGTGCTTTCATTTTAACAAGGTCAACAACACCAGTTAAAGAGGCTTCAATACCGATTGGTACTTGTATGACCAATGGTTTTGCTCCCAATCTGTCTTTGATCATATCTACACATCTAAAAAAATCTGCACCCGTTCTATCTAACTTATTTACAAAACAAATTCTCGGTACTTTATATTTATCAGCTTGTCGCCATACTGTTTCTGATTGAGGTTCCACACCTGCTACACCATCAAACACTGCAACTGCACCATCAAGTACTTTAAGTGATCTTTCAACTTCAATGGTAAAATCTACGTGACCTGGTGTATCGATAATATTAATTCTATGGTCTTGCCAGAAACAGGTTGTTGCTGCTGATGTAATTGTAATACCTCTTTCTTGCTCTTGTTCCATCCAATCCATGGTAGCTGCACCATCGTGAACTTCACCAATCTTATGACTTTTCCCAGTGTAATATAAAATTCTTTCAGTTGTAGTTGTTTTACCAGCATCTATGTGGGCCATGATCCCAATGTTTCTATATTTGTCTAATGTGTGAGATCTAGCCATAATATTTTACCACCTGAAGTGTGCAAAAGCCTTGTTAGACTCTGCCATTTTATGCACATCCTCTTTTTTCTTTACAGCAGCTCCTTTTTTTTCATATGCATCATAAAGTTCATTAAAAATTTTATCAGACATATGTTTATCTTTTCTTTTTCTTGCTGAGTCTATAAGCCATCTGATAGCCAAAGCCTGTGCTCTTTTACTTTTAACTTCAACTGGAACTTGGTAGGTAGCACCACCTACTCTTCGTGATCTCACTTCAACAGTTGGTTTAATATTATTAATTGCTTCATTAAAAATATTAATAGGTTCATCTTTTGACTTAGTTTTAATCTTTTCAATTGCATCATAAACTATTTTAGTGGCTACACCTCTTTTGCCATCGTACATGATATTATTAATTAATTTTGGGATAATTGTGGAATTAAATTTTGGATCAGGAACAATATTTTTTTTAGGTTGTGTTTTTTTTCTAGACATATCTATTTACCTTTTTTTGTTCCGTACAAGGATCTTCTTTTCTTTCTATTCGCAACACCCTGAGTATCTAGATTACCTCTTAAAATATGATAACGAACACCTGGTAAATCTTTTACCCTACCACCTCTAATTAAAACGACAGAATGCTCTTGAAGATTATGACCTTCTCCAGGTATATAAGCAGTTACTTCAAAACCATTTGATAATCTCACCCTAGCAACTTTTCTTAAAGCTGAATTAGGTTTTTTCGGAGTTGTCGTATAAACTTTTACACAAACACCTCTCTTTAAAGGTTGTTTTTGTAGTGCTGGAACTTTGTTCCTAGCAATTGGTTTGGTTCTTTTTTTTCTCAACAACTGATTAATAGTTGGCATATCCGTAAATTTTATTATTAATTATTTTTGAATGAAATAACTGACAGGTTATTTGTGGCAGCGTTTAGTGTCTAAAGTTAACACTACATTCCAACCAAAAATATCGCCAAATTACTTATTAATTTAATTTTGTCAAACTAAAACTAGTTAACAAACGTGTTATTTTTATTGATTTACAGGGGTTTCTGGCTGTTCAATCTGTTCTTGCTCAGAAAGAAATTTATTGTCATCTTGTAGAGCTTTTTTGTTCCATTTATTTTTAATATTACCAGTTCCAGCAGGTACTAATCGTCCAACTATTACATTCTCTTTTAAACCATTAAGTGGATCAATTTTACCTTTGATAGCAGCATCTGTAAGAACTCTCGTAGTTTCCTGGAATGATGCAGCAGAAATAAAAGACTCGGTCTGTAGTGAAGCTTTAGTAATCCCCATTAAAACTCTTTCTCCAGTAGCTGGCTTTTTTCCCTCAGATTTTAATTTTTCATTAACGTTATCAAATTTAATTCTATCAATTATTTCACCGGGTAAATAAGAGGAATCACCAGTTGTTTTTACCTCAACTTTTTTCAACATTTGTCTCAAAATAGTTTCTATGTGTTTATCGTTAATAATTACACCCTGTAATCTGTAGACCTCTTGAACCTGATTAACAAAATATTCCGTTAAATCTTTTATACCCATAATTCTAAGAATATCGTGAGGTAATGGTTGTCCATCTAATAAATATTCCCCTTTTTTAATTTTTTCACCCTGATTAAAATTAATATGTTTTCCTTTAGGTATTAAATAGTTAGATGGTTCTGATCCATCTTCAGGCACAATTGATATTCTTTGTTTTCCTCTAACTTCTTTTCCAAATATAACTTGCCCATCATTTTCAGCAATGATTGCGCTATCTTTAGCTTTTCTAGCTTCAAACAATTCAGCAACTCTTGGAAGACCTCCAGTGATATCTTTAGTTTTAGTCGTTTCTTTAGGTAATCTAGCAATCACATCACCAGCAGAAACTTTTTGACCATCTTTAACTGATAAAATTGAGTCAGGAACTAAATAATATCTTGCTTCATTGTCATCCGCCTTTTTAATCACGTTTCCTTTTTCATCTCTTAAAGTAATTCTTGGTTTTAAATCTGTACTTTTTGATTGAGAACGCCAATCAACTACTGATTTTGAAGATATACCTGTTGCATCATCTGTGGTCTCTTGAATAGATACACCATCAATTAAATCAACATAGCTTGCAATACCACTTTTTTCAGCAATCACTGGGGTAGTGTAAGGATCCCATTCACAAATTTTTGTATTAGCTTTTACTTTATCACCGTTTTTAAAAAATAATTTCGAACCATAGGCTACTTTATAGACTGCAATTTGAACTCCATTATCGTCCTCAATAGATAATTGTGTATTTCTACCCATGACAATCAAGTTCTTTTTAGAATCCTCTAAAATGTTTGAGTTAATAATTTTTAAAGTCCCTTCATTTTTAGTGACTATTTGTGAGTCTTGTTTAACTGAAGCAGTTCCACCTACGTGGAAAGTTCTCATTGTTAGTTGCGTTCCTGGTTCTCCAATTGATTGTGCAGAAATCATTCCAATTGCTTCACCTACATGAACCATCTGACCTCTAGATAAATCTCTTCCATAAGAAGTAGCACATACACCTTCTTTAGATCCACATGTCATAACAGAATAAACCTTAACTGATTTTATTCCTGCAGAATCTATCTTATCACAACCAGCCTCATCAATCATAGTTAACTTTTTAATTATAATTTCACCAGTTATTGGATGCTTCACATCGTCAAAAGTAACTCTTCCCAAAGCTCTTTCTGATAAGCTTACAACAACATTTCCACCTTCCAGAATTTCTGAAAGTTCGATGAATCCAGGATTTTTACAATCACATTCTTTTTTTGTAACAGTTAAATCTTGGGCAACATCACATAATCTTCTAGTTAAATAACCTGAGCTAGCAGTTTTAAGGGCTGTATCAGCTAGACCTTTTCTAGCACCATGAGTAGAATTAAAATATTCTAATGCAGTTAAACCCTCTTTAAAATTCGAGGTTATTGGGCTTTCAATAATTTCACCTGATGGTTTTGCAATAAGTCCTCTCATTCCAGCTAATTGTTTCATTTGTGCTGCAGATCCTCTTGCTCCACTATCTGCCATCATAAATACTGAATTTATTTTCAAACCTTCTGTAGTTTTTTCTGTAGCAGAAATTCCTTTCATCATTTCGGATGCTACTTGATCAGTACATTTTGACCATGCATCAACAACTTTGTTGTATTTTTCTCCTCTTGTAATTAGTCCTTCAGAATATTGAGTTTCATAGTCAGCTATTAGTTTTTTAGTATCATCAATAAGTTTATTTTTACTTTCCGGAATGACTAAGTCATCTTTACCAAAAGAAATTCCTGCTTTAAATGCATGTTTAAAGCCTAGATCTTTTAATTT
This sequence comes from uncultured Pelagibacteraceae bacterium, assembly GCA_902578105.1. Classification (GTDB taxonomy): domain Bacteria; phylum Pseudomonadota; class Alphaproteobacteria; order Pelagibacterales; family Pelagibacteraceae; genus Pelagibacter. The sequence continues at coordinate 21,322 of CACHBQ010000005.1, read as the reverse complement.
ATCACAGAAAATGACTGTTGTTTTTTGACCACAAAATCTAAAGACAATATCGATAATTTCTGAAACTGTTTTCTTTGGTAAAATTCTATCTATCAAAGAAAACTTAATATTATTATTTTTTGGTAATAAGTTAGCTAGTAAAAATCTTCCTGCAGTAGAAGTGTACTTCTCAAATTTTTGATTACCTTTTTCATCAATTGTTTCAAATCTAGAAATAATCGTACTATGGACTTTTATTTGACCAGAAGAAAGCGCAAATTCAATTTGATCTGCATTTAAAAAATATCCAGCTGGCTTATCAGTGACTGGTTCTTGAGATAAATAATAAATTCCCAAAATCATATCCTGACTTGGGACAATTATTGGCTTTCCGTTAGATGGAGAAAGAATATTGTTAGTTGATAGCATTAATATTCTAGCCTCAAGTTGTGCCTCCAAACTTAAAGGAACGTGAACAGCCATTTGATCACCATCAAAATCTGCATTAAACGCGGCACATGTTAAAGGGTGTAATTCAATCGCATCTCCCTCAATTAATTTTGGTTCAAAAGCTTGAACTCCCAACCTATGAAGTGTTGGAGCTCTATTTAGTAAGACTGGATGTTCTCTAACAATTAATTCAAGTGCATCCCAGACAGCGTTAGTTTCTTTCTCAACTAATTTTTTTGCTTGTTTAATTGTTGAAGCTAAGCCTAATTTATTAAGTCTTGCATATAAAAATGGTTTAAATAACTCTAACGCCATTTTTTTTGGCAATCCGCATTCGTGTAATTTTAAGTCTGGACCTACTACGATGACTGAACGACCTGAATAATCAACTCTTTTACCAAGAAGATTTTGTCTAAATCTTCCTTGTTTTCCTTTTAACATCTCAGCTAAAGATTTTAATGGTCTTTTACCTGTTCCAGTAATTACTCTACCTCTTCTTCCGTTATCAAAAAGTGCATCAACAGACTCTTGTAACATTCTTTTTTCATTTCTAATGATAATATCTGGTGCCTTAAGATCCATTAGTCTCTTTAAACGATTATTTCTATTAATAACCCTTCTATAAAGATCATTTAGATCGGATGTTGCAAATCTTCCACCATCTAAAGGAACTAATGGTCTTAATTCTGGTGGAATAACTGGAACAACAGTCATGATCATCCACTCAGGTTTTTGACCAGTTTCAATAAAAGACTCAATTAATTTTAATCTTTTAATAGCTCTTTCTTCATTAACTTTTGATTTTGTCTCTTTGATATAGTCAACAAGATTTTTTCTCTCTAAATCTAAATCAAGATTTTTAAGCATTTCCAGAACTGCTTCAGCTCCAATTCCAGCTGTAAAAGCCTCCTCACCATATTCATCTTGATATTTTGCTAGTTCTTCCTCATTTAAAAGCTGATTTTTTTGCAGACCTGTTAAACCTGGTTCAATCACAATAAAATTTTCAAAATACAAAACCCTTTCGACTTCTTTGAGCTTCATATCAACAGCAAGTGCTATTCTACTTGGTAGTGATTTTAAAAACCATATATGTGCAACAGGTGTTGCTAAATTAATGTGACCCATTCGTTCTCTTCGAACATTTGATTTTGTTACTTCAACACCACATTTTTCGCAGATGATGCCTCTAAATTTCATTCTTTTATATTTTCCACACAAACACTCGTAATCTTTAATTGGACCAAATATTCTTGCACAGAAAAGACCATCTTTCTCTGGTCTAAAAGTTCTATAATTAATAGTTTCTGGTTTTTTAATTTCACCATAGGTCCAAGATTTTATTTTCTCTGGGCTAGCTAATGAGATCTTGATACTATTAAAATTTTGAGCTTCAGATATTTCTGAATTTTTAAATAGATCTGTAAGTTCTTTTTTCATAATTAATTTAATTCCACATTTAATGCCAAAGATTTAATTTCTTTAACAAGTACGTTAAATGATTCTGGTATTCCAGACTCAAAGTTTTCTTCACCCTTTACAATAGTTTCATAAACTTTTACTCTTCCTGCAACATCATCAGATTTTACAGTAAGTATTTCTTGAAGTGTGTATGATGCGCCATATGCCTCAAGTGCCCATACCTCCATTTCACCAAACCTTTGTCCACCTAATTGAGCTTTTCCACCCAATGGTTGTTGAGTTACTAAACTATAAGGACCAGTAGATCTAGCGTGAATTTTGTCTTCCACTAAATGATGAAGTTTAAGCATATAAATTATTCCAACAGTAACTGGTCTGTCAAATTTTTCACCAGTTCTTCCATCCCATAAATAAGTTTGTCCTGATTTAGGTAAATTTGCTAACTCTAACATGTCTGTTACATTTTTTTCTTTAGCTCCATCAAAAACTGGAGTGGATATAGCTATACCATTTTGCAAATTTTCACATAAATCCTTAAATTCTGTTTTACTTAATTTATCTACTTTTTGATTAAATATTTCTTCACCATAAACAGATTTCAAAAAACTCTCAATTTTTTCATTTCTCTCAATCTTTTTATTATTTTCATTAACTAAATTTTTAATTTGTTCACCAAATTCTTTACAAGCCCATCCTAAATGAGTTTCAAGTATTTGCCCCACATTCATACGACTAGGCACACCTAAAGGATTTAAAACTATATCAACTGGTCGTCCATCTTCTCTGTAAGGCATGTCTTCAACTGGTACAATCTTGCTGACAACTCCTTTATTACCATGTCTCCCTGACATTTTATCACCTGGTCTCAATCTTCTTTTGATTGCGACAAAAACTTTTACCATTTTCATCACACTAGGTAACAAATCATCACCACTTCTAATCTTTAAAACTTTATCTTCAAATCTTTCCGTAATGTCTTGTTTTGCTTTGTTATATTGATCTTTTAATTGTAAAAATGCATTCTCATTTTTTGAGTTTGAAATAGTTAATTTAAAAAGATCATTGATTGTTATTTTATTAATGGTTTCAAAATCTAATTTAGAACCAGCTTCAACATCTTTTATTTTCTTAGAAAGGATTTCTCCAGATAAAATTTGAGCAGCTCTCTGTTTAATACTTCTCTCCAAAATTTCTTCCTCAACAATTTTATCTTGTTGTACTTGATCAATTTCAGCTCTTTCAATTGTGATAGATCTTTCATCTTTTTCTATTCCGTGTCTATTAAACACTCTTACATCAACTACAGTACCACTGCTTCCTCTAGACATTCTTAAAGAAGTATCTGTCACATCGATTGCTTTTTCTCCAAAAATTGATCTTAACAATTTTTCCTCAGGACCTGATGCTGAATCTCCTTTAGGAGTTACTTTCCCTACCAGTATATCACCCGCATTTACCTCTGCGCCAATATATACTATTCCTGACTCATCTAAATTTTTTAGAGCTTCTTCATTAACGTTAGGTATGTCTCGTGTTATTTCTTCTTCACCAAGTTTTGTATCTCTTGCCATAATCTCATACTCAACAATATGTACTGAAGTAAATACATCATCAGTTACGCATCTTTCTGAAATTAAAATAGAATCTTCAAAATTGTATCCTTGCCAAGGCATAAATGCTACAGTAACATTTTTACCTAAAGCTAACTCACCTAATTTTGTAGAAGGACCGTCTGCAATGATATCACCAGTTTTTACTTTATCCCCTACTCTTACTAAAGGTCTTTGATTAATACATGTGTTTTGGTTTGATCTTTTAAATTTTTGTAAATTGTAAATATCAACACCAGATTTTGAGAAATCAGTTTCTTCTGTAACTTTTATTACAATTCTTTTTCCATCAATTTTATCTACTACTCCGTCTCTTTTAGCAACAATTGTAACTCCTGAATCTAATGCAACATCACTTTCTATTCCGGTACCAACCAAAGGTGCCTCTGGTTTTAATAACGGAACAGCTTGTCTCATCATGTTAGAGCCCATTAATGCTCTGTTCGCATCATCATTCTCTAAAAAAGGTATCAATGAAGCAGCCACCGAAACCAATTGTTTAGGTGATACATCAATATAGTCTATTGTTTCAGGTTTTGACAAAAGGAAGTTTAAGTTTTGTCTACAAGAGACTAATTCCTCAACTATCTTTCCATTTTTATCAATTTTAGTATTTGCTTGGGCTATGGTAAATTTTGTTTCTTCCATTGCTGACAAATATTCTACTTTATCTTGAACAACACCATCTTTTACTCTCTTGTAAGGACTTTCAATAAAACCATATTTGTTAATTTTTGCATAAGTAGATAAACTATTGATCAAACCAATATTTGGACCTTCTGGAGTCTCAATAGGACAAATTCTTCCATAATGAGTTGGATGAACGTCTCTAACCTCAAATCCAGCCCTCTCCCTTGTTAGTCCACCAGGACCTAAAGCAGAAACTCTTCTTTTATGAGTAATTTCTGAAAGTGGGTTTGTTTGATCCATAAATTGTGAAAGTTGAGAACTTGCAAAAAAATCTTTTAGTGAAATTGTAAGTGGTTTTGCATTTATCAAATCTTGTGGCATTGCTGACTCGATATCTAAAGTCGTCATTTTTTCTTTAATAGCTCTTTCCATTCTGTAAACACCAATACGAGCTTGATTTTCAACTAATTCACCTACAGATCTTACTCTTCTATTTCCAAGATGATCAATATCATCAACGTCATCTTTACCATCTCTTAAGTCTAACATTTTACGAATTATTGCTAAAATATCATCATTTCTTAATATTGTAATTTTATCTGAGCATTCTAAATCTAATCTAGAATTCATTTTGACTCTTCCAACATCAGACAAGTCATATCGATCTGAACTAAAGAATAAATTATTGAAAATTTGAGTTGCTATCTCAATTGTTGGAGGTTCGCCAGGTCTTAACATCTTATAAATTTCAGTAATTGCCTCATCTTTAGTATTATTTTTGTCATTTAGGATTGTAGTAAGTAAATAAGGACCTTTGTTTATAGAATTTGTTACAGAAATATCTAGACTTGTAATATTTGCATCTAAAGTTTGTTGAATGATTGTTTCATTTAACTCAGTACCAATTTTTAATAATCCATCCTCTTGATCATTTAATTTAATTTCTTTATGTAAAAACTTTCCAAATAGTGACTCTTTCGCAACTAGTATATCTTTTAATCCATCATTAGATAATTTTTTAGCGTTTAAATAATTTATTTTTTCCCCTAATTTGATTACAACCTTTCCTGATTTAGCATCAACAACTTCCTCAGAGAAGTTTTTAGCTTTATAATTTTCAGGGTTAAATTTTGTTTTCCACTTTTCTGATTTTGCGTCAAAAGTAAATTTTTCTGACTCGTAGAATTCATTTACTATTTCACTCTTTGAATAACCAAGGGCGAGTAATAAAGTAGATGCAAGAATTTTCTTCTTTCTATCAATTTTAAAATATAAAAAATCTTTTACATCATATTCAAAATCCAACCAAGATCCTCGATTTGGTATTACTCTACAATTAAACAAGAGTTTACCGCTTGCATGAGTTTTGCCCTTATCATGATCGAAAAAAACTCCAGGACTTCTATGCATTTGATTTACAACAACCCTTTGAACACCATTTGTTATGAATGTACCGCTATTAGTCATCATAGGCACTTCACCCATATAAACTTCTTGCTCTTTTGCTGACAAAATATCTTTAGTATTTGTTTCTTGATTTATTTCATAAACAACTAGGCGTAATGTGCATTTTAAAGCAGAGGAGTAAGTTAAGCCTCTAGCAATACATTCTTCTACATCAAATTTTGGTTTTTCAAGTCTGTATGATACATATTCTAAAGTTGCTTTATCGTTAAGATCTTCAATAGGAAAAATACTTTTAAATACTCTGTCAAATCCTTTAGTTAAATCACCTGCTTCAGGGTTAAAAAATGTTAATTCGTCGTAGGAATTTTTTTGAACTTCTATTAGATTGGGTATGGATAAACTTTCTTTAAGTTTTCCGAAACTCTTTCTAATATTTTTCTTTTCAGTAAAAGATATTTGCATCTATGTCTTAATACTGATTAAATTTAATTAATCAGTACTTAAAAATTTCCTGTTAATTTATTTAAGTTCTACTTTTGCCCCTGCAGCTTCTAACTTAGCTTTAATTTCCTCTGCTTCTTTTTTAGGTACACCAGCTTTTACCTCTTTAGGTGCACCCTCTACCAAGTCTTTTGCTTCTTTAAGACCAAGAGAAGTTGCTGCTCTTACTTCTTTAATTACGTTAATTTTTTTATCTCCCGCAGAAACAAGCATGATTGTAAAGTCATCCTTATCTTCTGCCGCTGCCGCTGCTCCTGCTGCTGCTGGAGCTGCTGCTGCCATTGGCGTAACACCCCATTTTTCCTCTAGTTGTTTCGAAAGATCTGCTGCTTCAGCAACAGTCAAGCTTGATAAGTCCTCTATAATTTTATTTAGATCTGGCATAATTTACTCTTTAGGTTGTGTTTCAGAATTTTCTGGGGGTAAACTACTCATTTTTTCCGATCGTGCAAGTAAAATACTTACTAATTTTGATGCAGGTGCGTTCAAAATACCCACAATATTAGCCCTTGCTTCGTCTAAAGTAGGTAAATTCGCGACATTCATTACTCCAGCTTGATCAAGAATTTCATTTTCCATCATTCCACCGATCAGTTTCAGATTCTCATTATCCTTTGCAAACTTGGATAAAATTCGTGCTGACATAATTGCATCTTCTCCAAATGCAACAGCTGTTGGGCCAGTAAACAAATTTGATAAATCTTTACATTTTGTTTTTTCCAATGCTAATTTTGTAATTCTGTTTTTTGTAATTTTAAAAATTATTCCATGCTCTCTCATTTTTGATCTTAATTCATCTAATTGAGTCATTGTCAGACCTTGATAATGAGTAACCATAACCGCTTTGCTATTCTCGAATTGCGTTGTCATTTCAGCGATATAATTTTTTTTTTGCTCTTTGTTCATCATAACTTAAATATTTTTTCCTAATTTTAATTTATATGAAACACCCATTGTTGATGTCAAAAATGCGGTTCGAATTAGATCTCCTTTTACTGTATTATTTGATTTTTCTTTCTCGAATGTATCAATAACAGCATGAAAATTTTTAATTAACTTCTCATCACTGAAAGATTTTTTTCCTATACTCACACCTATATTTCCATCTTTATCATTTCTAATTTCTGCCTGACCAGATTTTGCATCTGAAATCGCCGTTTTTAAATTTTCTGTCACAGTACCTAACTTTGGATTGGGCATTAAACCTTTTGGTCCTAGTACTTTTCCTAACTTTGATAATTTAATCATCATAGATGGAGTACAAATTAATTTTTCAAAATTCATTTCACCATTTTTAATTTTTTCAATAAATTCATCACCACCTACAATATCTGCACCAGCATTTTTTGCTTCATCAGATTTTGTATCCTCACATACGACTGCAACTTTTATATTTTTACCAGTTCCGCCAGGAAGATTTACTATAGTCCTAATGTTTATCTCACTTTTTTTTTGTTTATTGTTAATCTGAAAACTCAAATCAACTGACTCATCGAATTTAGTTGTGCAATTTTTTTTAACTACTGGAAGTAATTTTTCAATTACTTCTGATGGAAGTTCTGTAGTTTTTTTGGGAAGTTTTTTATATCTTTTTGAAGCCATAATTAATCTTTTACCTCGATGCCCATGGATCTTGCAGAACCAGCAATAATTTTGACCGCTTGATCTAAATCAAGAGCATTCAAATCTTCCATTTTTTGTTTAGCAATTTCTTCAGCTTGTTTTTTTGTAATTGATGCAACAATATTTCGGCCAGGTTCTTGAGAACCACTCTTTAATTTTGCAGCTTCTCTTATAAAGAAAGATGCTGGCGGTGATTTGATTTTAAAATCAAATTTTTTATCTTTATAAACTGTTATTTCAACTGGTACAGGTTTGCCAGCTAACTTTTTAGTTTTATCATTAAATGCTTTGCAAAATTCCATTATATTTACACCACGCTGTCCTAATGCAGGTCCTACTGGTGGAGCGGGATTTGCTTGACCACCTTTAATTTGTAATTTTATAAAACCACTAATTTCTTTTTTAGCTGCCATAAATCTAACTTACTTTCTCCACTTGATTATATTCTAAATCAACTGGTGTTGGCCTTCCAAATATAGAAACTGACACCTTAAGTCTAGACTTTTCTTCATCAATTTCCTCAACCATTCCACTAAATGAAGCAAAAGGACCATCTATAACCTGAACTTTTTCACCAACAGTGTATTCAACAGCTGATTTTGGTTGAGCGACTCCATCTTTAATTTGACCTAAAATTTTATCAATTTCTTTATCAGATACAGGAACGGGCATACCTTTTGTACCCAAAAAACCACTCACACGCTTTATGTTTTTTATCATGTGATAAATATCATTATCCATTTCACTCTTTATTAAAACATAGCCTGGGAAATATTTTTTTTTTCGTTGAATTCTTTTACCTCTTTTAACTTCAGTAACATCGTGAGTTGGAACAATAATTTCCTCAAATTTTTCAGAGATTTTAGCTTTATCTGCTTCTTCCTTGATAAGTCCTGCAACTTTATTTTCAAAACTTGAGTGAGATTGAACTATATACCAATTTTTCATTAAATGCTCACTTTAAGTAATAATTCTAAGAAAAATTTTAAAACCTGATCTAACAATAAAAAAAATAAAGACATAACTACTGCCATTGCAAAAACCATTAATGCACCCTGAAGTGTTTCTTTTCCTGTTGGCCAAGAGACTTTGAATGCTTCCTGTTTTACTTCCTGTATAAATTTAATCGGGTTCTTCATAATTGTTTATTCAATATTGGCAGGAGCGGAGGGACTCGAACCCTCAGCCTCCGGTTTTGGAGACCGGCGCTCTACCAATTGAGCTACACTCCTATATAGAGTTTACTCTATAATTTTAGTTACTACTCCAGCTCCAACAGTTCTTCCACCTTCACGAATTGCAAAGTTTAATTTCTCTGACATCGCAATTGGTGTAATTAGTTTAACTGTAAATTTAGCGTCATCTCCAGGCATCACCATTTCAGTTCCAGCTGGTAACTCAACTTCTCCAGTTACATCTGTAGTTCTAAAATAAAATTGTGGTCTATACTTTGTGAAAAAAGGTGTATGTCTTCCACCCTCTTCTTTTTTAAGTACATACGCTTGAGCCTCAAATTTGGTATGTGGTGTAACAGAACCTGGTTTACAAAGAACTTGTCCTCTTTCAATATCAGTTCTCTCTACACCTCTTAAAAGTACACCAACATTATCTCCTGCTTCACCAGAGTCTAAAAGTTTTCTAAACATTTCAACACCAGTGCAAACTGATTTTTTAGTTTCTCTTATACCAACTATCTCAAGTTCATCTCCTGTTTTTAATACACCTGACTCAACTCTTCCAGTTGCAACGGTACCTCTTCCTGAGATTGAGAAAACATCCTCTACCGGCATCAAGAAATCTTTGTCTTTTGGTCTATCTGGTTGTGGAATAAATTCATCAACATTCTTCATCAATTCTAAAATTGAATTTTTTCCAATTTCATCATCTCTACCTTCAACTGCAGCAAGTGCAGAACCTTTAGCAATTGGAGTTTTGTCACCTGGGAATTTATATGAAGTTAATAATTCTTTAATCTCTTCTTCAACTAGATCAATCATCTCTTTATCATCAACTTGATCTACTTTATTTAGGTAAACACAGATAGCAGGAACTCCAACTTGTCTCGCTAAAAGAATATGCTCTCTTGTTTGAGGCATAGGACCATCAGCAGCATTAACAACTAAAATTGCACCATCCATTTGTGCTGCACCAGTAATCATATTCTTCACATAGTCAGCGTGACCTGGACAATCTACGTGTGCATAGTGTCTTTTTTCAGTTTCATATTCAACGTGAGCTGTTGAAATTGTAATTCCTCTTTCTTTTTCTTCTGGAGCTTTATCAATTTGATCATAAGCAACTGCTTGTGCTCCACCAGTTTCAGATAAAACTTTAGTGATCGCAGCAGTTAGAGTTGTTTTACCATGATCGACATGACCGATTGTTCCAATGTTACAATGCGGTTTATTTCTTACAAATTTTTCTTTTGACATTACTAATATTCCTCACTTTTATTTTTTTTATAAACTATATTTTTCTTGGAGCGGGTAAAGGGAATCGAACCCTTACATCCAGCTTGGAAGGCTAGCGTTCTACCATTGAACTACACCCGCACAACCCCAAGAGTAACACTCCAGTATTGCCTAAGATTATTGAATGGTGGAGGGGGAAAGATTCGAACTTTCGAAGACCGAAGTCAACGGGTTTACAGCCCGCCCCATTTGACCGCTCTGGAACCCCTCCCTTAGGGGAAGTGTCCCCTTGTTCAATAAAGCTTCAAACAACAAGCGTTTTATATATTTTATTTGTCTAAATGCAACACGTGATTTAATGGGAAAATATTTGAAAAAACGTGTAAAACAAAGGGAATTTTATGAATAAATCAACTTTTTTTATCATTGGACAACATGCTGTAATTGAAGCTCTCCGCAACCCTAAAAGAAAAGTTTTAAGAGTATTTTTAACTGAGGAAAGCAAGAAAAATATTCATAAAAAAAGTCCTAATAAAAACTTATTAAATGATGTTAAGGTATATTTTAAAACAAAGAAAGAACTCGATAAGTATAGCACTAGAGAAAATTTACAACATCAAGGATATGTTGCAGAAGTTGAGCACATTCAAAAACCAATTCTTAAAGAGTACATTAAAGAAAAGAATAATATTACATTAATTTGTCTTGATGGTGTAACTGATCCGAGAAATATAGGATCTTTGATTAGAAGTGCTGCCTCTTTTAATATTGATGGAGTAATTATTAAAGAAAGAAATTTTCCTAGCGAAAGTAAACTTATGTATAAAGCTGCAAGTGGAGCTATTGAATATATCAACATTTTTGAAGTTTCTAATATCAATTCAACACTAAAAAATCTCAAAGAAAAAAATTTTTGGGTATACGGTTTTGATGGTGATGGGAAAGAAGATTTTACTGATATTGAGTGGAAAGGAAATAATATATTATTATTTGGATCAGAAGGATCTGGTATGCATAAACACACATCCAAATATGCAGATTTTTTAGTTAAGATTGAAATAAATGAAAAAATTGAGAGCCTAAATATATCAAATAGTGCCGCAATAGTATTTCATCATTTAAGTTATCTAAAAAAAAGAGTTGATTAATTAATAAATAGTTAATAGTTATTGCGCATGCCCTTGTAGCTCAGCTGGTAGAGCAATTGATTTGTAATCAATAGGTCCGCGGTTCGAATCCGTGCGGGGGCACCATCACTCAATAAAATCAACACTTATAAATTTCGCTAAATCTAAAAACTTTTGAGTATTGTGTCGTGAGTGTGTCGAACTAGTGTCGTGGTCAAGTAGTCGTTTTAAAAGTTAACGGCAAACCATATCAGCTCCCCAAGCTTTAGGAACTATTCTACAATTTGTACCTTGGTTTGAACTATTATTATTTGTAGATCTATAATTGTCATCTACAATTTTTTGCAGACCAAAAAAGAAATCTCCAATGTCAAAGTCGTCTTGCTGTTTAACTATAATTTGTTGAGTACTAGATCCGTCGTTGTTAGAAACTTTATTTCCTGTTTCAAATTGCATAGCCATCATTTTTAATGCACAATCAGCAAACTTTTCTGAGTTTGCTTTAAAGCCAAGTTCTTTACAAATCTTTTTCGATTGAGCAATTTTATCATTTGAACCACTTTTTCCAGAACTGTTAACAGAAGCAGTTAACCAATTATTTATATAGGTTGCTTTTCCAGTTAAAGGATCTGCAAGACCGTTAACATTTGTAAATGCTCCAGACACACTATGTCCATTAACTTTCATTCTTAATGTAAAGAATCCATCGTTACCAGTTAACTCAACTTTATTGCCATCTTGTTTCCATCTACAGTCCTTGAATGTTCTCATTATGATATCTCTATATTTATAAGTACACTTACCGTTTGCCATAAAGTTCAAAGTCCATTTTTTTGGATGCTTAACTACCCATACAGAGTCTGTCATATCTGGTATTCTTTCCGCATAAGCATTCCAGCTCACTAGCAAACTCAGAACCACGATCCCTAAAATTTTTTTCATTATGAAAACTTTAACATTGTGTCGTACGTGTGTCGAGATCACTAATGATTGTTTATAAGTATTGCTAGAACATATTTATTTGATTGATGATACAAGATTTGTAATCAATAGGTCCGCGGTTCGAATCCGTGCGGGGGCACCATCAAGACGTTTCTTTTCTCAATTGTTCTATTTTAATTTTTTTTTGTAAACTTCTGTTTCTATCATAAAGAAGATTAAATTTAATTTTTTGATTAGTTTTCACTATAATATTTTTTGCATTTCTAACCTCAATATTGTCAGCAACAGCTGAAATTGGTCTTTTTTTAGAATTTAAGTTTTTGATATTTATTTTCGATTTATCACTTACAATTTTACCTTTCCATCTCCTTGGTCTAAATGGACTTATTGGTGAAATAGATAGTTTCTTTGAGTTTAAACTTAAAATTGGCCCGTGAACTGAAAGATTATATGCGGTGCTTCCAGCTGGTGTTGAAACAAGAACTCCATCAGAGACCAATTTTTTTATAACTTGTTTGGAGCCATGATTAATTGACAAAGAAGCTGCTTGTCTACTTTGTCTTAAAATTGAAACTTCATTTATAGCGATATGTTTTTTTGTTTGGTTTTTTTTATTTTTAACTACCATCTCTAGCGGAGAAATTGTTATCATTCTTGCTTTATGTAAATTGCTTATGAGATTTTTTGACGAAAATTTATTCATCAAAAATCCATAACTCCCGGAATTTACTCCATAAAAAAATTTTTTTGATTTTCTATTCTTTTTTAGTGTTTGTAACATGAAGCCATCACCACCAATAACAATTGTAATATTCGATCTTTTAACTTTATTTTGATTAATTTTTTTTTGTATTACTGATTTTATTTTTAAAGATCTTTGATTTTTATCAGATATGATTTGAACTCTATTCATTTAATGGTGCCCTCGGCCAGACTCGAACTGGCACTCCGCAAGCGGCAAGGATTTTAAGTCCTTTGTGTCTACCAATTTCACCACGAGGGCATTAATGAATTTCATGAGTGTTTATGCTAATATTTATAATTGAACAAGGTTAATAAGTAAAATTTTTTAATTTAATCTGCCGTTTTTAATTGGATCTAATAAAAGTTTTTTAACATTATATCTAAATTTCTTATTGTTATAATGCAAAGAATTAAGAACAACTATTCTTGAATTTTCCACATCTATTAAAATCGCCTGACCACCAAAGCCTCCTAAACCAAAAACTAACCTATTTTTTAAACCTGGGTAATCCATGTGAAATTGTCCACCATAACTAGTAGAAGTATTAAAGCTTGGTTCACTTCCTTTCTTAATATTTTTTTTAATTCTTCTTTCATGAATCTCTTTTAAATATTTACCTACACATGTATCACTTTGATAATCATCCATGATTGCTTTTGCAATTCTAAGATAATCATATCTACTAGCTCTAAATGAATATCTTCCTGGACCTTGCTCATCTGAAATTCCTTTTTGTTTTAAAAAAAATACACTATTTTCTATTTTGGCTTTTTTTTGAAAAATTTCATTTAAAAGTTTTTGGAAATCTTTATCTGTTTTATAAATTACGTAATTCATTATAATATTTGTTGCTAAACCATTATAATGATACTTTTTAGAATTGGATGGCTCTGAATCTTTTAATTCTAGATTAGCAAAAGAAGATATGGGATGGGTATTGTACCATCTTCCAGTCTTTTTTAATCCATCATTATCATCAACATATTGTTGATCTCCAGCAGCCATATTTAAAATATCAATTAATTTTTTTTTAGAATAGAGAGTGTTCTTAATCAAAGGCCAGTCGTTTAATGTTGTATCAATACTATCAATATAACCGCCACAAATCGCATGACCTGTCACGTAAGAAACTAAGCTTTTACCCATCGACATGGAACTCCATTTAGTATCATTTTTAAAGAGAATACCAAAACGATCCTTGGGTGAAATTTCATCAACTATGATTTCATCATTTTCAAAATAAAGATAACTTAGAATTGCTTTTGTTTGTAATTGTTTTTTTACAATTTTATCGTCTATTAAATTTGATTTGAATTTAATTGGATTTTTAGATGGTTGTACTAAATACTTACCAAATCCTTTTATATCTTCCAAATAATGAAAAACATAAAAAAGTAAAGTGCCAAAATTAGGATTAGCTTGATAATGTATTTCGCTTCCACCTCCCTTTTTCATTATTTTTACATCTAAATTATTTGGATAAATTAAAGTGTATTTACGATCTTTGGTTGGTATTAATTTTCCATCAGCTCCAACACATTCGTCCCAAGTTGCCTTAGATGTACAAATCGATCTGTCCAACACCATATCAACAGGATCACCTGTTTTATCTAAATACTGATCATAACCATTGAGGTTAAGCCATCTATTAAATTTTAGTACACTTTCATATGGTCCTGCAAAAGCATTATTGCTCAATATTAGTCCCAGAAAAATTATGCCTAAGAATTTTTTCATCAGTATGAATATATGTTATTCTCTCTCTTAATAATAGTTTAGAATGTATTTCTTAATTCAAGGTTTGTTCCATATTCAGGAATTTCACTTATTAAACTATAGTTGGAACTTATGTTGATATCAAAACCACTTAAATTTCTTTTATAATTTAAAGATGCTTTATTATTATCTAATTTCATAGCATACTCAGTACTTTCATCAGGCACATAGCCAAACCCTATATATAAAGTATCACTATGAGCAATTTCACTTTGATTTCTTTCATAGATCGTCATTAGAGATAAAACATTATCCATTTCTAAATCAAATCCAATATTGCCTCTAATACTTTTAGAATCTTGACCAATACCTCTAGTATATTCAGTTGTTTGTGAGATATACCTATATGTTGCATCTGATGTAGGGCTAAAGTCTAAAATAAATTCTAAACCTGCATTTGGTTCAAAAGTTAACGAGTTATAGTCAATAATATTACTTAAGTTAAAACCTGAGGATATCATTCCAGTTTCAACTACTTGTTTATTATAAACAAGACTAGCCACCCCTGTTTCTGAATACTTTGATAATTCTGTGTAGCTGAGATCAATTCTTATATTAGGAGAAATATTGAATTTTTCTTTTTGATAAGTAGTAAAATAATTAATTGAGCCAAATACTTGTGATCCATTTCGATTACCTTTTCTAGTATTCCCTCCTCCTTTTCTAACATGATCAGTCTTTAACTTGCTTACTCCCAAAATACCCTCAATAAATCTTTCATCATCCTGTGGAAAAGTTCCATAAAGTGACAAACTAATAGAGTCAGTATCCAGTGTCGTTCCAAAAGAGCCTACATCCACTTCATCTCGACCATACCGGAATGCGTATCCATATAATTTATTTTCACTTATCTTTTTATCTATTCCAAACGAGATACCTTTACTATCAATTTTTTTTGACGAAGAATGTGAGGTATCTCCTGCTCTTCCAAAACTAATACTGCCCTCACTCCAAAATGACCATTCATCCAACAATTTATCTAACACCTCATTAGTTTTGTTAGATACTGGGAGCATTTCTGATAATGAAGCCATCATTGAATTAGAAAAATTTAATCTAATATTTTGGTTACTTAATTGGTCATTACTTCTATGACGTCTTAACCAAAACATACGATTTAATACTGGCGTAGTGGCGTGGATGGCAATTTGTTTAGCGGTTGTTGTTTGTGAGTCAATTATAGCTAAATGATCTTTACCGCCTTTATATTTACCAACAGGGTCATCACAAGCACTATCAATTAAACTCCAATTACAACTTAGGTTAAATTCATAAACTTTATCGTTTGTATCACCAATGAAAAACATTTTACTTCCATCATTACTGAAGGCAACCTCTCTTGGTGCGATATCATAAGAACTTACATCAAAGGTACCTTCAAGGGATAAAGTAGAAACATCATAAGGTGTAGTTAATTTAAACTGAGAAATCTGTTCAGTCTCACTATCAATGGTATACATTTTAGTACCATCATCTTTAAAAGTAACCCCGTCTATGTAGTCGTGGTAAGAACTCATATCTTCAGTATTAACATGTGTAACTCCTGAGGAAAGATCATATGGTGTATCTAATGTAAATTCATGGATACGATCTTGAAGAATATTGTTCACACCAGCAGCAAACAATCTGGTACCATCATTATTAAATGCAACTGAATTTAATCTCTTCTCATCGGCACCAGTGCTATCCAGACTTAATCTATTATCAATTGTAGCAGTTGAAATATCAAATGGAGTGCTCAAATCAAAATAATTTATATAATCATCATTATTATTGCTATGATTAGCAATAAACATTTTTGTTCCATCGTTATTAAACACCACTTGTGTTGGTACCATTGCATTACCACCACCATCAATTGCTGTATTATGTATTACTAAAGTATTGTTTAAGGTTGCAGTTGAAACATCATAAGCATTAGTTAATACATACTCATAAAGAAGGTCATTTTGTGGGGCAGCACCATGGTTTTCGGACGATGTATTATACATTTTAGTACCATCATTATTAAATGTTAGTCCAAATGCTCCGTCTTGACCATCATTAATTGATTTACTTTGCACAAAGGTTGGCTCCGCCATAGATTTTGAAAAAACCAGAATTAAAGGAATTAGAAATATAAAAGATCTTAAAAAACTCTTTAATTTCATAGTACTAATAATTACTCTTTTACACTACCAGCTGTTAGACCGCTGACTAAATATTTTTCAAAATATATGAAAATAAAAAGTACAGGTAAAGTAACGATTACAGAGCCAGCCATTAAATATTGACGTGGTGTTTCTGCATCACCGCTTAGATATTGAATGGCTCTTGATAATGTAAAAGATTTAGGACTATCTAAAAACATTAATGAAAAAAGGAATTCATTCCAAGCAATCATAAAAACGTAGAGTGCAACGGATGCAATAGCTGGTAAACTTAAAGGAATAATAATCTTTAAAATTATACCAAACCAATTTTGACCATCCATGATGCCTGCGTCTTCAATTTCTTTTGGAATACTTTTGAAATATCCTTGCAGCATGTATATTGCGACCGGCAAAGTAGTTGCTGTATAAACAATCAATAAGCCAAAGATTGAGTTTCTTAATCCAAGTTGACTAAACACAGTGTATAAAGGGATCACTAATACTATAGCTGGAAACATATAAATAATTAAAATTGAAGTTGATAAAAAGTTTTTGCCAAAGAAGTTTAATCTAGCAACAGCATAAGCTGCAGGGATTGCAAATAATAATGTGACAATAACAGTTCCGATAGAAACTGCTGAGCTTATTAAGATATACCTACCAAAATTATAAGTTTCAAAGATAACAAAATAAGACTTAAACAACTCAGTTAAGCTTTTTGTAAAATCTAAACTAAAGTCTAAAGGATTAACTAATAAAGCGATCTGTGTTTTAAAACTGGTAACCAGCATAATGTAAAAAGGGAATAGGATTACAAATGCAAAGAAAACAATGCCAAATAAAGTGATAAAATCAAAAATAATTTTTTCAGATATGAAATCTTCCTGTAAAGATTGCATACTATATTTTTTGAGTTTGTTCGTAAAAAATAAAGTAATTAAGAAAACTCCAAATATATACCAATATGGAGATGCTTCATTTAAGTAAAAATATGAAATTGAAAATATAAAAGATAATAAAAGAATCTTTATTAAGTGGTTAAGTTTATTACCGATTAAGATAAATGTTAAAGATAATAAAATACCAATTAAGAATACAGGTGTGATGTTTAAATTAGTGAAACTTAAACCTTGGAGCGTAGCCATGATTTTGCAAATTGACAAAATACATGTCAGAAAAAAAGATGAAATGATTAGAAATATTGCAAGAGACTTAAACTTCATTAGCCCTCTTTCCAATTAATCTAAAATAAATAACCATGAAACTAAGAAGTAACATCACAATGACTATTGAAACAGCAGAGCCCATCCCAATATCTGAAACTGCAAAACCTTGTTGATAAACATTAATAGGTAAAGTTCTTGTACCTGATGCCCCACCCGTTAATAAAAAGATATCTTCAAATTTATTAAAATTCCAAATAAACCTAATCATAAATAAAATTGAGATGATGGCTGTAATTTGAGGCAGTGTAATATGGATAAATTTTTGAATCGGACTTGCTCCATCCACCTCTGCTGCTTCATACAAACTTTGTGGTATTGCTTGCAATCTTGCTAAAATAAATAGAAAGGCTAGTGGAAAATAGCGCCAAATTTCAAAAAAGATAACTGTGGTTAAAGCCAACCTTAATTTAAATTCAAAACCTAAAATACTCATGGTTATGTATTTTTGGCCTAATAAATTTATTGGTTGCTCTATGATGTTAAAATTAACCAATAATGCGTTTAAAGTTCCACTATTTGGATCCAACAATAGTGTCCAAGTATAAGCTAAAGCAACTACAGGGCCCACATATGGAAAAAGTAAAATACCTCGCATGTATGTTCGACCTTGAATATTTTGATTAACTAATTGTGCTGCTAAAATTCCAAAGATAATAGCACCAACTGTACCAAAAAAAGTGAAGTAAAATGTCGTTAAAAGTAATTCAACAAAATTATTTTCATTAAAAACTTTTTTGAAATTTTCTAAAGTAAAATTTGTAGTGAGTAGCGGGTTATCTGCTTTCCCACTTAAAATTGGTTTTTGAGATTTAATTATTTTTTTATCAATTATTTCACCACTGTTATTCTGTATAGTAATCTCAAAATTTTCCCTATATTTTGCCTGCCAATTTCCAAAATCACAAATAACTTTTTTAGATTGAAAATTACATCTAGAATCAAGATTGACTGGTGAAACATTTGTTGGAAATTTATCTTGAAACTGAACATTTCGTAATTTATAAATAATTTTTAATTCTGATTGATTTTCTGAGATTGATTTAACAATTTTCTTTGCTCGAGGTTCTGGAATTCTAATATCTTTTAATTCAATGTCTTTAAAACTGATCCAAACATTGGCAAATATGGGAAATAATACGATAGCAAAAACTAATAGGACTGCAGGTAAAACTAGAGTGTAAGCAGTTCTTTTTTCTAATTTTGATAATGAATCACTCATAATAAAAAGCGGATAATAAAATATTATCCGCTCTTTATAAATTTATTATTTAAAACTTAGCTAATTCAGCGTTAATTTTCTTAACCGCTTCATCAACTGAGATTTGATCATCAATATATTCTCTAGTTATTCTATTTAAGAATTGAGAATTAATGATTTTTGATGCTCGAGATAGTTCACCCTCTTTAACACCCCATCTGTTTGCAGTATCTAAACCTGCAACGATGTTATCAATAACATCTGCAGAATAAAGATCTGTTAAAGGAGCTTTTCTATCAACACCTACTGGTAATTTACTCCAAGCTTTAGTGTAAGCACTAGGATCACTCTTATTTCCTCTCCTTACTGGAAATTTTCCTTCCGGAGCTATTCCTAATGTAGCTGTATAACCTTCACTCATAGAGTACTCTATGAATTTTTTAGCTTCATCAGTATCTGCATCCGCAGTAATACCAAAGTATCTTACATCAGCCCAAGCAGCACCTTTTTTATTGTTCGGTCCACTAAAATTAGTAATGAAACCAGTTTTAGAAGCTAACTCTGGTGATGTCGGATCACTATTAATTGTTGGTGGAGCAGAGTCTCTTAAACCTGCTAACTCATCCATAATAAATGGCGACCAAATTATCATCGGTGTTTTGCCAGCAAAGTATAATGCTCTTGATTGTTTCCAGAATAATTCTCCTGGAGGGCTTGCTTTCGCAATTACTTTATAAAATTCTAAAGAATTCTTTAAAGCTTTCCCTTGCTTTTTAGTTCCACCTTTTTTAACAAAATTAACTCCATTAGCTAAAAGTACATGTTCAAGTACTTGGCTCATAAAGTTTTCATCTGTTTTAGTAGCTGCTACAAAGCCAAACATATCATTGCTTGATAATGCATTAACTGCTTTAACGATGTT
The DNA here is from genome assembly GCA_902578105.1 of uncultured Pelagibacteraceae bacterium. Classification (GTDB taxonomy): domain Bacteria; phylum Pseudomonadota; class Alphaproteobacteria; order Pelagibacterales; family Pelagibacteraceae; genus Pelagibacter. The sequence continues at coordinate 1,221 of CACHBQ010000005.1, read as the reverse complement.
TGCATATGAAGTTGGTGGCTCTAAACCAGCTGCAGCAAATAGGTCTTTTCTATAAACGACCATTTGTGTCCAGCCATCAACTGGTACAGCTGCAATTTTTCCACCCTTCTTAGCCATATTTAATGCGCCCGGTGCAAATGTTTTTTTGCCTAACGACTTAACTACAGCGTTATTTGCATCAACATCTAATATGCCTGCCTCAGCCCATGGTAAAACATATTGAAGAGTGTGATAAATCACATCTGGAAGATCTCCCGCTGCTGCTGCTGCAGTAGCTCTAGTACCAAGATCTTTTTCTTCAATTGGTATGACTTCAACTTTGATGCCAGTTTTAGCTTCAAACGCTCTAGCCATCTCCTCTTGTTTTGCCATTCTTGCAGGTTGGACCTCTGTCGTCCAAAATTTAATATCCGCAAAACTAGTATTGGTAATTAGAAATACTAGAGCAAATATATTAATTATGATTTTTCTAATCATGTATTCCCCCTCTTATATTGTTCCTCTCTGGTATTTAGTTTTCTCTGATGTACGCGATTTTTTCATTGCGATAAATCTAGCAGTGTAATAAATTTTTAACAACATTTAATGGTTAGTTAAAATCCCTTTGAATCAAATAAATGTCAAAAATTGTTATTAAAAATCTCGAAAAATCTTTTGGCGAAAATAAAGTTATCAACAATTTTAACATAGACATAAAAGATGGAGAATTTATAGTTTTAGTGGGTCCTTCAGGTTGTGGAAAATCAACTTTATTAAGAATGGTCTCGGGACTAGAAAGTATCGACCAAGGAGAAATATTTTTAGATACAAAATTAATTAATAACTTAATTCCTTCTAAGCGTGAAATTGCAATGGTCTTTCAATCTTACGCTTTATATCCACACATGAATGTTTTTGAAAATATGTCATTTGGTTTAAAAATGGAAAAAATTTCAAAAAATGAAATTAATGAAAAAGTAAATCATGCAGCCACTACACTTCAAATTGAAGATTTACTAGAGAGAAAACCTAAACAACTTTCAGGTGGACAAAAGCAAAGGGTTGCAATTGGTAGAGCAATTACAAGAAATCCTAAAGTGTTCTTATTTGATGAGCCATTGTCCAATCTGGATGCAGCTTTAAGATCTGAAATGAGAGTTGAAATTTCTAAGTTACACAAAAAATTAAAAACAAATATTATTTACGTGACACATGATCAAATAGAAGCGATGACATTAGCTG
>CACHBQ010000004.1:0-88468 GCA_902578105.1 uncultured Pelagibacteraceae bacterium | reverse complement strand
ATACTGAACTCAATCTAAAAATATTTTCAACAAAAGATATAGAGTCTTTTTTCACAATAAATACAACTCTATCATCTTTTTTAAAAACAAAATTGGATCTAGGTATAATTATTTTTTCATTTCTTAATACAGCACCAATCCTTAGTTCATCTGGCAAATTAGAATTTTTAATTTCTTTGTTGATTAATTCAGAAGTCTCAATTATTTCAGCTTCAATTACCTCGTATTCACCATCTGATAAAGTATATGCATTTTCAATTGTTCCTTTGTGGATATGTTTTAAAATACTTGATACAGTTGTCATTCTTGGATCAATTAAATCATCAATTTTTAATGATGATTGAAGAAGTGAATAATTTGGTTTGTTAATTAATGCCATTGTTCTTTTATCATCTATATCTTTTTGGTCTTTAGCGAATTTTTCAACTAACACACTCACCATTAAGTTATCTTCATCATCATTTGTTAGAGCTAATACAGTTTCAGCCTCCCCTAAATTTGCTTCAGTTAAAACTTCTTCATCCAGACCATCACCATTTATGACAATCGCATCGTTTAGTTGATTTGCTAAAAACTCTGCTCGCTCTTTATTCTTCTCAACGATTTTTACCCGCACTGTTTCCAAGGTTTCTTCAATATTCTTAGCTAAATTAAAACCAATATTTCCTCCACCTATAATCAAAATCTTTTTCGAAATTTTTTCTTCATGACCAAATGCTTCAAGAGTTTCTGACATTTGTGACGAATTGATAATTACATAAATTTTATCGTCTTTTTTTACAGCGTCTGTTTTTTTTGGAATGAAAAATTTATTATCTCTGTTTATACCAATTATATTTGCCTCTAATTTTGGGTATTTATTCGTAAGTTCATTAAACTTAATACCTATTGATTTACAATCTTCTTTAATGAATATCTCCAATAATCTAATTTTATTATCAGCAAAAGGTACGCTATCCAACGCACCTGGAGCCTCTAATTTTCTTTGTATTGATCTAGAAATTTCAATTTCAGGAGAAATGATTACATCAATTGGTAAATTTTCTTTATTATAAACTCTTGTGAATCTTGGGTTAAGATAGTCTTGAGACCTGATTCTTGCTATTTTTTTTTGAATATTGAATATAGAAAATGCTATTTGGCAAATAAGCATATTAATTTCGTCATTTCTTGTAACTGCTATAATCATGTCTGTTTCAGCAGCATTGGCCTTCTCAAGAATTGATGGATATGTAGCTTTTCCAACGATTGCCTTGACATCCAAACTATCATTGATTTTTTGGATATCTTCACTTGATTGATCAATAACTGTTATCGAATGACCTTGTTCACTTAATAACTTTGCAATAGTAAAACCTACTCTACCAGCACCACAGATGATTATATTCATTTCAGTTAAATTCTTTTATTCCTAGGCCTTTAAGCTTTCTATGAAGAGCGCTTCTTTCCATACCAACAAAGTTAGCTGTTTTAGATATATTTCCATTAAATTTTTTTAGCTGAATAGTTAAATACTCTTTTTCAAAGTTTTCTCTAGCCTCTTTTAAAGGTACAGATAGGCTATTTTCACCAATTTTATCATCATAATTGTCGCTTTTTAACGACTCTTTTACAATGTTGGAAATTTTGTCTTTTGTATCAGGTTGTAAAATTGCAATTCTTTCAATTAAATTTCTTAGTTCTCTTACATTACCTTTCCAATCATGATTCAAAATATATGAGTCATTTTCATCAATATCTAATTCTTTAATATTATAATTTGTAGAAATCATCTTTGAAAAATATCTTATTAGCAAAGGTATATCTGAGATTCTTTCGTTTAAAGATTTGATGTTTATTTCAAAAACGTTTAGTCTATGATAAAGATCCTCCCTAAAATTACCTATTTTTATTTCATCTTTTAAATCCTTACTTGATGAACAAATTAACCTAACGTCAACATTGATATCATTATTCCCATTTAATCTTTTAAATTTTTGATCAATAAGAACTCTTAATATTTTTGACTGAATAACTAGGGGAATTTCAGAAACTTGATCAATTAATAAGGTACCTTTATTAGCTTTTTCTAAAGCACCATATGAAATGGAACCATCGCCCTTTTCCTCTCCAAATAATTCTTGTTCATATTTTTCCGAGTCAAGTAGTGCTCCATTTAGAATAATAAATGGATTTTTTTCTCTTTTGGAATTTTTATGAATTTTTCTTGCAATCAATTCTTTCCCTGAACCTGATGGCCCATTTATAAGAATTCTGCTCTCAGTTAAGGATATCTTTTTTATTTGTTCTCGTATTGTAGATATATTTTTACTATCACCAATTAAATCATATGAAGAAAATAACTTATTTTCATAATCCTTATTTTGTTTTTTTAATTGAAGATTTTCAACAGCCCTAGTTATAAAATTTAATAATCTAGCTTGGTCAAAAGGTTTTTCTACAAATTCAAACGCACCGTGCTTTAATGAATTAACAGCCATTTCAATATTAGCATGCCCTGTAATAATAATTACTGGTACATCTTTATTTTTAGACTTAATGTGAGATAATAGCTCTATTCCATCATTATCACCTTTATCTAATTTTACATCTAGGATAGCCACATCAGGCATATTTTTGTCAATTTCTTTCAATGCTTGATTATAATTAGCTGCTACTCTAGTTTTGTAACCAGCATCAACAATTAATTCATTTAGGATATTTCTTATATCCGCATTATCATCAACTATTAATATTTCTATTGTCATTCAAATTAAATCTTATTTGTATTTTTGCACCATTGTTAATTGGAATAAATTCAAGTTCACCTTTGTGATCATTTATAATTTTGTTTACTATAGATAGTCCTAGTCCAGTTCCATTTTTTTTTGTTGTGTAATATGGATTTAAAATTTCCTCTATATTATCTTTGTCAAAACCAATACCATTATCTTCTAATGTTATTAAAATATGGTCATTATTTGATGAAATATCAATTGAAATTTTCTTTCTAAAATCAGGGTTTTTTTCAACCTTTTGTTCAATACTCTCAATAGAGTTCTTAATCAGATTAATGAAAACTCTTGAAATTTGCTCTTTGTCACATTCGAGTAAAATTTCCTCATCTTTTTTATTTAAATCAATTTCAATAGATTTATTAACTTCTGATAATAATTTTATATTATTATTTAATAACTTAACCAAGTTATTTTTCTTAAAAATAGGTTTTGGCATTCTGGCAAAATCTGAAAATTCGTTTACTAAATTTTCTATTTGTTTTATTTGAGAATTTATAATTTTTAAATTTTCTTTAAATGATTGTTGGTCTTCATTAGTTATTTGTCCAGAGTATTTAGTTCTAATTCGATCTATTGTTAATTGTATTGGTGTAAGAGGATTTTTTATTTCATGGGCTAACTTTCTTGATAGATTTCCCCATGCTTTATATCTCTCATTAATTATTAATTTTTCTTGCTGGTTTTTAAGTCTACTAATCATAGAATTAAAGTTTTTATTCAATACTTCCATATCTTTATCGGTTTTAATTTCTGGTACTTTTGTATTTAAGTTTCCATGACCTATTTCTGTTGATGCTAGGATAAGATTGTTAATAGATCTAAAAAATCTTGATGAAAATCTAATTGCTATAGTAATAGAGATAAATAGTAGCAATGAAACAATTATAATATAAATGATAAAAAAGGAAATTTTTATACCTGTACTTCTATCTTCAACAGTGTAATAAAAATTAATTGCTTCTTGAGATTCAGCTAAATAATTTGAAATATCTTTATCTAAAAATTTCACCACATAGATAAATCTATTTTTTGATGATTGTAATCTCATTATCGCGGCTGAAATATTAGCTTTAGTGTCTATTATCTTTAATGGTCGATCATCCTCAAGAACTAAATTTAGTGCTTTATCAACTGGTGGAATGTATTTTTCTTTTTTTTCGGTTGAGTATAATAGTTTTTTATTTTTATCAATAATATGAATTTCATCAACATCCCGAATTAGTTTCTGTGTCCTTAAAAATCGTAAATATTCATTTGCATTTTCATTCAGAAAATTAACACTTTTGTTAGTATCAAAAGCAATCAAAATGATATCTGACTCTATTTTATTTCTTACTTCCTCAACATAATTTTTAGCAAGTTCATAGGAATTATTTACGACAGTTGTAACTTTTTTATCAAAGTACTTTTCTAAAGCAAAAGAAAAAAGGAATAAGGAAAAAATTGAAATTAAAATTGATGGTATTAAAGTAAATAATGAAAAATACGTTATATATTTTTTGTTTGATGTTAAACCATCCTTATCAATATCAATTTTAATTGAGTTTTTAACTTCTACAAAAATAAAAATGAATAATAAAATAAGTAAAAAAATATTTGAAATTAGTAAATATTGTAAATTTTTTTCATTTAAATCAACAAAACTTCTATCAATAAATGTCAAAAAGGTTAAAAAACCTAGAAATAGTGTGATACTAGATAGAATAATGATGATTATATTTTTTTTCAAAAATTCTGACATAAATTAGAATTATAGCATTTAAACGAATGAACAACTATTTTGTAATATTAGCTGCTGGAAAAAGTAAGAGATTTAATAAAAAAATACCCAAGCAATTCTTTAATTACCAAAATAAAGAAATAATTGATCATTCCATAGAAAAATCCCTCAATTCAAAACTATTTAAGAAAATTATAATTGTTTCAAATAATCTTAAACATTTAAAAAAAAAAAAGTATTCTAAATCAATAAGTATTATTAGAGGGGGAAAGGAAAGATCAGATTCCTCTTTTAAAGCTCTAAAATTTTTAAAAAGATATAAGCCAAAAAATGTATTTATACATGATGCTGCTAGGCCCAATTTTTCAATTAGATTACTAAAAAATATTGCTAAAAATTTGAAAAATAACAAAGCCGTAGTTCCAATTATCAGTTCAAAAGACACAATAAAATATAAAACTCAAAATCAAATATTTAATCTAAACAGAAATAATTTATTATTAACACAGACCCCTCAAGCATTTAGATTTAAAGAGCTTTATAAAATTACAAAAAATCAAAAAAATAAAGTCACTGATGAAGCAACATTATTTATTAATAATGATTTTAAAATCAAATTTATACCAGGTGAAAAAGCAAATAGTAAAATTACATATATTGAAGATATAAAAACGCCCAAGACTTTTTATGGTATAGGTTTCGACATTCACAAATTAGTAGAAAATAAAAAATTGTACCTTGGAGGTGTAAAAATTCCTTTTCATTCAGGTCTTGAAGGTCATTCTGATGGAGATGTAATTTTACATGCAATTATTGATTCTATTTTAGGAGCTATTAGAAAAAAAGATATTGGAACTTATTTTCCAAACACAAAACAATTTAAAAATATCAGATCTCCAAAAATGCTAAAACCAATCATGATTGATTTAAACAAATCTAATTTTTTTATAAACAATTTGGATATAAACTTAATTTGTCAAAAACCAAGAGTTTCAAAATATAGAGACAAAATAATTAAATCAGTCTCAAAATTAACTGGTATTAATGAAAACCAAATAAATTTAAAGGGTAAAACTGTGGAAAAATTAGGTTTAATTGGAAAAGAAAAGGCTATAGCTTGTGAAACCATAATTTCAATCACAAAATATGATTAAAACTTTTAATTCATTATTAGCAACAATGTTTGGGCTAGGAAAAATTAAGATTATTCCTGGAACTTTCGGGTCCTTAGCAACAACTATTTTTCTTTATTTTTTTTTTCATATATTAAAGCTATCACCAAATATAGTCCTTATAGGTTTGTTTATTATTTTTATTTATTCATTCATAGCAGTAGCATCCCATATAAAGGAGAAAGAAAATAAAGATCCAAAAGAGGTCATTATCGACGAATTTATAGGTCAATCTATACCAATTTATCTCTACGAAATATCCCATGGAACACAAAAAACATCTGATGAAGCTATAATTTTTTATGGAATTTGCTTTGTACTTTTTAGATTTTTTGACATTCTAAAACCATTTCCAGTAAATTATTTTGACAAAAATTATAAAAATAGTTTCGGTGTAATAATGGACGATGTTTGTGCAGGATTATATGTTGTTCTATCATTAATTTGTTTTATGTTATTAAGCAGTTATTTAATTTAATGAAAAATTTAGTCAGGCTTTTAACCAAAAAAAAATTAAAACTTTCTGTTGCTGAGTCTTGTACTGGAGGGATGTTAGCTAGTTCAGTTACATCAATAAGTGGTGCCTCAAAAGTATTCAATTTAGGACTAGTCACCTACTCTAACCAAGCTAAAATTAGAATTCTCAAAGTTAATAAAAATATTATCAGAAATTATGGTGCAGTTAGCCACCAATGTTGTTTGGCAATGGTAAATAACTTATCTAAAATATCAAAAGCCAATATTAACGTTTCTATAACTGGAATCGCTGGCCCAAAAGGTGGCACCAAACAAAAGCCAGTAGGTCTAGTTTATATTGGTATAAAAAAAGGCAAAAAAGTACAGATTAATAAGTGTTTATTTAAAAGTAAAAAAAGATCTTCAATTCAAAAAGCAACTGTTAAAAAAACCTTAGATTTAATTCTTAGAATTTCCAAATAATTCTTCAGCTCTTCTTTGAAAGGCATCAGCTATTTTTTCTAAACCAAATTGAAAAGAGACTACCATTAAAGAATTTAAAAATTTATTCTTTATTTCAAAATCAATATCAAAGGTGATTTCAGTAATACCATTATTTTTATCAGTAAAAGTCCAATTATTTGTTAGATGATTTAATGGTCCCTCTATGTTTTTTACATAGATTGAATCAGTTTTTTTATTAAAGGCAACATCACTTTTGTATGTATCTTTAAATGGTCCTTTACCGATGGTTAAATCAGCAATAATTTTTTGTAAATCACCATCTTTTTTGTTTTCATATATTTTCGCGTCAAAACAAAATGGAACAAATTCAGGATATTTTTCTATATCTAAAACAAGTTCAATTAAGTCTTTTTTTTCACATTCAATTAATCGCTTAACTGAAGCTTTTGGCATTAATGATTGTTAATCCGATTTTGTTGTAGTTTAGCAAAATCTTCATCTGCATGATAAGAAGATCTTGTTAATGGCGATGACGAAACTAATAAAAAACCTTTTGATTTCGCAATACTTCCTAATTCATCAAATTCCTCTGGCGTGTAGTATCTATCAAGAGGATGATGTCTAACAGATGGTTGTAAATATTGGCCAATAGTTAAAAAATCTACATCTGCAGCTTTTAAATCATCCATTACCTGCAAAATTTCATCTTTTTTTTCACCTAAGCCAACCATTATTCCTGATTTTGTAAAAATTTTCTTATTTATCATTTTAGCATTTTTCAAAAGTTCCAAAGATGCGAAATATCTAGAACCTGGTCTTACTTTAAGATAAAGACTAGGAACAGTTTCAATATTGTGATTAAAAACATCCGGATTCGCCTCTAAAACTTTCTTATAAGCATCACCCTTTCTTAAAAAATCAGGAGTTAAAACCTCAATTGTAGTATTTGGATTTGTTTTTCGTGTTTGGTTAATAACTTCAAAAAAATGATTTGAACCACCATCATCTAAATCATCTCGATCAACTGATGTTATTACAACATGTTTTAAATTTAATTTTTTTACAGCTTGAGAAATTTTTATTGGTTCGAGATTATCAAGTTTTCCTGGCTTACCAGTTTTTACATCACAAAAAGCACACGCTCTTGTACATGTATCACCCATAATCATAAACGTAGCATGTCTTTTACTCCAACATTCCGTAATATTTGGACAATTAGCTTCCTGACAAACTGTTACAAGATTATTTTTATTTACAATTGTTTTTGTTAAAAAAAATTCTTTGCTATTTACTAATTTTGATCTTATCCAATCTGGTTTTTTTTTAATTGGATTTATCGGTTTGTTCTGCTTTTCTGGGTGTCTAATTTTCATTTTTTTTAATTATGTAAATTTTTTCATTTTTTTTACCAAATATGAACCTTTCTCTAATCAAAGATTCTATATAATCAAGATCTAGATTGTCACTTAACAATGAATTTTTAAATTCCAAGTCACTTATTTGGTTAATTATTAAAGATTCTTGTTGTTTTAAGTTTTTTAAAATCTCTTTTTTTTCAAAATATGAAATTAACCCTCTTTGACCAGATAAAAGATTAAAAAAGAAATAAAGAATCAAAAAAGTAGAAACTAATAAAAGGTAATTTTTTTTTAATCTTTGAAGCATTAATGAATCTTATTCATTCTAGCTTTTTTTCCAAGTTCTTCTTCTATACGAATTAATTGATTATATTTAGCCACTCTTTCAGATCTAGCTAAAGATCCTGTTTTTATTTGGTTGGAGTTGGTACCTACCGCTAAATCGGCAATAAATGTATCTTCACTATCTCCTGATCGATGTGAAATAATAGTATTAAACCCTATAGTTTGAGCAAATCTTATGACATCAAGTGTTTCGGTAACTGTACCAATTTGATTTAGTTTTATCAAAATTGAGTTTGATGAAACATTTAGAAATCCCTTTTTTAATCTTTCCAAATTTGTAACATAAAGATCATCTCCAACTATCTGCACTTTTTTAGTAGATCTCATAAATTTACTCCACGACGTCCAATCATTTTCAGAAAATGGATCTTCAATCGATTTAATTTTATATTTGCCAATTATTTTTTTGTACTCTGAAATTGTTTTATCAACAGAAACATATTTTTTTGAGTGAATAGAATATTTACCTTTTTTAAATAATTCATTAGCTGCAACATCCAAACAAATTGAAACATCTCTACCATTTCTAAATCCTGATTTTTTAATTGATAAAACAATCAAATCTAAGGCCTGATTGTTGCTATTAATCATCGGTGCAAATCCACCTTCATCACCAACCGATGTGGCTAAACCTTTTGCTTTAATTAATTTACTTAAGTTTTTAATTACTAAATAACATATTCTCATTGCTTCAGAAAAAGATTTTGCTTTATCTGGTCTAATCATAAATTCTTGAATTCTAAGGCCATTATTTGCGTGTGCTCCACCATTAATAATATTCATTAATGGATAAGGTAATTGAAAATTTTTTGTTTCATAAAAAGATTTATAAAGAGGAATTCTTTTTAGTTTTGCTGATAACTTTTTTGCAGCCATCGATACCGCTAATATTGCATTAGCTCCTAGTTTTGTTTTTTGTTTAGTGCCATCTAAATTAATAAGTATTTCATCTATTCTTTCTTGATTATGTACGTTTTTATTTCTGAGAGCTCTTGATATTTTGGAATTAATTAAATTAATTGCAGAGAAAACACTTTTGCCTAAATATCTTTTATTATTGGTATCTCTTTTTTCGTAGGCTTCATAAGTTCCTGTAGAGGCTCCTGAAGGACAAATTGCTTTTGCACTTTTGTTTTTTACATGAACCTCTGCTTCAATAGTTGGATTTCCTCTACTATCAAAAACTTGTCTTGCTTTAACTTTTAGAATTTTACTCACTTAATTTTTAATAAGATTATCAATATCGCTTAATTGTTTTAGAAGATCTTCTAATTTATCTAATGGTACCATGTTGGGCCCATCAGATGGAGCATTATCTGGATCTTGATGGGTTTCAATAAAAACTCCTGCAACTCCAACTGCAACTGCAGCTCTTGCTAAATATTCAACAAACTCTCTTTGACCACCGCTTTTTTCTCCAAGACCACCTGGTTGTTGCACTGAGTGTGTTGCATCAAAAATTACTGGATAACCATTCTTAGCCATTATTGGTAACGACCTCATGTCGGAAACTAAAGTGTTGTATCCAAAACTTGCACCTCTTTCGGTTACTAATATTTTGTCATTTCCAGATTCTGAAATTTTCTTTGTTACATTAACCATATCCCATGGTGCAAGAAATTGACCTTTTTTTACATTAATAATTTTATTTGTTTTAGCTGCAGCAATTAACAAGTCTGTTTGTCTACATAAAAAAGCCGGTATTTGTAAAACATCAACATGTTTTGAAACGATTGAACATTGCTCAGCATTATGAATGTCTGTTAGGATAGGGACATTTAATTCTTTTTTAATTTTATCAAACACAGGTAAAGAAGCTTCTAATCCAGCTCCCCTTTTGCCTTTTAAGCTTGTTCTGTTCGCTTTATCAAATGAAGTTTTGTAAATAAATCCAAGACCAAATTTTGAAGTAATTTCCTTAATTTTTCCTGCCATATCCATTGCATGTTGTTCACTTTCAAGCTGGCAAGGTCCAGAAATTATACAAATCTTATCATTGTTCGAAATATCTATTTTTCCACAATTTACTTTAATGCTACTCATTTATGATTTTTTGATGCTTTGATAAAAGATGAGAATAATGGATGTGGAGCAAAAGGTCTAGATTTAAATTCTGGATGAAATTGTACCCCAATAAACCAAGGATGATTTTTTAACTCAATGATCTCAGGTAAAAAACCATCAGGCGATAAACCAGAAAAACTCATTCCTTTTTTTTCAAATTTGTCTTTTAGATTGATGTTAACTTCATATCTGTGTCGATGTCTTTCTTTGATAATCTTTTTTCCATAAATTTTTTTAATTTTTGAATTATTTTGTAATTTAGCATCATAAGAACCCAATCTCATTGTTCCACCTAGATTTTTATCTGTTCCTTTGATAGTTTTTCCATCTTTAATCCACTCATTTATTAATCCAATTACAGGTATGCCATTTCTATCAAATTCACTCGAAGTTGCTTTTTTTAAATTTAATTGATTTCTCGCAAATTCTATAATTGCCATTTGCATTCCATAACATATCCCAAGAAAAGGAACTTTATTTTTTCTAGCATATTTTATTGACTCTATTTTTCCAGTTGTTCCTCGTTTACCAAAACCACCAGGTATTAATATACCTGAAATGTGTTTAAGTTTTGATTTAATCTCAGAAACTTTTAATTTTTCAGAGTCAATTCTTACTAAATTTACCTTTACATTATTTTGAATACCTCCATGAGTAAGAGCTTCATCTAAAGATTTATAAGCATCTTTTAACTCAACATATTTACCAATTATTGCAATATTCACCTGTTTTTTAGTTTGTAAAATAATTTTAGTTATTTTTTTCCATGGTTTAAGGTTTGCGGGTTTTTTTGATTTAAGCTTAAAATAATTTAATACTTGAACATCAAGTTTTTCTCTAAAAAACTTATCGGTGCTTCATAAATTGTTCTTACATCAACAGTTTCTATTACATTTTTAATATCTACGTTGCAGAAAAGTGAGATTTTTTTACGATGTTCTAATGGGATAGGTCTTTCTGATCTACATATTATAATATCAGGTTGAACACCTATACTTCTCAATTCTTTAACAGAATGTTGAGTAGGTTTAGTTTTAATTTCATCTGAGGACTTTAAATAAGGTACTAAGGTAAGATGGATAAATAATGCATTTTTTTTTCCTATATCATTTGCAAATTGTCTTATGGCCTCAATAAATGGTAGACTCTCAATATCACCAACAATTCCACCAATTTCACAAATAACAAAATCTTCTTTCGACGAGTCATTCTTTATAAACTCTTTTATTCTATCAGTTATATGTGGAATAACTTGAACTGTTTTTCCAAGATATTTTCCTTCACGTTCTTTTTTTAATACATCATTATAAATTTTACCTGTTGTAATATTATCAGACTTCTTTGCAGATACTCCAGTAAATCTCTCATAATGCCCAAGATCTAAATCTGTTTCAGCACCATCATCAGTTACAAAAACCTCTCCGTGTTGAAATGGGCTCATTGTTCCAGGATCTACATTTAAATAAGGATCTAATTTCCTCAATCTAACTTTATACCCTCTCGATTGAAGTAAATAAGCTAGAGATGCAGAAGAGAGACCTTTTCCTAAAGATGAAACCACGCCGCCCGTGACAAAAATAAATCGCGCCATGGAAGTATCTTATAGCGAATAAAAAAGAAAATTAAAAGTATTAATTATTATTTTCTGGAATAGCGGGAGTATCCTCTGCTTTTTCTTCAATAGTATCCAAAACAGATGATGTAGGTGTTAATTCTCCTCTAGATACAATTGTAAGTGCTAAACTACAAATTATAAATAAAGTGGCAACAACGGCTGTTGCTTTGGTCATAAAATTACCTGCTGATCTGGAAAACATAAAACTTTCCTGAGAAACTCCAATTCCTAAAGCACCACCCTCAGACTTTTGCATCAAAACTAGTAACACCAATATTAATCCAAATATGATGTTCAAAATTAACAATATATTTTCCATGAGGGGTTAATTATATGTTTTTTTAATTATATCAATAAATTTTTTAGGATCTTGAGATGCCCCACCTATTAAGTAACCATCAATATTATTTATAGATTTCAATTGATTAATATTTTTTGGATTTACTGAGCCACCATAAAGAACTTTATAATTCTTTTTTTCTTTTTTAATAAAACTGATCGTCTTAAATAAGTCTTCAGATTTTGGTATAATTCCTGTACCAATTGACCAAACTGGTTCATATGCGATTATAATTTTTTTATTGTTTTTAATATTTTTCAAACCTGCTTTAATCTGTCTATTTAAAACACTTTTGGTAATTTTTTTTCTTTTTGCTTTAAGTGTCTCACCAATACAAAAAATTACCCTCAGCCCAGACTTCAATGCACTTTTAATCTTTAGATTTATTAATTTATCAGTTTCACCAGCTTGTCTATTTTCAGAGTGGCCAATAATAATATATTTAGCACCAACACTTTTTAACATTGACGAATTGACTGAACCTGTAAAAGCACCATAAACATCCTGCTCATGACAATTTTGCGCACCAACTTCAATATTTGAACCTCTCAATTTTTTTGACATTGGCTCTATTAAAGTGCTTGGTGGGCAGTAAATTATTTTCAAAGACTTTCTTTTTTTGAAGTTTTTAAAAAATTTGACAACTCTATTCAGCGTATTTAACGAATTTAAAACACCAAACATTTTCCAATTTGCGATAAAGTACATATATTTATTTGTCATGAGACGTTTTTTAATTTATAGGTTTGCTTTTTATAGATCAATAAATTTATAGTAATGATTAGTAGTCTAAGAAATTTTGCAAAAACAAAACTTGCTGGTGTTTTTGTTGGTATAATTATCTTACCATTTGTTTTTTGGGGAATGGGGGGTATGTTTAGTAGTGGAAATACAAACAATGTAGTGAAGATTAATGAAAAAAATATTTCTACTGAAGAATTTATTGATTACTTAAATAGTTCTGGAATTCCTGAAAAAACAATTAGAGAAAACTTAGACCAAAATATAATCGAGGAACTTCTTTCTGGTTTAGTTTCTACAACATTACTTGATTTAGAAATTAAAGATTTTGAGTTAAGTATTTCTGAACTTATCCTATTAAAGAAAATAAAAGAAAACAAAAATTTTCGAGATGAAAATGGTATTTTTCAAAGAATTAAATATGAAAAATTTTTGCTAGAAAATAATTTGTCTGCACCAGGTTTTGAGCAAAGATTAAAAACGAGAGAACTGCAAAAAAATCTTTTTGATTATATTGGTGCGGGTACAATATCTCCACAATTTTTGATAAATAAACTTTATGAAGAAGAAAGTCAGAAACTTGAAATAGAATTTATTGATTTAAATGATTTCTACGTAAAAAAAGAAAACATTACTGAGAAAGAATTAAACAAATTTATTATTGAAAATAAAGATCAATTAAAAGTAGAATATCTTGATTTCAGTTACTCAATAATAAATCCTAAAAATCTGATTGGAATTGATGATTTTAATCAAACATTCTTTGACAAAATTGATCAAATAGAAATTGATATTTCAAATGAATTTGATTTTGCAACAATAATATCTAATTTTGATTTAACATCAATTGACATCAAAGACTTTAAACTTTCACCAGATAGTAACGAAATTGAAAAAAAAATTTTTAAGCTAAGAAATAATAAGTTTGATATTTTTGAAATTGGCAATGATTATATTCTTTATCATGTCAAAAATATTTCACAAAGGGAACCAGACTTAAATGATAACCAAATTAAACAGGAAATACTTGAATTGGTTTTTCAAAAAAATAAATTTGACTATAACCAAAAATTGTTAAATGAAATAACTAATAAAAAATTTAATAACAATAATTTTTTAGAATTAGGAAAAGAAAAAATCCAAATGATAAAATTGAATTCTGTGCGAGATAATAAAAAATTTGATATTAATGCTGTTGAAGTCTTATATAGCTTACCTGAGAAATCATTTACCTTAATAAATGACGAAAATAACAATATTTACTTAGCAAAAGTCAAAAAATTTGAAAAACAAATCATCGATATAAATAAAGAGGAATTTAAACAATATATTACTAAACAAAATACTAACAACAAAAATTCATTATTAAAATCTTATGATGCATTTTTAAATGACAAATATGATGTTTCTTTAAATCAACAGACTATTGAACGAGTTAAAAACTATTTTAAATGAAAATTAATCGAAGCTTCAAAGAATTCAAGTTTCGACACAGAAACAAAGAAAATCAAATAATCTATACATCAAAAAAAGTAAAAACTGATGAAGAAATAATTAATTTAATTGATAACTTTTTAATTGAAAAAAATAGCTTTATTTTTGAGTCAGTAGAAAAAGGTAAGATCAGAGGCAGATACACTATATTTGGTAAAAATCCTGATAAAATTTGGGAATTTAATAATAATAATTCCTATTTAATAAAGAAAAATAAAAAAATTAAGTTAAGGGATAAACCTAAATATTTAATTGAAAAAATAATTGAAGATTTTAAATTTAAAACTCCTAATAAATTACCGAAAATTTGTTCTTTGATTTCAGGATATTTTTCATACGATACAGTTAGGTACATCGAAAAGATCCCAAATAATTGTAAGGATGACCTAAAATTACCTGATGTTAGATTATTACGTCCAAGAACACTTATTATTCATGATAATTTGAAAAAGGAAATATTTTTTATCAATAATATTTTTAAAGATGAAAAAATTACGAATTATAAAAATAAATATAAAGATATCTTATCTGAACTTTTCTCGCTCTCTTTACAATCATCGATTAAAAAAATAGATAATGAAATAAATAATGAATCAAAAAAAATTATAATTAATTCAAATACTTCTAAAAATAAATTTTTATCTATAGTTAATAAGGCAAAAAAATACATAAAATTAGGAGATATATTTCAAGTCGTTTTAAGCCAGCGTTTTGAGACTAAATTGACAAAAAAACCAATCGATATTTATAAAAAATTGAGAATAACTAATCCATCTCCATTTATGTTTTTTTTTAATTTTACTGATTTTCAAATAATAGGTGCAAGTCCCGAAATATTAGTAAGGTTAAGAGATGGTGAAATAACTGTAAGACCCATTGCCGGGACAAGACCTCGAGGAAAAACGATTAAAGAGGATCGTTTTTATGAGAAAGATTTACTTAAAGATAAAAAAGAGCTTTCCGAACATCTAATGTTATTAGATCTTGGAAGAAATGATGCCGGAAAGGTATCTAAGACTAATTCTATTAAAGTTACTGAAAGTTTTATAATTGAAAGATATTCACATGTAATGCATATAGTTTCGAACGTAATAGGTAAACATGATAAAAGATTTTCTAAATTTAAGTCTCTTTTAGCTGGTTTTCCAGCTGGAACTGTGTCTGGAGCTCCCAAAATAAGAGCTATGGAAATTATTGATGAACTAGAATCTTCAAAAAGGAAGGTTTATGCCGGTGGCATTGGGTATTTCGCGGCAAATGGAGAGTTTGATACGTGTATTGCTTTAAGAACAGCTGTTGCAAAAAATAAGAGATTTTATGTTCAAGCTGGAGCCGGGATTGTTGCAGATAGCAAACCATTAAAGGAATACGAAGAAACAGTAAATAAAGCAAAAGCTTTGATTAATGCATTAAAATGAAAAAGATAATTTTAATTGATAATTATGATAGTTTTACTTTTAATCTCTATCACTATTTGTCTTCATTAAAAGTGAATGTTGATGTGATTAGAAATGATCAAATTACATCTAATGAAATTTTAAAAAAAAAATATCATAAAATTGTGATTTCACCTGGGCCTGGCAATCCAAATCAATCAGGTAATTGTCTTAAAATCGTAAAATCTTTACATAAAAAAATACCAATACTCGGAGTTTGTTTGGGTCATCAAATTATAGGTCAAGTATTTGGCTCAAAAATTGTTCAAGCTAGAAAATTAATGCATGGAAAAACTAGTAAGATTTTTTCAAAGAAAATGGGTATTTTAAAAAATCTCCCTAAAACGTTTGAAGCCACTCGGTATCACAGCTTAATTATTGATAAAAAATCGTTATCTAAGGATCTTGAAATTACTGCTCAGACTCAAGATGGACTAATAATGGGAGTACAACATAAGAAATATCATATACATGGAGTGCAATTTCACCCTGAAAGTATTAAAACTAAATTAGGGATTAAAATTTTAAAAAATTTTATAAGAATTTAGGATTAATGAAACAATTCATTGAAAAAATTAAAAAAAAAGAAAATTTAACTTTTGATGAAAGTAAATCTGCTTTTGAATTATTGATGGAGGGTAAAGCTGAAGACCAAGAAATATTTGATTTTTTGACACTTTTATCAGCTAAAGGTGAATCTTCTGATGAGATAGCTGGTGGAGTTTTTGTTCTCAGAAAAAAGTCTAAAAGAGTAAATGTGGAAAACTGTGTTGATACATGTGGAACTGGTGGAGATGGAATGAATACACTTAATATATCAACAGCTTCAGCATTATTGCTTGCAAGTATGGGTGTTAAAATAGCCAAGCATGGAAATAAAGCTGTATCCTCAAAATGTGGATCTGGTGATGTTTTAGAGGCTTTAAATATAAAAATAAATTTAGAACCAAAAGAAATTGAAAATCAAATTAATGATAATAATTTTGGATTCATGTTTGCACCCAACTATCACAGCGCAATGAGATTTGTTGGACCTACAAGAAAAAAAATTGGAAAAAGAACTATATTCAATATGATCGGACCTTTGAGTAGCCCTGCTCTAGTAAAAAGACAAGTTATCGGTGTTTTTGATAAAAAACTATTAGAGATATTTGCTAATGCTTTAAAAAATTTAGATATTAAATTTGCTTGGATAGTCAATAGTGAAGATGGATTAGATGAAATTTCACCTTATGCTAAAACTAATGTAACTCAATTAAAAGATGGCGTCATCTCTGAGATTATTATTGATCCAAATAAGTTAAATATAAATGCAGATAAATTTGAAAATCTTATTGGTAATGATGCAGCTTTTAATGCGGATAGAATGATTAATATATTTAAAGGTGAGGATAATGATTTTTCTAAAGCAGTTTGTTTAAATGCTGCAGCAGGATTAGTTGTTAATGAAACTCATCAGAATTTCGATAAAGCTTATGATGATGCTAGAAAACACATCTTATCAGGTCAAACATTTAAACAACTTGAGAAAATTCAAAATGGCTGAAAATATTCTTGAAAAAATAATAAACACCAAAAGTAAAAAAATTTTAAAACTTAAAAAAAATATAAGTCTCGAGACACTCGAAGAATTAATAGAAAAAAATAGTTCATACGTTGATTTTAAAGATACAATTAAAAAAAATATTGAAAATAAAAAATTCTCTATTATTGCTGAAATAAAAAAAGCAAGTCCTTCTGCAGGTATAATTATAAAAGACTATGATCCTATAAAAATAGCTAATATATATAAATCAAATAAAGCAACCTGCTTATCTGTTTTGACTGAGGAGGATTTTTTTTTAGGGAATTTGCTACATATTAGCAAAATTAAACAACATGTAAATTTACCAATTCTTTGTAAAGATTTTTTTATAGATAAATTTCAAATTCCTTTAGCTAAAAGTTATGGTGCCGATGCTATCTTAATTATTTTAGCTGGAGTTTCAGATAAATTGGCAGATGAATTATATGAAGAAGCTTTAAAATTGAATATGTCAGTTATTGTTGAGGTTCATACTGTTAATGAAGCTAAACAAGCACTTAGATTTAAAGATGCTTTACTAGGTATTAACAACAGAAATTTAAAAACTCTAAAAACTGATATTAATAAAACTTATGATATCCACGATGTTTTGGTTAATCACCCTGGCCCGTTGATTTCTGAAAGTGGAATAAAAACCAAAGATGAACTTTTGGAACTATCAAGTAAAACATCCATCAAAACCTTTTTAATTGGTGAATCACTTTTAAAAAATTTAAACGATAATTCGATTTTTTCCGTTTTATAATCAAAAAAGTCAGTATTTTCATAACTTTTTAACTATTGTTAAATATGAAGAACTTTTATAGAACATTGTTTGTACGATATTTGTTCTTATGCTAACAAAAAAACAAAAAAACCTGCTTTTATTTATCAACAAGAAGTTGAGGAGCTCTGGTGTATCCCCTTCTTACGAAGAGATGAAGGAATCTTTAAATCTTAAATCAAAATCTGGGATTCATAGATTAATTAGTGCTTTAGAGGAAAGAGGATTCATCAAAAGGCTTGCTCATAAAGCTAGAGCTTTGGAAGTTATAAAATTACCAGAGACTGCTTCTGCAAATGATATTTACAATAATTTTTCCCCAAGTGTCATTAAAGGAGGTTTGGATGAAGAAAAAGCTTTATCCGACGATGCAGAGGTGCCAGTTTTAGGTAAAATAGCAGCTGGAACACCTGTTGAAGCAATTCAAAATGAAGTTTCTAGAATTCCATTACCAAATAACCTAGAAAAAAATGGAGATTATTTTGGTCTTAAAGTTCAAGGAGACTCAATGATTGAGGCTGGTATTCATGAAGGTGACACAGTCATTATCAAAAGAACTGATACAGCTGATAATGGAAAAATAGTGGTGGCTTTGATTGACGAACACGAAGCTATGCTTAAAAGGATTAGAAAAAAAGGTAAAGTAGTAGCATTGGAAAGTGCTAATAAAAACTATGAGACCAAAATTTTTGGCCCTGATAGAGTAAAAGTTCAAGGTGTTTTAGTATCTTTATATAGAAACTTCTAAAAAAATAGTCTAAACCATTTTTAATGAAAAAAGTAGCAACTAGATTTGCTCCGTCACCTACTGGACCTTTGCATATTGGTGGGGTGAGGACAGCCTTATTTAATTGGTTATATTCAAAAAACCAAAATGGTAATTTTTATCTAAGGATAGAAGATACAGATAAAGAAAGATCAAAAGAGGAATTCAAAAATCAAATTATAAAATCTTTGCAATGGATAGGTATCAATCATGATGGAACAGAATATATACAATCTCAAAAAATTGATGATCATATAAAAGTTGCAAATGAACTATTAAAAAAAGGTAGTGCTTATAAATGTTATTGCTCGACTGAAGAAATTGAAGCCCAAAAAAAAAGAGCTAAGCAAAAAAAAATTCCATACGTTTATGATAGAAAATGGAGAGACAGAAATGAAAATGAAGCGCCTAAAGATATAAAACCAGTAATTAGATTTAAAAGTAAAATTGATGGTACATCGATATTAAAAGATAAAGTTCAGGGAAACGTAGAAATTGAAAATAATACAATCGAAGATTTTATAATTTTAAGAAATGATGGCACACCAACTTATAATTTATCTGCTGCTGTTGATGATCATCAGATGAATATGACACACATAATTAGAGGTGATGATCATAAAATCAATACTTTTAAACAAATTCAAATTTATGAAGCAATGGAATGGGCTTTACCAACATTTGCACATATACCATTAATTCATACAATTGAGGGAAAAAAGCTATCAAAAAGAGATAAAGCATCAACTCTAGAGGACTATTCTAAAATAGGTATTATGCCAGATGCTTTGAGAAATTATCTTTTAAGATTGGGTTGGTCATATGAAGATAAAGAAATTTTTACTTTAGATGAAAGTGTAAAATATTTTAATCTTGAAGGTATTGGAAAATCACCATCAAAATTAGATTTAAGTAGAATTCTATCTATGAATGAACACTATATAAAAAGCATTGATGAAAACGAACTTTTTAATCAACTAATTAATTATTGTGAGATTTTTAAAAATAAGATTATTGGGGAAAAAAAAGATAAAATTAAAAAATCTTTAAATTTTCTTAAGAATAAAGCTAAAACACTAGAGGATATATATAATAATTGCCAATATATTATTAATGATGAGGTTAACTTTAATAAAGAAGATCTAAAATTAATTGATGCTAATGCACATAAAATTATCTCTGAATTTAAAGATAATATTAAAGAAATAAGCAACTTTACAAGAGAAAATTTAGAGCCGATAGTTCAGGAACTAATAAAATCTAACAATACCAATTTTAAAGGCGTTGGTCAGCCCTTGAGAGTGGCTTTAACAGGGTCAAAATTTGGTCCTGGTATTTATG
Organism: uncultured Pelagibacteraceae bacterium; assembly: GCA_902578105.1. Classification (GTDB taxonomy): domain Bacteria; phylum Pseudomonadota; class Alphaproteobacteria; order Pelagibacterales; family Pelagibacteraceae; genus Pelagibacter. Next base: position 68,030 of record CACHBQ010000004.1, on the reverse strand, counting down.
ATATAATCATATCTCTTGGCAAAGAAGAGGTTGAAAAAAGATTATCCAACAAGACTATTTCTTAAGATTGTGGCTACTTCATTAGATGATGAAGAATTCGATCTAATTCCCATTAAAGTTTGATTGCATTGTTCTAATTGTTTTTTTCCAATCTCTGGATTTTTAAGCATATATAAAACAGAATTATAAATTTCTTTTGCATTGCACTCACTTTGCAACAATTCAGGAATGACTTCTTTATTATTAATTATATTGATGATATTTGCAAATTTAACATTTACCAATAATTTAAAGATCATAAAATTTATAAAATTTAACTTATAAATAATTATTGAAGGAACATTAGCATTACAAACTTGAAGAGATATTGTTCCTGACTTACATACAGCAAAAATTGAATTTGATAACATTTCCCTTTTCATATTTTCATCTGAAATTACATCAGTATTATTCAAATTCTTATCTTTAAGATACTCAACAATGTTTTTTTTGCTTTCTTCAGTAGCATGAAAAATAAAATTGTAATTTAAATTTCTTTTGTTCATCATATTTATAAAATCAATCAATATTGGTAACAAAACATTTGTTTCTGATTTTCGACTACCTGGAAATATAGAGATTATTTTTTTATTATTAGAAATGAAATTATTGATATCGGTTTTATTATTTTTGTTATTTTCTATTAACGGATGACCTACAAAAGTATTATTTATATTCTCTTCATCAAAAAATTTTTTTTCAAAATCAAATAATAAAAGAATATGATCAATAAATTTTTTAATCTTTTTTACTCTTCCTTTTCTCCAAATCCAAACTTGTGGGGCTACATAGTGAATTGTCTTTATTTGAGGATTAATTTTTTTTACCTTTTCTGCAACTCTTAAAGTAAAATCTGGACTATCAACACTAAACAAAATATCTGGATTGAATTTCAAGATTTCTTTAACAGTTAGATTAATTCTTTTATTAATCTTAAAAATATTTAACAAAACACTCGTAAAACCCAAATAAGTTATCTCTTTCAAATTAAAGATCGACTTTATGCCAATTTTTCTTAAATTTGACCCGCCTACAGATAAATATTCAATATCAGTATAATCTTTTTGAAGTTTTAAAATTGCTGTGGAAGCTAATTTATCTCCAGAAGGTTCTCCTGTAAGCACGAATATTTTTTTCATTTTATCAAAATAAAAATTTTATTTTTATTGGCAAATTTAATACTTTTAAATTTATCTAAAAAAATATTTTTTTTAGATTGAAGAACTATTCCTTTTAAACCATATTTTTTACAATCCTTTATAGTTTGGATCCCTATTGTTGGTAAATCCATTCTCAAATCTTGTTTTTTTTTGGGGAATTTAATTAAAATACCACCTGAATTATTCTTTAATTTAGACATCATTTTTTTGGTACCTCTATTGTCTTCTTTTGCTATTATCTTATTATCTTTTACCACAAGCGCTTGGATATGATCATAACTATTGGTTTTAGCTAAATATTTTATACCTCGATTGATCGATTTAATATCTGCTCTAGAGGGTTTAATTTTTGTATAATCACCCTTTTTACCAGTTAATTCAGAATTAAAATGAATTGAACTAATAACCTCAATTTTTTCATTTTTAAGAATTTTAATTATGGCTTTTATTATAGCTGCATCACCTTGTTTAGCCGCTTTTATTATACTTGGCATATAATAAATACCTTTTAAATCTAATCTCAATGTAGAAAATTTTGGTTTAGCGATTTTTCCTGCAAAAAGGACTTTATTCGATTTTTGTTTTTTAATTAAATTTATAATTTTTCCAAATTTTCCTATACTTATCCGGTAAGAATTTTTTTCTTTAATAAATGAATTATTTTTAGAAAAATCAATTATAAAATATTTCTTTTTTAATTTTTTTATCCTCTTTAGAACAATTTTTGGAAAATCTGTATCACCTAAGAACAAGCCTATCATTTTATTTTGAAAAAGGTGTACATATTGGTCTTTTTTTATCTTTTTCTAAAAATTCGACAACATCTTTTACAAGAATATTCTTTTTCAACTCAGAACTTAAACTCTTTATATTATCTGTTAAATTTTCACTTTTAAAAATTTCTTTATACGCTTCACTTAAAACCAGAATTTCTTTATTAGGCACATTTTGTCTTCTTAAACCAATTAAATTTAATCCTTGAAGAACACTTCTATTTCCATGTACCATTGCATAAGGAATAATATCTCTAACTACACCACACATTCCACCTATCATTGCAAACTTACCTACTCTAGTAAATTGTTGCACAGCTGAATTACCACCTATTATTACATTTTGCTCAATATGTGCATGTCCACCAAGAGGAACATTATTTGCGAGTATTACATTGTCCTCGACTAAACAATCATGTGCTATATGTGAAGAGACCATAAATAAACATCCATTACCAATTTTGGTGATGCCACCTCCACCTTTAGTACCTGGATTTATTGTTACATATTCTCTAATTTTATTATTATCTCCAATTTCTAATTTAGTATCCTCACCAGTAAATTTTAGATCTTGTGGATCGTTTCCAATAGAAGCAAATGGATATATCTTATTTTTCTTTCCAATCTTGGTATTACCAATAATATTAACATGAGATTGAATAATAGTATTTTCTCCTACCTCAACATTTGGTCCAATTACTGAATAGGCGCCTACCTCTACATTAGATGATATTTTAGATTTTGGATCAACAATCGCAGTTTTGTGTATCATTTATTATTTTTTAAAAAATCTCTAATACTTTTTGCTGGATAACCCATAACTTTTACATTATCAGGTATATCTTTTATAACACCACTGCCGCCACCAATTTCAACATTATTTCCTACTCTGAGATGTCCAGATATTCCTGCTTGACCACCAATTTTAACGTTATTTCCAATTACCGAGCTACCTGCTATTCCAACTTGACCAGCTATAATTGTATTTTCACCAATTTTAACATTATGTGCTATGTGAATTTGATTATCTAAAAAAGTATTTTTACCAATTTCTGTATTAGATAAAGAACCACGATCTATTGTGGATCCACATCCAATTTCAGAATTTTCATTAATTATAACGATACCTATATGAGGATATCTCAAATTTTTATCCTGTGATGGAAAAAAACCAAATCCCTTTTTTCCAATTACACAATTATCTAAAATAGTTACATTATCTTTTATTATCGAATTTCTTAAAATTGTGTTAGATCCAATTTTACAATTATCACCAATTTGAACATTGCGTTCTATAATTGAATTATGTCCTATTAAACAATTTTTTCCAATTTTGACGTTGTCTCCAACTAATACATTTTTTCCAGCATTTACGATATCTTTTAGACTAGTATCTTTTATATCAACAGCGGTAACATCATACTCATCTTCAATTGAATTTGGATAAAACTTTTCAGTAACAAGTGAAGTTGAAATTAATACATTTTCAACCACAATAGGATTGCAGTTTTTTGGAAGATAATCTTTTAAATTTTCTGTTATAATACAATACGAGGCCTTAGTTTTTTTTGCTATTTCAATATATTTTTTTGAGTGAAAAAAGGTAATGCAATCTTTTTCAGCATCAAATAAATCCTTGATGTCCTTTATAATTTCATCTTTGTTAATTTTAGTTTTAATCTCTAGAGTATCTAAAATTTCTCTTAAACTAAATGGTCCACAATTAATAAAAAACGGATGAAACATACCTGATTTTTATCAAAGCATTTATTCTTATGTTATCAAAAATTATTGCTGATTATTTCTTGTCAACAATTGTAGCTGACCATATCGCATCTGCCATTTTTTTATCATTTACAAACGCTTCACCTTTATATTTCCAAACACGTCCATGTGATCTGATGGCTTCTATTTTTAGTATCAATTTACAATCAGGTATTACAGGATTTCTAAATCTTGCTTTTTCTACACCCATCAAAAAAACTAACTTATTTTCATATGTTGATTTATCCAGGCCATTAGCAGTTAAAGCTGCAGCTGCTTGGCCGAAAGACTCAACAATTAAGACACCTGGCATGACAGGTTGTCCAGGAAAGTGACCATTAACAAAAAAACTATCTTTTTTAACATTCACAATTGCTTTTGCTGAAGATAATTTTTTTATATCATATAGTTCATCAATTAAGAGCATTGGCTCACGATGAGGTAATAATTCAATTATTTGTTTTTTGTTTAAAGATGTAGTCATTTGACTTTAATATCAATTATTTTTATTATTTCTTGAGTAATATCTTTTTTTTTATTAGCCACAAAGATATCTTTTTTATCAAGGACCATGTCAATATTTTTTTCACTCACATAATTTTCAATAATAGGTGTAATTTTTTTAAAAAATTCATTAAATTCTAATTTTTTTTTTTGATTGAATTCATTTATAACTTTTTGTCTTTCGTTACGAAAAACAGTAAGTTCTTTTCTGAACTCAAATAATTTTTTTTTTAATTCCTCATCTGAGATGATATTTTTTTGTTTATTTATTTCATTTTCAATTTTTTTTAATTCTTGTTCTTTATTTTTAAATTTTGATAGTGCGGTATCTTTAGATTTTTCAAGTTTTTTTAAAATTAATTTACCAGCTTTTGTATTACTCACAACGTTATCTAGATCTAAGTAAACAATTTGATCTTGAGTATATGAATTTGATATGAAAATAAATAATACTATAAAAATAGTAATAAATTTTTTTAAAATGCTCATTAAAAACTTGTGCCTATATTAAATCTAAATGTTTCCTCTATATCTGATGGTTCTTTAGTGATTGGCGTGGCAAGTGAAAAAGTCAAAGGACCTACAGGTGTTAACCAATCCAAGGCTACGCCAACAGAACTTCTAATACCACTTTTATCTAGTGAACTATCATAGTCTACTCCCCATATATTAGCGGCATCTAAAAACATAACAATGTCAACATTTTGAACATTCTCTAAAATGCTTGGTACATTTGTTGTTGCATTGATAGTTGATACATAATTTCCTCCAATATAATCACTTCCATCTTTTGGTCCAATCTTGCCAGACTCAAAACCTCTTAATTTTTTTCCAGGAATATATAATCTTTCTGAGAGTTTAATATCATCTCCGCTTAAAGAACTAGCTCCTTTAAATGAAAACGCAAAAGAAGAAACATTATTTTCATAAAATTCTTTAAATATTTTATAATTATATATATTAGTTAATGTGTTTGTATCACTTAAAATTGGTAATTTTAAATTGTAGTTACTCAAAAAACCACTAGAAGTTTGATATTTTTGGTTTCTTTTATCGTATATAAAATTTAATCCTATAAAACTATCAAAGTAATTGCCATCCTGTTTTTTTTGTTTGTTAGACGAACTACCATCAACTGTTATTTTTTCAAAGTTATTCTTAGATGATAATCCCAATCTAAAATCGTCTAAATATTCAAATTCTGTACCAATTGTAAATCCTGTAATGTTAGATTTATATCCTGAAGTTTCTACTCTATCAATAGAAGTAGCCTCAAGTGCTAAATCAAGATTTTTATCTGAATTTTTGTAATTAGGATTTGAAACTATGAATTTACCTTTTATTCTCTCTTGAGAAAAATTTATATTACTATCTACTTTGACTCCTCTTCCTAGATAATTATTTTCCTTAACTCCAGCAGAAAATGATGAACCATCGGTTCCTGTACCTACACCTGCAAAAATTTCACCTGTTGCTTTTTCCGTAATATTAATATTAATTATTTTTGTATTAAATTCATCTCCATTTAAAATTTCACCTGTGACATTTTCAAAAAAATTTAAAGCTTTAATATTATTTAGAGATTTAGAATATAAAATCTGATTAAAGGGATCTCCTTCATCAATTTCAATTTGATTCCTTATAACAGACTCGAGTGTGACATTATTTCCAAAAATATTTATTCTTTCAATAAAAACTTTTTCAGTTTCTTCTATTTCAAAATTAATATTTATTTTATTAGAAACTATACTCTCTTTTACATTTGCTTTTATTGATTCATATTGTTCATTAATAGTAATCATTTCTATTTTTTCGACTATATCTTCAACTCTATTAATAGAGTAAGGTTCATTTTCCAATTTGTTAAAAAATTTTACAACCTCTTGATAATTTGTCTCAGAAAAATCACTAGGTAAATCTATTTTAAGGTCTCCAAAAAATATTTTCGAATTAGCGTCAATATTGAATACTAATTCAAATGTTTCATCATCAGTCATTTTTGCAAATGAAGAATTTATTACAACGTTATAATAGCCTTTATTTAAATAAAAATTTTTAAGTAATCTTTCATCGTATTTAATAATTGCCTCATTTAAATACTTTTTTCCTGATAAAAACTTCCAAGGTTTATGTTCTTCACTTAAAATAACACCTTTCAATTTTTTATCTTTGAATATTTTATCACCAATAAAAGAAATCTTTCTGATTTTTGCTTTTTTTCCTAGCTCAATTTTATAAGTTAAATTAATTTTGTTATCTTTTAATTCTTCTAACAATATTTCAACTTCAGAAAAATAATATCCTAATTGTTTAAGAGAATTTTTTATATTCTTTAGATCTTTTTCTATTAAAATTTGATTATAAGATGATCTAGATTTTAAAATAACATTTTTTTTTAGGTCTTCCAATATTTTTGATGACTCAATCCCCTCATAAAATATATTTTGTATTACAGGATTTTCCTCAACTTTAATTGAAAGTATGTTATTTTCTATTTTAACTGAAACTAAGTTAAAAAAATTTGTATCGTATAATTTTTTAAGGATTTCATTTAAATCATTTTGTGACAAGTTATCATTGATAGATACTCCAGAGAACATTTTTATTGTCTCTAGTGAAATACGTTGATTTCCCTCGACATTTATTTTTTTAATTATTTCTGCTCTTAAAAATGAGCTAAAAACTAAAGTGAAAAAAATTATTAACAAAATTAATTTATATGATTGTTTAGACATATCTAGTTTTTATTAAAATATTCAATTTCATTTTTAATTTTAGTATTCATATTTACAATTTCTTCAATATTTTTTGGTTTAATTTTTTTATATTTCTTAAATTTATATAGATTGAGCATTTTATTCATTTTTTTTGAAATATCAGTAAATTTAATCTTATCCTTCAAAAATAATTCTACAAATTTGTCATTGATAGATACTAAAATGGTTTCAAATAGTGAAGTATTGTTAGGTAACATTTCAATGACTTTGATTAATGGAAATTTTTTTAAGTTTGTATACCTAAAATCTAAGTTATTTAGAATTTTAAAATCCAATTTATTAGAATCGATGAATTTTTTTGATGAATATAATGAATTAAAAATTGGAATTTTCATATTAGTGTCATGAACAATTATTTTAGTTAACCCATTTTTTAATTTAATTATGGCATGCACATATGATTTTGGGTGAATTATAATTGCTAATTTTTTATATGAAATTTTAAATATATTTTTTGCCTCGATAACTTCAAAAACTTTATTAATCATAGTTGCTGAATCAGTTGATATTTTTTTTCCCATTTTCCAATTAGGGTGATTAGTAACCTGTTTAATATTTACTTTTTTTAATTTTTTAAAAGTCTTATCTAAAAATGGTCCACCTGATGCTGTTAAATATATTTTTTCTATGAGATTTTTATTAACATCTTGTAATGCATACCAAATTGAAAAATGCTCTGAGTCTACTGGTACAAATTCAGTTTTGTGTTTATTTAATTTTTTTTCAATTAAATCCCATCCACAAATAATTGCCTCCTTATTGGCAATTGCAATTTTTTTTGTATATTTAATTATTTCAATTGTAGGTTTAAGTCCCTGTATCCCCGATATTGAACTCATTGTGTAATCAATCTTTTTCTTAAAAATTTTTTTAAAATTATCAAAATCATTATAAATGTTTATATTTTTTGAAAATTTATCTTTTTTTATTTCATAATAACTATTTTCATTAGTGATAATTAAATTTTTGACTTTAAAAAATTTGGCTTGCTTTAAAAGGTCTTTATAATTTTCATCAGCTGATAAAAGAATTATCTCGAAATTTTTTTTATCTTTTTTAATTATATCAATTAAACATTTGCCAATTGAACCTGTCGATCCAAGAATTGCTATTTTTTTTTTCATTATTTGATAAGATCCAATTTATTAATTAAAATAGGTAGCATACAAAGAAAAATTATTGGCATTACAAAAATTAAACCGTCAATCCTATCTAGAAAACCTCCGTGACCAGGTAAAATTTTTCCTGTATCTTTTAATTTAGCTTTTCTCTTGAAATATGAAATAATTAGATCACCTATTTGGCTCACTAATGAAATAAATAAAATTAGTATAATTATAAATGTAGGATCTTGTTCTAAAATAATTCTACTTTTTTGTCCCAAATATTTAATATAAATTAACCCAAATAACAATGAAATCAAAAAGCTTCCAATAACCCCTGAGTATGTTTTATTTGGACTCACTTTAGTTAATCTAGGGCCTTTAAATATCTTCCCAAAGATATAACCACCAGTATCAGTACATATGCAAACTACAATCAAAAAAAGGAAGAAATTTAAACCAATATATTGTCTAAGATAAATTGTAGAAAAAAAAGAAAAAAATAAAAAAAATAATCCAAAAATTCTTAATAAATCTTTATTTTTTGTCATTTTAAACCATTCCAAAATCGTTACTAAAAAAATTAAACTCAAAAAAAGTATAAAAGTTAATGATCCCTGAACGATAAAAAAAAATGATACTGGTATTAAAATTATTGAACTAAGAATTCTTTTATGTAATTCTTTAGTAATCATATTCTTCCAAAATTTCTTTTAATATTTTTATACTCTTTTATAATTTTTGTGTAATCTTTTTCAGTAAATGCTGGCCATAATTTTTTTTCAAAGAAAATTTCAGAGTAAGCAAGTTGCCACAATAAAAAATTGCTTAATCTTTTTGTATTGCCAGTTCTAATTAATATATCTGGATCTGGTATATTTTCAGTTTGAAGGTATTTTTCTAAGTTTTTTTCATTAATTTTAATCTTTTTTCTTTGAATTTTTTTAAAAGCATTTATAAGCTCTAATTTTGAGCCATAATTTAAAGCTAAGTTAATTTGTAATTTCGAGTTTTTTATTGTTTTTTTTTCTGCAAAATCTAAAAGAAAATTCAATTTTTTTGAAAATTTTTTATAACCTAAAATTTTAATTTTAATATTTTGCTTGTGAATATCCTCAAGTCTCTTTGTTAAAAAATTTTCTAATAATTTAAAAAGATAATTTATTTCTTTTTTTGGTCTCTTCCAATTTTCAGTAGAAAAAGCATAAAGTGTTAGGAACTTAATTCTATTTTTTATTGAGGACCTAATTATTGTTTCAACTGTTTTCAGACCTTCTTTATGTCCTACGTTTCTAGAATTTCTATATTTTAAACCCCATCTCCCATTACCATCCATGATAATGGCTACATGATTTAGTGGGTTCATATTGTCATTATTTCTTTTTCTTTTGAAGAGACCTTTTCATCAACGATTTGAATATGCTTATCAGTTATGTGTTGAACGTTTTTTTCAAAAGATTTTTCTTCATCTTCACCAATTTCTTTAGATTTTAAAAGTTTTTTAAGTTCCTCATTTGCATCTCTTCGGATATTTCGAATAGAAATTTTGCATTTTTCACCCATCGATTTTATCAATTTTTTTAATTCGTTTCTTCTCTCCTCATTAAGTTCAGGTACTGGCAAACGAATTAATTGACCGTCAATTTGTGGGTTTAGTCCTAATTCAGATTTTTTGATAGCCGCATCAACTAAAGGAACGTTGTTTTGATCCCAAACCTGAACATTTATCATTCTCGCTTCTGGTGTTGTTACACTAGCAATTTGATTAATTGGCATTTGTTGTCCATAGACATCTACTCTAACAATATCTAGCATTGCAGCATTTGCTCGACCAGTTCTTAATGATGATAATTCCTTTGAAAAAGCTTCGATAGATTTATCCATTTTGAGGCTATGTGATTTTTCATCAAACATTTATTCCCCTATTTTAATTCTGCTAAACTCCTTGATCTTTAAATCATTAATAGCAAGTTCTTTTAAAACATCTTGAACTTTTTTTTTTGGTTCCATAACCCAAGCTTGTGTTAAAAGAGCATTTTCCTCTTTAAATTTATTCATCTTACCTAAACTAATTTTTTTTGCAATCTCATCTGGTTTTCCTAAATTTTTTAGTTCCTCAGTAACCAATTCTTGCTCTTTATCTATGATAGCCTGATCAATTAATTTAGACTCTAAAGCTAAAGGGTTTGATGCTGCTATATGCATAGATAATTGTTTTCCAAATGTTTTTACAACATCGGAATTATTTTTAGTTTCTAATGAAACTATCACAGCTAGTTTAGCCAAATTATCTTTTACTACAGTATGTAAATATTGATAATTTATTGATGAGGAGTTTGAAATTGTTTTTGTTTTACCGATTGTAATTTTTTCTCCAATCTTAGCAATTAAAGCTACTAAGTTTTCCTCAACAGTAATATCATTTTTCATTTTAGATTTTTTTAATTTTTCAACATCTGAATTGTTTTGATTGTTTAGTTCACTCAATTCTTTCACAAAATTTATAAAATCATTATTTTTAGCAACAAAATCTGTTTCACAATTTACCTCAATAATTGATGTCTTATTTTGATCTCCACTAACCGCAACAACTCCCTCTTTTGCATCTCTTGACATCTTTTTAGAGGCTTTTGAAACTCCTTTTACTCTTAAAATTTCAACAGCTTTATCTAAATCACCTCCAGATTCTTTAATTGCTAAATTGCAATCTTTAAATCCTGCACCTGTTGCCTCTCTTAGCTTTTTTACTTTTTCTATATCACTCATTTAATTTAATTTTTCAGTCTTTTTTTTTGAGAATTTTTTTTCCAGTTTTTCTCGATCTGTTTCAGCAATAGTTTTAGATTTATCAACTTTTTCTTTTTTCTCAGCATCTTTCTTTGTTTCAATAGCTGGTGCAGCTTTTTTAGCACCTACGATTGTTTCCTTAATAAGATTACAATATAGATCTATCGATCTTCTAGCGTCATCATTGCCTGGTATTGGAAAATCAATTCCATCAGGATTTGAGTTGCTATCCAATATTGCAATTATTGGAATTCCTAGTTTTACTGACTCTTGAATTGCAAGTGACTCGTAATTTGTATCTATTATAAATACTAAATCAGGAACTTTTTTCATCTCAGCAATTCCTCCAAGTGATCTTTGTAATTTATCTTTTTTTACACTCATCTTTAAAAGTTCTTTTTTTGTAAATCCTCTATTCTCAGCAACTAAATCTGTCTCTAATTTTTTTAGTTTTTTAATAGAATTTGAAATTGTGCCCCAATTTGTAAGCATCCCACCTAACCATCTATAATTAACGAAATATTGGTCTGTTTCTTTTGCTACTTCAGCAATTGCCTCGGAAGCTTGTTTTTTAGTTGATACAAACAAGATTTTTCCATTGTTTGAAATAGTTTCGTAAACTTTTTCTAAAGCAATTTTAGTTAATTCTAAAGTTTGGGTAAGGTCGATAATGTGAATACTATCTCTTTTTCCAAATATATATTTCTTCATTTTTGGATTCCATCTTAAAGTCTTGTGACCAAGATGAACTCCTGCTTCTAATAATTGTTGAATAGTAACGTTTGGTATCTTCATATTTTTTCCCGGTTAAGCCACCACAGTTATTTCCAATTAAGGACCGGAGGTTTAAAACCAACAAACTGTGTGCGTGTTAATTTAAAATTGATGTTTATTTACAAAGAAATTTTGAATTAGACAAGTCTAAATTATCCAATTATTGCTGAAATCTCCTTATTTCTTAAAATATTTATTGTTTTTCTGTCAATATTTCTCTTGTTTTTTAAATGAAACTTTAAATCATTTTTATTGTCACTAATCTTAATCTTTATCAATGTGTTTCCTTGTTTAGGCAAATATTTTGATATCTCATCTAGTTCTTTTGTGGATTTTAAATTAAATGTTACTTCTTGAATTGGTCTGTCTAACAGATCTTTTAAAGATACAATTTTTTGAACATTTAATCTTTTAAATCTATTTTCTGCGTCTGATGAAGATTTAAACAAAGTCAAAATAAAAGAATTTCCTTCTTTTAAAATTTCTCGATTTAATTCCAATGTGTCTGAAAAAACAAACAACTCAAAGACACTAGATAAATCAGTTAACTTTAAGACTGCATAAGAGTTGCCTCTTGCAGTTTTTCTTTCTTGTATTTTAAGTAATGTTGCAGCTACATTTGATTCCTTTAAATCATCTTGGCTACTAAATTTTTGATAATCATAAATATTATAATCATCAAAAACATCTTTAAACTGATTTAAAGGATGATTTGAAATAAAAAAACCTACTGCTTCAAACTCTTTGGACAATCTTTCCTCGAACTTCCAATCATCGATATTAGTAGTTATCTCATTTTCTTCATTAGCATTTTCACCAAATAGATCTATTTGATTAGCAGATTTATTTTCAAAAATGTTTTTGGATTTTGTAATAAAGTTGGGAATGGAATTAAATAGAGATTTTCTATTAATATTTAAATTATCAAAAGCCCCTGCTTTAACAAGTCCCTCAAGTTGTAATTTGTTAATATCTTTTGGATTTACACGATTTAAAAAATCTTTAATTGATTTAAATGGTCCATTGCTTATTCTTTCTTGAACTATGTTAGATACAGCTTCATACCCCACAGCTTTAATACCACCTAAAGCATAATAAAATTTCTCATTTTCGGCTCTAAAATCTGCAAAACATTGATTTATATCAGGTCTAACAATTTCAATATTCAATCTTTTAAGCTCTTCATAAAATTCACTAAGTTTATTTTGATTAGATATATCCATGGTCATCGAGGCAGCAATAAACTCTTTTGGATAATAAGTTTTCAAATATGCTGTTTGATAAGATATAATCGCATATGCAGCAGCATGACTTTTATTGAATCCATATTCTGCAAATGGTTCTATTTTCAAAAAAATTCCAGCTGCCACCTCCTTACTAATTCCATTTTGGACGGCCCCTGCAATAAAGTTTTGTTTTTGTCTTTCAAGCTCAGATCTTTTTTTCTTTCCCATCGCTCTTCTTAAAATATCTGCTTGACCAGCAGTAAAACCTGACAATTTCTGTGCAATTTGCATTACCTGTTCTTGATATATGATTACCCCGTAGGTAGGTTTTAAAATATCTTCTAATAAAGGGTGTAAATAATCTGGCTCTTGTTTGCCATGCTTACAATCATTATAAGTTGGTATATTGCTCATAGGACCTGGTCTATATAAAGCAACTAATGCAATAATATCCTCAATATGATTCGGCTTCATTTGAGTTAACGCTTCTCTCATTCCAGAACTTTCAATTTGAAATAAGCCAACTGTATTACCCGAAGATAACATTTCAAAAACTTTTTTATCTTCGTAACTTATATTCTCAATATTAAAATCTTTTTCTTTTTTTTTTATTAATTTTTGAGTGTTATTAATTACTGTTAATGTTTTTAATCCTAAAAAATCAAATTTAATTAATCCTGCATCCTCAGCTGAATACATATCGAATTGAGTCGAGGGAAGTAATAGATCTGTCGATGCATCTTTATATAAAGGAACAACTTCCTGTAATTTTCTATCAGCTATAACAACACCTGCTGCGTGAGTTGCAACATTTCTATTCAATCCCTCTAGTTTTAGAGAGAGTTCAGTTAGTTTTTTAACTCTTGGATCATCTTTAATTAATTTTTGAAGTCTTGGTTCTCCAGCAATACATTCAGTTAAATTTTGAGGTCTTGATGGATCAAAAGGTATCATTTTAGATATATTGTCAACAAAACCATAGGACAACCCTAATACTCTTCCCACATCTCTAATAACCATTCTGGCTTTTAATTTTCCAAAAGTAATTATGTGAGCAACACTATCCTTATACTTCTCAGTCAAATATTCAAAAACTAGGTCTCTTTTCTCCTCACAAAAATCTATATCAAAGTCTGGCATTGAAATACGATCAGGATTTAAAAATCTTTCAAAAATGAGATTAAATTTTATTGGGTCAACATCTGTAATTAAAAGACACCATGCTACTAAGGAACCTGCGCCAGATCCCCTTCCAGGCCCTACTGGGATATCATTTTTTTTTGCCCATATAATATAATCAGAAACAATTAAGAAATAGCTGGAATATTTCATTTGTATAATAATATCTAGTTCGTGATCTAATCTATCTTTGTAAAGTAAAAATTTTTCATTTTTAGAAAGATCATCACCCTGGATTTTAAAAATATTTCTAAATTTTTCTTTTAATCCATCCAAAGAATTTTTTTTTAATATCTCATCGGCGTTTCCACCTTTATCAGAACTAATGTCAGGTAAAATGGGTTTTGAAAAATGTGGTCGAAAATTACAACGATACGGAAAATTATAGTTATTTTCTAACGCTTCAGGTAAATCAGAAAATAATTCTGACATCTCAGAATTATCTTTTAGATAGTGTTGATTTGAGTATTTAATTCTATTTTTCTCATTTACGTAAGTTTTGTTTTTAATACAAATTAATGCATCATGAGCCTCATACATGTCTTTGTTTGAGTAAAAAACTTCATTAGTAGCTATTATTGATATTTCTAAATTTAAAGATTGTGACAGATTAAACTTTTCAAATGAAATTTCATTTTGATCTCCATGACGTTGAATTTCTATATAAAATCTATCACCATATTTTTGTTTGAGTTTAGAGTATAATTTTTCAATTTCTGAAAATTTTCCTTTATCAAATAATTGACCAACTAACCCATTTATTGTTCCTGAAAAAATAGCAACTCCCTCATTATTCTCTAACAATTCCTCAAAATTTAAATGCGGATCGGAGGTTCCATCATTATTAAGATATGATAATGAAGATAATTCAATTATTCTTTTATATCCAATTTCATTCAATGCGAATAATGGTAATAAACCAATAGTATCACCTAATTTAAAATTGATCTGAGTGCCAATAATTGGTTGGGTTCCAACTTTAGATATTTTTTCGGCAAATTCTAGGGCACCACATAGATTCGATGTATCACATAAAGCTAGAGATCTAATTTTTTTTTCTTTAGATATTTCTTTTAAGTCATCAATTTTTATAGCTCCTTCACATATTGAAAATTGAGAGTGTATTTTTAGATGATTAAAGTTTTGAATTTGAGACTCAGCCATTAATGGTTTTTATATTACCACCAACTATTTCCAATAAGCAATCCGACTTATTAGCAAAAAATCTATTATGAGTTGCAAATATTATTATTCTATCAGGCTTTATCTGTTTTTTTAAAAGCTCAAAAATTCCTTTTGCAGTTTCAATATCTAAACTTCCAGTTGGCTCATCTGCAAGTATAATTTGTGGATTGTTTATCAAAGCTCTAGCAATCGACACCCTTTGTTTCTCACCCCCAGATAATTGTGAGGGGTAGTGATTTAATCTTTTTGCTAGACCAACTTTTTTAAGCATTATTTTTGATATATTTAAAGCGTCCTTTTTATTTTTACCGCTTGCTAAACTAGCTAAGGTTAAGTTTTCTATTGCTGTGAAATCAGACAGAAGGTTGTCTTGTTGATAGATTATCCCGATTTTATTTGCTCTTAATAGATCATTTTTTTGAGAATTGTTTGGATCAATCTTTTTATTATCAATAATTATAGATCCTGAACTAGGTCGATCTATTAATGACAATAAATTTAATAAAGTTGATTTACCTGAGCCTGAGGGTCCCATTAGAGAATAAATTTTTCCAGACTTAAATTTATATGAGACTTTTTTTAAAACATTTATCCTTTTTAAACTTAAAAAACTTTTATTAATGTTTGATAGCTGAATTAAATTACTCATATTTTAATGCTTTTATTGGATCTAGTTTGGCCGCCTTCATAGCTGGAAATATAGATACAATTATAGTTATAAAAATTGAACACAATGAAATAATAAAAATAGATGATGGGTTTATTTCAGACGGCATGGTGCTTAGGAAATATATTTCCTCAGGAAATAAACTAATGTTAAAAACATCACTTAAAAATTTTCTAACATTTTCAACATACATAGAAAATGTAACCCCTAATATTATTCCAAACAATGTAGCAGATGTACCTATAGTTACCCCAACTAGAAAAAATATCTTTATAATTGATTTATTCAATACACCAATAGATTTTAAAATAGCAATATCTCTAGTTTTATTTTTTACCAATATCGTCAAGCCTGAAATAATATTAAAAGCAGCAACAATAATTATGAGAGATAATATAATAAACATCACATTTCGTTCTACTTTTAAAGCTGAGAATAAAGAACTGTTAGTATCAGCCCAACTATACACAAAATCATTAGGGAATATATTTTGAACAATCTCTTTTTGATTTTCAATATTTTGAGGATCTTTTAAATAAACTTCTAATTTTCTATCATTTTTTGAGAGATTCAAAAATTCATCAAGAGTATCGATATTAATAAATGCTACATTATTATCGAAATCTGCTAAGCCACTTTCAAACAATGAAACAATAGTAAAAGATTTTTTCTTTGGGATACTGCCAATTATTGTATCTACACCTGATGATGACATTATTGATACATCATCCCCGAGCTTAAGATTCAATGTGAAACTCAACTCTTTCCCTAAAGAAATATAATTACCTGTTAAGTTACTTTTATTCCCAACAAATGTTTTATCTTTTATTATCTTTAGTTTAGGAAAATCTTTTCTTGAATAACCTCGCAAAACAATACCTTTGGAGGTGTCTTTTTTAATAATTATTGATTCTCCTGAGTTGCTTAATATCATTTCACTCGCGATAAGATTGAGATTAGTGTTCTTTAATTTATTAATTTGAATTTGATTTTCATAAGTATCAACAGTTATATGAGCATTAAAACCAACTATCTTATTTATTAATTCTGATCTAAATCCATTCATTACTGACATAACAATAATTAGGACTGCAACACCTAGGCTTATTCCAATAAATGAAAAGATAGATATAACATTTAAAAAGCCATCTTTTTTTCTAGCTTTTAAAAATCTAAATGTAATTTCTTTTTCTAAAGTTGAAATCAATTGTGAGCTTTTTGTTTATTAATAATCTTAATAATTTCTTTTAAATTAATTTTTTGAGTTTCTTTGTTTATTTCTTTAAATTCAAATAAATCACCCTCGGTTTGTTTTCCAATAATTATTTGATATGGAGCTCCAATTAAATTCATTTTTTTTATTTTTGAGGATAAGTTCTCATCAGTATCATCAATAATCGCATCGATATTATTTTGGTTTAACTCAAGACTTATTTTGTTTGCTTTATCGAGTGCAGATGTATCATTTTTATTAATCATAGGAATTATTGCAATATCATATGGTGCAACAGAAATTGGCCATTTCATGATTTCATTTTTTTCATCATATTTTGCCTCTATAATTGCTCCTACTAATCTTGAAACTCCTATTCCATAGGAACCCATTTTTACATAGTCTTTTTTACCCCCAGGTAAATCGACTGCTGCTTCCATTGGTTTGGAATATTTATCTCCAAAATAAAAAATATGACCAACCTCAATACCTTTTGTTTTCAATCTATTTTTCTCTGAAACTTTTTCATTAAACTCATCTTCCTTAAATTTATCATCAGTAACAGAATAAAATTTTTCATATTGACTTCTCATTTCTAGTAGAGATTTAACATCAAGTTTTGTTCCTTCAAAATTCAAGTCAAATATTCTTTTATCAGCATAAATTTTACTCTCTCCAGTTTCTGCTAGGATAATAAATTCATGAGAAAGATTTCCACCAATCGGTCCTGTATCAGCTGCCATTGGAATTGCTGTAAGATCTAATCTTTTAAAAGTTTTTAAATAAGATAAGAAAAATTTATTATAAGAAAACAACGCATCTTCATCTGTGACATCAAAAGAATATGCATCCTTCATGTAGAATTCCCGGCATCGCATAATTCCAAACCTTGGTCTGATTTCATCTCTAAATTTCCATTGAATATGATAGAGAAGTTGAGGTAATGATTTGTATGATTTTATAGAAGATCTAAAAATATCGGTTACTAATTCCTCATTTGTTGGTCCATAAAGCATTTCTCGATTTTGACGATCTTTTATTCGTAACATTTCCTCACCATAATCCTCATAACGTCCACTCTCTTTCCAAATCTCGCTGGATTGTATTGTTGGCATTAGTATTTCTTGCGCACCTATTTTGTTTTGCTCTTCTCTCACAATTTTTTCAATTTTTTTCATTACTTTAAAACCAAGAGGCAACCAAGAGTATATGCCTGCTGAAGATTGTTTTATCATTCCAACTCTTAACATTAGCTGATGAGACTTTATTTTCGCTTCTGAGGGGTTATTTTTTAAAATAGGAATAAAAGATTTAGAAATATGCATGTTAAATGATTATATTTCTTAAATTTAAATATTCAAATTTCATTAATAAATAAATGGCTATGAATATAATTGTTGTTATTCCAGTACAATAAAGGAATTTTTTTAACATTTTAGGATTTTCTGGTGAACCCGGATCTTCACCATCAACTTTAACTATTTTTTTCCTTTCAACATCTATTGGTAAAATCGCAAAAAAAACAATCCACCAGATAATAATGTAGATTATAGCTAAGCCAGTTGGACTCATTAAATCCTTACTAAATTGATATTAGTATATGGTCTTTTTCCTGTTTTTTCTTTTGTAAATTTTCTACAAGCAATTTTAAGAGCGTCTATTAAATTACTTTCTTGCTGTCTGCTTCCAAGTTTAAAGGATCTTGTTGTTTTTTCAATTTCGTCTTCTAACCCATAAAGAAATTCATCTTTTTCATAAATGGGCAAACCTCTAAATGTTGTGACAGGGTTATTATGGATATTTCCTTTAGGTGTTATTAATATAGTGACTTCCAAATATCCATTGCTACTTAAATTTTTTCTATCTTTGATTGATTGAGAATCCTCCTCTACACTCACATTTCCATCTAAATACAATCTTCCGCTAGGCGCTTTATCATATACCTCAGGTGCTTCACCGGGGTATAGCTTGACTATATCACCATTTTCAACTTGAACTGGGTGAGGCACTTGCATTTCTTTAGCAAAATTTATGTGTTCTATCATGTGTCTGTGCTCTCCATGAACAGGGATTACACATTTTGGTTTAACCCATTGATACATATCTTTAAGATCCTCACGATTTGGATGTCCAGAGACGTGTATAAATTCTGTTTCTTCTGAGATAACCTCAATTCCATCTTTGACTAGCTGGTTGTGTAATTTATAGAGTTTTTTCTCATTTCCTGGAATTATCTTTGATGAAAAGATTACTGCATCACCTTTTTCAATAAAAACATCAGGATGTGTGTAATTTGATATCCTCATCATTGCACCCATTGGTTCACCTTGGCTCCCTGTGCACAAATAAACTATTTTTTCTCTAGCAAAATTTTTTGCTTCTCTTGGATCAATTGGATCAATGGTATTTTGTAAATATCCACATTGTCTTGCTGCTTTATAAATTCTATGCATAGATCTTCCAACTAGTGCAATTTGTCTTCCAGTTTGTTCAGCACAATAAAAGGCTGTCTCCATTCTAGCAACATTAGAAGCAAACGATGTTACAATAATTCTTTTTTTTAATCGACCCATTATATTTAATAAATTTTTTCTTACATCTAACTCTGAGCCTGATCTGCCAGCACTAAAAACATTTGTAGAGTCACAAATCATTGCTAATACACCTTCGTTTCCTATTTCTTTTAATCTTTTCGCATTTATTTCGTCACCTATTAGGGGATTTGGGTCAACTTTCCAGTCACCAGTATGTAAAACCACACCTGCGGGAGTTTTAATTCTTAATCCATTAGGTTCTAAAATAGAATGGGTTAAAGTAATGTACTCGATTTCAAAATCTTCCAATAACACATTTCCATTTAATTCAACTATCTGTAAATCTTTTGTTATATCGATGTGTTTTTCTTTAAATTTTTCCTTAATTAATACAGCAGTAAACGGAGTTGCGAAAATCTTACATTTTAATTTTGGCCATAAGTGTGCAATTGCTCCAATATGATCTTCATGTGCGTGTGTTAATATTATTCCTAATAAATTATCTTTTCTTTCAACAATAAATCCAGGATCAGGATATATAAGATCAATACCTGGTATAGTATCATCTGCAAAAGTTACTCCAATATCTACCATTATCCATTTATGATTTCCAGGCTCACCATAACCAAAAAGATTCATGTTCATTCCAATTTCACCTGAACCTCCCAGTGGACAAAATAATAATTCTTTTTTCATTTATTTTATTAACTTAGCAATTTTAATTAATCCTTTAATTGTGATATCTTTATTTTGTATTACACGAGTCTTTAATGATTTTCTAAACAAATCAGAGTAACCACCAGTAATTACAAGTTTGAAAGATTTTCTAGTTTCTTTCTTAATCAAATTAATAATATTGTCAATTAGTCCTATATAACCCCAAAAAAAACCTGAACGCACTGCCGAAATTGTATTGTTGCCAACTATATTTCTTATCTTCTTTAAATTTATTTGAGGTATCAATGAGGCTTTGTCAGACAAAGTATCAAGCGATATTTTAACTCCAGGGGCTATTATGCCACCTCTATAATATTTTTTTTCAACTACATCAAATGTGGTGGCAGTACCAAAATCTAAAATTATAAAATTATCTTTACCATTTTGTAGACTAATTGCATTAGCTAAACGATCTGAACCAGCCTGTTTATAATTAACTTTGATTTTAATTAATGAACTCAAATTAAGATTTTTAATTTCATAACATCTAATTTTGGTTTTTTTATGAAAATATTTTTTAATCAAATTAAAAGATTTTGGTACAACACTACAAAAAAGAATTTTCTCTACTTTTTTAATATCTTTAATCAAAAATTTAATTTTTTTGTCCAAATTTTTATTATTGATATTTTTTGAAATTAAACTTGTTCTTTTTAAAATTTTATCTTTTTTGTTGACTAAAAATATCTTTGTATCTGAATTTCCAATATCACCCAAAATATACATATAACTATTTATTTTTTTTATGTTTATAAATCTCTAAATTTTTTTCAAAAATTTTTTTCAATTGTATCTCAATATTTCTTTTTGAAATTTTTTTATTAATTAAATCATTTAAATTAGTAGTTGGATAGTTGCTAATTATAGGGTTTTTTATCAAATTAATTCCAATACCTAGTATTAAAAATTTTTGATTTTGTTTATTTATTATCTCTTGGAGAATTCCACAAATTTTTTTTCCTTTAATTAACAAATCATTTGGTTTTTTATATACAATTCTTTTTTTGTAATATTTTGAAATTAGTTTTTTTACTAATATACAATTTAATTTTGTAATTTTAGTTAAATTTAAATCCATGTTTTCTAAATTATAAAAAAAACTTACAAATAAATTTCCTTTAAATGAAATCCATTTTCTTCCGTACTGCCCACGTCCATTACTTTGGCTATCAGCAATTATCATTCCATAATTTAAATTGGAACTTTTAACCATTCTTATGGCTGTATCATTCGTGCTTCTTAATTTTTTAAATCTTAAAATTCTGAATTTCATTAAATTATGTTAATTCTGGAAACTACCTCTATTAATTGGCTCGGAAATATGAAGTATATCAGAATTAACAATGTAGATGCTGTTAAAGAAAATTTTAACCAAAAACCATGATCAGTATCATATTTTTCTTTTTGCTCATCAAAATACATAATTTTAATTAACCTTAAATAATAAAAAGCTGCAACGACTGTTGATAATAAACCAACGATTGCTAAAAAATACATTGATTGTTCAATGACTGCTTTAAAAACATAAAACTTAGCAAAAAAACCAGCTAAAGGAGGAATTCCAGCTAGTGAAAATAAAATTATTAGTAATGATAACGCTAGCATTGGATGATTTTTGGACAAACCTGACAAATCATCTATTTTTTCGTAATAGTTATTGTCTCGTCTCAACATTAACAAACATGAAAATAATCCTAAGTTCATTAGTATATATATGGTTATATAAATTACTGAACTTTGAATGCCATCATTAGTACCTGCCGCTACACCAGCTAGAGCGTAACCAACATGACCTATGGAGCTATATGCAACAAGTCTTTTCAAATTTGTTTGTCCTATGGCTGCAATAGCACCAAATAGCATTGATGCAATCGATAAAAAAATTAAAATCATTTGCCACTGATCAATCAGATTTAAAAATGGGACATATAAAAATCTAATAAATACTGTCAATGCTGCTATTTTTGGGACCATTGTAAAAAATAATGTCACTGAAGTTGGTGAACCTTCGTAAACATCTGGGGCCCACATATGAAAAGGAACAGCAGAAATTTTAAACGATAGTCCTACTAAAATAAATACAATACCAAATGTTAAAGCATACTCATTAGAGTTCAATTGATCAGCTATCACATTAAAGTTGGTAGAGCCAGTAAACCCATATATTAAAGAGCAACCATATAGCAACAAACCAGAGGATAAGGCACTTAAAACAAAATATTTAAGTCCTGCTTCAGAAGATTTGATTTGATCTCTATTGAATGTTGCTAAAACATATAAAGCCAATGACTGAAGCTCAAGACCCATATAAAATACTATTAAGTCATTAGAATTAATCATAACCATCATTCCTAATACAGAACTTAAAATTAATATTGGATACTCAATCTTAAAGATTTGAAAAGTTTTAAGATAGTTCGAAGAAATGATTAGGACTAAGAAAGCAGCTAATAAAGTGATTATCTTCATTAAAGAGGATAAATAATCAATAATAATACTATTATTAAATAATTTTGTTTCGTTAATACCAATTGTTTCATTAAAAGTAATAACAGCGGTTATAATCAAAACAGCTAAAGAAAGACTCTGAACAAGTCTTGAGCTATTTTTTTTAAAAACCCCTAAAATTAATAAAAACATTATCGACAAAGATAAAAATATTTCGGGTAATACTAATTGTAAATTTTCCATTATGTTTTACTTGCTAATTTAAAATTATATTGATCAATTAAATCTGAGATAGAAACCTCAATTGTGTTAATTAGAGGATCTGGATAAAATCCAAAAAATAGAGTTGGTACAGCTAAACAAGATAAAATAAATAACTCAGATCTATTTAAATCAAACATCTGTTTCAAATCTGTATTTATTAATTTTCCAAAAACTACTCTTTTGTATAACCAAAGCATATATGCAGCACCAATAATTACCCCTAAACTGGCAATCACAGCTACTAAAAAATTATCCTTAAATGCGCCCATCAAAATTAAAAACTCCCCAACAAAACCACTTGTTCCAGGTAGGCCTAGAGCTGCTAAAGTAAATAACATAAACAAAATAGAATATTTTGGAATAATACTCACGATTCCACCATAGGTATTTATAAGTCTTGAATGCATTCTGTCATAAACAACACCTACACATAAAAAAAGTGCTGCAGAAACTAGTCCATGACTGATCATCTGAATAATACTTCCCTCAATACCTTGTTGCTGAATAGTAAAAATTCCTAAAGTAACATAACCCATATGGGCAACTGATGAATAAGCAATTAGCTTTTTCATATCTTCCTGCATTAAAGCTATGAAAGAAGTAAAAATAATCGCAATTACACTGAGTGTGTAAATCAATGGGGTGAAGATTTCTGATGCTGCCGGAAATAATCCAAGAGAAAATCTTATAAAACCATAACCTGCCATTTTTAATAATATAGCTGCTAATAAAACAGATCCTGCTGTTGGTGCTTCAACATGAGCATCTGGTAACCATGTATGAACTGGCCACATAGGAGTTTTAACTGCAAAAGAGCTAAAAAAAGCTAACCATAAAAGATTTTGATACTTTATATCAATTCCAGAATTATAAAGTTCAATTACATCTGTAGTTCCATTCAGCCAATAAATTGTAATTATAGCTACTAGCATTAAAACTGAACCAAGCAAGGTATACAAAAAAAATTTAAATGCTGAATAAACTCTTCTGGCACCACCCCAGATACCAATAATTAAAAACATGGGAATTAAACCTGCCTCAAAAAATAAATAAAAAATAACAAGGTCTAAAGAGCAGAATACACCGATCATAAAAGACTCCATGATAAGTACAGCTATCAAAAATTCACTTAGTCTCTCTTTGATTGAATTATTTACCGATACAATACAAAGTGGTGTAATAAATGTTGTGAGTAAAATAAACAAAATTGAAATACCATCAACACCTACCTTGTAATTTATTAAATCTTTAATCCAAATTCTTTCCTCAACAAATTGAAACTCAGAAGTTGTTGGATCAAATAATATCCATAGATAAATTGATAAAAAAAAATTTACTGCTGAAGTAAATAAAGCAACATATTTTCCAGTAAAATTATTTTTTTTATCACTTTTGGTAAAAAATAAGAATAAAGCTCCAATTGATGGTAATAAAATCAAAGAGGAAAGGATAGGAAAGTTCATTATTTTACAATTAAGAATGTTAATAAAGCAGAAAAACCAAGTAACATTACAAAAGCATATTGATATATATACCCACTTTGAAATTTATTAGCTTTTACTGAAAATTTTTTGATCATCGACGAAATACCGTCTGGACCAAACCCATCGATAATTTTCAAATCAAAGAACTTCCATAAAAATAAACCTAATTTTTTTGATGGTTTAACAAATAAAACATCATAAAGTTCATCAAAATACCATTTATTTAACAAAAACTGATAAAGCGGTTTATTTATACTAGCTAATCGTTCAGGTAAATTTCTATTTTTAAGGAATAAATAATACGCTAGTGGAATAGATAATATTACCAAAGTTGGAGTAAGTAATAAAAACCATAGTGGTGGGTGATCAGTGCTTAATGGTTTTAGAAAAAATATTGAGTCACGCCAAAAATTATTTAGACCTTCATAACCGATAAATAATTCTTTAAATAAAAATCCTGCAAATATTGCACCAATTGATAATAAAACTAGAGGTATCAACATCACGATAGGTGACTCGTGCGTTTCATCTATCTTAATCTCTTTATTATTATACTCACCATGAAAAGTTTTAAAAATTAATCTCCAAGAATAAATTGATGTAAGAAATGCTGTAAAAATACCTATACCAGCAGCATAATAACCTGTTGTATTTCCTCTCAAATAAGCAAATTCAATTATTGCATCCTTAGAATAAAAACCTGACAAAAATGGAAACCCCGTTAAAGCTAGCGTTCCTATAATCATTAGTGAATAGGTGTATGGAAGTTTTTTCCACACACCGCCCATATTATTTATATTTTGTTCATCTTTAAAAGCATGAATAACTGAACCAGATCCTAAAAATAATAGTGCTTTAAAAAACGCGTGAGTGAATAAATGAAACATTGCAACATTATATGCTCCCACGCCAGTGGCAAAAAACATGTAACCTAATTGGCTACAAGTAGAATACGCAATTATTTTTTTAATATCGTTTTGTACCAGAGCTACAGTTGCAGCAAAGAATGCAGTACTCATACCAACAATTGTAATGATATTTAAAGCTAAATCAGAGTATTCATAAATTGGTGAACACCTTACAACTAGAAAAACTCCTGCTGTTACCATAGTGGCGGCATGAATTAAGGCAGAAACAGGTGTTGGCCCTTCCATAGCGTCTGGTAACCAAGTATGTAGTAAAATTTGTGCTGATTTACCCATTGCACCAATGAATAAAAGTAAGCAAATCAAATCTACAGCATTAAATGTGATACCTAAAAATACCAAATTTTTATCTGCAATGTTTGGAATTTCAGCAAAAACCTCAGTATAATTTACAGTTCCAAATAAATAAAAAATTAAAAATATTCCTAGAGCAAATCCAAAATCACCCACTCTATTTACTACAAATGCTTTAATTGCAGCTTTATTAGCTGATTCTTTTTTAAACCAAAACCCTATTAAAAAATACGAACATAAGCCTACACCTTCCCAACCAAAAAATAATTGAATGAAATTATCTGCAGTAACTAACATCAGCATTGCAAATGTAAATAAAGATAAGTAAGCCATAAATCTTGGTTTGTGCGGGTCGTGAGACATGTAACCGATTGAATAAATATGAACTAAGGCAGAAACTGATGTAACAACAACTAACATCACAGCAGATAATGAATCAATTTTCATTGACCAATTTACTTCAAGCGATCCAGAGCTAATCCATGTCGCTATGATGATGTTCTCTTGATATTGATTAACAACAACCTCATACAAAACGAGGACAGAAAAAATTGCTGAAATAGATACCATTAAGCTGGTAATTATTTCTGAACTTCTATCTCCTATCAATTTTCCAAAAAATCCTGAAATAATTGAAGCAATTAATGGTAATGCTATAATTGAAATTTCCATTTTAACCTTTTAGTTTATCTATCTCCTCTACTCGAATAGTTCCAGAGTTTCTAAAATAAACAACTATGATCGCAAGACCAATTGCAGCCTCAGCTGCAGCAACAGTTAGTATAAAGAGGGTAAACACTTGGCCAGAAAGATCTCCTAAATAAATTGAAAAAGATACTAAATTAATATTTACAGCTAATAAGATAAGTTCAATACTCATCAAGATTACAATAATATTTTTTCTATTAAGAAATATACCAATTATTCCAATACTAAAAATAACAGCACCTAAAGTTAAATAGTGACCTAAACCTATATCAATCATCTATTTTTACTCCTTTATTAGATGCAACTTCAAGTACTTCCACACCTTCAGTCCTTTCTCTAGATATTTGTTTTAAATAACTTTGTTTTTTAACACCCTCTCTTTGTCTAAAAGTAAGTACTATTGCTCCTATCATGGCAATCAAAAGTATCATCCCACTAATTTGAAACACGTGTATATAATCAGTGTATAAAACCTGACCCAATGAATGAGTGTTACTAACCCCATTTTCTAGTGATGATTTTGTAGAATTAAATAAATCAGGTTTATATTTCCAGCCACCTATTACAATTATCAATTCAAAAAATATTATTACACTGATTAATAATCCTATAGGGATATGTCTTGAGCTATCTTTTGAGACAAACCACTGATTTTTTTGTTGAGCAACATTAAGCATCATTACAACAAACAAAAATAGCACTGCAACTGCACCAACGTAAACTATTAACATAATCATCCCCAAAAATTCGGCACCAATCATTATGAAGAGGCAAGATATACTTATAAAATCAAGAATTAAAAAAAAAACTGAATGAACTGTGTTTTTAGAAACAGTTACCATTATGGCTGAAACAACTGCAATTACAGAAAAGACATAAAAAAATATTGCATGTGCAATCATAAATTATCTGTATGGATTGTCTGATTTAATATTTGCCGCTAAAACATTTTCCCATCTATCTCCGTTATCTAAGAGTTTTTCTTTTGTATAATAGAGTTCTTCACGAGTTTCAGTTGAAAATTCAAAATTTGGTCCTTGTACAATTGCATCTACAGGACAAGACTCTTCGCATAATCCACAATAAATACATTTCATCATATCAATATCATAGCGTGTAGTTTTTCTACTTCCATCAGCTCTTTCGGCAGATTCAATTGTAATTGCTTGAGCAGGGCAAACAGCTTCACACAATTTACAAGCTATACATCTTTCTTCTCCATTAGGATATCTTCTCAATGCGTGTTCACCTCTATATCTTGGACTAATTTTGCCTTTTTCAAATGGATAATTTATTGTTTTTTTTGATTTGAAAAGTTCCTTTACAGCAATAAAAAGTCCACTAATAAAATCAGTCATTAATATTGTTTTAAAAAATCTTGATATTTTCATTTATATTGTAGGTAAAAGATTAAAGTAAAAAAGATAACTTGCCGTCAAAACAACATAAGTTAAAGATAATGGTAAAAATATTTTCCAACCTAGTCTCATTAATTGATCATATCTATATCTTGGAACAATCGCTTTGACCAACGCAAAAAGAATAAATAAAAATAAAATTTTAAAAATTAACCAAAGAGCGCCAGGTATTAAATTAAAAGGATAAAGATCGATTGGAGATAACCAGCCTCCTAAAAATAAAATTGACCCTAGTGCACACATTAACAAAATATTTGCATACTCTCCTAACCAAAACATTGCATACATCATCCCAGAATATTCTGTTTGGTAACCCGCAACTAATTCAGCCTCTGCTTCTGGTAAATCAAAAGGTGGTCTATTCGTTTCAGCTAAAGCTGATATAAAAAAAATTATAAACATTGGAAATAATGGTATTACAAACCACATTTCTTTTTGAGCAACTACAATATCATTCAAGTTTAGAGATCCAACGCATAATAAGACATTAATTATAATGATACCAATCGATACTTCATAAGATACCATTTGTGCAGCAGATCTAATTGCTCCTAAAAAAGGATATTTTGAATTCGACGCCCATCCACCCATTATTATCCCATACACACCCAATGATGAGACAGCAAAAATATATAAAATTCCAACATTTATATCTGCTAATACTTGTTCAACTCCAAAAGGAATTACAGCCCATGCTATTAGAGCTAGAGTCATTGTTATTATTGGAGCAAGAATAAAAATTACTTTGTTTGAACTAGCAGGTATTATAATTTCTTTGAAAATATATTTTAGGGCATCTGCTAGGGATTGTAATAAGCCAAATGGACCAACAACATTTGGACCTTGTCTTTTTTGAACAAAAGCCCAAACTCGTCGATCTAACCACACGATCATAGCGACTGAAACTAAAACAGGCACTAATAAAAATAAAATTTTGTAACTTTCTTGAAAAATAATATTTAAGTATTCCATGAATTAACCTTCTGTCCCTGTTTTTTTTAAATCAATTTTTGCGTTATTACATTCAAGCATAGTTTTTGATGAACGTGCAATTACATTAGAAAAATAGTAGTCTTTACAATCAACTTTTAAAAATTCATCAGCAAAATCACTTTCATTTAATTTATTTTCTAATTCTATATTTTGCTGGTCTTTGTTCATCTTTAAATAGTTAAACATACTACTTTCGAGTTCATCTTTATCATTAAAAAGTTTTCTATTATTCATAACCTCAGCGAGATCATTAATAATTTGCCAGTCCTCTTTTGCGTCACCTGGGGGGTAAGATGCTTTATAAGCTTTTTGTAATTTACCTTCCAAGTTAGTGTAATGTCCAGATTGTTCAGTATAAGCAGCACCTGGTAAAATTATATCAGCAATTTCTGCACCTCTATCTCCATGACTTCCTTGATAAATAATAAATTCATCTTTCTTTTTAAAATCTAAATTATCTTGGCCAAGTAAAAAAATAATTTCAAATTTATTTTCATGAAGTTCATCTAGAATTTTATCATTTTTATCAATGATATCTAAATCTAGATTTCCAACTGTAGCTGCATCCACTGATAATATGTTTATTGGATTCCAATCATCATTCAATTTATTATTCTTGGATAAAAATTTTTTTGATAAATTAAATAAATGACTTGCTGATTTTATTTTAAAAAAAGACTCTCCAAACACAATCATTGGTTTTTTTGACTCAATAATTTCCTTTGACAATTCATTATTATTTTCAAATATATCTTTGATAATTTGTGCCTTCCCATTTAAACTTTGATAGCTGTAAGTTAAGTCTCCAAGATCGTTTAAAGAAACAACTTTGGTATTATTACTTAAATATGCTTTTCGAATTCGCGCATTAATCATTGTTGCTTCAAATCTAGGATTAGTGCCTATCAATAAAATTAAATCTGCTTCTTCAATTCCGTTTATCGATGAATTGAATAAATAATTTTCTCTTTTAGAATTGTCGATAAATCTTTTTGTAGGTCTAAAATCATATTTTTTTGTACCAATTGTTCTTTCTAAAAATTCTTTGAAAATAAAACTTGTCTCCATATTTGTTAGATCACCAACAAACCCACAAATTTTATCTTTGTTTGCATTTTCTATTTTTGATTTGATGATTTTGTAAACCTCATCCCAAGAGGCTTTTTCAAATTTATTATTATACTTTATATACGGAGTGTCTAATCTTTGATTTAATAATCCATCACAAGCATATCTTGTTTTATCTGAAATCCACTCTTCATTTATGTCCTCATTTATAACAGGCAAAACTCTTTTCACTTCCCAGTCATAGGTATCAACTCGAATATTTGAACCAACTGCATCCATTACATCAATTGTCTGCGTTTTTTTTAATTCCCATGGTCTTGCTTCAAAAACATATGGCTTAGATGTTAGAGCTCCTACTGGACAAAGATCAATTACATTTCCTGATAGTTCTGATTGAACTGATTGCTCTAAATATGTAGTAATTTGCATATCCTCACCCCTTCCAATTGCACCTAATTCAGGAACTCCAGCTATCTCGGTTGCAAATCTCACGCACCTTGTACAATGAATACATCTTGTCATTTGAGTTTTGATCAGTGGACCCATATTTTTCTCAGGCACTGCTCTTTTGTTTTCTTTAAATCTTGACTTATCTATTCCATAAAACATCGATTGATCTTGAAGATCACATTCTCCTCCCTGATCACACACTGGACAATCCAACGGATGATTTGCTAATAAAAACTCCATCACACCTTTTCTTGATTTCTCTATTTTTGGAGTATTAGTTTTTATAACCATTCCATCTGCAGCGGGCATTGCACATGAGGCTATTGGTTTTGGAGATTTTTCCATTTCAACTAAACACATTCTGCAGTTACCAGCTATTGATAATTTTTCGTGATAACAAAATCTTGGTATTTCTGCGCCCGCTTTTTCACAAGCCTGAAGAACAGTTAACCCTTCCTCAACCTCTACTTCAATATCATTAACTTTTAATTTAAGCATTTTTATCCAATAAGTGTTGATCTACCAAATAAGGTATATTTTTATTTTCTTTTACAATTGGATCAAATTTATTTCTTTTTTTAATTTCATCTTTGAAATGTCTTAATAAACCTTGAACTGGCCAAGATGAACCTTCACCAAATGCGCAGATCGTATGACCTTCTATTTGTTTTGTAACATCACCCAACATGTCTATCTCATCTTTAGATGCTTCACCTTTTGCCATTCTTTCAAGCATTCTCCACATCCAGCCTGAACCTTCCCTACAAGGTGTACATTGCCCACAACTTTCATGTTTATAAAATCTAGCAATTCTTGCCATACATTTTATGATGTCTTGATCTTTGTTAATAACAACTACACCAGCTGTTCCTAATCCACTTTTTTCAGCCATTAATGAGTCAAAGTCCATAGTTAAAGTCTCACATTTATCTTTTGGTATCAATGGCATTGATGATCCACCAGGTATAACAGCTTGTAAATTATCCCAGCCACCTATGACACCACCAGCATGTACTTCAATTAGTTCTTTTAATGGAATGTTCATTTCTTCCTCAACATTACAAGGATTATTTACGTTTCCAGATATACAAAAAATTTTGGTACCTGTATTTTTTTCTCTTCCCAAAGATGCAAACCATTTCCCACCTCTTCTTAATATTGTTGGTACAACAGCTATAGTTTCCACATTATTAATTATTGTTGGGCAACCATAAAGTCCAATTAGTGCTGGAAAAGGAGGTTTTAATCTTGGTTGACCTTTTTTTCCCTCAATACTTTCGAGTAATGCAGTTTCTTCTCCACAAATATATGCTCCAGCTCCATAGTGAATATAAATATCCAGATCCCACCCAGTGCCTGCAGCGTTTTTACCTAATAGTTTTTTTTCATAAGCCTCGTCAATTGCCGCTTGTAGCTTTTGTCCGTCCACAAAATATTCACCTCTAATATAAATGTAACAAACATGTGCTTGAATTGCATAAGATGCAATCAAACAACCTTCGATTAATTTATGAGGTTCAAATCTCAAAATATCTCTATCTTTACAAGTGCCTGGTTCAGACTCATCTCCATTGATGATTAAATAATGAGGTCTAGAGCCGACCTCTTTAGGTGCAAAAGACCATTTTAAACCTGTTGGAAAACCCGCGCCACCTCTTCCTCTAAGTTGAGAGTCTTTGATTTCATTTATAATCCAGTCTCTGCCCTTATCTGTTATTTCTTTAGTATTGACCCAATCACCTCTTTTTTGAGATGAAGTTAGGTCGGGTCCCAAATCATTGTATAAGTTTTGAAAAATTCTGTCTTGATCCTTAAGCATTTTTTAAATCCATTAATGTTTTTCTATTATTTTCTGGCTCATTATTGACTCTTCCTCTATAGGAGCCAGGTGTTGGTTTTTCTCCCTTTAAAATTTTATCTAAAATTTTTAAAGTTTTTTCTTTATCAAGATCTTCATAATAGTCGTCATTAATTTGCATCATCGGTGCATTGACACATGCACCAAGACACTCAACTTCCATCCATGAACAACTTTTATCATTTGAAAGGACTGATTCATCATCTGAAATTTTTTCTTTACATGCCTCGACTAATTTGTTTGCGCCTCTTATCATGCATGGGGTTGTGGTACACACTTGAACAAAATATTTACCCACTGGGGATAGATTATACATACTATAGAAAGTAGCAACTTCATATACTTTTATGTATGGCATATTTAAAAATTTTGCGATGTATTTCATTGCAGCTAAAGGTATCCAGTTTTCATTTTGTTTTTGAGCAATATATAATAATGCCATCACAGCACTTTGTTGTTTACCCTCTGGATATTTGGCAACAATATTTTTTGCTGCCTCTAATGAAGAAGGGTTAAATTCAAAATTTTCAGGTTGGTTTTTTGCAGGTCTTCTTAAACTCATCTATCAACCTCCCCAAAAACTATATCAAGTGAACCAAGAACAGCAGGTACATCCGCTAACATGTGACCCTTAATCAAATAATCCATTGATTGTAAATGTGAAAATCCTGGCGCTCTAATCTTGCACTTATAAGGTTTACTAGATCCATCTGAGATTAAATAAACACCAAATTCACCTTTGGGTGCTTCTACAGCAGTATAAATTTCGTCTTTTGGTACACGATATCCCTCAGTAAATAATTTAAAGTGATGTATCAATGCTTCCATAGATTGTTTTATCTCTGCTTTAGATGGAGGGGATATTTTACCATCAAAAGTTTTAATTGGACCTTTCTCCATCCTTGCTAAACATTGTTTTATAATTGATACACTTTCCTTCATTTCCTCAATTCTACATAAATATCGATCATAACAATCACCATTTTTACCTACTGGAATTTTAAACTCTAACTGATCATAACAATCGTAGGGTTGAGATTTTCTTAAATCCCACGGGATACCTGAACCTCTAATCATTACACCGCTAAAAGAGTAGTCTAAAGCATCATCTTTGGTTACCACTCCAATATCCACGTTTCTTTGCTTAAATATTCTATTATCAGTTAAAAGGTTCTCGAGATCATTTATAATTTTTGGAAAAGTTTCACAAAATTTCGCTATATCTTTTTCTAAACCAGCTGGTAAATCTTGATGAACTCCACCTGCTCTGAAATAATTTGCATGTAATCTAGATCCAGATGCTCGTTCGTAAAAAGTCATTAATGTCTCTCTTTCCTCAAATCCCCATAATGATGGTGTTAAGGCACCCACATCTAAAGCTTGAGTAGTAACATTCAATATATGGCTTAATATTCTTCCAATTTCACAAAACATTACTCTTATGTACTGAGCTCTTATCGGAACATCAATATCTAGAATTTTTTCAATAGCTAAGGCAAAAGCATGTTCTTGGTTCATTGGAGCAACATAATCAAGTCGATCAAAATATGGGACAGCTTGCATATATGTTTTATTTTCAATTAATTTTTCTGTTCCTCGATGTAATAAACCAATATGCGGGTCTGCTTTTTCAACAACCTCACCATCCAGCTCAAGAATTAGTCTTAACACGCCATGTGCAGCGGGATGTTGTGGACCAAAATTCAAATTTAGATTTTTAATTTTTTTTGTCATTAGTTTCTGATATTTCTTTTATATATTTTGTTCCTTCCCAAGGACTCTCATAATCAAAATTTCTATAATTTTGTTCTAGTTTTACAGGTTCATTGATAACTTTTTTTTTCTCTTCGCTATATCTAACTTCCGAATGGCCAGTCAAAGGAAAATCTTTTCTTAATGGGTGACCTTCAAAACCATAGTCGGTCAAAATTCTTCTTAAATCAGGATGATTTTTAAAATTTACACCATACATATCAAAAACTTCTCTTTCCATCCAATTCGCTGATGGAAATACAGTTGTTAAAGAGGAGATAAGCTCATTTTCATTTATAAAATAACTTAGGATCATTCTCTGATTAAACTCATGACTTAAGAACAAATACACAATCTTAAATCTTTGGGTTTCCTCAGGATAATCTACAACTGTAATGTCAATAAGCTGTCTAAACTTAGTATCTTTGTTTGTTTTTATAAATAATACCACATCAATTAAATCTTCTTTATCAATTTCAACATAAATTTGATCATGTTTAATCGAAGTCTTATTAATTTTTGTCGTAAGCTCTGAATTTATCTTTTTCTCTAAATCAATTAAATTTTTCATTTTATCTGTTAAAAGATCCTTTGTTTCTAATTTTTTTTTGTAGTTGCATTATTCCATATAACAATGCTTCAGCAGAAGGTGGACAGCCTGGTACATAAACATCAACGGGTACAATACGATCACAACCTCTTACCACAGAATATGAATAATGATAGTAACCACCACCATTGGCACAACTTCCCATTGATATAACATATCTTGGTTCTGGCATTTGATCATAAACTTTTCTTAATGCTGGTGCCATCTTATTTGTTAAAGTGCCTGCAACAATCATAACATCAGATTGTCTAGGTGATCCCCTTGGAGCAGCACCAAACCTTTCAAGATCATATCTTGGCATGGCTGTTTGCATCATTTCAACCGCACAGCAAGCAAGACCAAAAGTCATCCAATGCAAAGATCCAGATCTTGACCAATTTACTAAATTTTCTAATGAAGTAGTTATAAATCCATTCTTGCTAAAATCTTCCGCAAGTTGTTTAAATTCATCGGGCACTTGATCTAATTTATTATTCATTTAAAAAATTTTATTCCCAGTCTAATGCACCTTTTTTCCATTCATAAATAAATCCTATTGTAAGTATGAATAAAAAAATCATCATTGACGTAAAACCCAAGATACCAATATTGCCTAAAGAAATTGCCCACGGAAATAAAAATGCAATCTCAAGGTCAAAAATAATAAATAAAATTGCAACTAAATAAAACCTTACATCAAATTCCATTCTTGAATCTTGGAATGGTTCAAATCCACATTCATAAGCTGATAACTTTTCTGGATCTGGATTTTTTGGAGATAAGATAAAATTAATTACTATAAAGGCACAACTGAGCCCTAATGCTATAATTAGGAATAATATTATAGGTAAATAATCTTTTAAAAATTCCGCTGTCATGGTGGAATATATATCATTTTTTAAAGCCAGATGAAGTGGTGTTAGGTCACATTATTCAAAATATACAGCTAATTTGATAACGATTATTAGCTTTAAATTTAATAAGTGGCGGGAGTGAAGGGACTCGAACCCTCGACCTATCGCGTGACAGGCGATCGCTCTAACCAACTGAGCTACACCCCCACTTTTGATTCTTTTGGTGGGCAGTAAAGGACTCGAACCTTTGACCCCCTCGGTGTAAACGAGATGCTCTACCAACTGAGCTAACCGCCCAAAACCAAAAAGTTGGTTATATCTTTTAGTAAAATAAGGTCAAGATTAATTAGTTGTTATAAATAAAAGATAATTTTTTAAAATCCACCTCTCCAATTATTTTTGGAGTTAAAATTATCTTTCTCTGTTTTGGATGTTGGTCTTGTTAAATAATAAGTGACAAAAACCACAATTAATAAAATTATATATAATTCCATAATTAAATTTTTTATTGAATACTTGCTTGAGACTTGTCGTCTTTTTTAGAAATATCAACTTCAACCCACTCTGTTTTTTTAAGCTCCTTAGTTAAAGCAATTTTTAAAACTTCGTCAGCATACTCAACAGGAGTTATTTTGATTTCATCAATTATTTTTTTTGGCATATCAACTAAATCTTTCTCATTTTCTTTTGGGATTAAAACTTCTTTTATTCCTGCTCTATGCGCTGCAATAAGTTTTTCTTTTAAGCCACCAATTGGCAATACTTGACCTGTTAAAGTAACCTCACCTGTCATTGCAACATCTCTTTTAACTGGAATGTTTGTTATTGAAGATACTATAGAGGTAACCATTCCAATACCTGCAGAGGGACCATCTTTTGGCGTAGCACCCTCTGGAACGTGAATATGAAAATCTTTTTTTTCAAACAGTGGAGGTATTATTCCGTACTCTAAACATTTAGATCTAACAAAAGATTTTGCAGCTTTGACTGACTCTTGCATTACATCTCCAAGCTTACCTGTTATTTGCATTCTTCCTTTTCCTGGCATTGTAGCAGTTTCAATTTTCAAAATTTCTCCACCATATTCAGTCCATGCCAAACCAGTTACTATTCCAACTCTATTTTCAGTTTCCAATTCACCTGATTTAAACTTGGGAACACCTAAAAAATCTGACAAATTTTCCTTATTAATCTTGACCTCTTTTTCCTCTCCAGAAACAACTTTCTTTACTACCTTTCTAGCAACTTTAGAAATTTCTCGTTCTAAATTTCTAACACCAGACTCTTTTGTGTAACTTCTGATAATTTCTTGAATAATGTCATTTTGTAAACTCATCTCTTTGTCTTTGACCCCATTATCTTTAATTTGTTTTGGTAATAAATATTTGTTTGCAATATTTATTTTTTCATCTTCCGTATAACCTGCGAGTCTTATAACTTCCATTCTATCTAGTAGAGGCGGAAGAATATTTAATGTGTTAGCTGTTGTTACAAACATGACATCAGACAAATCATAATCAACCTCAAGGTAGTGATCGTTAAAAGTTGTATTTTGCTCTGGATCTAATGCTTCCAGTAATGCTGATGATGGGTCACCTCGATAGTCATTCCCAATTTTATCAATCTCATCCAAGAGAATTAAAGGATTTTTTGTGCCAGCTTTTTTCATCATTTGGATTATTTTACCAGGTAGAGAACCTATATATGTTCTTCTATGTCCTCTTATTTCCGCTTCATCTCTCATACCACCAACTGACATTCTTACAAATTCTCTATTAGTAGCTTTTGCTATTGATTTTCCTAATGATGTTTTGCCAACACCAGGAGGACCAACCAAACATAAAATAGGACCTTTGATTTTTTCCATTCTTTTTTGAACAGCTAAAAATTCTATAATTCTCTCTTTTACTTTTTCTAGACCAAAATGATCTTTATCTAAAATTTCTAAAGCTTTTTTAAGATCAATATCTACAGCACTTTTTTTATGCCATGGAAGTTCTGTCATCCAATCTAAATAATTTCTTACAACTGTTGCCTCAGCTGACATTGGACTCATGTTTTTTAATTTTTTTAATTCTTGTAAGCATTTTTTTTCTACCTCTTTAGGCATTCTCGCTTTAATTATTGCTTTATTAAGGCTAGTATTTTCATCTTTTCCATCTTCAATCTCACCTAACTCTTTTTGAATAGCTTTTAGTTGTTCATTTAAATAATATTCTCTCTGAGTTTTTTCCATTTGTGTTTTAACTCTGCCACGAATTCTTTTTTCAACACCAATTATGCTTGTCTCGTTCTCCATTATCTTAATTATTGCATTTAATCTTTTCTTAACATCTATGGTCTCAAAAATTTGTTGTTTTTCTGAGATAGTTGCAGTTATATGTGATGCAATATTATCAGCAATCTGAGAAGGGTCTTTTAACTGTTTAATAGAATTAATAGTTTCATTAGAAATCTTTTTATTAATTGATGTTAACTTTTCTAATCTTCTCAAAGCCGTCGCTGCTAGCGGATATAGATCTTCATCTTTAGTTATGATATCGTTGTAGTGAGTAAATTCACAAGTAATAAATTTTTCATTGTCTTTAAAATCTAAAATTTTAACTCTTTTTATACCTTCCACTAAAACTTTCACAGTTCCATCCGGTAATTTTAAAAGTTGGAGAATACTACCCTCACAACCATACATAAAAATATCTGTCTTTTTTGGGTCATCTATTTCTGAGTTCTTTTGAGTTACTAAAATAATCTTTTTATCTTTTTTCATTACTTCATTAAGAGCAGAGATAGATTTATCTCTCCCTACGAAAAGAGGTATCACCATACTTGGGAACACCACTATGTCTCTAAGTGGTAACAAAGGTAATGAAATTTTAACATCCATGAGTAAGAATATGGATATTATAAATTATATTGCAATACCTTTTTCTTATTTATTAAGGATATTACGCCGCTGATGTCTTGCTAGGCTTAGATTTATCGTCCGATTCTGAATGAACTATTATTGGTTGCGATTGCCCTTTTACTGATGCAGCATCAACTATGACTTCTTTAATATTTTCTTGACTCGGTAAATCGTACATCGTCTTAAGTAAAATATTTTCCAAAATTGACCTTAAGCCCCTTGCTCCTGTTTTTTTTCTAATTGCTTTAAGAGCAATTTCTTTTAATGCACTTTCTTTAAAACTTAGTTTTGCACCATCTAATTTAAATAATTCTTGATATTGTTTTGTTAAAGAATTCTTTGGCTCTTGTAATATCTTAATTAAAGATTTTTCGTCTAAATCGTCTAAAGTAGCAATCATCGGTAATCGACCAATAAATTCTGGGATAAGTCCATATCTTAATAAATCTTCAGGTTCTAAACCTTTCATCCATTCACCTGTCTTTTTATCTTGTGTATTTTTTACATCAGCGCCAAAACCAATTGAGGTTCCCTTGTCTCTTTGTGATATAATTTTATCTAAACCCGCAAAAGCACCACCACAAATAAATAAAATATTTGTTGTATCAACTTGTAAAAATTCTTGCTGAGGATGTTTTCTTCCACCTTGTGGTGGAACACTTGCTATTGTTCCTTCCATAATTTTTAAAAGCGCTTGTTGTACGCCTTCACCCGATACATCTCTGGTTATAGATGGGTTCTCAGACTTTCTACTAATTTTATCAACTTCATCTATATAAACAATTCCACGTTGTGCTTTTTCAACATTGTAGTCTGCAGCTTGTAATAACTTTAGAATAATATTTTCAACATCTTCACCAACATAACCTGCCTCAGTTAATGTGGTTGCATCAGCCATTGTAAATGGAACATCCAAAATTCTAGCGAGTGTTTGCGCCAATAAAGTTTTTCCACATCCAGTCGGACCAACTAATAGAATATTTGATTTAGCAAGTTCTACATTTTTACTTGTTTTATTTTCATAATTAAGTCTTTTGTAATGATTATGAACTGCTACAGATAAAACTTTTTTAGCATGGGATTGTCCAATTACATAATCGTCTAAAACAGAGCAAATCTCTTTAGGTGAAGGTAGCCCATCTTGATGTTTTACAAAAGTATCTTTGCTCTCCTCTTTGATGATATCCATACAAAGTTCAACACACTCATCGCAGATAAAAACAGTTGGGCCCGCAATAAGTTTCCTTACTTCGTGCTGACTCTTTCCACAGAAAGAACAGTATAAAATATTTTTGTTATTTGTATTCATAGTTTTTCTAACGAATCAATTTAATTACTTTATTATAAGAGACTTATGTTAATCAAGTTTCTAATAATTTAATGTCAACATATTGTGTATTAAGATCTTTTTTCTACCACTTCATCTATTAGGCCAAATGACTTGGCAGCATCAGCAGTCATGAAGTTATCTCTTTCTAGAGCAGATTTGATTTCGTCTACTGATTTGCCTGTATGTTTTGAATAAATTTCATTCAATCTTTTTTTTAAAGATAAAACTTCATTTGCATGAATCTCAATATCAGTTGCTTGTCCTTGAAAACCAGCAGATGGTTGATGAACCATTATTCTAGAATTTGGTAATGAAAATCTTTTACCTTTTTTTCCAGCTGAAAGTAAAAATGATCCCATTGATGCTGCTTGACCGATGCATAATGTCGAAATATCTGGCTTTACATATTGCATAGTATCATAAATACCAAGACCCGCAGTTACTAACCCCCCAGGACTATTTATATATAAATAAATTTCTTTTTTTGGATCTTCTGCCTCCAAAAATAAAAGTTGAGCAGTAACTAAGGAAGCAACATTATCGTTAATTTGACCTGTTAAAAAAATTATTCTCTCTTTTAATAATCTTGAGTAAATATCATATGCTCTTTCTCCCTTGCTTGATTGTTCAACAACCATGGGTACTAACGTGCTCATATGTTCTGATATTTTATTTGTCATAAGTTGATTCGCTTTACTTATACAACTTGAGATTACTTTTTGCTAACTTTTTTTGTTTTTTTGGCAGGCAACTTTGCTTTTGAGGTTTTTGTTTTAGTTTTGTTCGTTGAAGTTTTTTTAGCCTCAACCTTCTTTTCTGTTTTTTCTTTGTCTTCATTAGAATGACTATATTCCTGCATTTGAGATTGTTTTAAAATTTTTTCTGCTTCTTCTTTAGAAACTTCTTTCTTGTTAGGTTTTGCTTTTTCTTTAATTAATTTTAAGATTTTTTCTTCATAAACTGTTCCTCTCAAGCTAGATAATGCTGAAGGATTTTTTTGATAAAAATCCATGACCATTTTCTCTTGACCTGGCAACATTCTAATTTGTTTTTGAACTTCAGCTTGTAGTTCCTGTTCTGTTACCTTGATTTGATTTTGCTCACCAAATTCATTTAAAACTAATCCAACTTTAATTCTTTTTTTCGCTATATCTTCAAAATTTTTTCTACTTTTTTTTGCATCCTCTTCGGACATTCCTTGAGAAAGAATTTTTACTTCTTCATCAATCAGATTCTCGGGAATTTCTGTAATCTTAAATTTTTCTATTTCTTTTAAGATTTGATTTTTAGAGAAACGCTCAAGAGAATTTTTATATTCATCATTTATTTGTTTTGAAATTAAAGATTTAAGGTCTTTCAAATCTTTTGCACCAAAATTTTTTGCAAATTCATCATCAATTTTTACAGGTTCAGGATTTTTTAATATAGTTATTTTGCATTTAAATTTTGCTTTTTTATTTACCAATTCTTTTTCAGGAAAGTTTTCAGGTAAAGTAGCTTCAACTATCTTTTCATCACCTACTTTGGCTCCCATTAGTTGTTTATCAAAACCTTTTAAAAATAAATCTTTACCCAAAGTTAATTGTGTATTTTTACCTTCACCACCTTTGAATGGCTTATCATCAATAGTGGCATTATAATCAAATGCTACTAAATCACCTTCTTTTGCAATTGTTTCTTTTGGAGCTTCTTTAAAGTTTGGTTGATTTTTTGCAATTTCTTTTATTCTTTTATCTACTTCACTATCATCTATTTTAACTAAATACTCATAAAACTTAATATTTTCTATTGGTTTTACCTCAACCTTTGGAAGTTCTGTTACAGAAATTATGTATTCAAGATCTTTATCTTCTCCGTAAGTTTTAAGATCCAACTTAGGTTGACCCGCAGGTTTGATATTGTTTTCTTGTAATGCTTTAGTTGAAGTGTCTTTTATAACTTTATCTAAGACTTCACCAAAAACTGCTTTTCCAAATTGTCTTTTTAAAATTTCCTTTGGTACTTTACCAGGTCTAAAACCTTTAAGGTTTACAGTTCCTTTAATTTCTTCATACCTTTTATCCATATGAGTGCTCATAGTTTTTTTATCTATGAATACTTTTAAGTCTTTATTTAAACCTTTTTTATTTTCTATTGTTACTTTCATAATTTATTGATGGTAGGGCGAAAAGGACTCGAACCTTCACAGATTGCTCTATCGGTTCCTAAGACCGACGCGTCTACCAATTCCGCCATCGCCCCACAATTCTTGAAGTTTTATATATTATTGAAACTATTTGTCCAACGACATTTGTTGTAAAATTTATAATTTTTCCTCTATAATGATTATTATGATTGTTTCACCCTGCATAAGTATTTGTAAAACTGATCCTAAAACTGGATATTGTTATGGCTGTGGTAGAAATAATGATGAAAAAAAAATTTGGAAACAAGAGGATACTTCAGATCAATGGAAAATAGAAAATCTTAAAACAATTAAAGCTAGATTGTCTGGATGGCAATTAGAAAGTTTTGAAGAGTCCTATACATATAAAATTGAAAATGGTATTTCTCTTTTTAAAAAGAGTTTAAAAAATGAATAGAACTACGATTGTATTAATTGTTTACATAATTGGTCTTATCTTTGGCGCTTTGTTTCTTAAAATTTGGAGTGCAGATACCAATGTTTACAAGGGTCTTTTAGGGCTAGGCTGGACAGCTATATTTTTAATAAGTTTATTTTTAGCTGACAAACATGAAAAAAGTTAAATATTTTATCATCTTTTTATTACTCATTTTACCCATACAAAGTTTAAAATCTGAGATCATAGTAATGAGTGCTTGTGACGACAAACAAGATGAGTTTTTAAAAAATGAATACATACTTAATTTGAATGAATTAATCATGGTCAGAAACTATGTGTACAAAGAAAAAACTTATCAAAAATACAGATTAACTGATCTTAGTGTAAAAAAATCTAACTCATATGTAAGAAATATTTACGAGGAAAATGGAAAAATTTTAACTCACAAACATGGATATCCACAATTTTATACTCAAATACTTTTTGAAAAAGGCAAACAAGAAGTTTATATGAAAACTGTTTTAAATGATGAAGAGGGAATTTCTAAAATTTCTACATGTAAAAAAGTGGAAAAATTTGATAGTGAAAGTTAATTTTTTTTACCTTTTTTTGTAAAGTTTCTTTTTTTTTGACCAAATCGACTTTGAGTAATGTTACTTCTGTGTCTTGCATAAGCTTGTTTTTGTGCTTGTTTCATTGCTCTTTTTGATGACATAAAATTAATTGATTTTATTTTTTACAGATAACACAAATTCTACCCATAAATAACTCATCCAAGTATCTTATAAAAACAAGTGGATAAAATAAAAAACTTAATAATTTAAAAAATATTTTTTTGGATCTTCTGCCATCTGTTAGTATTGGTCTTTTTATCCATTTCACATTTGACCAATTGTTTTTATCCAATATTTTTTCAAATTTTCTTATGGATGTACCATTAAGGGTTGGAAGCTTTTCCCATTCTTCTAAGCTAAATTTTTCTCCACTATACCACTTTGCAGACTCTCCTCGTTCTTTTAAAATTTCATAATAATTTTTTGAAACTTTATCAGAATTAAAAAACCAATGAATACACGGAAGGTTTGTGACAAAATTCAAATGAGATTCGAATGGTTGAAGAAATTGAGGAAAGACAGCTAATAAAATTCCACCAGGTTTCAAAACTCTGTAGCA
This sequence comes from uncultured Pelagibacteraceae bacterium, assembly GCA_902578105.1. Classification (GTDB taxonomy): domain Bacteria; phylum Pseudomonadota; class Alphaproteobacteria; order Pelagibacterales; family Pelagibacteraceae; genus Pelagibacter. The sequence continues at coordinate 24,550 of CACHBQ010000004.1, read as the reverse complement.
TTCATCCATTGTGATTTTTAAATTTTGAACATGTTCAAAAGTATCTGTGCTTACAACAAAATCAAAAAAATTGTCTTGATAAGGTAATTTTTCTCCAATACCAATTTTAAAATCAGCATTAATTTTTTTTTCTGCTGCAAATTCATCAGCTGCTACTTTAAAGATTGGATTAATATCTATACCATAAGCTTTTTCTAATTCATAATTCTCATACCAAGCTGATAATCTACCGCCAGTAAAACAACCTAAATCTAATAAAGTTTTACCTTTAAGCATTTCAGGTCTTAAGTCACTTAGAAAATAATTTTCCATCCACGAAAATTTTTTATCTTTTTCAATATCATATCGTGCCATGCACGTGGCTTTTCTAATCTCTTTCTGTTTTGTCTCGGTATTTTTTAAATAAATATCGTGATTAAAAACCTCCCAATTCTCAAAATTTTTTTCTGATGGAAAGGTTTGAAATGTTTTCATTAAAAATTTAATCATAGAATGTTATTTTATATTAGATATACTCCCAATCAATTTATAATTTATGTCTGAGATTACAATTTCGCCAGACGATGGTGCATAGTCTAAAATTTCAAGAATAACAACATAATGTGTAACAAAAATTAAATTTTTCTTTTTATCCCATTTATCTATGTAAGATCTTAGATTTTTAATTTGTAAATTCTTATTTTTTTTAAATTTTTCACTAAAAAAAGAGTTGAGAAATTTTTCTGTTTTATATTCAGAAAAAGCAATTGAAGCAGTTTCTTTGCAACGACACCACTCGCTAGAAATCACCTCTTTAATTGGAATTTTCTCTTTATTAAAAAAATTTCCAATTTGTTTTGCTTGCTTTCTTCCAACTTCATTCAAATTTCTTTGCGTATTACAATTTGAAATATCAAAATTTTCTGGATCCCCACCTCCTGGCGCAAGTGCATGTCTAATAAATATTATTTTACCTCCATTTTTAAGTTCATCGATTAAATTCTTATTTGATTCAGCTTTAATCGTTGAAGTTAAAGATATAAAAATGATAAATAAAATTTTTATAAATTTCATTTATGAATATTAAATTAAAAAAATTAAATAAAACAATTATTAATTGTAAGAAATGTCCCCGATTAACAAAATTTATCAAAAAAATCTCATCTGAAAAAAGAAAACAAAACATAAATGAAAAGTATTGGGGAAAACCTGTAACTGGTTTTGGCGACGTCAATGCAAAATTAATGATTATAGGTTTAGCACCTGCAGCCCATGGAGGAACTAGAACGGGGAGAGCTTTTACTGGAGATAAATCGGGTGATTTCTTATTCAGAAGTCTCCATAAGGTAAATATATCAAATCAAAATTTCTCGGAAAAAAAAAACGATGGATTAAAACTAAAATCTACTTACATTACAAATATACTGAAATGTGTACCTCCTGGAGATAAACCTAAAAATAATGAGTTAGTCAAATGCTCAGATTATTTTATTAGTGAATTAGAACAATTAAAAAAACTCAAAGTAATTGTTGCGTTAGGTAAGGTCGCTTTTGATAATTGTCTAAAAATTTACAAAAAGAAATTTAATATGAATAAAAGATTTGAATTTAAACACGGAAAAAAATATTTACTACCCGATAATAAAATATTAATTGCTTGCTATCATCCGAGCCCTAGAAATGTAAATACTAAAGTTGTAACACCTTTAATGATTAATAGCTTGTTTAAAAAAGCAAAAAAATTTTCTACAATTTAATTGTGTCACAAAAGTAAGGTTTAAATTTTGAGTATATATCTTCAGGTATTTTAACAGGCTTACCATCTTTATTTATGAAAACTAAATGAACTTGTGCTTCAACTATAATATCTTCACCTTTTGTAATAATTTGGTTCATAAAGAAAGAAGTTTTAGTTATAGATTTAACAAAAGATCTAATAGTTAATTCATCCTCTAAAAAGGCTGATTTTTTATATTCAATGTTACAAGACTTGACAATAATTAATGATTCAAATTGTTCCTGAACTTTCTTATTACTAAAACCTATTGAAAATAGAGCCTCTGTTCTTGCTCTTTCTAAATACTTTAAATAATTTGCATAATAAACCACCCCACCAGAGTCTGTATCTTCATAATAGACTTTTAATTTATGAAAAAAATTTTCATGCATGAAAAAATTATATCAAATAATTAACTAATTTGCTGAAAAATAGATATTTTGAAAATATGCTATAGCCTTCATTTTAGAATTATCGGTATCAGACATTATAGCTAACCCATCTAACTCATTAACATCTAAATCGTGGAATTTTTTAAAATCTTCTTTGACATTTGCTTTCACAGTAACCCACTGATTTAGATTATTTTTGGTTGTAGATAAAACATTATCTATGGATTTTTTGGTATAAGGGCTTGGTGAACTAAATCCAATTTCGTTGTTGCTTGAAAAGACATAATTTATTGCTCTATTAGAAAGTGGTGTTGCACCAGTCTTTTTTACTGCAAATACTCTGGCTGCAAAATCATGTCCTTTTTTTGTATTTTCTTTTATCCCAGATAAATCTTTTTCTACTTTCCACGTAATATTAATATAAGGTGTCTTGTTAAGGTCAATTTTCACCTCTTTTCCTAAACCAGAGGCAGCATTATCTGCAACAGATTTTAAAAAATTACCATTTTCATTAGATCCAACCGAATAATTTGTCTTATTGTCCGCACCCCTCACCTTTCTGACTTCAAGCTGTGAAAGTTCAGCTTCGGTAAATTCAAATACTTTTATTTCACTAGCTACACCTATACTGATAAATAAAAAGACACTGATTAAAAATTTTAAAACTATTTTCATAAATTTTTAAAAAAAATTGTTAATACATTATTTAGACAAAATTTAAACAATCAAAAATCAATTTCTATTTGTATATATTAGTTATGAAGACAATTTCCATTTTTATTTTGATAATTTACTGGTCAATTATGATTTTTGCTCCAGTTATGTCAAAAGATGTTAAATTTAGCAGAGCTAAACTCAATCAGACTAAAATAGTAGAAACAAAGCCACGAAGTTAATAGGTCGAACGACCCCCACTGATATCAAAAACTGCAGCGGTTGAGAATGTATTTTCTTCTGAGGATAACCAGCAGACTAAAGAAGTAAACTCCTCAACCTCAAGGAATCGTCCTCTTGGAACTTTTGATAACATTCTTTGGACGTGTTCTTTGGTCATTTGGTCCAAAATTCTAGTTTTAGCACCTGCAGGAGTAACAGCATTAACTGCTATATTCTTGTCCGCAAGCTCTTTGCCTAATGATTTTGTTAATCCAATTGCACCTGCTTTTCCAACACTATAAGCACTTGCGTTAGCATTACCATCTTTGCCCGCAACTGAGGCCACATTAACTATTCTCCCATAATTATTTTTGATCATATTCGGTACAATTGTTCGACAACAATTAAAAGTACCCATTAAATTTATATCAACAACCTTTTTCCACATCTCAATATCATATTCCCATAAAGTTGCTGTTGGACCAGTAATACCAGCGTTATTAATCAATATATCAATATTTTTTTGTTTAGTGATTTCTTGTACACATTCTTCAACTTTTGAATAATTTGAAATATCAACAATATTAAAACTTAAATTGGGGCTTTTAATATCTTCAATCGCTTTTTCAACCATTTTCTGGTCATTGTCCCAGATAATTACACTCGCACCCGACCTTATTAATCTTTTTGTAATGTCTAAACCAAAGCCTTGTGCGCCTCCAGTCACAATTGCAGTTCTGCCTTTAAAATCAAAAGAAATTTTATCCATAAAACTACTCTCTAGCTAGAAGGTAATAAACGAAAGCTGCAACAAAAGCACCAATAATCCAAGAATAAGATTGTAAAAACATTAGATTTGTATTCCAAATTGTTGAGGCAGAAAAGATAAATCCTAATATTAGAGAATAAACTCCTTTAAGATGCCATCCTCCCGAATAATAATAAGTACCACTAGTTTCAAGTGAATATATATCTTTATTTTCTAATTTTCCTTTTTTAATCATATAAAAATCAGCAACCATTAATCCGAACAGAGGACCAAATAAAGCACCGATCGTATCTATATAAGATAAGACCCCAACTTGGCTTAAAAAAATTAACCAAAAAACTCCTATAATAAATCCAAATATAGCAATTACATAACTGGCACTTTTAAAAGAAAAAGATGAAGGATCAAAATTAATTAAAGTATATTGAGATGGAATAAAGTTTGCTATTAAATTTGTTGATGCAGAAGCAATAATTATAAAAATTAAAGCTAAAGAAACCAAAAGAATATTATCTAATTTTCCAATTATATCTGTTGGGTTAGTTAAGATCATCTCCACATTTTGTTGATTTAAATTTTGGAATGCATCAGCACCTGTAACAATAAATAATGAAAAAAATGAAAAAATAATAAGATTTAAAATTATGCTTAAATTACCTTTTCTAAGTTCTTGTTCATTTTTAACGTATCTAGAAAAATCACCAAACGACAAGATTACTATAGAAAAAAAGGTAAAAGTTGTGCCAGCAACTGTTATTATGGGGCCTACATTATTAGCATTAAATATATTTTGAAAATCAAGTATGTTGATAAATGATTTAGCAGTTAATTTTACATCAGATAAAAAAACAATTAAGAAAAACATTGCCATTGCTGCATAAATTAATAATGCTGAAAACTTAATTAATCTTTTGTTGAAGTTCATGCCCACACTAAATAAATATGTTTGTAAAGTAATAGATATTATAATAGCGGCCCAATCAATAATATTAAGTCCTATGAAAAAAACTAATAAAATTTCTTTTTGTAAAATTGAATTATCGACTGAGTACATTAAAACTCTAATTAAGAAACCAATCGCTTTTGATAAAAAGTATGTTTGGATACCAAACATAAATATTCCAACAATACTTCTCAACAGCCCAAAAAATTGTGCCCCTCTAAAACCTAGTGATGATCTTAATAAGACAACAAATGGTAATCCAAATTTCTGTGAGGGTTTTCCAATTAAGTTAGAAAATATATAAACCAAAAAAGTTCCTAAAATTGTTCCAAAAAGAACGACAGCAGTATTTAAGTTATAAATTAAGTACAAAGATGCAATTAGTGAAAATCCAATAACACTTTGAATATTAACTCCCCAAAAACAAAATAAATCCTTCCAGTCCCAAGTCTTATTGTTAGGGTTTACAGTTACTAAATCCCAGTTAATGAGAGTTTTTTTTGTTTTTTGTTGACTCACTTAGACAATATAAAACTTTAATATTCTACTGTCCATATAAGAGAGTTGGTAACCAAAGTGCAATTTTAGGAAATATAATAATTAAAACTAATCCAATTACTTGAAGAACCATAAACTGCATCATTCCATAGTAAATATCTTTTAAATCCCATTCAGGGACAACTCCTTTTAAAAAGTAAGCTGAGAGTGCTACTGGAGGTGAGAGCCAGGCGGTCTGTAAATTAACGGCAACTAAAATTGCAAACCAAGTTAAATTAAATCCTAACGCTTCTACCAATGGTAAAATTATTGGAATAATAATCATCACAATCGGTACCCATTCTAACGGCCAACCCAATAAAAAAATCATAACCATTATCATTGCTAGAATTAAATACTTGTTCATTTCTAAGCCTAATAAAAACTCAGTTAAAAGAGTTGGAGTTCCTAGTCTTGCAAAAACTGCACCAAAAAAATTTGATGCTGCAACTAAAACCATTATTAAAGCAGTAATCTCTAATGTTTTCACCAATGCTTCTTGAAGTTTTGAAAGAGTTAATTTTTTATAAGCTAATGAAAGTAATAAAGCACCCATAGCTCCACAACCTGCAGCTTCTGTTGGAGTTGCAAATCCAAATAAAATACTGCCTAATGCAGCAAATACTAAAGCTGCTGGAGGAACTAAACCTAAGAAAAATTCTATCCATACTTCTTTCATGCTAGCAGCTCTCATGTCATCAGGTAATACAGGTCCAAGTTTTGGATTAATCATGCATCTGATTGTTGTGTAAGCTGCATACAAACTTGCAAGAAGAATTCCTGGTAAAATTGCAGCTGCAAATAAATCTATAACTGGAATTTCCATAATAGGTCCCATTACAACAAGCATAATGCTTGGTGGAATTAAAATTCCTAAAGTACCACCAGCAGTAATAGTACCAGCAGCAAGTTTTACATCATAACCTGATCTGTTCATTGACTTAGCAGCCATAATTCCCAGAATTGTCACTGATGCACCAACAATTCCTGTTGCTGCCGCGAATATAACTGAAACGAATAAAACTGCGTAATATAAAGAACCCTTAACTTTCGCCAGCATCATTTGAAATGCTGAAAACAATCTTTCCATCAATCCAGCTTGTTCCATCATAATACCCATAAAAACAAAAAGCGGGACAGCGGCGAGCGTTTGCTCGGTCATGACCATTGAAAATTGAAGGGTCATTAAATAAAAAACTAATTTTCCAAAACCAAGATAACCAAACACAAATCCTAGAAATATTAAAGTGAATGAAATGGGAAATCCTATAAATATAGCAAATAACATCACGCCAACTAAAATGAAACCTAAAATAGCTGGATCAATAAATTCTGCTATCATTTGTTCTCTCCTGGCCACTCACCTTTTTTAGCTGCCCAATAACTTTTTAGTAATTCTGAAAAACCTTGAATTAATAAAAAAATAATTCCAAGTAACAAACACGTTTTAATAGGCCACATATAAGGCATCCAAGTAGTATCCATCCCTCGCTCACCTCTTCTAATTGACTCTTCAACAAAACCTATGGTCATATAAAGAAAAACAATTAGTCCTGGAAAATAAAATAAAAGATATAACCAAAAATCAATAAGACCTTGTGTTTTAGTTTTAAAATTTCTGTATAAAAAATCTGCTCTTATATGCACTCCTCTAGAAAGAGCGTACCCTGCACCAAGCATAAATAATGCGCCATATAGAAAACGGCTTATGTCGTAAGCCCAAATTGTTGGTGCTAAAAATAATTTTCTTGCAAGAACTTCGTAGGTCATTGCAAAAATGAGTGGCATCAATATCCAACAAACAATACTACCTATCCACTTACTAAATTTATCAATATTTACAATTGATTTAGCCATCCATGATGGCATATCGGTTGGCATTTTACCTGATCCACCTCGCCTTTCGGCAATCATTTCATCAGAGATATCTAGTTTACCAGGTTCGTCTGCCATAAAATTTTAGTTAAAAAAATTAGAGCGGACTTTAAAAGCCCGCTCTAAAAAATCAAGATTGATTAATGATTACTTTAATGTTGCTGCGTGAGCCATTCCTAGCTTCGCATTAGACATTTGAGCACCACTCCAGAAAGGAACAGCAACATCAGCAAAATTTTTCATTGAAGTATAAACTTCGTTAAAAAATTTATTATCTTTAGCATTCTTATTTAAAGATGCTTTTGCTGCAGCCATATATTCTGTGAAATAATCTGAAGGTGTATCTTCTAGAATTACTCCATGTTTAGTAGTTAGCTCTCTTAAAGCTTTACCATTCTCATAGATTCTGTAACTTAAAGATTTTGCTAATGAAGCATTAGCAGCTACTTCAAGTGACTTTTTCTCATGAGCACTCATAGCATTGTATGTTTTTCCAGTAATATAAAAGTCAGCATTTACGACTACTTGGTGTAAACCTTGTAAGTAATAGTGCTTTAACACTTTTTGAAAACCAAATGTTAAATCTGGTTTTGGACAACACCACTCAGCAGCATCGATAGTTCCTGCTTCAAGAGCTGGAAGAATATCTCCACCACCCATTGCAACAGATGCTATACCAATGTCTTTATAAGTTTGTCCTGGAATTCCTGGAGGAGTTCTGAACTTATATTTTCTAAAGTCAGCCATATCTTTAATTGGTTTTGGAAACCAACCTAAAGCTTCTGGGCCAACTGGTTGAATCATAAATCCTTTAATATCTCTTCCCATTTCTTTCCAAAGTTGGTCGTATAACTCTTTACCACCACCATATTGGAACCATGATAGGAATGCGATATTGTCGATACCTACTCCACCACCAGCTACTGGCGAACCAAATAACATTGCAGCAGGGTGATCACCTGACCAATAGTGAGTCCATGCGAAACCACAATCAATCAAACCTTTGTCAACAGCATCTAGAGTTTCTTTAACTCCTACAACAGCGCCAGCTGGCAATATTTCAAATTTTAACGATCCGCTCGTTAATTCAGTTACTGTGTCAGTAAAGTCCTTTAACATTTTTACCTCATCAGCTTTAGTGTTAAGAACAGTTTGACACTTTAATGTTTTTGCAGCATTGGCACTTGAAGTAAATCCAAGAACTAAAATTGTTGCAAATAACATTGAAACGATTTTTTTCATTATTTATCCTCTTGTTAGTTAAATTTAACTTGTTTAATTCAATCAGAAAAACAAACCTGACACAAGTGACAATCGATAAATATAAGTGTAAAAGCATTAAAAAGCTTAAACTAAAAAACGATTCAACTATTGATGGAAAATTTTGATTACGTAATTATTGGAGCAGGATCTGCAGGATGTGTTCTGGCAAACAGACTTTCTGAAAATTCAAATAACAAAGTCGTATTAATTGAAGCTGGTGGAAAAGATAATTATCCATGGATACATATCCCTGTTGGATATTTTAAAACCATGCACAATCCCTCTGTTGATTGGTGTTATAAAACCGAGCCTGATGCTTCAATGAACAATAGGTCAATTCGTTATCCAAGAGGTAAAACATTAGGTGGTAGCTCTTCGATCAACGGACTACTTTATATAAGAGGACAAAGCAGAGATTATGATATTTGGCGACAATTAGGAAATACTGGTTGGGGTTGGGATGATGTTCTGCCATATTTTATAAAAGCAGAAAACCAAGAGAGAGGAAAAGATAAATTTCATGGTATTGGTGGGCCTCTATCAGTTTCTGATCAAAGAATTCAATTACCGTTATTGAATGAATTTCAAAATGCTGCTGAAGAGTTTGGTATCCCCAAGACAACAGATTTTAACACAGGCGATAATCATGGATGTGGTTATTTTCAAGTTACTGAAAAAGATGGCTTTAGATGTAGTACTTCAGTTGGATATCTAAGCCCAATAAAAAACAGACAAAATTTAAGAACCATAACTAATGCTCATGTAAAAAAAATTAATTTTGAAGGCAAAACTGCAAAAGGAATTGAATATTGGCAAGGTGATGAGCTTAAAAAACTAACTTGTAATAAAGAAATAATTTTATCATCTGGTTCGATAGGTTCACCTCAGATATTGCAAACTTCTGGAATAGGAAATTCTCAAAAATTAAAAAAATTAGGTATAGATATAGTACAAGAATTAAAAGGTGTTGGTGAAAATTTACAAGACCACTTGATGTTTAGACCTATATATAAAATTCAAGGACTTAAATCGCTAAATAAAAAGGTTAATAGTTTATTTGGAAAATTAATGATTGGTCTGGAATATGTTTTTAATCGTAGTGGACCAATGACCATGGGAGCGAGCCAAATGTGTATGTTTGCTAAAAGTGATCCCTCATTAGAATTACCAGATCTACAATGGCACGTACAACCAATGAGTATGGACACCCTAGGAGCAACTAAAAATCATGATTTTCATGCTTTCACACCTACCGTTTCAAATATTAGACCTACAAGTAGAGGCCATGTGAGTATTGTAGATAAAGACTCTAGAACATATGCAAAAATAAAAATGAATTATCTTTCAACCGATCACGACCGAATGATTGCAGCTAGAGGATTAAAACTTACAAGAAAAATTGTCATGGAATCTGAAACATTTAAAAAATATAAACCTGAGGAATATAGACCAGGTATTGACATTAATGATGATGAGGAACTTGTAAAAGCAGGTTCAGATTTTGCACAAACAATTTTTCATCCAGTTGGTACATGTAAAATGGGTCAAGATGATATGGCTGTAGTTGATGAAAAACTAAAAGTAAAAGGAATTAAAAATTTAAGAGTAATTGATGCTTCTATAATGCCAAACATTACATCAGGTAATACTAATGCACCTACAATAATGATTGCAGAAAAAGGTGCAGATATGATACTTACCCATTGATGTTTGCTGAATTATTTACACCAGAACAATTAACTATATTAACTCAAATTATTTTAATCGATTTAGTCCTTGCAGGAGACAATGCAATAATAATTGGTATGGTTGCATCAAAATTTCCTTTAGAGCAAAGAAGAAAAATTATTATTTTTGGAATTGGTGGTGCGGTTGTTTTAAGAATTATTTTAACTTTACTGACTGCATATTTACTTCAAATAACTGGGCTAAGGCTTTTTGGAGGTTTGCTTCTTCTTTATATTGTCTACAAATTATATGTAGATGTCATTAAAGGCTCTGAAAATCATGATGATATTAAAGTTGATAATTCCAGTTTTTTTAAAGCGATTTGGACAATCCTCTTAGCAGATTTTACAATGAGCTTAGATAATGTTTTAGGAGTTGCAGGGGCAGCTGGAGATCATTATGGATTATTAGTATTTGGTTTGGTTCTATCAATTGCTTTAATGGCCTTTGCGGCAACTTTAATATCAAATTGGATTAAGAAGTATAAATGGATTGCCTGGGCGGGTTTGATTGCAATATTAATTGTTGCTATTGAATTGATTTACACAGATATTAAAATATTGTTTTTATAATGTATTTAAAAAAATATAACTTAAAGAATAAAATAGCAGTTGTCACTGGTGCTGGCAAAGGGCTTGGAAGAGCTTGCGCAATAGCACTTGCAGAAGCTGGAGCAAATTTAATTATAATTAGTAGAACTAAAAAAGATCTAGATGAAGTTTCAAAAAAAATTAAAAAATTAAAGTCAAAATGTAAGACTTATGTATGTGACATCACAAATTATAATGAAATTAAAGGTATTATTAATAAACAACCAAAAATAGATATTTTGATTAATAATGCAGGTAATAATATTCCTGAACATTTTACAAAAGTGAAGACTAAAAATATGGAATATCTTGTAAAGATTAATACGATGGCAACTTTTAATCTTGCTCAGCTGTGTGCTCTTAAGATGATAAAGTCAAAAAATAGAAAAAAAATTGGTGGTTCGATTGTCAATATGTCATCACAAATGGGTCATGTTGGAGGTCCTATTCGAAGCGTATACAACATGACAAAATTTGGTTTAGAGGGATTAACGAAAGGTATGTCAATTGATCTTGCAAAATATAACATTAGAGTAAACACAGTTTGTCCTACATTTGTGGTTACTCCAATGACAAAAAAATTTCTAAAAAGTAAAAAATTTAAAAAAGAAGTATTAGGAAATATTCCATTAGGAAAATTTGCTGAACTTTCTGATGTTTCAAGTGCAGCTGTTTTTCTTGCCTCTGATGCTGCAGCAATGATTACAGGAACTTCATTATTGGTTGATGGTGGATGGACTGCAAGATAATAACTAGATTATTTTTTTTAATTTTTTTTTTTATACCTACACATTTAGTAGCAATAGAATTTACAGGAAAATTTCTACAAGGGCACTTTATTATTGGACAGACCGATCCAGCGGCAAAAATTATTATAGACAAAAAACAAGTTAAAGTATCAGAGGATGGTTTTTTTGTTTTTGGTCTAGATAGAGATAGAAAATTTGATTTAACAATTACAAAAATTATTGATGGGAAAAAAGATAAAATAATAAAGAAAGTTCTTAAAAGAAAATATAATATTCAAAGAATAGATGGTTTAGAGGAAAGTAAAGTCACACCTCCGGAGTCTGTTTATAAAAGAATAAAAGAAGAAAATAATAAAATAGGTCAAGCAAGAGCAATTAACTCGGATTTACCTTTTTTCAAAAATCAATTTATCATGCCAGTTGAAGGTATCATTAGTGGTGTTTATGGAAGCCAGAGAATTTTAAATGGTAAACCTAAATGGCCTCATTATGGAATTGATATTGCTGCTAAACAAGGAACTATGATTAAGTCATCTGGATCGGGTATTGTTACTATGGCAGAAGATGATCTTTATTATACGGGTGGAACAATAATTATGGACCATGGTCATGGCATCTCAACTATTTATTCACATCTTGAAAATGTAATGGTGTCTGTAGGAGATAAAATTAATCAAGGAGATATCATTGGGACTGTGGGTTCAACTGGAAGATCGACTGGCCCACATCTCGATTTTAGAGTGAATTGGTTTCAGACTAGACTAGATCCTATGTCTGTAATAAATTAAATCATGCAAACAATTTGATTTAATTGATATAATAGGCGTTTTTGTTTCTACGAGTAATGAATAGTTAGGTTTCAATTATTTCTTTTAAAAATTACATTAATAATTTCATTTGATTTTAATTTATAATTTTTGTTACTTAATAATTTACTATTTAGAGATGCTATCTTTTTGAAATGATTTTCCTCCATAATATTATTAATAAATTCGTATTGTTTTATATGGGTAGGATTCATCTCTATCGACAGTTCTTTTAAATTTTCATTTTTCAGTAAATTTTCTGCTCCTTTTAAAATAAGATGTTCAATACCATCGACGTCTATTTTGATATATTTAGGTACTCTAAGAATTTTTTTTAGAATTAGATTGTCGATACTAGTACCAAATAAATTATATTTATTCTTAATTTGACTATCTTTTATAATTTCTCCACGATAATCAATATTACTATTAAAATTTGAATTTGAACCACCCTCTAAAAATTTTGTTTCATTAAAATATGAAATAATATTTTCTTTATCTGATAATGCTAACGGAAAAATACTTATTTTACTTTCAAGATTATTAATAGAAATATTTCTACTTAAAGTTCTTGTATTGGAGGTAGATGGTTCAAAAGAAATAATATCGATATTTTTAAATTTAACAGCGGCGTAGATAGAATATAAACCAATATTAGCACCTATATCCCAAAAAATTATGTTTTCAGAATCGTTTGGTTGAAAACCATCTATCCAATTTAATGTTTCTGGTTCTTTTGTGTATAAAGATTGAACTCTTTCTAATGACCATCGAGAAGGACAGAAAAAAATTATTTTCCTATTATGTATTATTTTTTCGTAATATTGTGTGCTTTCAATGTAATCATGAATTAAAGGGAGAAATTGATGTTTATTAAAGATTTTTCTGAAAATAAAATCAATTAAAATCAAAAATCTTGAAATCGAAAAAACAAAAAATTTATAAAAATATCTAATCATCTAATCATTTAATCATTATATACCACAGAAAAATCTCAAAAAATAATTTAACATCACAAATATTTTTTTAAATTTCTGCGATACAAATTGTGTATCTAATAATCTTAAGTCTTGTTTGGTTTTATTAAATCTCTAAGGATTTTAAAGACAAATTTTTCATAAATTTATTTTGAGTATATAATATATTGATAACAATTAAGAATGATGAACATCCAAATATTTCTCTTTATAACTAAAAATAGTGGGTCTAAGGTGCAAACAATTTGATTTAATTGATATAATAGGCGTTTTTGTTTCAACGAGTAATGAATAATTAGGTTTCAATTTATATTCTTTACCATCAATTTTAAATTTAATATTTTTAGAAGTTGGATTAGTAAAAAATAGTTCATTTTTATCAAAATCATTAAAATATTTTTGTATTGTATATGTATGATTTTGAAACAATGAAGTTTTGACAATATCAGTTAAAAAAGTTTTATTCGTATAAATACTTGTGAATTTTCCCAAAGTATTACCGTGTACAAATGAATGTAAATTATTGTTTTGAGAATATCCTAAATAACACCTATTGCTAATTATATCCTTATTACTCAAATCATTTGAATTTTCTGAAAAATGATAAATATAAAATGTTCCATAATCTTCTAAATTATTTAAATATTTTGAACTTATTTCAAGTTCATTTGATAAACCTAAATTATTTACTTTTTCAATTTTTAATAACTCGTTGTTTTTTGAGTAAAAATGAAACTCAACCCAAGAGTTTTTTATTTTATAAAATAGATTTAAAATATCAGAATACTTAAATTTAGTTTTATATCCATTATCAGTTCTCCACAGGAAGGCATCACTCACACAAGTTGGATAATCATTTTCGAAAAGCTTCATACCAATTGATTTAAATTTCAAAGTGTTTCTTAATAATATACCAATATTCGTATTTGCTAATTTTTTAACTAATAATTTCATTTATTTCTCTTTTTAAATTGGAAATTTTTACAAATTTGTTTTGACTTAAAATATATGAGTGAGGAGGATGGGTATGCTCAAAAGATAAGAAACTATTTTTCACAGAAACATACATTGGTATTCCTAAATATTTATCGGTTGTTAAAAATATTTCTGGTTTTATAAGTTTATTATTTATTTCAATACAATTTGTATAATTGGTCCTAATTTCAAATTGTTCCTCAATACTTTTGGTTTTATAATTTACTAAATATGCGTTAAAATTTTCTTCTATTGGTTCTTCAAATATATTTTTAATCAAAACATAATTTTGATCAGCATGCGGATTTGCTATTGAACTAATAGAACTCAATATTGTTCCTTTTTTAGTTATCATAGAATATGGGTATTCTGACTGAAAAGAGGAAAACCCACCTTGATTTAAACATATTTTAAAGTTTGCTCTGAAAGCTGGATGTGTGTCAGTAAAATTATTAAAATTTTTTAATTTTTTATCATCAAATTCGTTAAATATTTTTTCATCTGCCAAAAAAAATATTTCGTCACTTAAAACATCTTCATCTTTTAAAATATAAAAATGATCGTTAATTTTGTTTTTACTAGAAATTTCTTGTAAAATCCATTTTTTGTTTTTTGGATAAGACTTAAAAAGTTTTAGATTTGTTTTTTTAAAATTTCTATTTTGAAATAAAGGAACCTGAATCTCTGACCTAAATAAATCATTACTTATTCCATAAAAAAAATTCATAGGGATGTTTATAGTTTATATACATAAAAAATCTAAAGATCAACTTGTCCACATCTTGATTTAAGATAAATTGGTTTCAGACTAGACTAGATCCTATGTCTATAATAAATTAAACCATGCAAACATTAATTCTATTATCTTTAGTTATTGTGATTGGGTGGATATTATTCAGACCTATCACAAAAAAAGAATTGGATAGATATAATGACAAAGACTGGCCTGATATGAATTTATAGAATGAAAAAACTTTTTCTAATATTAGTTTGCGTGATGTTTTCTTCAAATTCTTTTGGTAATGAAATATTGGGAAAGTCTATGAAATGTGAAGCTAAAAAAGAAACTGTAAGAGGCTATCCATTTTACTTTTTTTTTGAAGATTTAGACAACGTACAAAGTTATTTCATAGATAAAACAGACGAAATCAAGTTTCTTAATTTGAACTATGAAGAGGTAAAATCAAATATTATTGAAATAAGATATGTTGGTGAAATAGATAAAAAAAATTTAATTTTAAACCACACTAAAGGTGGAAAACAATATATATGCAGCTTTTTATCATCAAAAAAACAATTAAATAAAGAATTAGAGGAATTTGCCAAGATAGGCAGTCATAAATAGATTTTTAGTGAATTCTTTATAATTAAAACTTACGAATTTAAAGAAGGTTGTTTCTTCATGTCCTCTTTTTTAATACCAGCTACTCTCACTGGTTTTTTCATGGCATCTCTTCTAAAAGGTTCACCTAATTCTTGATTTAAAATAACCTCTATAAATGTTGTAATACCTTTCTTTTGATCTTCACAAGATTGTTTAATTGCAGCCGTGGTATCTTCCATAGTTTTAACTGTAACACCCTTTAAACCACAAGCATCTGCTACTTTTGCAAAACTTAATTCTGGATCAAGTTCGGTTCCAACAAAATTATTATCAAACCAAAGAGTTGTATTTCTTTTTTCAGCACCCCATTGGTAATTTCTAAAGATTACCATTGTAATTGCTGGCCATTCTTCTCTAGCACATGAACTCATTTCGTTCATACTTATTCCAAATGCACCATCACCTGCAAAACCAATGACTGGTGTATCAGGGCAGCCTATTTTTGCACCTAAGATAGATGGAAAACCATATCCACAAGGACCAAATAAACCTGGCGCTAAATATTTTCTTGGCTTTTCGAATGTTGGATAGGCATTTCCAATTGCACAGTTATTTCCAATATCACTTGATATAATTACATCCTCAGGCATACCAGCTTGAATAGCTCTCCAAGCTTGTCTTGGTGACATTCTATCTGCGTCTCTTTCTCTAGCTTCTTTGTTCCAAACTGTTCCTTCGTCATCATCCTCATGATCTAAACTAGACAATTTTTGTAACCATGCTGATTTTGTCTGATGAATTAAATCTTTTCTTTTTTGTCTATCAGTATCGCCCGCATTTGAAGACAGCTTTTCTAAAATCTGCATTGCAACTAATTTTGCATCACCACTAATTCCAACTGTAACTTTTTTAGTTAATCCAATTCTATCTGGATTCATATCAACTTGAATTATACTTGCTTTTTTTGGCCAATAATCAATTCCATAACCTGGTAGAGTTGAAAAAGGATTCAATCTTGTTCCTAAAGCTAAAACGACATCAGCTTTAGAAATTAATTCCATCGCAGCTTTTGATCCATTGTATCCCAATGGTCCAACTGCTAAAGGATGACTTCCTGGAAAACTATCATTGTGTTGATATCCTGAGCAAACAGGTGCATCAAGTTTTTCAGCAAGTTTTTTAGTTTCCTCAATTGCACCACCAATAACCACACCTGCTCCAGATAAAATTACTGGAAATTTTGCTTTAGATAATAAATCTGCTGCCTTAGCGATTGCATCAGCACCTCCACCTTGTCTTTCTAATCTGACGATTGGAGGAAGGTCTATGTCAATCACTTGACACCAATAATCTCTTGGAACATTTATTTGTGCTGGTGCTGAACCTCTTATTGCTTTTTCTATTACTCTATTTAAAACTTCAGCCATTCTTGAAGGATCTCTAACCTCTTCTTGATAACAAACCATGTCTTTAAATAAATTCATTTGCTCTACTTCTTGAAAACCACCTTGCCCCATAGTTTTATTTGCAGCTTGTGGGGTTACTAATAATAAAGGTGTGTGGTTCCAATAAGCAGTTTTAATTGGTGTCACTAATCCAGTTATACCCGGACCATTTTGTGCTATGACCATTGACATTTTTCCTGTAGCTCTTGTGTAACCATCTGCAATCAAACCACCATTTGTTTCGTGTGCCACATCCCAAAAGGTAATTCCTGCATCTGGAAAAATATCAGATATAGGCATGAACGCTGAACCAATAATTCCAAAAGAATGTTCAATACCATGCATTTGTAAAACTTTTACAAAAGCTTCTTCTGTTGTCATTTTAGTCATTTGTAGAACCTTTCTAAATTACTTTAGAACAATTTTTTTAAAAATTAATTGTTAATTTTTGCGATTAATATATAAGATTTTAGAAAATTCAAACAAACAAATCGACACTATATAAATGTCAACAGATATTATAATTCACGACAAAAAAGACAATGTTGGTGTAGTTGTAATAGAAAAAATAACTCCAAAACAAGATTGTAAATGCTGGATAATGGAGAACGACAGCTCGGTTAACATTCAATCTGCAGATGAAATCCCTCTAGGCCATAAAATTGCAATGATTGATTTAAAAGAGGGAGACACAATTTTAAAATATGGTCACGATATAGGTAAAGTAGTCAAAGCAATTAAAAAAGGTCAACATGTGCACGTTCATAACGTCAAAACAAAAAAATGGTAATTAGATGGAAATTCCAAAAAGTTTTTTAGGTTATAGAAGAGAAAATGGCAGAGCAGGAACAAGAAATCATGTAATCATTTTACCTGTTGATGATATTTCAAACGCATGTGCTGAAGCAGTTGCAAATAACATTAAAGGAACAATAGCTCTTCCCCATTCTTATGGAAGATTACAATTCGGAGCAGATTTAGAATTGCATTTTAGAACAATGATTGGAACTGGTAGTAACCCAAATGTTGCAGCGGTAATTGTGATTGGTATTGAGCCTAAATGGACTAAGAGAATTGTAGATGGAATTGCAAAAACTGGAAAACCAGTTGAGGGTTTCCATATTGAACGTACCGGGGATATTGGAACTGTAATGAAAGCTTCGAAAAAAGCTCAAGAATTTGTTATGTGGGCTTCTGAAAAACAAAGAGAAGAATGCCCTATAAGTGATTTATGGATTTCAGTAAAATGTGGAGAGTCAGATACTACTTCTGGATTAGCTTCCAATCCAACTGTAGGAAATTTAATGGATAAACTTGAACCACTTGGGGTTCATTTATGTTTTGGGGAAACATCAGAACTTACAGGAGCAGAAAAAGTTTGTGCAACAAGAGGTGCTACCAAAGAAGCTTCAGATAAGTTTATGAAGACTTGGAGTGCCTATAACGATTTTATTTTAAAAGAAGCAACTGATGACCTTTCTGAAAGTCAGCCAACTGCTGGTAATATAGCTGGTGGTTTAACAACTATTGAGGAAAAAGCTTTTGGAAATTTTCAAAAAATAGGAAATTGTAAATTTGTTGATGTTTTAGAACCAGCTGAAGAACCAAAAAAAGGTAAGGGTTTATACTTTATGGATACGTCATCTGCCGCAGCAGAGTGTGTAACACTACAAGCAGCTGCGGGATTTAATATTCATTTATTCCCAACGGGCCAGGGTAATATCGTTGGTAACCCAATTGAACCAGTTATAAAATTAACTGCAAATCCATTAACAGTTAAATCTATGGGAGAACATATAGATTGTGATGTTTCAAAAATTCTCTCGAGAGAAATGAATTTGTCTGAAGCTGGAGATGAATTGATTAAAACTACTTTAAAAGTTGCAAATGGTAGACTCACTTGTGCTGAAGCTCTAGGTCATAGAGAATTTGTAATGACCAAATTATACCGAAGTGCTTAAAATTTCTACTTAGCTGGTTTGCTAAAGTGCTTTTTTTTTAAATCAGATAAAAATCTTCGAATAAATGCTGCAGCAACACCTAAC
Organism: uncultured Pelagibacteraceae bacterium; assembly: GCA_902578105.1. Lineage (GTDB taxonomy): Bacteria > Pseudomonadota > Alphaproteobacteria > Pelagibacterales > Pelagibacteraceae > Pelagibacter. The sequence continues at coordinate 5,500 of CACHBQ010000004.1, read as the reverse complement.
GCTATAGCAAAAAATATAGAAAATAAACTATATACAATTGGCATATCTTTAGAAAATTTTTGAACTAAAACTGATAATGGTGTTAAGTCTTTTTCTGCAATCTCAGTGATACCATTCATAGTATGATCAACAAAAAAAGTATCATACGCAATTGCAATTCCAACAATTAATAATAAAACTGCTAATAGCGCTTTTAGTCCTGAACTTTCAATTGATTGTCCAATTTTTTGACCTGTTTGTACTCCAATTATCGAACCGATAACCAACATTAAAACTAAAATTAAATCTATAGATCCATAATTGAATGCATGTAAAAACGTAACAATGACACTTACAAAAATAGTTACAAACAAAGAAGTTCCCGGAACTAATTTTGTTGGCATACCAATTATATAAATCATTGCAGGTACTAGTATGAAAGCTCCACCAATACCCATAATTGCAGCAATAAAACCTACAAAAAAACCAATGATAATTGGCGTGAATGCACTCTCATATAATTTTGATTTAGGAAATCTCATCCTAAATGGAAGACCATGTATCCAATAATGAACGTGTAATTTTCGTTTTACAATAGTATTTTTTCTAGCTTTATCAATCTCACCAAGACTTTCAACAAGCATTAAAGTTCCAATAATTGCCAAGATATACATGTAAGCAAGTGAAATAACAGTATCTATTTTGCCAATGTCTTTAAAGTAAGTAAATGTATAAATTCCAATTATAGTTCCTATTGCACCACCAATAACAATCATAAAACCCATTTTGTAATCCAATGTATTTTTTAGATAGTGTGTGGTAGATCCAGAAACAGAGGTTGCTAAAATGTTATTTGCTTCATTAGCAACAGCATAAGCTGGTGGGACTCCTAAAAAAATTAAGAAAGGTGTCATTAAAAAACCACCTCCTACTCCAAATAGTCCTGATAAAACTCCAACTAAAGCACTTAATAAAATGATTTCAATAGCAGTAACATGTACTTGTGCTATTGGTAAGAATACTTCCATTTAAAATAATTAACTTTTTTAAAAAAATTTATTTAAAAGTTAAAAAAGTTCCAAATAATATTACACCCCAGCAAGCTAATATTGCTGAAAAAATTCCTGTTTTAATTAAAGTTGTTTTATAATTTAAGATTTTTTGTAGAATTTTTATATTTGAAAGGTGCATCTATATCCTCAATAGCACCAGCAGAAAAATTGTCAAACTTTAATTAATAAATTGTGGCTCCAAAAATTTTTACCTCTCCATCCTCAACACCAAGGACCAACCTTCCTAAAAATTCTCCAGGCACCTCCTTATTAGTCTGCTTAATTAATACGGTAATATGATCACCTCTTCTTAATGTTCCAAACGGTTCATAGGTCTCATTTAAGTTGGTGATAATTTTGTTGTTAGCCCATTGCTTTCCAAGCTCTACTTCATTGGCGCCAAACAGCATTTGGGTAGAGAAATCTCTAGTAAAGCCACCATAATCTTTCATATTTGAGGCTCTTACGAGATTATCCCAAAAAGGCTTGGCTATCGCAAATATCTCCTCATCAGATTTTTTCAAAAGGTCCATAAAGAAGTTTGGAATATGGTGTTACGAAGCCTTCTTCTTCTCTTTTTCGTCAACGATATGATAAACCGGCACTTTTTCTAGAGTAAATTTTCCTGTTTTAGGGTCTCTTCTAGAAACTGTTAAACAATGCCAATTTTCATCATCAAGTTTCATGTGATCGCCCCTGTAATAATAACCTGGCCAACGAGTTTCTTCTCTAAATAATGTATGCTCAGTTACACATTGTGAAGTTAGAGCTCTGTGTTTAAGCTCCCAGGCTCTCATTAATTGATGATAATCCTCAGCTCCCACATTTTCCAAATCTTCCTGTAACCATTCTAAAAGTTCAAGAGCCCTCTTAAGCATATTGCCGTTCGTCATGTAATTTGAGGTAATTCCCCCGACATACTCATCCATAATTTTTTGAAGTCTTTGTAATCCTTGTATTGGAGAAATATAGCTTGGTGAAACAGTTCCGCCAGTGATCTCGTTTTGGGCTACTGTGTAAGTCTCTAAAGGTTTATAAACTGCCTTTTTAAAATCATCACATTGTTTATCCGTTACATTAATTCCTTCTGCTTTTTTATCCTCTATATATTTTACTGCTGCTTTTGCGGCTAATCTTCCTTCAGTAAAAGAACCTGATGAAAATTTGTGAGCACTACCCCCTACTGTATCTCCAGCACCAAAAAGTCCATCGATTGTAAGCATTCTGTTATAACCCCAGAAATATTCTGGTGGAGATAGATCTTCTGGTCCACTTACCCAAGCTCCAGAGCATGTTGCGTGTGATCCCATAACATAAGGCTCAGAAGTTGTTAATTCTGGATTTGTATATTTTGGATCAATATTTTGAGATGCCCAAACTACAGCTTGACCAACAGTCATACCTAAAAAGTTTTCCCAACCCACAGTCTCTAAATGAGGATCTTGGAAAGCTTCTTTAGTTACCATATGTATCGGACCACCACCTGCAGCAACCTCTTGAATAAAGGCATGGTTTCTCAAACAAGTGGGAGTTGGATGATGATCGATGTATTCTCCAACTAACTCTTTAGTTTGTTCATACCATTTTTTTTCATAATTTTCGCCATTAGCATTTTGTGTGTATGTTTTTAAATGTAAAAAATATGCTCCAACTGGTCCATAACCATCTTTAAATCTGCACAATACAATTCTGTTTTCCATTTGAGTCATCTTTGCACCTGCCGCAATAGGTAAAGCATAAGCAGATCCATTACTCCAAGGTGCATACCAAGTTCTTCCCATACCTTCTCCAACTGCTCTTGGTTTAAAAATATGTGATGCTCCACCAGCTGAAACTATAACTGCTTTAGCTCTGAACACATGAAAATCACCTGTTCTCATATTAAAACCAACTGCGCCACCAATTCTATTTTCTTGAGACTCATCCATTAACAAATGAGTAATCATTATTCTGTTGTAAATTTTATCTGCAGATTTTTTTGCTGCCTCGGCAACAATTGGCTTATAACTTTCACCATGAATCATTATTTGCCATTTACCTTCTCTTAGATATCTTCCAGTTTTTTCATTTTTCATCATGGGAAGACCCCACTCATCAAACATATGAACAGTTGAGTCTACATGACGAGCCATGTCATAACCTAAATCTTCTCTAACCATTCCCATTAAATCATTTCTGGCATACCTTACATGGTCTTCAGGTTGATTTTCATCCCATTGCATACCCATATAACAATTGATTGCATATAAACCTTGTGCGACTGCACCACTTCGATCAATGTTTGCTTTTTCAACACAAACAATCTTTAAATCTCTTCCCCAATGTCTGGCCTCAAATGTTGCTCCTGTGCCGGCCATTCCACCACCAACAACTAATACATCACACTCCTCATAATGTGTTTTGTGCTTAGCCATTAATAATAAACACCTTTTTTAAAAGACTCTTTTGGAACCGATGGTAATTCTTTATTGGTATTCAATCCTTCTGGCTCACTATATAATCTTTGTGAATTAATTTCTCCTTGATTAGGAGTATCACCTTCAGCAAGTTTAGGAATAAATTTTCCCCAAGGTTTTGTTGTTATAGGTGAAACAAAGTTTTTCTCTGTTCCGTTTCTAAATTTAATTTTCCAAGAGATAGTTCCTTTTTCTTCTTCTCTTCTAACTCTAACGCTGTGACCCATCGGAGCAAAATCAGCATACCCTCTTACATCAATTGCATGATTAGGACATGCTTTAACACACGAATAACATTCCCAACAAAAGTTTGGTTCAATATTTTTTGCTCTTCTTATATTTTCGTCAATGTGCATGATGTCTGACGGACATATATCTACGCAATGACCACAACCATCACATCTTGTCATGTATACAAAAGTTGACATAATTTTTATTTTTCTCCTTTTTCTATTAACATATTAATAATGTTTTGGCTCTTCTCTTTTTATACCCAGGCCAAATTGTTCTGGGGCATCAGCTGGTGGAGGTAAATTATCCCTAGATCCATCTGCCTCTGCTAAATTTTTTTGAATAGCTGCTCCAGGTTTATAAAACATGTGAGCAAATTTCGACCAATAAACTCCACCGAATAAAATTAAGTTAGATGCAACAAATAAAATTAAAAATAAATAAGACAAACCTATTTGCCCATTAAATTGTGTGAATGACCAAGCTAACCCAAAAGTTGAACATGCAAGTAATGCTAAAACAAATAAATCAGCTTTTATAATTCTATACCAAGGATGGGCTTCTGCTGAAACATCAACTCTTAAAAAAAACCAAAACCAATATCCACCTAAACATGTTAATATTGCTCCTGCATGCCAAATCATTGACCAAGTTTGAGAACTTGGTTTATCAGCACCTGTGTAACAAAAAACTAAAATAGCTGAAGACACCCAAAATAAAATTGTGCCATACATTCCTAGAACATGGGCCAGTCTTCTTTTTCCAAAACCTAATTCAGAAGTTGTGCCAATATCAACCACTGTTGTTTTAGCAATGACAGAAACTTTTTCTCCAACCCCTAATTTTTTTGTTGCTGACAGCTTTGCTTTTTTTGCGTTATTAAAAAAATAAGTCAAATTTTTGTGATGGATCATTTGAATAATAGTTCCAATTGCAATTAACAAAACCATTGCAATGATAAAAGATTGCATTGCAAAGGGTGAAATGGTTTCTGATAAAATTGAAAATGGATTGCTACTTAACATTTCCGCCTTTTGTTAAATTTTGAATTAGTTTTAAAGTTTTATATCTAGTTGAATTTATAGTTCAACCTCAAACTGGGGTCAATTTGTCTTTTATAACAGGCTAATTATTTCTTTTATAATGTTGTTTGTTTGGAATGACCGATCGTACTCCACCCTGGGGATTGTCAACATCTCCTTCTCTTCGGGGAATCAGATGAAAATGACAATGTAAAATAGATTGACCAGATACAATTCCTATATTTGTACCTAGATTAAATCCTTTAACTAACGGATCTTTATTAGTTATTTCTTTTTTAACAATTTTTATAAGATCATTACATGCAACCAATTCATCATTGGATAAGTCAAAATAATCCTTTATGTGTCTTTTGGGTATAATCAAACAATGATGTTCTGAAACTGGATAAGAGTCATAACTTGCATATGCCAAATCATTTTCATGAGCACATCCACTTTTTTTAACGTCACAAAATAAACAAGGATTGTTTGGATCTTTCATCTATTAAAATCTATAAGAATTGCATTTGTTTATAACTGCATCATATTCTTTTGACAGAAACTTGAATTTTTTTAGGTTTTTTCTTTTCCATTTAAGCTGATTTATAGTTCTAACTGAGGCAACCCCTTTCCCAGAACCTATCAATAATATTTCATCATAATTTTTTATCTCTTTAAGTAAAATATCTTTCTTAAAAATCTTTGTTATTTTTGTTTTGAAAAATTTATAAGTATTTCCCTCATAATAATCCTTTTTGGG
>CACHBQ010000003.1:0-89129 GCA_902578105.1 uncultured Pelagibacteraceae bacterium | reverse complement strand
ACACAATGATGTTTTGAAGCTTTTAAATTTTTTCATTAAAGAAAAATCAAATTTATTTGGTGATTACGAGGATGCAGTTGATCAAAAAGATAATATTTTGTTTCATAGTGCACTAAGTCCATATGTAAATTTAGGTCTTATAACTCCAGAATTTATAATTAAAAAAATTTTAGAATTCCATAAAAGTAAAAAGATAAGACTAAATTCTTTAGAGGGATACGTTCGTCAAATAATTGGTTGGAGAGAATTTATGAGAGGAATTTATCAAAGTTATTCTAGTGAAATGGAGAAAGGAAATTTTTTCAAACAAAATCGTAAGATGAAAAAATCCTGGTATGACGGCACTACTGGATTACCACCATTGGATTATGCAATAAAGAACGCATTAAATCATGGATGGTCTCATCATATTGAAAGACTTATGATTTTATCAAACATAATGAACCTTTGTGAGATCAAACCCACTATTGTTTACAAATGGTTTATGGAAATGTTTGTGGACTCCTCAGATTGGGTGATGGTTCCAAATGTTTATGGAATGGGATTGTTTAGTGATGGTGGAATATTTGCAACTAAACCATACATTTGTGGATCAAGTTATTTTATGAAGATGATGGATTTTAAGAGGGGTGATTGGTGCAATATAATGGATGGGCTTTATTGGAGATTTATAGATCGAAATAGAAAGTTTTTTTTAAAAAATCCAAGGCTTTCAATGATGGTGAGAATTTTCGATAAGATGAAAACTGATAGAAAAAAATTGATTTTGTCAGCTGCAGATAAATTCATTAAAGAAAATACAATTTAGTGAAAAAAGAAAATTTACCAATTAAAGTTTGTCCAATATGTCAAAGGCCTTTTAAATGGAGAAAAAAATGGAGACTTAATTGGGAAAAAGTTAAGTATTGTTCAAAAAAATGTTCATCAAAAAAATAAAAAATTTTTATAAATATTCAATTTTATTTTTATTAATAATTCTTACAAACAACGCTCGTGCAGAATTTTTTGAGGATCTATCAAAAATTATTGAGAATAATGAAAAAAGACTGAGCTATGGTATTTCAGTGACAGATTTTAATATGGATGGAAATAATGAGTTTTTAGTCACAGGTTTTGGTTTTCCGAATTTAGCGTTATCTTTTCAAGATGGAAAATTGAAGAATATAAACCAACAAAAAATTTTTTCAGATATTTCAAAGAAAACCATTGGAGTTGCTGCATGTGATATTGATAAAGATGGCTTTGAAGAAATCTACTTTTTAAATACCGATACATTTAGTGGAGTTAAAAAATATTCAGACAGATTATTGGATATAAAAGATAATAATTATTTTGATTTATTTGAATTAGAAAAAAATAAAGAAAATCTAAATTTAACAGCAGGAAGATCTGTTGTTTGTGTAGATAGAAAGGGAGATGGTGAATATGGAATTTATGTTGCAAACTACGGAGGACCAACAAGGTTTTATGAGATTGAAAATGAACTTATCAAAGATAAAGCTGAGAATTTAAATCTGGATAATATTACTGGTGGAAGAGCAGTTGTATCTGGGCATATCTTGACAGAAAGAGCCGATATCTTTGCGGCTAATGAGAGAGGAGCAAATTTTCTTTTTAAAAATAATAATGGAAATTTTGATGATGTTGCATTTGATTATAGAGTAGATGATGCAATCCAAAATGGACGGGGTACAGCTTTATCAGACATATATTATCGTGGTAGATTGGATATTTTAAGTGGTAATTGGCTTGGATATCACAGAGCTTGGGTCCTGGAGAATAATGAATTTAAAGACATTGGAAATAAAGATTTTGATGAACCCTCTAGAATAAGAACAATTATTTCTGCAGATTTTGATAATGATGGTTTTGATGAAGTTTTCATGAACAATATAGCAGAACCAAATAAGTTATTTCGTATTAAAGATAATGGAAAATTTGAGCAGATAAATTTTCAGGTAGGACTCGAAGCTAATGGATATGGAACTGGTGCTGCAGTCGCGGATATAGACAATGATGGAATTTTAGAATTATTAGTTTCTCGTGGTGAAAGTAAAGCACAAACATTAACTTTGTATAAAGCAAAAGTTGATAAAGGAAGTAAATATTTAAGGATTAAACCATTAAATAAGTATGGTGCGCCAGCAAGAGGAGCCACTGTTACCTTAATAACTAATCAAAGAAAACATTCAAAAACAATTGATGCAGGATCTGGTTACTTATGCCAAATGGAACCTGTGGCACATTATGGAATTAGAAAAAAAGAAAAAAATTTTAAAGTAGAAATTCGATGGACAAATGGAGGTAAAGAAATGATTAATATAAAGAAACTTAACCAAACAATTATTGTAAGACAGAAATGAAAAAAATATTCAATATATTTTTAATTGTATTTTTAATATCATTTCAACTCAAGTCGTTTGCTGGAGAAAAAAATTATCACAAAGAGCTTATTACTGATTGGTCTAGAATATTCCCTGATAAAAATAGAAATGCCGCGGGACCAAAATTTTTTAAATATATCATAGATAAAAAAATTACTTACAAAGACTTTGTTGAATTTAACAAATTATATTGTGCAGTTTCTGGGTCTTTAATTGACCCAAATAGTGACTCAGAATTCTTATTTATTAAAGAAAGTAAAACGAATAAAAAAATTTGTGGAAACTATTATAGGTGTTGTGTTCCATGTTCGTGTGATCTTATGAAGTATTCTGAAGCTCAAAAGATGAAACATAAATTTGAGGATGGTTTTAAAGAATTCTATGTTTTAACAATAAAAAATCCTTGTGCTAAAAAAGATTTTCCCAATAGAGTTAATAAAGATTATTTTTGTAATGGTGAAAAAATCAACAAATCAGAAGTGTATAGTCTTAACGATCGAATAGTAATAGGTTTATTGCACAATGGAAAAAATTGTGCGAAAGATGAGGTAGACTTTGTTAAAAGTCATCAAGTGACGGGTAGATATTGCGAGTTGAGAAATAATACACCTTTAGAAAATTTAGATGCTGGAATGGGTGATATTTTTATAAAACTCGCAAGATAAATAAATATGAATAATAAAATTTTTGAGTGGGCAGGTGTTATCACTGCAATATTGTACTCATTATTTGTAGCTATGAATATTGGTATAGAGTTTTTTGGTTTTTGTTTACTACTAATATCTGCAATTCTAATTGGAATTTGGGCTTATCGAGGCGGTCATAGAGGAATATTATTTTTACAATTCTTTTATGCTACAGCCGGGATTATTGGAATGTTTAGATGGTTTTAGTTAAGTGTTGAAATAATTTTTGGAATATAATTTTTAAAGTTAAAGAAACCTTTATTACAATATTGCCAAGAGTTTTGATCAAGTTCTCTATAAAGGAAATTAATTTTAAAAGTATTTGAATTCAAATAATCTAAATTTTCTCCAATAGTTGGATACAACCCGACTGCTTTTTCTATCTTTTTAATTTCGCTAATATCTATAACTTCACAATCAATAGATTGATTTTTAAATCTTTGTTCCTGGTCTTGAATAAGTGATGACTTAAATTTTAGAACTTTTTCACTAAGTTTGATGCATCTATTTTCATTTTTATTCGAAATTATATAAAATTTTTTAAATTTATTATTTTGAAAATCACTTGTTTCAAAACAGAGGTTATTCTCAAATATTATCAAATTATTTTGATCAATATTTTCAGGGTTAATAAAATCCTGTTTTAAAATTGAGTATTTTTTTTCAGAAATCTTGGGTGGAGCGTTTTCATTTAATTTAATATTGCTAAATCTATTATTTGTAAATTTTTTGATATTCCACTCACTTGCTAAATAATGTTTTCCCTGTGTTTGAACACCTGCAACCCATCTCCACCCAAGAGTGTTTGATGCAGCGTCTCCATCATAAAGATGTTGCATAAAAAATTCCGCACCCAATTGCCATGGCAAATTTAGTGTAAAAATCCAAATACTGGCAAACCACATTCTAGTATGATTATGTAAATAATTATTTTCTTTGAGTTCGTTGACCCAATAGTTAAAGCACTCAACATTTGTTTTTCCATCAATCGCGTTTTTATAATTTTGATTGTTTTGAAAATCCCCTTTAATCTTTTTTAATTCAATTAAAAAATCTGTCCAAACACTGGGTCTTAATTCTAACCAACCTTTCCAATATGTACGCCACAATACTTCTTGAATAAATTTTTCATTTTTTGCAAATGAAAATTTATCAAGAGATTTTTTGATGACTTCTTTTTCATTAATAATACCGTGAGTAATATATGGAGATAAACAAGAAATATTAGACCTGTTATCAGGTCCATAATCAAAGTTTCTAAGTTTTGAATATTCTGAGAGATTGTTTTCCACAAAATTATTTAGTTTATCTAAGGCCTTAGCCCTTGAAGCTTCAAAATTCATTTTTAATTATTTCGATTTTTTTTTCTTTAGACCTAATTTATCGCTATGTCTTAATCTCAAGATTACAATAGCACCTGCAATTAAAACTATTGCTACCGCTTCATATACTAATGCACTTGGATCCATTTCTTTTCCTTGTAAAATAATAAATCGTGCTAATGCTGTAATAGCTATAAGTAGTGGTAATGTAATACTTATAGATTGCTGGTTCCAAAAAACTCTTACCATCGCTAGCACTTCTAAGTAAAGAAACATTAGCAGCAAATCAGCTAAGGTAACCGATCGATTTTCAAACATTTTATAAATCTCTATTCCAACTGCAATTACAGTGCTTACCAGAATGATACACATTAGAAGAAGTTGTAGGTTTTTAGCTATCTTTTCCATTATTTATCTTTACTAAATGGTAACCATTTTTCAAATACTGATTTTGAGGAACCATCATACGGAATTGAATAAGAATATGGATTTGGACTTGTCAACACTTCAATTCCTTTTGAAAACACGAATATAAAAACAATTACAAATACGAGCACCATTATCTTAAAGGGGTCAAAATTTTTTGTTTTAAAAACGCTGGCAGAATTTTCCTCAGCTCTATGAAAATGTTTAAATGTCAAATATACCGCAAATATTAATCCAATGTGGGCTAAAAAAAGTCCAGTCCACCCAAATACAAAAGTTGTATATGAGAATACGTACAAACTAAAAACAGTAGTCCAAATAAAACTTAACACCAATAAAATTTGTAATCTTACTGTTTTAGGTAATGATCTAAGATCATTTTTGCTATCATCAAACAAAATGTTTGCTGTATCTTTCATCCAATTTTTAAACGATTCCATAAATTTAAATTAAGTTTTTTTCAAAAATAAACAATCCCCAATTTGTCACCAAATAATTAGCTAGTTTCTTAACTTTTTTTTGTGAAAATTTATAAATTTCTCAACATTAGATTTAATAAATGATTTATTTTCCTCAAACGAAACTTTTTTCATTGAGTAAGCATTGCTTTTTGTCATTCTTGATTGAATTGTAACATTGCCTTTATAAAGTTTAAGTTTAACAGATCCATTTATTTTGTTTTTTTTCAAATCAACAATTTTTTGAAGTTTAAACCTTTCTTTTGAAAACCAATATCCATTATAGATCAATTCTGCGTACCTTGACATTATTGCATCTTTTTTGTGCATTGTTTCTTTATCAAGCGTAACTGACTCAATCGCCCTGTGCGCATGGATTAACAATGTGCCTCCTGGAGTTTCATAAACTCCTCTAGACTTGATGCCTAAAAATCTATTTTCAACAAGATCAACTCTTCCTATTCCGTTTTTTCCCGCCAATTGATTAAGTTTTAATAATAATTTTGCTGGTCCAAATTTTTTTCCATTAAGACCAATGGGGTCACCATTTTTAAAATTAATTGTTACATGAGTAGCTTTGTTAGGAGCTTTTTCTGGAGAAATAGTTCTTTGAAAAATAAATTCTGGTGCAGAATTTTTTGGATTTTCTAGCAACTTACCTTCAGTTGATGTATGAAATAAATTATCATCTACTGAAAAAGGAGATGCACCTTTTTTGTCTTTTGGGATAGGAATATTGTGCTTCTTCGCATAATTAATTAAATCCGATCGAGATTTTAAATTCCATATTCTCCATGGTGCAATAATTTTTATTTTCGGACCAAAATAATGATAACCAAGCTCAAATCTTATTTGGTCGTTTCCTTTTCCAGTAGCACCATGAGATACTGCATATGCTTTGAATTTTTTTGCAACCTTAATTTGATCCTTTGCTATCAGAGGTCTGGCGATTGAGGTTCCTAATAGATAAACACCCTCATAAATTGCATGACCACGTATCATTGGAAATATATAGTCTTTAACAAAAATATCTTTCAAATCATTTATAATTATTTTTGTGACACCAAATTTTTTTGCATTGGAAAAAATTTTTTTTCTATTTATTTCTTGCCCGATATCTGCGGTGTAACAAATTATTTCTGCATCATAATTTTCTTGAAGCCATTTAAGAATAATAGATGTGTCCAAACCGCCTGAGTAAGCTAATACAATTCTTTTTTTTGATTTCATTAACTAACTACAAGCTTTTTTTGCAGTATTATATGCTTTAGTGAATCCCAATAATGAATAATGGTCGATTGTTTGAGAGCCTTTTTCATTGTATCCAGTTACCATTATTCTTGAACCTTTTTTCATAATCTTGACCATAATCTTTTCTTTTTTATTACTAGTCATCCATGCAAAACCTTGTTGCTTAATATCAAATTTAAATTTGTTATTTCCAGAGGTTGCTAATACAGTATTGTTTTTATTAAATTCATAACCAGCAGTAGTACTGATCTCATTCACAATTTTTTCACCAGGTCTAAATGTTACAAATAATCTAGCATCTCTTTTATTTGTTTTAGGAGACTGCAGAATTGGAGAAGACTGAGCAAAACATACTTTACCGGATGCTTCCGCTAAAACCATTGTTTCCCAGTCTTTATATTTACCTATTTTTTTTAGATCTTCCCCAAAAGATTTCGATGTGAATAAAAAAGTAAAAAGTATAAATATGAATAAAATCTTTTTAATCATGGACATGGGTTTGGGAACATTTTTTGAATTTTATTAATCTCATTTAAAATTTCGCTTGTTAAACTTACATTTACACTTTCTATGTTTGTTTTCAACTGTTCGATTGTCGTTGCACCTATTATCACACTTGTCATAAATGGCTGAATTTCACAAAACTTTAATGACATTTGAGTAAAATCGATATTGAATTTTTGCGATAACTTATAATACTCTTCGATAGCTTTTTGACCATTTTCATTTTTATATCTTGTGAAATCTTTAAATAGTTTCATTCTAGATTTTTCTGGTAAATTATTATTTCTATATTTTCCTGTTAAGTATCCGAATGCTAAAGGCGAGTAGGCTAACAAACCACTTTTCTCCCTAACAGAAATTTCCGCAAGTCCAACTTCATAAGTTCTATTAAGTAAATTGTATGGATTTTGCACCGACATCATTTTTGGTAAATCTTTTAATTTTGATATCTCAAGAAATTTTGACAAACCCCATGCAGTTTCATTAGATAGACCAATGTATCTAATTTTACCTTGTTCAATAAATTTTTTTAAACTTTCAAGAATTTCTTCAAACGGTGTCCAATCATTATCGTTTTCGTCATGTTCATAACCATGTTTCCCGAAAAAATTTGTATTTCTCTCTGGCCAATGAAGTTGATAGAGATCGATATAGTCTGTTTTCAATCTTTTGAGACTTTCCTCTAAAGCTTCAGAAATTTTTTTTTTCCCAAAATTATAACCACCACCCCTGATATATTTGTTTGAAGTATTACCACAAACTTTTGTTGCTATAACAACCTTGTCTCTTTTTTTAGTTTTTTGAAACCAGTTACCGATTATTCTCTCTGTTTCCCCATATGTTTCTTCTCTCATCGGTATGGAATAAATTTCTGCAGTGTCCCAAAAGTTTACACCATGATCTAAAGCATAATCCATTTGCTGAAATCCCTCCTCTTGAGTGTTTTGTTCGCCCCAGGTCATAGTACCGAGACAAATTGTACTCACATCAAGATCCGTATTGCCTAATTTTTTATAATTCATAGTGATTTTTAAAGTATAATTTTTTATTAATCTTTTAAGGTATCTTGAATATTTAGTAAAAGACTATATATCTATAGAAATTATGGCAACAGATAAAAAAGGTATTCTAGCAAGAGCAAGAGCAGCAGCACGTGAAACCACTGCGGTTACTGATGAGGGCTTAAGAGCTTACATGTTAAAAGTTTATAACTACATGGCGACTGGAATATTACTTACAGGAATTATAGCGTTGATAACATTTAAGATGTCAGTTGTTACTGATGCAAGTGGTTCTATTGTGGCTTTAACTGAAGTTGGAAATGCCGTTTATTTATCAGGACTTAAGTGGATAGTTATGCTAGCCCCTTTGGGTGTCGTATTTTATATGAGTTTTGGGATCAACAAAATGAGTGCATCAAAAGCTCAGACAACTTTTTGGATTTTTGCTGCTTTAATGGGTTTATCACTATCTTCAATTTTATTAGTTTACACAGGTTTAAGTGTAACAAGAGTATTTTTTATTTGTTCAGCTACTTTTGGTGCTATGAGCATTTATGGTTACACAACTAAGAGAGATTTAACAAAGTTTGGATCATTTTTGATGATGGGACTAATAGGAATTATTATTGCATCATTAGTTAATATTTTTCTAAAATCTTCAATGATGTATTTCGTGATTTCAATTTTAGGAGTTTTAATTTTTGTCGGCCTTACAGCTTATGATACTCAAAAAATAAAAAACATGTACTCTGCTAGCGATACTGGCGAGTTAATGGGTAAAAAAGCGGTAATGGGTGCTCTCACTCTTTATTTAGATTTCATTAACCTATTTATTATGCTCTTAAGACTTTTCGGTCAAAGAAGATAATTTTATTTTAAAGTTTTTTCCAATTAGTATTTTTTAACAACAAATTAAGTTCTGAGGAATTCTTTAGTATTTTACCATTGGTATCCGTAATTAAATATTTTAAATTTTTATTTTTTGGCTTAAAGTTTTTGCAAATTTTATAAATAGCATTTTCAGCTGCATTTTTAAAAACACTAAATCCTACCTGTTTGCTTGAAATATTAAGACCGTAATCTTTCCAAGAACCCTCTGAAACCATTTTTGCATATAAATCTAATATTATTTTAAGCTCATTTTTTTCAAAAAAATGATTTTCATTAAATTTTTTTTTATCAAGATTATTAACAACCAGTCTTAAATTATTCTTCATGAGTTTTATATTTATTTATTAAACCGATTTGAAAGGCTGTAAAAATGAAAGTTATTGGAAGTAAACCCCAAACTTTAAAGTTGACCCAAAATTCCTCAGATTGTGTTCTCCAAACTAATTCATTTAAAATAGCAAGTCCAAAGAAAAAGTATATCCATCTTTTACTTAACAATTCCCAACCTTCGTTTGTAAGCGGTATCGATTTTCCCATTAATTTTTTTAACACAGGTTCATTTGTAAAATATCTTCCAAATATTAAAGCCAGACCAAATAAAATATTAATGATTGTTGGCTTGATGTAAATAAAAACTGGGTTATCAAAATAAATTGTAAGGCCACCAAAAAAAGTAATTAATATTCCACTCAACAAAGGAACTTTGGGTATTTTTTTTTCTAAAAACCAAACAATCGCTAATGCTATAATTGTCGCAATTATAAATGGTGGAATGGCTACTCTTAAATCTTTTCCACTATCGTAATAGTAGTAAAAAAAAATTACTAAAGGTCCAAAATCAGTAAGAAACTTTAAAAAAGATTTATTCACTGGAAGAATATTAACATAAATAATATTTTCACAAAAACTATAAATTTTTCTTATTGATTTTTATTTTTAAATACCCATACTAATCTCAATGGCAATTCAAAAAGCTAAATTTTCAATAGGCGATATTGTAAAACACAAACACTTTGAGTTTAGAGGTGTGATTTATGATGTAGATTTTGAGTTTAATAATTCTGAGGAATGGTATCAATCTATCCCTAAGAATGTTAGACCAAGAAAAGATCAACCATTCTATCATCTGTTAGCTGAAAATGATGAAATAACTTATGAAGCCTACGTGTCAGAGCAAAATTTATTGACCGATGACTCTGATGAGCCAATCAAACATCCATTAATTGAGGAAATTTTCTCTGGTAAAAAAGGTTCAAGCTATTTTAAGCCGTCAAATTAAGTAAATTCACTTTTTAAACACATTTAGCTCAAATCTTTGTCACAGGGCATTGTTAAATCTAATTAATTCTGATCAAGAGTGTTAAATTTTACCCTTCGTTATTATCTCCCTCTACATTCTTGATCAGATAATTATTTCGTACTAAATAACCTTAATATTTATTTTAAAATTAAAATTTTATGTTTCAATTACTAGAACCTAATAGAATTTTTTCTGTAACTTCTAAAGCACCAAAATATGTTTTATTATTATTTATTTTGGTAGTCTCTATAGGTTTAACTGAGGCTCTAATTCTCTCACCAGAAGATTATAAGCAAAGTCACTCTGTAAGAATAATGTATGTTCATGTTCCCGCGGCATGGATCTCACTAGGTATCTTTTCTACTATTACTATTCTTTCTATCGTTGGCTATATATTTAAAATTAAAAATTTTTTTTTAATTTCAAAGAGTTTGGCTCCGTCAGGATTTGTTTTTAATGTAATTGCTCTTGTAACAGGTTCTATTTGGGGAAAGCCCACGTGGGGAACATGGTGGGCGTGGGATGCCAGAATTACATCTATGTTAATATTGGCATTTTTTTATTTGATGTATTTAATTGCTTGGAGAATTTATGAAGATAAAGAACAAGTTTTCAAGGTAACCTCAATTATTACAATTTTAGGAATAATAAATGTTCCTATAATTAAATATTCTGTAGACTGGTGGAACACACTTCATCAGCCAGCATCAATTAATATATTATCAAAATCTACTATTCATTCTTCGATGCTCGTTCCTTTACTAATTATGACTGCGGCATTTGCCCTATTCTCATTGCTAATTTTTTTAATGAAATATAATACAGAACTGATAAAAATTAAAAATAAGGGTTTAGACAGATTATGATAAGTGAAATTTTTTACATGGACGGATACGGAATTTATGTTTGGGGTTCATTTGCTTTTACTTTTTTAAGTTTTATGTCATTGTATCTGGTAATTAAAAATCAATATGAAAGAGAAAAAAATAAGTTTATTGTTAAATTTGGAAACCTAAACTCTGAAAGAGCTGCCTCTGCTAGACTACAAAGAATTAATAGAGAGATTCTATCCAACACTTCAACTATTTAACTTTTAAACCATGTATGGTCGTAAAGTTAAACTAAGATTTTTTTTTATATTCTTAATCGCTGTTACATTAAGTTTAACGATATTCCTTATTCTAAAATCATTAGAGGAAAATGTTGTATATTTTAAATCTCCATCTGAAATAAAAACTTTATCTGAAATGCAGCAGAAAAAGATTAGAATTGGAGGAATGGTAAAAACTGACTCAATTTCTATTGTAAATAAAGAATTAAGTTTTGTTATTACAGACTTTAAAAGTGAAATTAATGTTGTTTACTCAGGATTAATACCCAATCTTTTTGAAGAAGGTAAAGGTGTTGTTGCTGAGGGATTTTTAAAAGATGAGAATTTTTTTTCAGCAACGAAAATCTTAGCTAAACATGATGAAAATTATATGCCTCCTGAAGTAAAGGCTGCTTTAGAGGAGAAATAAATTGTCGAGTTTAATTGGATATTATTCTTTAATCTTTGGTGTTGGTGTTTCAATTTTAGTTATATTTTTTTCAATTAAAAATTTTAATGATACTCAGAAGTTAGATACTAAAGTAATATCCTTAGTATTCTTACAACTTTTATTTGTAATAATAAGCTTCTCAGGCTTAATTTTATCGTTTGTTAACTCAGATTTTAGTAATGAGACAGTTTTTAATCATTCCCACACAACTAAGCCGCTGTTTTATAAAATCTCTGGGACCTGGGGCAATCATGAGGGTAGTCTATTATTGTGGTTGTTAGTTTTAACATTATTTATATTTGTCTTTTTACTGAGGTCAAAAAATCAACCAAAACAATATAAAATTTTAACTTTATTATTCCAGCAGATAATAATAGTTGGTTTTTTTATTTTTCTAATACAAACATCGAATCCTTTTAAACATGTTTTTCCAGTTCCAAAAGAGGGATTAGGTTTAAATCCTATATTGCAAGATCCTGCATTAGCAATTCACCCGCCGATTTTATATTTAGGCTATGTTGGAACTTCCATAATTTTTTCCTCAGCACTAGCAGCAGTTTGCTCCAATAATATTACAAAAATATGGGCATCACATATCAAAAAATGGGTTTTGGTTTCTTGGATTTTTTTAACTTTAGGAATTTTACTTGGATCCATTTGGGCTTACTACGAGTTAGGATGGGGAGGTTTTTGGTTTTGGGATCCAGTTGAAAATGTATCTTTAATGCCATGGTTTGCATTAACAACACTATTACATTGTGTATTAGTTTTAGAAAAAAAGCTAATTCTTACCTCGTGGGTTGTTGTGTTATCAATTGCAACTTTTACCCTAAGTATGTGTGGTACTTTTTTAGTTCGATCAGGTATTTTAAATTCTGTCCATACATTTGCTAATGATCCAGAGAGAGGTTTGTATATTCTAATATTTTTATTTATTTTGATATTCTTATCTTTTTTTATATTTTTAATTTTTCATAAAAGTGAAAACAACAATTCCAAAACTTTCTACTTATTAAGTAAGGAAACATCAATTCTAGTTAATAATTGGTTTATGATGTATTTTTTATCTGTTGTTTTAATTGGAACAATTTATCCAATATTTTTAGAGGTTATTTCATCTCAAAAAATATCTGTAGGTCCACCATTTTTTAACAAATTGATCCTACCATTTTTAATCCCATTTATGTTAGCGATGGCAATAGGACCTAAATTAAAGTGGATTAAATCGGATATTGAAGACAAAATTTATTTAATTTCATTTTTTGTAATTTCTTTAATTTTATCCGTATTGATAATTAGAAATTTAGATATTAATTTCCTTTACAATTCTATTTTAATTACAGCAGCTTTTTATTTATTTTTTATAACTCTTAGAGATTTTTTTCACAGAAAATATAGAAACCTGTCGCAAATTACTGCTCATTTTAGTTTTAGCATTTTGATACTAAGTATTTTATTTAATAATATTTTTTCATCTGAAGTTATTATAAATTTAAAAATTAATGAAACTTACCAAGCTCAAAATTTGAAGATTAATTTTGAGAGCATTGAGCAAGAAAATAAACAAAATTTTAAAGCAATTAGAGGAAAGTTTATTGTAGAGGATCAAAGTGGATTAATTGAGGTTATGCAACCTGAACTAAGAATATATAATCAACCAAATATTGTTACAAGTGAAGCAGACATCAAAACTAATATATTCACTGATAAATTTATGACAATGAATTACGTCCAAAATCAAGATTATTTTAATATTCGTTATCAAGTAAAGCCATTCATGATTTGGATTTGGATTTCTACAATTCTATTGTGCTTTAGTGGATGTTTATCTTTAATTAGAAAAAAATATGAAAACTAAAATTTTTCCTTTATTTTTAATTTTTACCTTCTCGATAATTTTCTTTATTTTTTACAAAGGATTACAAAATACAAATATTTATACACCTGAAACAAAATCAGAAATTAGAATTCCAATTTTTGAAACAAAAGAGTTTTTTTCAAAAGACAAAATAAATTCTGATCAGATTTTTATAGGAAGTGATTATTATTTATTAAACATTTGGGCTTCGTGGTGTGTTCCTTGCAAAGAGGAACATAAGTATCTAATGGATTTAAGTGAAAAAGAGAACATCAAAATTATTGGGCAAAATTATAAAGATAATTTTGATAACGCAAAAAATTTTTTGATTAATTTAGATAATCCATACGATTTAATTTTTTTAGATAATGATGGTACGATAGCTATTGAATGGGGCGCATATGGTGTACCTGAAACCTTTTTAATTCAAAACAATAAAATCATAAAAAAAATAATTGGTCCACTGAATGAAAAATTACTTTTTGAGATAAAAGAATTGACACAATGAATATTTTAAAATTTTTAATTTCTGGGATTTTATTGATTTACTGTTTTTCTTCTGATTTAAAAGCTAAAAACTTAGAAATTGAAATAACAAAAAATTTAAGATGTTTAATTTGTCAAGGACAATCAGTGTACGATTCAGATTCTGAATTTGCTAATAGTTTAAAAATTTTAGTAGAAAAAAAATTAAATGAAGGCTTAGACGAAAAACAAATTTATGTTTATCTTAAAGATAAATATGGAGATTGGATTCTGTATGATCCAGGATTCAGTAAAAATACCTATTTTCTTTGGTTATTACCTATATTGATGTTTATATTTGGTGGTGCAATAATACTCAGGAAAGTTATATTAAAAAAAAAAAAATTATGAATTATCTAAGAATTTGTTATTTGGTATTATTGTCTTTTTTAATTTCTTCATCAATCTTTGCTGAAGACACTAAAGTTAGTAATGATAATACAAAGTTTAATATTTATTCAGGCTTGTTTGACTTTAGTGATAATGGAAAGAGGTCAACTTTAATTGGATTTCAACATCAAAATACAGATCTAAATAGAGATACTTTTCTTGGTAATCTTTCTCCCATAACAGGATTTATGTTTACTGCTGATAGCGCAGCTTATCTCTATACTGGTGTGCAGGCTCAATATTCATTAGGAGCATTAAATATCATACCGAGTTTTACTCCAGGACTTTATAACAAGGGAGACGGCAAAGATCTTGGGCATCTATTAGAATTTAAAAGCGAAGTTCAGATTTCTTTAAATTTATTTCAAAATACCCAATTAGGCTTATCATATAATCATTTGTCCAATGCAAGTTTGGGAGATAAAAATCCTGGGGCAAATAGTTATATGTTTAATTTCCTTAAAACCTTTTAAAGAATACATTCTATGATAATGAGATTAAAAGATTGTCACAATTTCGGTGATTTTAGAAAACTTGCCAAGCTAAAGCTTCCATCACCTATTTTTCATTATATTGATGGAGCTGCTGATGATGAAATTACATACGCTAGGAATACTAGCGCTTTTGACGATGTAGATTTAGTTCCAAATGTTTTAAGAGGTGTTGAGAATGTAGATTTGTCTACGACGATTTTTGGTAAAAAATTGGATTTACCATTTTACCTTTCACCAACAGCATTACAAAGACTTTTTCATTATGATGGTGAAAGAGCAGTCGGAAAAGCAGCTAAAAAATTTAATACAATGTTTGGTGTGTCTGCATTAGCAACTGTTAGCGTAGAAGAAATATCCTCGTTGATTGATACACCCAAAATGTTTCAGTTTTATTTTCACAAAGATAGAGGTTTAAATGACTCTTGTTTAGAGCGAGCTAAGGCCGCTAAATTTGATGTAATGGCTCTAACAGTCGATACCATTACAGGAGGAAATCGTGAAAGAGATTTAAGAACTGGTTTTACTTCTCCTCCGAAATTGACTCTATCAAGCTTATTTAGTTTTGCGACCAAACCTATGTGGGGAATTAATTATTTAACAAAAGGAAAATTTGAATTACCCCACCTTCAAGATTTTGTAAAAGAGGGTACGAGTACGAACTCTTCCATAGGAAATTATTTTTCAACAATGTTAGATCAATCTATGAATTGGAAAGATGCTGAAAAACTTTGTTCTCAATGGGGAGGTCATTTTGCACTTAAAGGAATAATGAGTGTAGAAGATGCTAAAAAAGCAGTTGATATTGGATGTACTGGTATAATGGTTTCAAATCATGGTGGTAGACAACTTGATGGATCGAGATCACCGTTTGATCAGCTCGCAGAAATAGTTGATGCAGTTGGAGATAAACTTGATGTTATATGTGAAGGAGGAATTCATAGAGGAACACATATGCTTAAAGCATTATCTCTTGGTGCAAAAGCATGTTCTGGTGGAAGACTTTATCTTTATGCACTTGCAGCAGCAGGCCAACCAGGCGTCGAAAGAGCTCTTGAATTGTATAAATCTGAGTTAGTTAGAGATATGAAACTCATGGGATGTACAAAAATTTCAGATCTTAATAGAAATAATCTTAGATTTAGAAAATAGTGAGTTTACAAAATTGTTATAATTTTGACGATTTTAGAAAACTTGCAAAAAAAAAATTACCTTCACCAATATTTCATTATATTGATGGTGGTGCAGATGATGAAATAACACTCAAAAGAAATACAAAATCTTTTGATGAATGTGATTTAGTTCCTAATATTTTAGCAAGCGTCGGAAAACCAGATCTCTCAACAACTATTTTCGGAAAAAAAATTGATATGCCACTCTTTTTATCACCATGTGCCATGCAGAGACTTTATCATCATGACGGTGACAAAGCATCTGCTAGAGCAGCTGATAAGTTTGGAACATTTTATAGTATGTCTACGATGGCAAATAACACTATAGAAGAAATTTCAAATATTTCAGGTGGACCAAAGTTATTTCAACTTTATGTTCACAAAGATCAATCAATCACTGATGATTTAATTGATCGTTGTAGAAGATCAGGATTTGATGGAATGTGTTTAACTGTAGATACTTTAGTAGCAGGCAACAGAGAAAGAGATCATAGAACAGGTTTTACAACCCCTCCAAAGTTAACTTTACAAAGTTTAATGAGTTTTGCTCTTCATCCTAGCTGGGTATTTAATTATCTTACACATGGGAAATTTAAATTAGCAAATGTGGCTACAAAAACAGATAAGGGCACCAATATTGCAAAATCAGTTATAGAGTACATTAATGAACAATACGATCCAGCAATGAACTGGAAGGACGCAGAATATTGTGTGAAGAAATGGAATGGACCCTTTGCACTTAAAGGTGTTATGTCCGTTGAAGATGCGAAAAGAGCAATAGATATTGGTTGTACGGCAATCATGATTTCAAATCATGGTGGAAGACAACTTGATGGATCGAGATCGCCATTTGATCAAGTCAAAGCAATCTCAGATGCAGTTGGAGATAAATTGGAAATCATATTAGACGGGGGAGTGAGAAGAGGAACTCATGTATTAAAAGCAATCGCAGCAGGTGCAAAAGCCTGTAGTTTTGGTAAAATGTTTTTGTTCTCTTTAGCCGCAGGGGGACAACAAGGTGTTGAGCATTTACTTAAAAATATGCACGACGAAATCAATAGAAATATGGTTTTAATGGGATGTAAGAACCTAAAAGAGTTGAATAGTTCAAAATTAATTTATAGAACTTCTAATAAATTATAAAAGTTATGGAACTAGCAAAGAGTTTAGATAGATTGGGAACAGAGTCTGCTTTTTCGGTATTGGCAGAGGCAAAGAAATTAGAGGCCCAAGGTAAGCCGATGATCCATTTAGGTCTAGGACAACCAGATTTTAAAACACCTAAACATGTTGTTGAAGCGGCAAAAAAAGCTTTGGATGACGGTCATCACGGATACGTGATGTCAAATGGAATACCTGAGTGTCGTCAAGCGGTAACAAGATGGATTAAGAAACGTTATAAAGCTGAGATAGATCCTGAAAGAATTTTAATCATGCCAGGCGGTAAACCTACAATGAGTTACGCGATACAATGTTACGGAGAACCGGGAGTAGAAATAATCCATCCTACACCTGCATTTCCAATATATGAGTCTATGATTAATTATACAGGTTCAACGCCTGTCCCTTATGATTTAACTGAAGACAAAGATCTTAAATTTGATCCAGATAAAATTTTATCTCTTATAACTAAAAAAACAAGATTACTGATTTTAATTAATCCAAATAATCCAACAGGAAGTTTTGTTGAGAAACCTGTAATTGACTATTTTGCAAAGGAGTTAGAAAAACATCCTCATGTTACTATTTTAAGTGATGAAATTTATAGTAGACAAATTTTTGACTACAAAGAAATGCCTTCTTTTTTCCATTATCCAAATTTAAAAGATAGGTTAATTGTGTTAGAGGGTTGGAGCAAAGCTTATTCGATGACGGGATGGAGATTAGGTTGGAGTTATTGGCCTAAAGAACTTATTGAGCACGTAAACAAATTATTAATTAATAGCGTGTCATGTGTAAATGCTGCTGCACAATATGCTGGTATTGCTGCACTAGATGGCCCTGATGACTCTATCAAAGATATGTTAGACAAGTTTACTTTAAGAAGAAATTTAATTCATCAGGGGTTAAATGATCTTCCAGGAGTGGAGTGTAGTTTACCTGGAGGAGCCTTTTATGCATTCCCAAAAGTAATAGGTACAGGAATGAATGGATCTGAATTCTGTAAAAAAGCAATGCATGAGGCTGGAGTAGCAATAGTGCCAGGAACTGCTTTTGGTAAAACTTGTAATGATTACGTAAGATTTAGTTTCGCAGCGTCAAGAGATAACATTTTACAGGCCTTAGAAAATATAAAGAAAATGCTTACTAAATAAGCTGTATTTTTGATAAAATTTTTACTAATATTCTTTTAATGAACGAGCAAGTCCAAGCAGAGTTTAAAAAAATTTTTAATGGAAGATTTTCTACCTCTGAGTCAACAAGAGCAAATTATGCTAGAGGTGAGGATACTTATGATCCTGTTTTGTCAAAAGCTGTAGTTTTTCCTGAAACAAATGAAGAGGTCTCTAAGGTGCTCCGTTTATGTAATGAGCACAAAATTCCTGTTGTACCTTTTGGAACAGGAACATCCTTAGAAGGTAATGTTGTCGGTAATGAAAAAGGCATAACTATATGTCTTGAAAAAATGAATAAAATTTTAAGCGTAAATGTTGAGGACTTTGATTGTAGAGTTCAGGCATGTGTAACTAAAGAGCAATTAAATGATTATTTGAGAGAAGACGGAGTTTTTTTCCCGATTGATCCTGGTGCTAATGCAGCAATTGGAGGAATGGCTTCAACATCAGCTTCAGGGACAATGGCTGTAAAATATGGAACAATGAAAACTGTAATTAGTGGACTTACAGTTGTTTTGCCTAATGGAGATATTGTAAATACTGGTAGCAGAACTAAAAAAACATCAGCAGGTTATAATTTAACCAATTTATTTATAGGTTCTGAGGGAACGTTAGGAATAATTACAGAAGTTCAATTGAGATTATCGCCAATACCAGAAAGCATTATGTCAGCAGTTTGTCATTTCCCGACTTTAGAAAATGCAGTTCAAACTGCTCAACAAGTTATTCAATATGGAGTCCCGATCGCTAGAATTGAGATGTTAAACAAAGATCAAATGGGGATTAGTATTAATTACTCAAAATTAAAAGATATTGAAGCAGTGCCAACCTTATTTTTTGAGTTTCATGGATCCGAGGCATCTAATAATGAAAATATTAAAATTGTTGAGGAAATCTCAAAAGATAATAATGGAAGTTCTTTTAAATGGGCAAAAGATCTAGAAGAGAGAAATAAGCTTTGGAAAGCACGATGGGACGTTTATTATTCTGTTAAAGCATTGATAAATAATGGAAGAGTTTATTCGACTGACGTGTGTTTACCAATTTCAAATATAACAGAATGTGTAAATTACGCAGAAGAGCAAGCAAAAAAATTTGGATTAAGAGCTCCGATGGTAGGTCATTTAGGCGATGGAAACTTTCATGTGCTTTTGCCTTTTGACCCTGAAAACAAAGAGACATATAAAAAAATAAGAGAATTTAACGACTTATTAATTAACAAAGCGCTTGAATTGAAAGGTACAATCACCGGAGAACATGGAGTTGGATTACATAAAAAAGAATATCTTTTAAAAGAACATGCTGACAACATTCCATTAATGAAATTGATAAAGAGGAGCATTGATCAAAATAATATAATGAATCCTGGGAAAATATTTGATCTAAATTAGTTAAGTCTATCATTTTAATGAAAAAAATTTTAATAACTAGAAAATTAATTAAGGAGAGTGAGGACAAAGCCACTAAAACTTTTGATCCAATATTTAATAATAATGATGAGCTATACTCTCAGTCAAAAGTAATAGAAATGAGTAAAGGATGTGATGGAATTTTATCTTCTCTCACAGATAAAATGGATAAAGAAACAATCAACAAATTGCCAGACACGATAAAAATTATTTCAAATTTTGCAGTTGGATTTGGAAATATTGATTTAAATGCCGCAAAAAAAAGAGGCATTGCAGTGACGAATACTCCTGAGGTTTTATCTGATGCGACAGCTGAAATTGGGATACTTTTAATTTTAGGTGCATGCAGAAGAGCCTCTGAGGGAATAGTATCTGCTCAAGAAGGTGGATGGAAGTGGTCAGCAGACTATTTAATAGGTAAGCAATTGACAGGCTCCAGACTTGGTATTCTAGGCATGGGAAGAATAGGACAAAAAATTGCAAAGATTGCAAAGTCGTTAGGCATGATAATTCATTATCACAATAGATCAAAGTTAAGTGATGAAAAAGAACAGGGAGCGATTTATCATGATAATATTAAAAGTCTTTTTTCAGTTTCTGATGTCCTATCAATTTGTTGTCCTGCTACTAAAGAAACAGAAAACATGATTAATAAAGAAACCGTTGAATATTTTCCTAAAGGAGCAGTAATTACTAATGTCGCTAGAGGAGATATAGTCGATGATGAAGCCTTGATTGATGCATTGAATCGAAGAAAAATATATGCAGCTGGATTAGATGTTTATAAAAATGAGCCAAACTTAAATCCTGGTTATAATAAAATTAAGTCAGCATTTATTCTTCCACACCTAGGAAGCGCAACAAAGGATACAAGAATAGCAATGGCAAACTTAGCAATCGATAATATTGATGAGTTTTTTAAAACTGGAAATTGTAAAAATAAAGTAAATTAATTCTACTCTGGATTGAATCTAATTCAACTATTGCGACATCTACGCCTTTTTTTAGAAAGACTCTAATCTGATTCTATGTTTTAATTAATCAAGTTAATTAACTTTAATAGGAGTAATAATGACTAAAGAAAATAAATCATTGAAGGTGAAAACATCTTCAAGACGTAAGTTCTTTAAAACTGCTGCTAAGACTGGTGCTATAGCTGCAGCCGCTGTTGCAATGCCATATGTGAAGGCAAATGCAGCAACAACTTTAAAGATGCAAGCTGCATGGCCAAGTGGAGCTAACATCTTTTTCGAAATGGCTGGAGACTATTGTAACATGGTTAAAGAAATGTCTGGAGGATCTCTTCAGATTGATCTTCAACCGGTTGGAGCAGTTGTAAAGACTTCAGAAATCGGACAAGCGGTAAGTTCCGGTGTAGTAGATATGGGTCACTGGGTGACTGCATATTGGTATGGTAAAAACCCTGCTGCATCATTATTTGGAACTGGTCCTTCATATGGAATGTCATCTCAAGAAGTTATGGGATGGATGGAATATGGTGGAGGAAGAAAATTATATGACGAAACACTTGCAAAAGTTGGTTTCGATTATGTTGGTTTTTTCCATATGCCTATGCCAGCTCAGCCTTTTGGTTGGTTCAAAAAGAACGTAACTAAAGTGTCTGATGTTAAAGGTATGAAGTACAGAACTGTTGGTTTAGCGACTAACGTTTTAACTGCAATGGGAATGGTAGTTAGACAATTACCAGGTGGTGAAATTCAACCAGCGATGAAAACTGGTTTAATTGAAGCTGCTGAGTTTAACAACCCTACTTCAGACTCTCAGTTTGGTATGCAAGATGTTTCTAAGCACTATCACTTAGGAAGCTTCCACCAATCTCAAGAGATGTTTGAAATACCAGTTAACAAAAAAACATATAATAGTTTATCACCTGCACACCAAGCAATATTGAAAAATGCTGCTTATGCTGCAAACAGTGATAACTACTTTAAAGCTTTAGTAAGATACTCAGCTGACTTAGCTAAGTTAATGAATGAGCATAAAGTAAATGTTTACCAAACTTCTGATGAAATCTTAGCTCAACAATTAAAAGGTTGGGATAAGGTAATCGGTGATTTCAACAAGAAAGATCCTTTCTTTAAGAAAATCGTGGATTCTCAGAAAGCGTATGCGAAGAGAGTAATGAAATACTTGCTGATGAATCAGCCGAATTACAAACTTGCGTATGAAAATGAGTTTGGTCCAATAGCAAAAGTTAAGTTATAATTAACTTTTCATAAATTTTAATGAGGGGGCCTCGGCCCCCTTTTTATTTGATTAATTCAAAACAATTCAATAAGAGTCTATATCTATGATGAGATCTTATATAAAATTTGCCGACCGATTAAGCGTCTCAATGGGTAAAGCATTTTCCTGGTGTATTGTAATTTTAATGGGTGGAACGTGCTATGAAGTTTTTATGGCATATGCTTTAAATGCACCAACTTTATGGAATTTCGATTTTAGCCTCCAAATGTATGGTGCAATTTTTATGATGGCTGGTGCATATACTTTGTGTACCGAAGCACATGTAAGAGGAGACGTCATTTACAGATTATTTTCTCAAAGAGTACAAGCTTGGATAGATATAGTTTTATATTTTATTTTCTTTTTCCCTGGTGTAATTGCATTAGCCTTTTATGGTTACGAGTATGCTGCGCTAGCTTGGAAAATAAAAGAAACAAGTTGGAATAGTCCAGCTCAAATTCAAATTTATATGGCGAAATCTTTAATACCTTTATCTGGAAGTCTGTTAACCCTTCAGGGAATAGGTGAAGTGTTCAGATGTATTATATGTATTAAAACTGGTAGTTGGCCAGAAAGAGGAACAGAGCGTGATGCCGAAGAAACTGAAAAAGTATTAATGAGAACTTCACAAGAAGGAAATAAAGAAGATGTTATTTAGTCTGACAAATCCTGAAGTGGCAATTATGATGATGGGTATATTTTTATTTGCCGTACTATTAGGTTTTCCGATTGCCTTTACTTTAATGGCGATGGGACTAGGTTTTGGATATTATGCTTACTTTGATCCAACTAAGATGGAACATCTTTTTGATAATAGGATATTCCAACTTTTTGTTCAAAACACCTACACTGTTATGGATAATAATGTCCTTACTGCTGTCCCACTCTTTTTATTCATGGGATATTTAGTTGAAAGAGCAGGTATTGTAGCAAAACTATTTTTTGCAATTAGATTAGCATCTCATAAGCTTCCTGCATCAATGGCAGTTGCAGCACTGATTACTTGTGCCCTATTTTCAACAGCAACAGGTATTATAGGTGCAGTTGTTACTTTAATGGGATTACTAGCATGGCCTGCTATGATTAAAGCTGGTTATGATAAAAAATTTGCATCTGGAATAATTTGTTCAGGTGGATGTTTAGGAATTTTAATTCCACCTAGTATTATGTTGATCGTTTACTCTGTAATTGCTCAACTATCACCACTAAGGTTATTTGCAGCTGCTATTTTTCCAGGATTGATGTTAGCGGGACTTTACATTGCATACGCAGTGTTCAGAGCTTGGTTAAATCCATCAATAGCGCCAAAACCTGCAGCTGAGGAAATACCTCCTACTGCAGTAATTCTTAAAGAGGTTCTTGTCTCCTTCTTACCTTTATTTTCATTGATAATTTTAGTTCTAGGTACAATTTTAGCTGGAATAGCAACACCTGCTGAAGCTGCAGCCGTCGGTGCATTTGGATCGTTGGTGCTTTCATATTTTTACAAAACCCTTAAGTGGAAAAATTTTAAAGAGTCTGTCTTTTTGACAGCTAAAACAACTGCAATGATCATGTGGCTTTTCATAGGATCGTGGACATTTGCTTCTGTATTTTCTTATCTTGGAGGCCACGAGGTTTTCGAACATTTCTTTAAATCTCTAAATTTACAGCCTTGGCAATTTTTAGTAATTACACAATTGATTATATTTTTATTAGGTTGGCCATTGGAGTGGACGGAGATATTAATTATTTTTGTACCAATATTTTTACCATTAGTCGAATTTTTTGGAGTAAATCCGTATTTCTTTGCAATGTTGATTGCTCTAAATTTACAAACCTCATTTTTGACACCCCCCATGGCAATGTCTGCTTACTACCTAAAGGGAGTTCAATCAAAGAATGTTGAATTGATGCAGATCTTTGGAGGAATAATGCCATTTTTAGGTATTGTGATTTTAGCTATGGTTCTAATGTATTTATTTCCAGGTATAGCACTTTGGTTACCAGAGACATTATTTGCAAATTAATTTTAGATGACAGATATATTTTCTTTAAGTCTTGAAGAACTTGCTGCAAAGATTAAAGATGCTCAACTCACTTCTGTTGATGTTTGTGAAAAGTATATCGAGAGAATCAATAAATTTGACAAAGATATAAAGGCTTGGGCCCATTTTGACAAAAAAGTTTTATTAGAAAAAGCTGCAGAAGCTGACGATCATAGAAGATCTGGTAAACCAATTGGTCCACTTCATGGAGTGCCTATTGCGGTTAAAGACATTATTGGGACAGTTGATATGCCGACCGAATGTGGAACAGTTATTAGAAAAGGTAAATCATATTCACAAAATGCTGAAATAATTGATCTGCTTCATGCATCTGGAGCGATTGTAATGGGTAAAACAGCAACCTCAGAACTTGCTTATTTAGGACCCCCGGCAACCACAAATCCACATGATAAAACAAGAACACCAGGTGGTTCTTCAAGCGGATCAGCTGCTTCAGTGGCTTCGTTTATGGCACCTGCATCAATTGGATCACAAACTGGAGGATCCATTATTAGACCAGCATCCTATTGTGGAGTTGTGGGTTATAAACCTAGTTATGGTTTGATATCTAGAAATGGTGTTTTAAGAACTTCTTACAATCTAGATCATATAGGAATCTTTGGCCGAAAAGTTGAGGATGTGGCTATGTTGGCAAAAGTATTGATAAAAAAAGATAAATTTGATCCAGCAACTATACATTACTCAACGGAAAATATTTTATCTGAGACAAAAAAAGGACCTTTATTTGATCCTAAATTTATTTTTTATAAAACTGAACATTGGAAATTAATAGATAAAAAGTCTAGAGAGTCATTTGAATATTTTATTAATTCATTCAAAAAAAATATCGAGATTTTTGATACACCTTCTTATTTTAAGGATATTCACAAGTATCACCAAATTATTCATGAGACTGATTTAGCCAATAATTTTTCAGTGTATTTTAAAAAATTTAAAAAGAAATTATCGAAGTATATGCAAGATGCAATTACAAAAGGTAATAAACATTCCGCGAAAGAATACGCAGAAGCTATTGATTTTATGAAAAGAGGCTATGAGTCTTACGAGGAAGTTTTTGAGGATTATCATGGAGTTTTGTCACCAGCTAGCCCGGGTGTTGCACCAAAGGGTTTAAAAAGTACAGGAACAGCAGAATTTAATAAAGTTTGGTCTTATCTTGGCACACCATGTATTTCGTTACCTTTACTTGAAGGAGAAAATAATTTACCATTAGGCGTTCAATTAATTGGCAATAAATATGATGATCATAGATTTCTAGGAGTTGCTAATTGGTTAGAAAAAGAATGTCAGGAATAAAATGAATAAAATTACTACAATCATAGGATTATCTTTTGCAGTTTTCTTTTTAATTGGTTTAGCTACAACTTTGACAAGATCAATGATGATAGGCTTCTTGGATGTTATTCCGGTTTATCTCTTAATGGGTGCAGCTATCATCATGATGATATATGAAGCCTTTTTTGATAAAGATTAATATCAATTAAATTGAAAAATATTAAGACAGATATATTTCCATTATCATTACTATTTATACAACCAATCTTTATGGCTAGTAACTTAGTTGTTGCTAGAGGTGGTGTTGAATTTGTCCCGCCTATTTCACTTGCATTTTGGCGTTGGACAGTGGTTTTTTTGATTTTATTACCATTTACTTATGTAACTTTAAAAAATAATTTTCATATAATTAAAAAGGAATATAAAAAATTATTTTTTTTGGGGTCAATGGGGTGTGGTGTATGTGGCGCTTTCCCTTTTTTAGCTGGTGAGACAACAACTGTAACTAATATGGGAATAATTTATACATCCTCTCCAGTTTTTATTATTTTGATTTCATATTTCTTTTTTCAAGAAAAAATAAATTTGACAAAGGTAATTGGTTTAATTGCTTGTTTGATTGGTGTTTTTGTCATTATTATTAAAGGTGATATTGATTTATTAATTAATCTTAGATTTACAATTGGTGATTTATGGATGTTAGCTGCTGCAGTTGGTTGGGCTTTATATTCTATTTATTTATTTTATTGGAAATCAAAATTAAAAATTTTCGATAGATTTGCTATGATTTCCTTTTTTGGTGCTTTAAGTTTGTTACCCTTTTATGTTGGTGAGGAATTATTTTATAAAGAGACTATTTTTGTAACAGAATTTTATTTATGGGTGATTTTTGCTGCTATATCGCCAGGGATAATTGCCTTTACACTTTATACTATAGCTCAAAAAAAATTAGGTGCATCTTTAACCGGCTTTACACTTTATGTTTTTACAGTTTACGGTGCAATTTATGGATACTTTTTATTTGACGAAAAATTTGAAAATTACCATATTATTGGGACTATTCTGGTATTTTTTGGCGTATATTTAGCAAAGAAAAATAATGTTAAAAAGGTTTAGGAATAGTTTGTTATTATTTTTACAACTAACAATTTTAGTTTACCTATTTCTCTTAGTATTTCTTTATTTTTATCAAAGGAACTTAATGTATCATCCTGATGAAAATAATTATTTTGATGACAAACTCTCAGTTTATATTGAAAAAGTAAAAGTCCCAACCCAAGATGGATTAGATTTATTGGGTTGGTATCATGAAAAAGATATAAAAAAAAATAAAACAATTCTATTTTTTCATGGAAATGCTGGATCTTTAGAAAATAGAATTCATAAATTAAATCATTTTAGAGACATGAGTGTTAATTTTTTAATAATTGCTTGGAGAGGTTTTAGTGGTAACGAGGGTAAACCATCAGAGTCTGGGTTATATGAGGATGGTGAAAGTGCAATTAAATGGTTGGTAAAAAAAGGTGTAGATGAAAAAAATATAGTAATTTATGGAGAATCATTAGGAACAGGAGTTGCAACACATTTATCCCAGAACAAAGAGTTTGCAGGTGTTATTTTAGAAACTCCATTCACATCAATGATTGATGCGGCTAAAAAATTTTATCCATATATACCTGTTGGTCTTTTACTCAAAGATAAATTTGAAAATAAAAACAAAATTAAAAATATTAAATCTCCAATTTTGATAATGCATGGTGAAAAAGATCAAATTGTTCCTTTTGAGATGGGTAAAAAGATGTTTGAGATAGCTAATGAACCCAAATATTCGTATTTTACCAAATATGACAATCATATGATGGAGTATGACGAGAGTCTTGTAAAAGCACTAAACTCTTTTTTGATTAATTTAAATTAAGCCATATTCTAAACAAATATTTTTCAAGATTTAAGATTAAGTTTAAAAAGTGAAAAATGTTTTTATTATTATAATTTTATTCATAACTTTAAAAAGCTTTGCTTTTTCGAAAGATAATTCATTTTATCCTGATGACTTATTTCACATAGATCATATGGACTCTCACAACAAAAAATTTGCGCTATATTTTAAGGGGCGAGAGAAATCGATTTTAGCTAGAGGTGAAGAAAGTAATTATATAAATGATTATCCAAAAGATCTTTATATCTATAATTATTCAACAAAGTCTTCTTCACCATTGATCTCTTATGATTGGTTTCCCTCTCAAGCCAAGTTTCATTTAGAGGAATATGACTTTCCTGTATTTCCAGACGACTTTGCTTATTATCTTTTAAAAGATGATAAAACACTGGTGATGATTAGTGCAGTTAAAAGTTTAAAGGCAAACTTTAAGTATGATATTTTTAATAAGAAACTAGAACTTTACCCCACTACAGGAAAATTTGATTTTATTATTTCGTCTTTTTCTAAGGATTGTGGGCATTATAAATTTAAAGATAATTATAAGTGTAGTATTTATAAACCTTTAATCTCGAGTAATTTAATCAATTAACCTGTGTAAAAGCTTCAGCAAATTTTTCTGCATTAAATAATTGTAAGTCGTCTTCTTTTTCGCCCAAGCCTAAAGCAATAATAGGTAATTGATATTTTTTTGCTATCGCCAATAGAATACCGCCTTTGGCAGTTCCATCTAATTTGGTCATGATTAAACCAGTTAATGGAATAATTTTGTTAAATTCTTCTACTTGATTAATTACATTCTGTCCCGATGTTGCGTCTAAAACTAAAATAATGTTGTGAGGGGCATCCTGGTCAATTTTTTTTGTTACATTGGCTATCTTTTTATATTCCTCCATTAAATTTTTTTTATTTTGTAGTCTTCCAGCAGTATCGATTAATACTTGGTGAAAATTATTTTTGATTGCTTCTTCAACTGCTTTATATGCGACTGATGCTGGATCAGAACCTTGAGATGATTTAGTTATTTTAACGTCAATTTTATTTGCCCAGTTTTCTAATTGTTCAATAGCTGCTGCTCGAAAAGTATCAGAAGCGGCAAACATAACTTTGTTCCCGTTAGTTTTTAAAATTTTACCTATTTTACCAATAGTTGTTGTTTTGCCAACACCATTCACACCTGAGATTAATGTTGCATTGAGTTTATCTTTTTTTTCGAAAAAAGAATTATTCTCTAAAGGTTTCATTAAATTAATAATATATTCTTTTAAAATAAGATTTATCTCGGTTGATAAATCTTTATTTGGATCGATTTTTTTACTTGAAATGATTTCCTTGATCTCAGACGCAGCCTCGACACCTACATCTGACTCAATTAAAAATTCTTCAATTTTATTTAAATTTTTATCGTCAATCTCTTTTTTTATAATTATTTCTTTTAGTCCAGATGTCAGTGCAGATGCACTTTTTTTAAAGCCTATCTTAAATTTATCAAAAATTCCCATTATAGTTTGAACTCAATTTCTTTTATTTCTGAAACGGGTCCTTTCATGTGGATTGAATTTTTATCATCTATAAGAATTGATAATTTACCTGTTTGAAATTCTATGTCTGTTTTATTTTCAGTAAGATCATTTAATTTACCAGCAAATGCTGTTGCACATGCAGCTGTTCCACATGCTTTGGTCAGCCCCGCTCCTCTCTCCCATACCTTCACTCTAATTAAATTTTTATTAATTATTGTAGCAATTGTAACATTACATTTTTCTGGAAAAATTTTATGATTTTCAATTTCGGGTCCAATTTTTTCAATATTAAAATTTTTAATTTCGTTTACAAAAAAAACAATATGTGGATTTCCAACATTAACTGCCGTCCCACCTGAATGTTCTTTGTTATTTGAATCAATAATCTTAATATTTAAATTTTTCGTATCTAGTTTTTCTGATAAAGGAATTTCGTTCCATTGTAATTTAGCTTTACCAATTTCAGTCGTAACAATATTTTTATCTAATATCTTTGACTCTAAATTTCCATTTGAAGTTGACAAAATGATGTTTTCAGATTTTGTCTGCTCGGAGATTAATTTTGCAACACATCTAGTACCATTTCCACACGCACCAGACTCTCCTCCATCAGAATTAAAAAATTTTAAATTTGCATCACTTGATTTGCTAGATTCAATAAATATTAATTGATCACAGCCAATAAAATTTCTATCACAAATTTTTATGATTTGATCTTTAGTCAAGTTGGTAATCTTTTGTCTATTATCAATTATTACAAAATCATTACCTAATCCATCCATTTTAAAAGCCCTAATATCCATATATAGTTATTTAACTTATTTATTGACTTTTTGAACCTCTATTATAGTTTGTGGCAGTTTCCGCAAAAACGTTAAATTTGCGGTGTCTTTGGAAACAAAGAGATCGACACTAGTCAGCGAGGGTTCGCCCACTAGTGCGATTACTGCTGTGTGAAATAAATATGTTTGAAAATTTAACAAATAAATTTGAGGAAGTTTTTTCCTCTCTGAAAAAAGCCCCTTCGCTTGATGAGAGCCAAGTTGATGAAGGCCTTAGAGCTATTAGACAAGCCTTACTAGAGGCTGATGTATCACTTGAGGTCGCAAAAGATTTTATTGAAAAAGTTAAACCTAAAGCTTTAGGGCAAGAAATTATCAGATCTACATCTCCTGGTGATATGGTTGTAAAAATCGTTTATGACGAATTAGTTAATTTATTAGGTGAAAAAAACATTGATGTAAATTTAAACGCCGTTCCTCCCGTACCAATGATGTTAGTTGGTCTACAAGGTTCAGGTAAAACTACCACCACTGCTAAACTTGCAAGATATTTAGAAAATACAAAGAAAAAGAAGGTAATGATGGTCAGCTTAGATATTTATAGACCAGCTGCACAAGAACAATTGAAATTTTTAGGTGAGCAAAATGATATCTTAACTTTACCAATTATAGAGGGTCAACAACCAGCAGATATTTGTCAAAGAGCAATAAGTGCTGCAAATTTAAATGGTGCCGATATTATCTTATTTGATACAGCTGGCAGAACACAAATAGAT
The DNA here is from genome assembly GCA_902578105.1 of uncultured Pelagibacteraceae bacterium. GTDB lineage: Bacteria > Pseudomonadota > Alphaproteobacteria > Pelagibacterales > Pelagibacteraceae > Pelagibacter. Next base: position 58,594 of record CACHBQ010000003.1, on the reverse strand, counting down.
CTTCAAATGATGAGTGAAATAAAGCAGATTGAAAATATAATCAATCCTGCTGAAACTTTTTTAGTTGCAGATTCTTTAACAGGTCAAGTAGCAGCATCAGTTGCAAAAGAATTTAAAAATACTGTAGGTTTATCAGGAATTATTTTAACAAGAGCTGATGGTGATGCCAGAGGTGGGGCCGCGGTAAGTATGAAATTTGTATCAGAGGTTCCAATTAAGTTTTTAGGGGTAGGAGAAAAAATTGAAAATTTTGAGGTGTTTCATCCTGATAGGATTGCAAACCGAATTCTTGGAATGGGAGATATTGTATCTCTAGTTGAAAAAGCAGCACAAGATTTAGGTGAAGAAAATATTAAAAAGACAGAAGAGAATTTAAAAAAGGGACAATTTTCAATGCAAGATTATTTGACTCAATTGAGACAGATGAAAAAAATGGGTGGAATAGAGGGAATTATGTCTTTTATGCCAGGTATTTCTAAAGTTAAATCACAAATGGATGCTGCGGGTATTGACGAGAGTGTTATCACTAAGAATGAGGCTATAATTTTATCGATGACAAAAAAAGAAAGAGAGAACCCAAAAATAATTGATGGTTCTAGAAAAAAAAGAATTGCTAATGGTTCTGGAACTGATCCAGCCACTATCAATAAATTGTTAAAACAATTTAAAATGATGTCTGAAATGATGAGAAAGATGTCTAAAGGAAATCTGAAAGGTATGTCTGATAAAGGAATACCACCAGAATTATTTAATCAATTAAAATAAAAAAGGAGAGTAAATGTTAAAACTTAGATTATCAAGAGGTGGAACAAAGAAAAGACCAGTTTACAAAGTTGTTGTAGCTGATAGTCGTTTTGCAAGAGATGGACGTTTCATAGAAAAAGTTGGTTTTTTTAATCCTCTATTACCTAAAGAAAAAAAAGAAAGAATAGGATTAGAGGCTGAAAGAATTAAATATTGGTTAGGCCAAGGTGCACAACCGACTACAAGAGTAGCAAGAATTTTAGGTGAAAATGAGTTAATGCCAATGCCTGCTAATGGTAATAATCCTCAAAAAGCTATTCCAAAAAAAGAAAGAAAAAAAGAAGGGTCTGATGATGCTAAAAAAGAAGAGGCAGCAAAAGCAGAAGCAGCACCGACAGATGGAGCAAAAAAAGAAGAAGCTCCAAAAGCAGACGCTAAAAAGGAAGAAGCTCCAAAAGCAGACGCTAAAAAGGAAGAAGCTCCAAAAGCAGACGCTCCAAAAGAGGAAAAAAAGTAATTTAAGGTTTACTTATGTTGAAGACACAAGTGTTAACACTTTATCCAGAAATTTTCCCTGGTCCGTTAAATAAAGGATTATATGGAAAAGCAATGGCTAAAAAGATATGGAGTCTTAATGTAGTAAACATAAGAGATGCAGCAACAGATAAACACAAAACTGTTGATTATACTCCATATGGTGGTGGATCAGGTATGCTGTTAAAACCAGACATACTAGCAAAGTCAATTGATAAAAATATCCAGAAGGGGGAAAGAATTTTTTATCTTTCACCAAGAGGTAAAAAATTTGATCAAAGACTTGCACAAGATTTATCAAAAGAAAAATCATTCAGTTTAATTTGTGGACATTTCGAAGGTGTTGATGAAAGAGTGCTATCCACAAGAAATATTGAGGAAATAAGTATAGGAGATTATGTGCTTTCTGGAGGGGAAACAGCTGCTCTTGTAGTTCTTGATAGTGTGTTAAGACTTTTGCCTGGAGTTTTAGGTAATGATAAATCATCTTCGGAGGAAACTTTTGAAAATGGTCTTTTAGAGTATCCTCAATTTACAAAACCTCAAATTTGGGAGGAAAAATCAGTACCAGATGTCTTATTATCAGGGGATCATAGCAAAATTAAAGACTGGCGTTTATCTCAATCTGAGGCTATAACACGCGTCCGAAGACCAGATTTGTGGCAAAAATATAAGAAGGATTAATTTGATAAATATTGAAATGAAAACGATTGAAGAAATAAATCAACATAATGTAAAAAAAATTCTTTCGGAAAAAAAGATTCCGGAATTCTTTCCAGGTGATGTTGTAAAAGTTGGTGTAAGAATTACAGAGGGAAAAAAAGAGAGAATTCAATATTTTGAAGGTGTATGTATTGCGAAAAAAAGCAGAGATTTAAATTCTTCTTTTACAGTTAGAAAGATTTCTTTTGGTGAAGGTGTTGAGAGAACATTCCCACTATTTGGTACAGTAATTGACTCAATTAAAGTTATTCGTTCAGGAAAAGTTAGAAGAGCTAAACTATATTACTTAAGAGATAGAACTGGTAAATCAGCTAGAATTGCCGAAAAAATAAGAAAGAAGATTGGTATTGATATAGATGTAAAACCAGAAACAGTAACTGAGGAAAATTTAGCTCCTGTTTCAACAGAAGCATCTGATAATAAAGAAAATTTAACTAAGGCGGAGGCTAAGAAAGAAGAAACTCCTAAGGAAGAGCCAAAAAAAGAGGAAACAGCCAAAGTTGAAACAAAACCTAAAACTGAAGAAAAACTTGAAACTTCTCCAGAAAAAAAATAATTTTTTTTTCAATGCCTAATACTCTTTACGACAAAATTTGGAAAGAACACTTAGTTGATCAGCAAGATGATGGAACAGCTTTATTATTTGTTGATAGGCATCTCGTTCATGAAGTGACCAGTCCACAAGCATTTGAAGGTTTACGAAATTCTAAAAGAAAAGTAAGACACCCAAAGCTCACATTGGCTGTTGCAGATCACAACGTCCCAACTACTGATAGAACTAATGGTATTTCAGATAAAGAATCTAAAATTCAAGTTGATACATTAGAAAAGAATTGTAAGGAATTTGATATCCAACTCTTTGGAATGGAGGATAAGCGTCAAGGCATAGTTCATATAATTGGTCCTGAACAAGGATTTACTCAACCTGGAACAGTTATAGTTTGTGGAGATAGTCATACAGCTACACATGGAGCGTTTGGTGCTTTAGCATTTGGTATAGGCACCTCAGAGGTTGAACACGTACTTGCAACACAAACTTTAGTGCAAAAAAAAGCAAAAAATTTCAGAATTAATGTTAATGGAAAACTTCCGTTAGGTGTTACTTCAAAAGATGTAATTTTACAAATAATTGGAAAAATAGGAACAGCAGGTGGAACAGGATGTGTTATTGAGTATGCTGGTGATTTAATCAGATCATTGAGTGTTGAACAAAGAATGACTATATGCAACATGACTATAGAGGGTGGAGCAAGAGCAGGTTTGATTGCACCAGACGAAAAAATTTTCAAGTATTTGGAGGGAAAACCTATGTCACCAAAAGGTGAAAAATGGGATAAAGCTTTAGCGTACTGGAGAAGTTTAAAATCTGATGATGGTGCAAATTTTGATAAAGAAATAAGTCTTCAAGCTAATGAAATTTCACCGATGATTACCTGGGGAACTTCACCTCAAGATGTCATTACTATTGAGGATAAAGTACCAAACCCAGACAATGAAAAGGATGAGGATAGAAAAAATTCTATTGAAAGAGCTCTAAAATATATGGGTTTAAAACCTGATATGGCTGCTAAAGATATTAAGATTGATAAGGTTTTTATAGGTAGTTGTACAAATGGAAGAATTGAGGATTTACGAGAAGCAGCAAAGATTTTAAAAGATAAAAAAATTGCCTCTCATGTTCATGCAATGGTTGTTCCAGGATCTGGTTTAGTGAAAGAACAAGCAGAGCAAGAAGGTTTACATAAGATATTTGAAGAGTCTGGTTTTGAATGGAGAGAACCAGGATGTTCTATGTGTTTGGCAATGAATGCTGATAAATTAAAACCAGAGCAAAGATGTGCATCAACATCAAACAGAAATTTTGAAGGAAGACAAGGTAGAGGTGGAAGAACACACCTTGTGAGCCCAGGAATGGCAGCTGCAGCAGCAATTTCTGGAAATTTGGATGATGTAAGAAAGTATCAAAATTAATGCAAAAATTTTCTACATTAAAAAGTATTCCAGCATATTTACCAATAGTAAATATCGATACTGATATGATTATCCCAAAGCAGTTTTTAAAAACAATTAAAAGAACTGGACTTGGAAAAAATTTGTTTTTTGAAATGAGGTATGATGATAATGGAAATAAAATAGGCGATTTTATATTAAACCAAGATCCATTTACAAATTCAAAAATACTGATAGCAGGAAAAAACTTTGGTTGTGGATCCTCAAGAGAACACGCTCCTTGGGCATTATTAGATTTTGGTATTACATGTGTAATTAGCTCGAGTTTTGCTGATATTTTTTATAGCAATTGTTTTAAAAATGGAATTTTACCAATTATTGTTGATGAAGAAAAAATAAAAGAATTATCTGAATATGCTAATAGAAAAGAGGAAATTTCAGTAGACCTTAAAGAGGAAAAAATAGTTTATGGTAATAATGAAATTAAATTCAAAATAGACTCCTTTAAAAAGAAATGTCTTCTCGAAGGTTTAGATGATATTGCGCTATCTTTAAATAAGTCTGATAAGATAAAAAGTTTTGAGCAAAAATTAAAAAGCTCTAAGCCATGGATTATAAGTGATTAAGGTAAAAAAGAGAAAGATACTATTACTTCCTGGAGATGGTATTGGTCCCGAAGTTATTGGTGAAGTAAAAAAAATTATCAGTTGGTTCAATGATAAAAAGTCTCTAGATTTTGAGATGGATGAAGATTTAGCGGGAGGATGCTCTTACGATAAGCATGGTACACCGATTACAGATGAGGTTTTTTATAAAGCATTAGAAAGTGCAGTTGTTATGTTAGGCGCTGTAGGAGGACCAAAGTGGGATAATGTTGAGTTTTCTAAAAAACCTGAGAGAGCACTTTTAAAACTAAGAAAAGAATTAAAACTATTTGCTAATTTGAGACCAGCGATATGTTTTAAACAATTAGTTGATGCCTCAACATTAAAACCTGAAATTGTCTCAGGTTTAGATATTATGATTGTAAGAGAGTTAACTGGAGGAATATATTTTGGTGAGCCTAGAGGAATTAAACCAATAGAAAATGGGGAAAGAAAAGGGATTAATACTCACACTTACACAAGCAATGAGATTATAAGAGTCGCTAGAGTTGCATTTGATTTAGCAAAAAAAAGATCAAACAAAGTAACCTCTTGTGAAAAATCAAATGTTATGGAGGCAGGCCAACTTTGGAAAGAAGAGGTTCAGACATTACACGATAAAGAATTTAAAGACGTTGAACTAAGTCATATGCTTGCAGACAATTGTGCTATGCAGTTGTTGAGAAATCCAAAGCAATTTGATGTAATTGTAACAGATAATTTGTTTGGAGATATGTTATCTGACCAAGCCTCAATGTTGACTGGATCATTAGGTCTTTTACCTTCTGCATCTTTAGGTGCAAAAAATAAAGATGGAGAGATGAGGGCTATGTATGAACCTATTCATGGTTCAGCTCCAGATATAGCTGGTAAAAGTATTGCTAATCCAATAGCTACAATTTTAAGTTTTGCTATGGCTTTGAGATATTCATTAGATTTAGATAAAGAGGCAGAAGCTCTGGAAAAAGCTGTACAGGATGTATTAAATGATGGTTTAAGAACTAAAGACATTTTATCAAAAGGTACAAAAGAGGTGACTACATCACAAATGGGTGATGCGATCATTTCAAAATTGCAATAATTAATTAATTATTTTAAAATCAAATTATGCCAACTTATACTGCACCCGTTGAAGATATGATGTTTCTTTTTGAAAAACTAAGAAACAACAAAGAGTATAATGAATTGGAAAAATATAAAGAAGTTACCCCAGATTTAGTAAAAGACATTCTACAGGAAGCAGCAAAAATAAATCAAAATTTAATTTTACCATTAGCTAAAGTTGGAGATGAAAATCCTGCAATTTTAGAAAATGGAGTTGTTAGAACTCCTCCGGGTTACAAAGAGGCTTATAAAAAATATATTGAGGATGGTTGGACATCTTTATCATGTGATCCAAAATATGGGGGTCAAGGTATGCCAAAAACAGTGAGCGCATTTTTTGATGAAATGCTATCCTCTGCTAGCCTTTCTTTTAAACTCTATAGTGAACTTAGTATTGGTGCTTATAATTGTATTAATCATCATGCTAGCGATGAAATAAAAAATAAATATTTGCCAAAAATTGTAGAAGGTAAGTGGAGTGGAACAATGTGCTTAACTGAGCCAGTATGTGGTACTGATTTAGGGCTATTAAAAACAAAGGCTAAAAAACAATCTGATGGTACATTCAAATTAACTGGACAGAAAATTTTTATTACCTCTGGTGATCACGATTTAACTGAAAATATTATTCATTTGGTTTTAGCAAGAGTGGATGACTCTCCGGCTGGCACTAAAGGTATCAGTCTGTTTTTAGTTCCAAAGTTTATTGTAAAAGAAGATGGGAATGTTGGCCCAAGAAATGGAATATCAACTGGTTCTATCGAAACAAAAATGGGAATTAAAGGATCGGCAACTTGTGTTCTTAATTTTGATGAAGCAACTGGTTACATGATTGGTGATAAGGAAAAAGGTTTGAGTGCAATGTTTACGATGATGAATCTTGAGAGGATCGTTGTTGGGATACAGGGTTTGGGTATATCAGAGATTGCTTATCAAAATTCACTTTCATACGCAAAAGAGAGAAAGCAAGGTAAGTCGAATAATTCAAAATCTAAAAATGGTGCTGATTTTATAATTGAGCATGCAGATATTAGAAGATCGTTGTTAAATATGAAATCTATTATTGAGGGTGAGAGAGCCTTATGTTTTTGGTTATCTCAACAAACTGAGGTAAGCCTATATCATCCAGATGAAAAAGCTAGGCGGGAGGCATCTGATTATGTCTCATTAATGACTCCAGTAGTTAAATCCTTGTTTACAGATTTAGCAATGGAAATCACTAGCGACGCAATGCAAATTTATGGTGGGTATGGTTATACTAAAGATCAAGGAATAGAACAGTTATATCGAGATAATAGAATCACACCAATTTACGAAGGTACGAATTCTGTACAAGCTGCAGATTTAGTTTTTAGAAAATTATCAAATAAGAACGGGAATGTAATTAATAAATTTTTAGATCAGGTTAAAAATGAATGTAATTCTAACAACGAAAAAATAAGACCATTCATCTCAGATTTTAATAATTATTTAGATATATTAAAAAAATTTAGTGATTGGATGATTGAGAAATCTAAAACAGATAAAGATGATGTAAGTGCTGCTGCTAATGATTATCTTAAAACTCTCGGATTTGTTTCGATTGCTTATGCATGGATAAAAGTACTAGAGGTAAGTTTTAAAGATTATAATGAAAATAAAAATTTTTATGATGACAAAATTGATACTGCTAGGTTTTATTTTGATAAAGTTCTACCAAGAGCTGAACAACATTACAAATCAGCAATTTCTGGAAGCTCCAATATTATGAATTTTAAATTCAATTAAATGAGTCATTACGATACTAATTTAAATAAAAATAGTGCAAATTATGTTCCTTTAACTCCTTTGACTTTTTTGAAGAGAGCAAAAGAGATTTATCCTGATTATGAAGCAATTATCTATGAAGATCGTAAATATACCTGGGCTGATGTTTACAAACGTACCATTAAATTTGCAAGCGCCCTTAATAAAATTGGAATTAAAAAAGGAGATACTGTCTCATTTTTAGCTTTCAACACACCTGAAATTTTTGAGGGACATTACTCTGTTCCTATGTCTGGTGCAGTATTAAATACAATTAACATAAGATTAGATGCTAAAACTATTGCTTATATTTTAGAACATAGTGATGCTAAAGTTCTTGTTGTTGATAGACAATTACACATAGAAGTTAAAAAAGCGTTAAGCACTTTAAAAAAGAAAATCACAATTATTGATATAGTTGATAAATTTGCAGACCAATCAAAGTGTGAAAAAATTGGCGATCTAGAATACGAAAATTTTTTAAATACTGGTGATGAAAATTTTGATTGGAAAATGCCAGATGACGAGTGGCAAGCAATATCATTGAGCTATACATCTGGAACTACCGGAAACCCTAAAGGCGTTGTTTACCATCATCGGGGATCATATTTAATGTCCACGGGTAGTGCAGTTGCCTGGAACATGCCAAACAGACTTAATTTTTTAACTATCGTCCCAATGTTCCATTGTAATGGATGGGGTTATCCTTGGACTATACCCATGTTAAATGGAAGAACAATTTGTCTAAGAAATATAGATGTAAAAAAAATATTTGAATTAATAGACAAACATAATGTTACTCACTTTGGTGGAGCGCCTATTGTACTAAATATGATAACTGGTGCACCAGAGTCTGATAGAAAAAAATTAAAGCAAAAAGTATACGTCCTTACTGCAGGAGCCCCACCGCCAAGTATAATTTTCAAAAAAATGAAAGAACTTGGTTTTGAAGTTATGCATGTTTATGGATTAACCGAAACTTATGGACATGTAACTCAATGTGCTTGGAATGATGCTTGGAATGACTTCGATGAGGAAAAACAGAACGAAATTAAAGCAAGACAAGGAGTTAGATATCCAAATACAGAAGGGATTGCTGTGATGGATCCAGAAACAATGACTGAAGTTCCAAAAGATGGAAAGACGATTGGTGAAATAATGATTAAAGGAAATGTAGTCATGAAGGGTTATTTTAAGGATAAGGATGCTACAAATAAAGCAATGGCTGGTGGTTGGTTTCATTCTGGTGACTTAGCTGTCATGCATCCAGATGGATATGTAAAAATCCAGGATAGGTCTAAAGATATTATAATTTCTGGAGGTGAAAACATATCCTCTATAGAAATAGAAAATACTCTTGCAAAACATCCCTCAGTATCTATTGCAGCCGTTGTAGCTAAACCAGATGAAAAATGGGGAGAGGTACCTTGTGCATTTATTGAGATGGTAAAGGATAAACCAACAACCGAGAAAGAATTAATTAGTTTTTGTAAAGAAACCCTCGCAGGTTTCAAAGTGCCAAAACAAGTTGTTTTTTGTGAACTACCTAAAACATCGACAGGAAAAATTCAAAAATTTGAATTGAGAAAAAAATTTTAGGTAATTGATTGATATTTGAAATAGAAAATAAAACTATTCATGCATCTGATGCAGGCCAAGGCATAGATCCAAAAAAACAAACAATAGTATTTCTTCATGGAAGTGGCCTTTCACACATAGTTTGGTCATTAACTGAACAATTTTTTTCGAATAAGAATTTCAATGTATTGTCTATCGATCTTCCTGGTCATGGAAATTCAGATGGACCATGTTTAGATACCATAGAAAAAATTGCTGATTGGCTAGAAAGTGTATTTAAAAAATTGCAATTAAAAAATTTGATTTTAGTTGGTCATTCTCAAGGATGTTTAGAAATACTTGAATATGCTTTTAAATATAAAAGCAGGTTAAATAAAATAGTTTTAGTTGGCGGCTCAAATAAAATGCCAGTTCATCCTGATTTAATAGAACTTGCAAATAATGGTGACTCTGATGCTGTAAAATTAATGATGAAATGGGGTTATGAAGGCTCAAAAAAATTTATTGGTGGTAATCCAGTAGAAAAAATAATTCAGTCCCCAAGAGATATTAGTGAAATTTTAGCAGTTGATTTAAATGCGTGTAATAACTACTCAAATGGGTTAAAGGCAACAAAAGTTTTAGATCTTCCCACATTACTTATTTTCGGAGAGTTAGATAAAATGATCAATTTAGATGCAGGGAAAAAATTTTCAAATTTAGTAAAAAACTCATCTACTCATGTAATTAAAGGTTGTGGTCATATGATAATGATTGAAAAAGCATTTGAAATGAGAGAAAAGATTTTAGAATTTTTAATTAAATGAAAAGTTATCCGATAGCAAAATCAAGAAGAGTTAGAAGTACACCCTATACTTCTAGAATAGAGAAACAAGGTGTTACCGCTTATACTGTTTATAATCATATGCTTTTACCAGCAGCTTTCGGTTCCTTGGAAGAGTCTTGTGATCATTTAAAAAAGAATGTTCAAATTTGGGATGTAGCTGCAGAAAGACAGGTTGAAATTTCAGGCAAAGATGCTGCAAAACTTGTACAACTCATGACTTGTAGAGATTTATCGAAATCCAAAGTAGGAAGATGTTATTATTGTCCTTTAATCGATGAAAATGGAAATTTGGTAAATGATCCTGTTATTTTAAAATTAGCTGAAGATAGATGGTGGATATCAATTGCTGACTCTGATGTAATTTTTTTTGCAAAAGGTCTTGCTTCAGGAAATAAATTTGATGTTAAAATTTTTGAACCAATCGTAGATATCTTAGCAGTTCAAGGTCCTAAATCTTTTGATTTAATGGAAAAAGTTTTTGGTGAAAAAATAAAAGAGTTAAAATTTTTTGGATTTGATTATTTCACTTTTAATGGGGCAAAACATTTAATAGCTAGATCTGGTTGGTCAAAACAAGGTGGTTTTGAAATTTATGTTGAAAACACCGACTCAGGTTTGAAGTTATACGATCATCTTTTTGAAATTGGTGAAGAATTCAATGTAAGACCTGGATGTCCAAATTTAATCGAAAGGATTGAGAGTGGTTTGCTTTCTTATGGGAATGATTTTGATAACAATGACAATCCATTTCAATGTGGTTTTGATAAATATATTGATTTAGAGACCGATATAAACTTTTTAGGTAAAGATAAACTTAAAAAAATTAAAGAAAAAGGAATTGATAGAAAGCTAATGGGTGTTCAGATAGATTTAACCAAGATTCTTTTAACTAATTCTTTAAACATCAAAAATAATGATGGAAATATAATTGGAGAACTAAGATCCGCTTGTTACTCGCCTCATTTTAAAAAAGTTATTGGTATTGCAATGATAAAAGAACCATATTGCAAAGCATCTTCGTCCGGAACAATAGAAATTGATGGAAATTCTTTAGCTCTTAAAGTTTGCGATTTACCTTTCATCTAGTATAAAACTTAGATCATGAATATTGCAATTATAGGAGCAACAGGAAATGTTGGTAGAAAAACATTGGAAATTTTGGAGAGAAAAGAATTTTCTGTAGATAATTTATATTTAGTTGCGTCCTCAAAAAGTGTTGGAAAAAAAATTGGTTTTAGAGGTAAGGAAATGGATGTCCTTGATTTAGAAAATTTTGATTTCTCAAAAGTTAATATCGCTTTTTTTGCAGCTGGTGGAAAAATTTCTGAAAAATTTGCTGAAAGAGCAGCCAAAAATTGCTTGGTAATTGATAACTCTAGTTTTTTTAGAATGGATCCAGACGTACCTTTGATAGTTCCACAAGTAAATTCAGATGATCTAAAAAAAATTAAAAAAAATATTGTTGCAAATCCGAATTGTTCAACAGCTCAATTAGTGATTGCTCTTAAACCTTTACACGATCTATTTATTATCAAAAGAATTGTCGTGTCTACTTATCAATCAGTTTCTGGAGGTGGAAAAGCTCCCATGGATGAACTTATTGAGCAAACTAAACTAGTTTTAGATGGTAAAAAAGTATCATCTAAAAATTTTACAAAACAAATAGCTTTTAATGCCATCCCTCATATCGATCAATTTGCAGATGATGGTTATACTAAGGAAGAGTTAAAAATGATGAACGAAACTAAAAAAATTTTAGATACCAAAATTGATTTAACAGCAACATGTGTGAGATTACCAATCTCTGTTTCTCATTCTGAGTCAGTCAACTTACAATTTGAAAAACCTTTTACTCTGGAAAAGGTAAGAGATGCTTTGAATAATTTTGAAGGTTGTAAAGTTGTTGATGAAAGAAATGATGGCGGCTATTCAACTCCAATTGAAGCAGAGGGAATGGATGAAACTTTTATTTCAAGGATAAGAGAAGATAAAACAATTAAAAATGGATTAAATTTATGGATTGTTTCAGATAATCTTTTGAGAGGCGCGGCTTTGAATGCAGTAGAAATTGCAGAAACAGTAATTAAAAACAATTACCATGGAAAATAAAAAACCATTATCTCCTCACATACAAGTTTATAAATGGCATATTTCGTCTTTAGTATCCATTTCACACAGAATTACGGGCATAATAAATATAATTGGAATAACGTTAATTTGTTTGTGGGCATCTTTATTATTATTAGGTGAAAATAGTTATGAGGCTGTTAATTTACTATTAAATTCTCAAATTGGAAAATTTATTACTTTAGGTTTGACATGGTCTTTTTGTTTTCAAATTTTAAGTGAGATAAGACATTTGATAATGGATTTAGGTTATGGATTTGAACTTAAGACAACTAAAATAACTGGTCTTTTAGTAATTATAGGATCAATCTTTTTAACTATAATTTTATATTTGATTGGAAAAAATTTATTTTAAAATGATTGCTGCAACAAAAAAATGGATTTTTTTAAAAATAAGTGGAGCAATATTAGTTCCATTAATGGCCTGGTTTATTCTAAGTTTTATTAGTATTTATGATCAGAGTTATTCAGAAGTATTGGAATTTTTTACGAATCCATTATCTAAGTTTTTATTTAGTTTATTTATTATTACTGCATATTTCTTTTCAGCATTAAGTATTAGTGAGGTTTTTGAGGATTATATAAAAGATTATAAAATCAAAAATGTCGCAAATGGTTTTTTGTACGTATCAGCTGTGGTAATTCCATTAATTACAATTATATTATTAATTAACTTATGAGTTCTTACAAAATAATCGATCATGAATACGATGTGGTAGTCTTGGGAGCAGGTGGTTCTGGTCTAAGGGCCGCGGTTGGTTTAAGTGAGGCTGGTTTAAAAACAGCTTGTATTTCAAAAGTCTTTCCAACTAGAAGTCACACCTCTGCAGCGCAAGGTGGTATTTCCGCTGCTTTAGGAAATATGGGTGAGGATGATTGGCGTTGGCATATGTACGACACAGTTAAAGGAGCTGATTGGTTAGGTGATCAGGATAGTATTGAATATCTCTGTAAGGAGGCACCGAAGGCTGTAATAGAGCTAGAAAAATATGGTGTTCCATTTAGCAGAACTGAAGATGGAAAAATTTATCAAAGACCATTTGGTGGTATGACCAAAAATTACGGCAATGGAATTGTACAAAGAACTTGTGCAGCCGCTGATAGAACAGGTCATGCAATTTTACATACTTTATATGGACAAGCTTTAAAACATAAAACAGAATTTTTTATTGAGTATTTTGCATTAGATTTATTAATGAAAGATGGAGCTTGCAAAGGTCTTATTGCTTGGAATTTAAATGATGGAACTATTCATAGATTTAGAGCTCACACTGTTATAATCGCAACAGGTGGTTATGGAAAAGTATATTATTCTGCAACATCAGCCCATACTTGTACGGGTGATGGTAATGCGATGGTATTAAGAGCAGGTTTACCATTGCAAGATATGGAATTTGTTCAATTTCATCCAACAGGAATTTATGGTCATGGCACATTGATCACAGAGGGCGCAAGAGGTGAAGGAGGATATCTTACAAATTCTAAGGGTGAAAGATTTATGGAAAGATATGCCCCTAAAGCGAAAGATTTAGCATCAAGAGATGTTGTGAGTAGATCGATGTCAATTGAGATTAATGAAGGAAGAGGAGTTGGAGAAGATCAAGATCATGTTCATCTTAATTTAAGTCACTTAGATAAGGATATTATCGAAAGTAGATTACCTGGTATAACTGATGCTGCAAGATTATTTGCTAATGTAGATGTTACCAAAGAACCAATTCCAGTTGTTCCAACAGTTCATTATAATATGGGTGGAATTCCAACAAATTATAAAGCAGAAGTATTAACTGTAAATGGTTCAGAAAAAACTGTTCCAGGTTTAATGGCAATAGGTGAAGCAGCGTGTGTTTCAGTTCATGGAGCAAACAGACTTGGTTCAAACTCATTAATTGATTTAGTTGTTTTTGGTAGAGCAGCTGCCAAACGTGCAGCAGAGCTAATAAAACCAGGAACCCCACACGAGGAAATCAGTGAAACAGAAACCCAAAAATGCTTAGATCGTTTTGACAAAATAAGAAATTCACAGGGTGACATTGGAACAGCTGAGCTAAGGTTATCAATGCAGAAAACTATGCAGTCCAAGTGTGCTGTTTTTAGAACTGAAAAAACTCTTAAAGAAGGTGTTAATGAAATAAGAAAAACTTATGATGGGCTAGACTCTTTATCAGTTAAAGATAAATCTTTAATTTTTAATACTGATTTAGTTGAAACTTTAGAATTTGATAATTTAATAAGACAAGCTGTAGTAACAGTTGATTCAGCCTATAACAGAAAGGAAAGTCGAGGAGCACATGCGAGAGAAGACTTTCCAAAAAGAGATGATAATAAATTTATGCAACATACTCTTGCTTGGTGTGACGGAAAAGATACAAAAATTAGTTATAGAGAAGTTCACAAATCAACATTGACTAATGAAGTGCAATATTTTCCACCTCAGGAAAGAGTTTATTGATGGCTCAAATAGGTTTACCTGACAATTCAAAAGTAAAAAAAGGTAAATATTTTAAGGATAAAACTGGTTCAAAAAATCTTAGAAAAGTAAATGTTTATAGATGGGACCCGTCTACAGAGGAAAATCCTAGAATAGATACCTATGAAGTTGATATGGATAATTGTCCCTCAAAAGTTTTAGATATTTTAAATAAAATTAAAAATGAAATAGATCCGACTTTGGCTTATAGAAGATCTTGTGCTCATGGAGTTTGTGGTTCTTGTGCGATGAATATGGATGGAAAAAATGGCCTTGCCTGTACAACTCCCCACAAAGAAATAGATGGTGATATCAATATTTATCCATTACCACACCTTAAAGTCAAAAAAGATCTAATAGGCGACTTGGATGGTTTATATAAACAGTATCAATCAATTGAGCCATGGTTAAAATCAAATTCAAAGTCAGAAACTAAAGAAATTTTTCAATCTAAAGAAGATAGAGCTAAACTAGATGGCGCATATGAATGTATAATGTGTGCGTGTTGTTCAACTTCTTGCCCAAGTTATTGGTGGAATGGTGATAAATATCTAGGACCAGCAGTACTTTTACAAGCCTATCGATGGATCATAGATAGTAGAGATGAAGAGAGAAATTCAAGATTAAAAAAGGTGGCAGATGAACTTAAACTTTATAGGTGTCACACAATTTTAAACTGTACTAGCGCTTGTCCAAAAGGTTTAAATCCTGCAAAAGCAATTGCTGAAATAAAAAAAATGTTAGCAACAGCTAATATTTAAACAATAGACTAATAACAATTTTTAATCTAAAAGATCCTATTCATGAAATTAATTGAACATTTTGTAGGTGGAAAAATAATTCCCGGAACATCAAATAAAAAGGGTAAAGTTTTTAATCCAGCAACTGGTGATCAAGAAAAAGAAGTAAGAATCGCATCTAAAAAAGATTTGGATAGTGCGGTAGAAGTTGCAAAAAAAGCTTTTCAAGAATGGTCAGTAAAACCTTCTTTAGTGAGAGCTAGAGTCATGTTTAAATTCAAGGAACTTATTGAAAAAAATTCAGATGAACTCACACAACTAATTGTGAATGAACATGGAAAGGTTTATGAGGACGCAAAAGGTTCACTAACTCGGGGCTTAGAAGTTGTTGAATTTGCTTGTGGTATTCCTCATTTGCTGAAAGGTGAATTTTCAGAAAATGTTGGCACAAATGTTGATAGCTGGTCTATGCGACAGCCATTAGGTGTAGTTGCGGGTATTACACCTTTTAATTTCCCAGCAATGGTACCGATGTGGATGTTTCCAATTGCAATTGCTTGTGGAAATACTTTCATATTGAAGCCATCTGAAAAAGATCCCTCTTGTTCCATTAAATTAGCTGAACTTTTAAAAGAAGCAGGTTTACCCGATGGCGTTTTTAATGTGATCAATGGAGATAAAGAGGCTGTTGATGCTATTTTAACAAACCCAGATATAAAGGCAGTAAGTTTTGTTGGTTCTACTCCAATTGCAAAATATATTTATGAGAATTCAGCCAAGAATGAAAAAAGAGTTCAAGCTTTAGGGGGTGCTAAAAATCATTTGGTAGTAATGCCTGATTGTGATTTAGATGGTGCGGTAAATGGTTTAATGGGAGCTGCATATGGGTCTGCAGGAGAAAGATGTATGGCACAATCAGTTGCGGTAGCAGTTGGAGATATAGGTGATGAACTTGTTTCAAGACTTTCAAAAAAAGCAGAAGCTTTAAAAGTAGGACCAGGAATGGATAAAAATTCTGAAATGGGACCTTTAGTAACAAAAGAGCATTTAGAAAAAGTAAGAGGATATGTAGATTTAGGAGTAAAAGAGGGAGCTAAGCTTGTTGTAGACGGTAGAAGCCTAAAATTACAAGGATATGAAAATGGTTTTTATATTGGTGGCTGTTTATTCGACCATGTTAAAAAGGAAATGAGAATTTATAAAGAGGAAATATTTGGACCAGTATTATCTGTGGTTCGAGTAAAAACTTTTGAAGATGCAGCAAATTTAATAAATGATCATGAATATGGAAATGGGGTGAGCATTTACACAAGAGATGGAGATGCTGGAAGAACTTTTGCGAGTAAGATTCAGGTTGGAATGGTAGGTATTAATGTGCCAATTCCTGTACCAATGGCCTTTCACAGTTTTGGTGGATGGAAAAGATCTTTATTTGGAGATAGTGCAATGCATGGTATGGAGGGTATAAAATTTTATACAAAATTAAAAACAATAACTTCAAGATGGCCCTCAGGCATCAGGTCAAATGCAGAATTTGTGATGCCTACAATGAAATAAAAAAAATGACAAAAAAAAATAGTAAAATATCATTAATTGGTGCAGGTCAAATTGGAGGAACATTAGCTCACTTAATAGGAACAAAAGAATTGGTTGATGAAGTAGTTTTATTCGATGTAGCAAGTGGAATTGCCAAAGGGAAAGCTTTGGATATCGCCCAGTCCTCATCTGTAGATGGATTTAATGTGAAATTTTCTGGGACCGATAATTACAAAGATATTGAGGGATCAGATGTAGTAATAATTACTGCTGGAGTTCCAAGAAAACCTGGTATGAGTAGAGATGATTTATTAGGTATTAACTTAAAGATAATTAAACAAGTTGCAAATGGAGTAAAAGAAAATGCTCCTGATGCCTTTGTAATTTGTATAACTAATCCACTTGATGTAATGGTAATGGCATTCCAAAAATTTTCAGGTTTACCATCTAACAAAGTTGTTGGAATGGCCGGTATTTTAGATAGCTCGAGATTCAAATTATTTTTATCTTTAGAATTTGATGTACCAGTAAAAGAGATAGACGCGATGGTTATGGGAGGACATGGAGATACAATGGTTCCCCTTCCAAGATTTACCAAAGTATCCGGAAAACCTTTATTAGATTTGGTTAATGACGGAAAAATTTCAAAAGAAAGATTAGAAGAAATAAATCAACGAACTCGAGATGGCGGAGCTGAAATAGTAAAATTTTTAGAAAAGGGTTCTGCCTTTTATGCACCTGCAGCCGCCGGAATTGAAATGGCTAAAGCTTATCTCAATGATGAAAAAAAAATGCTTCCGTGTGCAGCTCAATTAAATGGTGAGTATGGAATAAAAGATATTTATGCTGGGGTGCCAATTATCATTGGAAAAAGTGGAGTTGAAAAAATAGAAGATGTTAACTTAGATGAAAAAGAAAAGTCTGAATTTTTACATTCAGTTGAAGCGGTAAAAAAACTATGGGAAGCGGCTTCTAAAATCGATCCTGATTTAGCTAAAAAATGAATATTCACGAACACCAAGCTAAACAAATCTTAAAAGAGTTTGGTGTAGTTGTCCCAGAGGGAGTTTTTGCGTTTACTGTTAAAGATTTAATTGAAAAATGTAAAAAACTAAAAACTGATAAATATGTCTTAAAAGCACAAATCCATGCAGGTGGAAGAGGGAAAGCGGGAGGAGTAAAAATCTTAAGTAATTTAGATGAATTAGAAAAATCGGCCAATGAACTTCTTGGAAAAAAATTAATCACGCATCAAACTGGGCCAGAAGGTAGAGAAGTAAAAAGACTTTATGTTGAAACTTCCTCTAAAGTAGAGAAAGAATTTTATTTATCATGTTTAATTGATAGAGCCACATCTAAAATTGCATTTATTTCTAGCAATGAGGGAGGGATGGATATTGAAGAGGTAGCAGCAAAATCCCCAGACAAAATTTTGACTACCAAAGTTGATTTTACAGAAGAAATTTCTGATGCAGAGTGTGAAAAGATAATCAAAATTTTCGATCTTGAGGATAGTTCAAAAATGGAGGCTATTTCTTTGATTAAATCTATTTATAAAATGTTTGTTAAAACGGACGCAAATATGGTTGAAGTTAATCCATTAATTTTAACAAAAGAAAAAAAGATTGTATGTCTAGACGCAAAAATAAATTTTGACAGCAATGCTTTATTTAGACATCCAGAGATTTTAAATCTTAGAGATCTAAATGAGGAAGACCCTATAGAGATCGACGCTAGTAAACACGATTTAGCTTATATAAAATTAGATGGAAGTATTGGTTGTATGGTAAATGGAGCAGGTTTAGCAATGGCTACAATGGATATAATAAAGTTTTACGGAGAAGAGCCAGCGAATTTTCTAGATGTTGGTGGAGGAGCGTCAAAGGAGAAAGTTTCTGCAGCCTTTAAAATAATTTTATCAGATAAAAATGTTAAAGGTATTTTAATCAATATTTTTGGTGGCATCATGAGGTGTGATGTTCTTGCCCAAGGTGTGGTTGATGCAGCAAAAGAAGTCAATATTAATGTTCCTTTGGTAGTGAGATTAGCTGGCACAAATTTTAAAGAAGGAAAAACTATATTAGACAATTCTGGATTAAAACTTATCTCTGCTGAAAATTTAGATGATGCAGCAAATAAAATTGTTAAGGCCATAAAATAATGTCAGTTCTTGTAAATAAAGAAACTAGGTTAATTTGTCAGGGTTTTACTGGTTCACATGGAACATTTCACTCTGAGCAAGCAATTAAATATGGAACAAAATTAGTAGGTGGAGTCACTCCTAAAAAAGGAGGACAAAAACATTTAGGATTACCAGTTTTTAATACAGTTAAAGAGGCTAAAAACTCTGAGGGTGCCAACGCCACGATGATATATGTGCCAGCGAAGTTTGCTGCTGCAGCAATCATTGAGGCAATAGAGGCATCAATCGAGTTAATTGTTTGCATTACTGAAGGAATCCCAATTCAAGATATGTTGAGAGTTAAACAGAAATTACTAAAATCAAATTCAAGATTAATTGGACCTAATTGTCCAGGAATAATAACTCCTGATGAATGTAAAATTGGTATTATGCCAGGCAATATCCACAAAAAAGGTTCAGTTGGTATTGTCTCTAGATCTGGGACTTTAACCTATGAGGCAGTTGCTCAAACTACAGAAAATGGATTAGGTCAATCTACTTGTATAGGTATTGGTGGAGATCCAATAAATGGCACCAATTTTATTGATTGTTTAGATTTATTTTTAAATGATGATGAAACAGAGTCTATTTTAATGATAGGAGAAATCGGAGGTACAGCTGAGGAAGAAGCAGCAGAATTTATTCAAAATCACAAAATAAAAAAACCAATTGTTGGCTTTATAGCGGGTATTACAGCACCACCAGGTCGTAGAATGGGCCATGCTGGTGCAATTATTTCTGGGGGCAAAGGTGGCGCTAAAGATAAGATTAAAAAGATGGAAGATTGTGGAATAACAATGGCGAATTCTCCGTCCAAAATTGGAAAAACACTGTTCGATAAATTGTCTGATTGAAAAATTTCTTAGTCAGTTTATATTGAGTAAACATAATGTCTTCCTCTAAAAATTTAGAATTTAAAAAAACAGCCTTTCTCAATAAATCAAACAGCGCTTTCATCGAAGAAATGTACTTAAAATTTGTAAACAACGACCCTGAATTACCTGATAGCTGGAGAAAATATTTTAAAGAAGTTGGAGATGAAGACGATATAATTGTAAATGAAATCAATGGTCCTTCGTGGAGTCCTTCTAAGAAAGTTTCAATAAATAAAAAGGAAAATTTTGAAAATCAAACCACAGAACAAAATAATGATGATATAATTAAATCAAATACAAATTCAATTAAAGCTGTAGCGATGATTAGGTCGTATAGACAAAGGGGTCATCTAATTGCAAAGCTTGATCCATTAGGATTGTTAAAATCAGATTATTTAGAGGAACTTCATCCAGAGTCTTATGGATTTAAAAAAGAAGATTATCAAAAGAAAATTTTCTTAGACAATGTCACTAATAAGCAATACTCAAATATTAATGAAATATTAAAATTCTTAAAAGAAAAGTATTGTGGTTCTTTAGGTTATGAATATATGCATATTTCAAATCCTACTGAGAGAAAGTGGTTTAGAGATCGTGTTGAAAAGGCAGATGATTTTAATTTTACACAAAATGGTAAAGAGGCAATTCTTAACAAACTGATTCAAGCTGAGGGTTTTGAAAAATTTCTTCATACAAAATATGTTGGGACTAAAAGATTTGGTCTTGATGGCGGTGAAAGCTTAATTCCTGCACTTGAACAAATAATTAAAATTGGTGGTCAGTCAAATATTAAAGAAGTTAAAATCGGGATGTCTCATAGAGGTCGACTAAATGTATTAGCTAATGTTCTTCAAAAATCTTACAAAAGAATATTTAATGAGTTTGCAGGAGAAATAAGTTCAAAGTCTAAAGATGATACTGGAGATGTTAAATATCATTTAGGTGCTTCATCTAATAGAGAGTTTGATGGAAATTCAGTTCATGTGAGTTTGACAGATAATCCTTCACATTTAGAAGCAGTCAATCCAGTCGTTTTAGGTCAAACTAGAGCAAAACAATTTTTTCATAAAGATAAAGAGAGAAAAAAAGTAATTCCGATTCTTATTCATGGAGATGCAGCCTTCGCTGGACAAGGAGTGGTAGCTGAATGTTTTGCAATGTCTGGTCTTCCAGGACATAATACAGGTGGCACAATTCATATTATAGTAAACAACCAAATAGGTTTTACAACAAGCCCAAGATTTGCAAGATCTTCGCCATATCCTTCTGATATAGCAAAAATGGTTGAGGCACCGATTATTCATGTGAATGGTGATGATCCAGAGGCAGTTGTTTATGCAGCAAGAATTGCAACAGACTTTAGATTAAAATTTAATAGAGACGTTGTCATTGATTTGATTTGTTATAGAAGATTTGGACATAATGAGGGAGACGAGCCTTCATTCACTCAGCCTTTAATGTATAAAAAGATAAGATCCCATCCTTCAACTATCAAAGTTTATGGTGAAAAACTGGTAAGCGAAGGATCAATTACAAATGATTATTTAAATAATTCCATTAAAAAATTTAAAGATCTATTAGATGACCAATTTAAAAATGCAAAAAATTATAAACCAAAAATAGAGTGGTTTGAGGGGACATGGTCAAGATATAGACCAGAGCGAGGAAAAGACAAAAGAGGAGTTACAGGCTCTGACACTAAAAAATTAAGAAATATTTCTGATAAAATAAATACAATACCGACTGAAATAAACATTCACAAAACAATTACAAAAATTTTAGAAAATCGTAAAGTTTCAGTTTCTAATGGTAAAGGCATAGATTGGTCTACTGCGGAGTCATTAGCTTTTGGTTCATTATTGGAGGAAGGTTATCCAGTAAGACTTGTAGGTCAAGATTCGGGAAGAGGTACATTTAGTCAAAGACATTCTGTTTTAAGAAATCAAATAGATAATTCGAGATATATCCCTTTGAATAATATTTCAAATAAACAAAAAAATTTTGAAATAGTAGATAGTTTTTTATCGGAATTAGCTGTTCTAGGATTTGAATATGGATATAGTTTAGTTGAACCTAATACTCTTACTATCTGGGAGGCTCAATTTGGAGATTTTGCTAATGGTGCGCAAGTAGTTATCGATCAATTCATAGCTTCTGGTGAACGAAAATGGTCAAGAGCCTCTGGTCTAGTAATGTTGTTGCCACATGGATATGAGGGTCAAGGACCTGAACATTCATCAGCTAGGTTAGAAAGGTTTTTACAATTATGCTCAAATGATAATATGCAAGTCATGAATTGCACAACTCCTGCAAATTATTTCCATGCTTTAAGGAGACAAATGCATAGAGACTTTAGAAAACCATTAATTATTATGACACCTAAATCTTTATTACGTCATAAACATTGTGTTTCTAATTTGGATGATTTTAGTAAAAAAAATTCATTTCATAGAGTTTTATGGGATCATGCTATTGATCCAAAAGTAAAAGGATTTATCAAACTAAAAAAACCGAAAAAAATTGAAAAAGTGATTCTTTGTTCTGGAAAAGTTTACTTTGATTTACTTGAAGCAAGAGAAAAAATAAAAAAAAACAACGTAGTGTTATATAGGATTGAACAACTCTACCCTTTTCCTGCAAAAGCACTTGCTAATGAGCTCAAACCATATGCAAAAAATGCAAAATTTTATTGGTGTCAAGAAGAACCTAAAAATATGGGTGCTTGGTTTTCAGTCAGAGATTATATCCAATGGACATTAGATAATATAAAGGCTAAGAATAGTATGATTTCTTATATTGGAAGAAGTCCAGATGCATCACCTGCAACAGGATATGCCAAGAGACACGTTTCTCAACAACAAGAAATTATAAAGAAAGTTTTTGAATAAATATTAATGAGTGAAAAGATATTAGTTCCAGTTCTTGGGGAAAGTATCACAGAGGCCACTGTCTCTAAGTGGTTAAAAAATGAGGGTGACTCTGTTGAAGCTGATGAACCACTTGTTGAACTAGAAACAGACAAAGTAAATTTAGAGGTTCCTTCTCCAGTATCTGGTGTTCTTACAAAAATAAATTCAAAAAATGGATCGGTCGTTGAAGTTGGTGCTGATTTAGGATCTGTTTCCGAGAGTGAGACTAAATCTAAAGAAAATCAGGAAATTAAAAAGATACAACCCACTGTGAAAGTTGATAAGGAAAATTTGATAGATGAAGATGATAAAGATGAGGAGATGGAAGTTTTTCAAGGTAATGTTGAAGAGGAGAAACCATTAGTTCTTACTAAAGAGGTGGAACCTTTAAAAGTAGAAGCTGAAATAAAAATTGATGAAACTTTATCTCCAGCAGTAAGAAAAATTGTAGCTGAAAATAAAATAGATATCAGCTCTGTCAAAGGTTCAGGAAAAGATGGCAGAGTTTTAAAAGGCGATCTAATAAATTTAATGGGTGTTAATCCTCCTCCATCTGAAAGAAAAATAAAATATGGTCAAGAAGAGAGAATTAAAATGACCAGATTAAGACAAACTATTGCTAAGAGATTAAAACAAGCACAGGATAATGCAGCCTTACTGACAACATTTAATGAAGTTGATATGTCAAATGTGATGGCAATGAGAAAAGAAAATCAAGATGATTTTCAAAATCGCTATGGTGTAAAATTGGGATTCATGTCTTTTTTCGTTAAGGCAAGTATAGTAGCATTAAAAAATTTCCCAGCGATAAACGCTGAAATTGAAGGTGATACAATTGTTTATAAAAATTATTATAATATAAGTTTTGCAGTTGGCACTGAAAAAGGATTGGTAGTTCCAGTTCTAAAAAATGCAGATGAATTATCTTTTGCTGATATTGAGAAAAATATCAAAGATATCTCTGAAAAAGCAAAAAATGGAAAACTTACTATTGAAGATCTTCAAGGGGGAACTTTCACTATCAGTAATGGTGGTGTTTATGGTTCAATGCTTTCAACTCCTATTCTTAATCTTCCACAATCAGGTGTCCTAGGTATGCACAATATAGTTGATAGACCTATCGTAGTTGATGGAGAAATTAAGATCAGACCCATAATGTACTTGGCATTATCATATGATCATAGAATTGTTGATGGTAAAGAGTCTGTTTCCTTTTTAAAAATGATAAAGGAAAATTTAGAGGAACCAAGAAGGCTATTTTTGGATATTTAAATGACAGATAAATTTCAAGCAGTAGTAATTGGTGGAGGACCCGGTGGTTATGTTTGTGCAATAAGATTGGCACAATTAGGCCTTAAAACTGCATGTATAGAATCTAGAGGTTCACTAGGTGGTACTTGTTTGAATGTTGGATGTATTCCTTCTAAAAGTTTATTAAATTTATCTGAGGAGTTTCATAACGCACAAAGTCTATCAAATAAAGGAATTGAAATTGGTGAGGTTAAATTAAACTTGTCAAAAATGATGAAGAATAAGGATAAAGCTGTTACGATTTTGACTAAAGGGGTGGAGTTTCTTCTTAAAAAAAATAAAGTCACCTATTTTAAAGGCACTGGAAGTTTTAAATCTAAAAATGATATTGTAATCAAAGATAACAATAATAAAGAGACAATTATACAAACTGAAAATACTATAATTGCCACTGGTTCAGTTCCAGTATCATTACCAGGAATTGAAATTGATGAAAAAGTAATTGTTTCATCCACTGGAGCACTTAAGTTAGAACAAGTCCCCAAAAAAATGGTCGTAGTTGGCGGAGGATACATAGGTTTAGAAATGGGATCTGTATGGTCTAGACTTGGTTCAGAAGTCCATGTAGTCGAATTTCTAGATCATATCACACCAGGTATGGATAAAGAGATTTCAAGTGAGTTTATGAAAATTTTAAAAAAACAAGGTATCAATTTTCATATGCAGCATAAAGTAGAGAAAATTAAAAAGAATAACAATAATGCAATTGTTTCAACTTTAAACGAAAATGGTACCAAAAAGGATTTTGAATGTGATGTAGTATTAATATCTGTTGGTCGAAAACCAAATACAGAGGGACTAAATCTTCAAAAAATTGGTGTGGAATTAGATGAAAAAAAGAGAGTAAAAACAGACAAAAATTTTAAAACTAACCAAAATAATATTTATGCGATAGGAGATGTAATAAGTGGTCCTATGTTAGCCCATAAAGCTGAGGATGAGGGAATTGCAGTTGCAGAAAATATAGCAGGTCAATCAGGTCATGTTAACTATGATACTATTCCTGGTGTGATTTATACAAGTCCTGAAGTTGCATCTATTGGAAAAACAGAGGAACAATTAAAAGATCTTAAAATTAACTATAAAATTGGAAAATTTTCATTTATGGCAAACTCAAGAGCAAAAGCCATTGATGATACAGAGGGTTTTGTAAAAATTCTTGCTGATGAAAAAACTGATAAAGTATTAGGCGCACACTTAATTGGACCTCATGCTGGTGAATTAATTGGAGAAATTGGTATTGCTATGGAATTTGGTGCTAGCTCCGAGGATATCGCAAGAACTTGTCATGCCCATCCTACTTTTTCAGAAGCAGTGAAAGAGGCGGCTTTATCTGTAGATAAAAGAGCAATACACTCTTAATAATTTTTCATATTATCTAAATATGAATTTTCCGATTCTTTTACCTAATATATTTAACTATCCTTTTACCTATAAAAGCGATCAAAAATTAAACGTCGGCGACTTTGTTGAGGTTCCTTTTGGAAAGACAAAAATTATTGGGGTTGTGTGGGATAATTTTGAAAAAAATGAGAATAAATCTTTTAAGATAAAAAAGATTATCAGAAAGTTAGAAATTCCAAAATTAAAAAAAAAAACAATAAATTTTTTAAACTGGTTTTCAGAATATAATATTGTTCCAAAAGGAATGGCGCTCAAATTAACTTTATTGAGTGGAAGACCAGTAAAAAAACTTGATAATAAATTTTATAAAGATTTTTCTTTTAAGTTAAAAAAAAATTCATTTGAATTGAATGTAGAACAAAAAGAGTCGCTTAAGGAGATGAATAATATGAATAAAAAGTTTAATGTTCATGTTTTACAAGGAACGACTGGTTCAGGTAAAACTATTGTATATTTTGAAACTTTAAAGCATATCCTGCAAAAAGGTTATCAAGGATTAATAATGTTGCCAGAGATTGGGTTAACCAATCAATTTGAAAAAAAATTTTTTGAATTTTTTGGTTTCAAAGCAGCAATTTGGCACTCTGGTATAACAAAAAAAAACAAAGAAATTATTTGGAGTGGAATTACGAATGGTGAAATAAGCGTTGTTATTGGGGCCAGATCATCTTTATTTTTACCATTTAAAAATTTAGGGTTAATAATAGTTGATGAAGAGCATGATCAATCTTACAAACAAGATGAAGGGATAATATTTAATGCTCGAGATATGGCTGTCTCTAGGGCATCTTTTGAAAATATTCCAATAAATTTAATCACTTCTGTTCCATCAATAGAAACATACGAAAATATAAAGAAAAAAAAATACACCTGTTCAAAACTTGTTCGAAGATATCAAAATGCTTCTTTACCTAAATATGAAATAATTAATTTGAATAATGTTAAAATGGATAAACAATCTTGGCTTTCTAAAGAGATAATTCAAAAAGTAAATTTTCACCTTAAAAAGAATGATCAAGTTTTATTTTTTTTAAATAGAAGAGGATTTTCCCCAAGTGTTTTGTGCAAAAAATGTTTCAATAATTTTTCATGTCCAAATTGCTCAATAAATTTAGTTTATCACAAAAATAAAAATAATTTATTGTGTCATTATTGTGGATTTAAAAGTTTTTTGAAAAGAGAATGTTCTAAAGAAGGATTTTGTGAATTTATATTTTGTGGACCCGGTGTTGAAAGGATCTCAGAAGAAGTAAAAAAAAGTTTTCCATCAAAAAAAATAGAAATTTTTTCTAGTGACACAATGAATAAAAAAAGCTCAAAAGAAAAATTAGAAAAAATAATCA
Organism: uncultured Pelagibacteraceae bacterium; assembly: GCA_902578105.1. Classification (GTDB taxonomy): domain Bacteria; phylum Pseudomonadota; class Alphaproteobacteria; order Pelagibacterales; family Pelagibacteraceae; genus Pelagibacter. Next base: position 31,809 of record CACHBQ010000003.1, on the reverse strand, counting down.
ACAATGAAATTGAAATTTTGGTTGGAACACAACTAATTTCCAAAGGTTTTCATTTTCCAAACTTGAATTGCATTGTTGTAGTTGATATCGATTTATCACTAATGGGTCACGACTTAAGGAGTGCAGAGAAAAATTTACAATTATATCATCAGTTATCAGGTAGAGCTGGAAGAACAGGAAGTCCGTCTACTATTTATTTTCAAACTTATAATTTTAATACAAAATTGATTGATGATATTACAAATAAAAATCCAGAAATTTTTCTTGATAAAGAAATAGAAATTAGAAAAAAAAATAATTTACCTCCATTTCAAAGATTTATCTCTTTGATTTTGACAGGTAATAAGGAAAATGAATTAGAAAGAGAAGCTTTAAAATTCAAACTATTCATTTCTAATAATATTAATGGAAAAATTTTAGGTCCAGTAAGCGCTCCTATCTTTAAATTAAAGAGCAAATATCGTGTGCGATTACTTATAAGAGGTGCTAAAACTCTTAAATTACAAAATAGTTTAGCATCAATAATTCCAAAATATAAATTTGCCTCAGGAATAAAACTTTCAGTTGATGTTGATCCAATTAGCTTTAATTAACGCTCAAAAAAACTAATTTTTAGCTAATGTGTTACTTGAAGACTATAAAGGCATGTGCTAATTAAATCGTGATTTTAAATTAATCATATTCATTTAAAGGGTAAAAATTGAGTAAAAATAAAGGATTTTCAGATACTTCAGCTAATAGATATTCTTTAGCTTTGTATGAGTTAGCGAAAGATTCTAACTCATTGGTTAATGTAGAAATAAATGCAAAAGCTTTTTTAAATTTAATTTCAAATAATAAAGATTTTAAAAATTTTATAAAAGATCCTACATTAAACAGAGAAGTTTTGACTAGTGTAATCAATAAGATTTCAGATAATTTTAAGTTGGAAATCCTTTTTAAAAATTTTGTAAATTTTTTGGTCTTAAAAAGAAGATTTTTTTATCTAAAGCAAATTTTAAAAAGATTTATTGAAATATGTTCAGAAAAAAGAGGTGAATTAAAAGCAGAAATAAAATCTGCAAAATTACTTAATCAAGACGAGATTAAAAAAATTACAGATGAATTATCAAATAACTTCAAATCTCAAATAAAATTAAACTATATACAAGACGAAAGTTTAATTGGGGGTTTGGTCGTTCAAGTGGGAAGTACTATGATTGATACATCAATAAAAAGTAAATTACAACAAATTGAAAATAGAATGATAGAGGCATAAATGGAAATAAATCCTTCAGAAGTTACAAAAATATTAAAAGAACAAATTAAAAATTTTGGAGAAAAAGCAGAAATTTCTGAGGTTGGACAGGTATTGTCTGTAGGTGATGGTATAGCAAGAATTTATGGCCTTGATAATGTTCAAGCAGGAGAAATGGTTGAATTTTCTGATGGATCGAAAGGAATGGCTTTAAATTTAGAAAGTGAAAATGTTGGAGTTGTAATTTTTGGTGACGACCGGAATATCAAAGAAGGTGATGTTGTAAAAAGAACTGGAAGCATTGTAGATACCCCTGTCGGAAAAGAGTTGTTAGGTAGAGTGGTAGATGGATTAGGAAATCCAATCGACGGGAAAGGTGCTTTGGACAAAGGCATTAAAAAAAGTAGAGTTGAAGTTAAGGCACCAGGAATAATTCCAAGACAATCTGTTAGCGAACCAATGCAAACAGGTCTAAAATCAATTGATAGTCTTGTACCAATTGGAAGAGGTCAACGTGAGTTAATTATTGGAGATCGTCAGACAGGTAAAACTGCTGTAGCAGTTGATACAATTATCAATCAAAAAAAAATTAATGAGTCGGGCGAAGAAAAACAAAAACTTTATTGTATTTATGTTGCTGTTGGTCAAAAAAGATCAACTGTAAGACAAATTCAAAAAACTTTGGAAGAAGCTGGAGCGATGGAGTATACAACTATAGTCGCGGCAACAGCATCTGACTCAGCTCCACTTCAATTTTTAGCTCCTTACACTGGATGTGCAATGGGAGAATATTTTAGAGATAATGGAATGCATGCCCTGATTATTTATGATGATTTATCTAAGCAAGCGGTTGCTTACAGACAAATGTCACTGATCTTAAGAAGACCACCAGGTAGAGAGGCATACCCAGGTGATGTATTTTATCTTCATAGTAGATTACTGGAAAGGGCTGCTAAATTAAGTGATGATCACGGCGGAGGTTCGTTAACAGCTCTTCCGATCATTGAAACTCAAGGTGGAGACGTTTCTGCTTATATTCCAACTAATGTAATTTCAATTACTGATGGACAAATTTTTTTAGAAACTGAGTTATTTAACCAAGGTATAAGACCAGCAATTAATGTTGGTCTCTCTGTTTCCAGGGTTGGATCAGCTGCACAAACAAAAGCTATGAAAAAAGTATCAGGATCAATGAAACTCGAATTAGCACAATATAGAGAAATGGCAGCTTTTGCTCAATTTGGATCAGATTTAGATGCCTCAACCCAACAGCTTTTGAATAGAGGATCAAAATTAACTGAGTTATTAAAACAGAAACAATACTCACCAATGACTGTTGCTGAACAGGTTATATCTGTATTTTGTGGAGTAAAAGGATATTTAGATGATATTGATTTAAAAGATATTGCTGAATTTGAAAACAAGATCATTGAAAGATGTAAATCTGATAAACCAGAATTAATCGAGTCTATTCAGAGCTCAGGTAAATTAGAAGAGGCAACAGAAAAAAGCTTAATTGATGTAATTACTAATCTTAAGAAAAATTTTAAATCTTGATTTATTTATGGCTAGTTTAGACGATCTAAAAAAAAGAATAACAAGTGTAAAATCTACACAAAAAATTACAAAAGCTATGAAAATGGTAGCTGCAGCTAAACTAAAAAGGGCTCAAGATAGTGCGGAAAAAGGAAGGCCATATTCTGAAAAAATGAATAATATAATTTTAAATTTATCTAGTGGTATCTCTGACAAAGAAACAGCTCCGAAATTACTATCTGGATCAGGGAAAGATCAAGTTCATCTTTGTGTTGTGCTGACGTCAGATAGAGGTTTATGTGGTGGTTTTAATGCGAATATAATTAAAAAAGCTAAAAGTTATTTTGCTAAATTGAATAAAGAGGGTAAGGAATTGAAGATTATTACTGTTGGTTCTAAAGGTAACGACCAGTTAAAAAGAGTATATGGAAATAAAATTATTGAGAATATTTCTTTTAAAAATTCAAAAAACGCAAATTACTTTGATGCAGAAAAAGTTGGAAAAATTATAATTGAAAAGTTTCAAAAAGAAGAATTTGATATTTGTACTATTTTTTACAATCAATTTAAAAACGTAATAACCCAAATACCTCAGGCTCAACAAATCATCCCGTTAAATACAAAAAGTGATAATCAAAATAATTCTGAAGATAACTACGAATTTGAACCAGATGAGGATGAAATTTTAAGTAATTTATTACCAAAAAATATTTCGACGCAAATATTTAAAGCGATGTTAGAAAATTCAGCTAGTGAGCAGGGTGCAAGAATGAGCGCAATGGATAATGCAACTCGAAACGCAGGTGAAATGGTTGATAAACTTACTATTGAATATAATAGAAGTCGTCAGGCAGCAATTACAAAAGAACTAATAGAGATAATATCAGGAGCAGAAAGTTTATAATTATGAGCAAGGGAATAATAACACAAGTTATAGGAGCAGTTGTTGATGTAAAGTTTGAAGGTGATTTACCAGAGATATTAACAGCTTTAGAATGTAAAAATGGAAATAATAGATTAGTGCTTGAAGTAGCTCAACACTTAGGAGAGTCTACTGCCAGAACAATTGCAATGGATGCTACCGAGGGACTAAAAAGAGGTGATGAGGTAATAAATACAAATGCTCCAATTAAAGTACCAGTAGGACCTGAAACTTTAGGAAGAATTATAAATGTTGTTGGAGAGCCTATAGACGAAAGAGGAGAAGTAAAAACAAAAGAAAATTGGCCAATCCATAGACCAGCTCCAGAATTTAACGATCAATCGACAGAAACAGAAATACTTGTAACTGGTATCAAAGTTATTGATCTTTTAGCTCCATATGCAAAAGGAGGAAAGATAGGTTTGTTTGGTGGTGCGGGTGTTGGAAAAACTGTTTTAATCATGGAATTGATAAACAATGTTGCTAAAGCCCATGGTGGCTTTTCAGTTTTTGCGGGCGTAGGTGAAAGAACTAGAGAAGGAAATGATCTTTATCATGAAATGATGGAGTCAGGTGTAATAAAATCTGAAGGACCTGGTTCTAAGGCAGCTTTAGTTTATGGACAAATGAATGAACCTCCGGGAGCAAGAGCAAGAGTGGCACTTACAGGATTAACTGTAGCAGAATATTTTAGAGATCAAGAAGGACAGGATGTTCTATTTTTCGTTGATAATATATTTAGGTTTACTCAAGCGGGTTCTGAGGTATCAGCATTATTAGGAAGAATACCTTCTGCAGTAGGATATCAGCCAACATTAGCAACTGATATGGGAAATTTACAAGAGAGAATTACTACAACCAATAAAGGCTCTATTACATCAGTACAGGCAATTTATGTGCCTGCTGATGACTTAACGGATCCTGCACCAGCAACCTCATTTGCTCATTTAGATGCAACAACTGTACTTTCTAGACAAATAGCTGAAATAGGTATTTACCCTGCAGTTGACCCATTAGACTCAACTTCAAGAATTCTTGATCCTAGAATTGTTGGTGATGAGCATTATCGAGTAGCTCGTGAAGTGCAAAAAATATTACAAACATATAAATCATTGCAAGATATTATAGCTATCTTAGGTATGGATGAATTATCAGAGGAAGATAAACTAGTCGTAGCAAGAGCTAGAAAAATTCAAAGGTTTTTATCTCAACCTTTCTTTGTGGCTGAGGTGTTTACAGGATCACCAGGAAAACTAGTTGATTTAGAGTCAACGATTAAAGGTTTTGATGCAATTTGCAAAGGTGAATATGATCATCTTCCGGAAGCAGCATTTTATATGGTTGGAACCATTGAAGAAGCCATCGAAAAAGCTGAAAAAATGTCCAAAGATGCAGCAGCTTAATGAGTGATGAATTTAAAATAGAAATAGTTAATCCAGAGAAATCCTTCTTATCAAAAGAGGATGTTAATGAGGTAGTTGTTCCTGCATTTGAGGGAGAAATGGGAATACTGAAAGATCATATTTCTATAATTTCATTTTTAAAACCGGGTATTATCACCATTCAAGCAAAATCTGGTGAAGAAAAGTATTATGTTGAGGATGGAATTATCGAATTTAAAAATAATACTTTATCCATTTTAACTAGCTACATCTTAAATCTAAAAGATATTGAAAAAAATAAGTTCCAGGAATTATTAAAAAATGCAGAGGAAGAATCTAATAAACCAGAAATTAGTGATCAATTGAAATATTTGGCTGATCAAAAAGTTGAAACTTTAAAATCAATCAATTAATTATTGTTTTTATTTTTTCTTTAAGTTCTTTGTAAACATGATATTTGAAATCCACTACCACTTCGGTTATCTTATTTAATTCAATCCATTTCCATTCTAAAAATTCTGGTTTATTTGTTTTAATATTAATATCTTCATCTTTACCTAAGTATCTCATCAAAAACCATTTTTGTTTTTGTCCCTTATATTTACCTTTCCAAATAATACCCAATAAATTTTTAGGTAGCTCATAGGTAAGTGTGCCTTCTATTTCTTTTATAAGTTCTACATTCTTGATACTTGTTTCCTCTTCTAATTCTCTATATGCAGCAGCTAAAAATTCTTCTCCATCATCTACTCCACCCTGCGGCATTTGCCAAAAATTTTTTGGATTATCTATTCGTTTTGCTACAAAAACTTTGTTCTCCTTGTTAAGGACAACAATTCCCACTCCACTTCTAAGTGGCAGATTTCTGAATTTTTCTTCCATGTTAGCTTTTGAGAAGTTTAATGGCGTATTCTAACTGATTGTCGGTTTCAGTTTTGATTCTAAAATCATCATTTTCCTCATCAATTTCTATGTCTGGAGATACACCAACTTCAGAAATAGATTTTCCAGAAGGAAGATAATATTTAGCTACTGTGAGCCTAATTGCTCCATCATTTTTAAGGGGGATGATAGATTGTACTGACCCTTTACCATAACTATTTTCACCTAATAAAATTGCTCTTTTGTGATCTTTGAGGGCTCCCGCAACTATTTCTGATGCCGAGGCCGATCCATAGTTGATAAGAACAATCAAGACTTTTCCATTTGTAAGGTCACCTTTTTTTGCAAACCATTTTCTATTTTCAGAAGGTTTTCTACTTTTTGTGGATACGATTTCTCCATTATCTAAAAAAAAGTCAGAGATTTTTATTGCTTGAGAAAGTAGTCCGCCAGGATTGTTTCTTAAATCTAAAATGTATGACTTAACATCTTTATTTTTTTCTAATTTTTTAATTTCTCTTTCTATTTGTTTGCCACTATTTTCATTAAACGAGGTTAGTCTTAAATAACCTATACTTTTTTCTAAAATGTCAGCTTTAACGGATTGAATTTGTATAATCTCTCTTACAACGTTAAATATTAGAGCTTTTCTCTCCCCACGTCTTCTAATTGTGAGTTCAATTCCTGATCCAACTGGCCCCCTCATTAAATCAACAGCTTCGCTGAGAGATTTGCCCTGAACTTGAACATCATTAATTTTAACAATATAGTCGCCTGCTTTAATCCCTGCTCTAGATGCTGGCGTGTCATCTATAGGAGAAATGACTTTTACAACACCGGACTCCATACTCACCTCAATACCTAGACCCCCAAATTCACCACTAGTCTCAGTCTGCATTTCATTAAATATTTCTGGAGACATGTATGCCGAGTAAGGATCAAGAGATTGTAGAAGGCCATTGATTGCAGAGTCCATACTCTCAGATTGATTAATTTCATCTACATATTCTTTATTGATTTTTTCTAGAACTTCTCCAAATAAATCAATTTTTTTGTAAATATCATTTTCAGCAGAATTCACTTGCTGAAATAGAAAATAAAATAAAAATAATGTTAATACTTTTTTCATTAGATAATTAATTTTTCTTTAGGTATTAGCTCAGACCATATTTTTTCAAGTTCATAAAATTTTCTTTTTTCTGGGTGAAAAATATGAACAATTAAGTCTATACCATCAATTAATTTCCATTCACTACTATCTGCGCCCTCAATTTTTGAATTTTTTATGCCATTATCCTTGAATTTTTCCAAAACTTGCTCGGATAAAGATTGTATGTGCCTAGATGAAGTGCCGCTCGCAATAATCATAAAATCAGCCATAGAACTTTTGTCTTTGAGATCTATGCTTATTATGTCTTGAGCCTTGTTAATATCCAATGTTTTGATGATAGAATTTTTAAGATCTGAAATTTTATCCATTAATTAATTTTAGACTATCAAATTTTCCTTAATTGAGAAGACGAAATATTGACTTTATTAAAATAAACAAATTTAAATTTCTCATTTTTAAGGGTTTTATATGTCTTAGAATTTAATGATTTTTTCTTATATCCATATCTATCAAAAACTAAGATATTACATTTTTCTGAAATCTGTTTCCATTTATACCATTTATGGAAATTAACTAAATTATCTGCACCCATTAAGAAAAAAATTTCATTTTTTTTATTTTTGTTGAAGTAATTTATTAGATTTATTGTTTTATTTGATTTAATTTTATTTTCATAAAATTTGACCTCAATAAATTTATTTTTTTTAATAATTTTTTTACATCCTTTAATTCTAGATTGTAGGCTTAAAGAACTTTTTTTTTTAAAAGGATTTTTTTTTGTTATGGCCCATATAATCTTTTCAAGTTTAAATCTTTTTACTGCTTCTTTAGATATAGCTAGATGACCATTGTGAGCAGGATCAAATGAACCACCTAAAATTCCAATTCTTTTTTTTTTCAAATTCAAATTACTTCCTTACTTGGCCTTTGCTGGTGACTTGATATTTATAGGAAATAAGTTGATTAAGCCCTACAGGACCCCTAGGTGGAAGTGTGTTGGTTGAGATTCCCACCTCGCCACCAAACCCAAATTCACCTCCATCTGCAAATTGTGTTGAAGTATTATGCATAGCAATTGAACTTTTTACCTCATTTAAAAATTTTTTTGCTGCTTTCTTGTTTTGAGTAATAATACAATCTGTATGCATGGTTCCATATTTGTTAATATGCGCTATAGCCTCATCTATATTTTTTACTGATTTCACAGATACAACAGGTGATAAATATTCTTTTGACCAATCTTTTATCGAAGCTTTCTGAATTTTTTTATCATAAAGTTTTCTTATCTTATTATCACCAATAATTTTACATCCATTTTCTTCTAAATTTTTTAAAATTTCATTTCCAAATTTCTTAATTATTTTTTCGTGCAAAAGAATTGTTTCGGTTGCTCCGCATATTGCGGTATTCCTCATTTTAGCATTTTGAACTACTTTATTTGCAATCTTAGGATTTGCATTTTTATCTACATAAGAATGACAAACACCTTCCAAATGACCAATTGTTGGAACAGATGACAAATCCTGTACTTTTTTAACTAAACCTTTCCCACCTCTTGGAATTATTACATCAATAAATTTACTCATTTTTTGTAGAAGAAAATCAACAACACTTCTTTTTTTGAGTTTTAAAAACTGAACAAAATTTTCATCAACGTGATTTCTCTTTAGTGATTTTCTAAAGAATTTTGTGAGAATAAGGTTAGAATAATAAGCTTCAGATCCACCTTTTAAAATGACGGCATTCCCAGACTTAAAACATAACGATGCAACATCTGCTGTAACATTGGGTCTACTTTCGTATATAACGCCAATTACACCAATAGGTATAGATACTTTTGATATTACTAAACCATTTGGCCTTTTCCATTTTTCTAAAATGACATTTGTAGGATCCCTTAAACTAATAATTTTTTTTATAGAATTGGTTATCGCAACTATTTTTTTGTCATTTAATATTAATCTTTGGATTAAATTATTTTTAATACCTTTTTTGTAGGCATTCTTAATATCTTTTTTATTTTCATTAATTATTAATTTTTTGTTTTTTAAGATTAGAAGACGATAATCTTTTAGAACTTTGTTCTTTTTTTTTGTGCTTAACCTTTTATTAGTAGCTTTTTTTGATTTTTTTCCGATATCAGTTAGTAGCTTTTGCATTAAACCTCGACCATATCATCTTTATGAACAACTTCAGATTTTGTTATGTATCCAAGTTTTTTTTCAATCTCATTTGAGTGACAACCCATTATCTTATTTATTTCTTCAGAAGAAAAAGAGCTTAGACCTCTCGCAAATTCTTTATTTTTAATATCTAGAATCTTTATATGATCACCTTTGTTAAATTTCCCTGATAAATTAATAATCCCTGCTGCCAATAAACTTTTACCACCAACTAGTGCTTTTTTAGCACCATCATCTATGACAAGAGTCCCCTTTGGTGAAATAGAACTTATTATCCATTTTTTTCTTGCATGTAATTTAGATATTCTTGACTCAAATAAAGTACAAATATTCTTTTTTTCAATTTGTTGTATTGGATTTAAATATAATCCGTTTGCAATAATCATATTACATCCTGCCAAATTACAAATCTTAGCAGCTTCAATTTTGGTATTCATCCCACCCTTACCAAACTCTGTTACCCCTTTTATGTAAATTTTTTTCATATCTTTGTCTAGATTATTCACTTTTTTTATTAATTTTGCGTCTTTAAATAATTTTGGATTTTTTGTGAAAAGACCGTCTACATCGGATAATAATATTAAAGTATCGGCATTAGTTATCTGTGCAACACGAGATGCAAGTCTATCATTATCACCATATTTTATTTCTGATGTTGCAATTGTATCATTTTCATTAACGATGGGTATGTAATCCAACTTAAATAAGTTCTCAAATGTCCTTTTAGCATTTATCGATCTTCTTCTCTCCTCGGTATCATCCAAAGTTAACAAAATTTGTGAAATATTAATCTTTAATTTTGAAAAAGTTTGAGAAAATAAATTCATAAGTTCAATTTGACCTACAGAGGCTATTGCTTGACTTTTATCAAGTTTTAAATTTGATTTATTGTAATTCATCTTTTTACATCCAAGTGCAATTGCTCCAGAACTTACAATGATAATCTTTTTATTTTTAGATTTTAGTTTTTTAATATCTTTAGCGAAGGAAGAAAGCCATTTTTTTCTTATCTTTTTTTTATTATCTACAATCAGTGATGATCCAATTTTTATTACTATAATTTTTGAATTTTTAAGATGCATAACCAACTAATTTTGCTTTAATTTTGGAAATGTATTTTTTCTTTATTGTGGAAATTGTGATAATTTCTGACTTAGTGATTTTCTTTAAATTTTTCTCAATTTTTTTCATTTCTTTATCATCAATTAAATCAGTTTTATTTAAAACAATAAGCTCTCTTTTTTTTGCAAGTTTAGAACTATAGCTCTTTAATTCTTTTTTTACCTGGTTGTAACTTTTTTTTATATCATCGTTTGTGATATCGATCATGTGTAAAAGAGATTTACACCTCTCTATATGTTTTAAAAATTGTATCCCTAAACCAGTTCCCTTATGCGCTCCCTCTACTAATCCGGGAATGTCTGCAATTGTAACTTCTTTATCATCATAGCTTGCCACACCAAGATTAGGATTTAATGTTGTAAATTCATAATTTGCAATTTTAGGATTAGCATTAGTAATAGCTGCTAGTAAGCTTGATTTACCAGCATTAGGTAATCCTATTATTCCAACATCCGCAATTGTTTTTAATTGAAGCCATATAGTAAATTCTTCACCTCGAGTACCCTTAGTAAATTTTCTTGGAGCTCTATTTGTTGAACTTTTGAATCTAGTATTGCCCAAACCACCTTTACCACCTGCAGCAGCAACAAACTCCTCCCCAACTTTTATAAAGTCAAAAATTAAGGTTTTATTATCTTCTTCAAAAACCTGAGTACCTAACGGAACTTTGAGAATGAGATCATCTCCGCTTTTACCAGTCCGGTTTTGTCCAGAACCATTGTTACCTCTTTTTGCTTTATGATGTTGTTGATATCTAAAATCGATTAAAGTGTTTAAATTTCTCTCAGCTTTTAAAATTACTGAACCACCTTTACCACCATCGCCACCATCTGGTCCACCATACTCGATAAATTTTTCTCTTCTAAAACTTGGAGAGCCATCACCACCATTGCCAGCTTTAATATAAATTTTTACTTGATCTAAGAATTTCATAATACAACGCTATTTTGAGTTGTAATATTAATTGGGTTTTACTGAAACAAAAGTTCTATCGGATTTTGTTTTTTTAAAAACAACTTTACCTTTTATTACTGAAAAAATTGAGTGATCTTTACCCATACCCACATTTTCTCCTGGAAATATCTTAGTACCTCTTTGTCTAACAATTATGTTGCCAGGAATAACAGTTTGACCACCATATTTTTTTACACCAAGTCTTCTACCGGCACTATCTCTACCGTTCCTTGATGATCCACCAGCTTTTTTCGTAGCCATATTTTATTCCTTTATTTACTCAATTCCTTTTTTTCAGAATCTTTTTTTGTTGGTTTAGAAATCTTCTCAGCCTCAGATAAAATCTTACCATCTTTTGAAAAAATTTTATTTATTCTTATCATAGAATATTCTTGTCTATGACCATTTTTTCTTCTTGAATTTTGTCTTCTTCTCTTTTTAAAAATAAGTACAGTTCTATTTTTACTATTTTTTATTAGGTTTGCTTCAACTTTGGCACCTTGAATTGTTGGCGAACCAATTTCTATTACTTTATTATCCCCATATGCCAATATATCATTAAACTCAATTTTAGTGTCGGATTTTGAATTTGGTAATTTTTCAATTTTTAAAATTTCACCAGACTTCACTTTATATTGTTTTCCACCTGATTGTATAACTGCGTATGACATAAAATAGATTTTTTTATCAGGCAATATAGTCAGGGCATTTCTTTAGTCAAGCTTATTAACTAAAAATTATCCTTTAAATCTCTCAATTTTGAAAAACTTTCTAAATCTTTTGCTTTAAGAAATATATTACATTCTAATTCATCAGCTAAAGTACTTGGTATTGTTGGTAATGCATTTTTAAGTTTCTTGTTAATCTCTAGTATTTTATTTTTTAATTTTAAATTACCAGAGTCATTGGCGATACAAAAATTTGAGTTTTGTAAAGTGTATTCATGGCCACAATATATTTCTGTATCTTTTGGTAATGATTTAATTTTTTTGAGTGAATTATACATTTGTTCGTAGGTGCCTTCAAAAATTCTGCCACATCCTAAAGAGAATAGAGTATCACCTGTGAAAATTTTTTTTTCTTTAAAAAAATGAAAAGCGATATGACCAGATGTATGACCTGGAACATGATAAATTTTTGCCTCAAAATTGTCTTGTTTCCATATTTGGTTGTCCTCTAGAGATATATCAATCTCAGGTATACGATTTTTATCTCCAATAAATCCAACCACTTTAGAATTATATTTTTTTTTTAATTCAATATTTCCACCCACATGATCGTAATGATGATGTGTATTAAGTATGAATTTTAAATTTATTTTTGAGTTATCAAGATAATTAATTATTGGTGCAGACTCGCTAGGGTCAATAACACAAGCAGTTTGATTTTCTTCATCAATAATTAAGTAGCTATAATTATCCTGTAGACATTTAATAATTTCAATTTTCATTTATTTTTCTATTAAGAATATACCAAGTTCTCCAAATAAATTTTTAAAAATAAGATTTGATTTGTTAATATCAGAAACATTTTGATTAATTAACGCTAAAGATTTAAAAATTTTAAAGTTAATAATCTTAGAAAATCTGACAAAATCTTTTATCGTGCACATATGAATGTTTGGTGTGTTATACCAATCATGAGGTAAAGAGTTTGTAATTGGCATTGTTCCTTTAAATAATAAATTTAATCTTACTTTCCAATGCCCAAAATTTGGAATAGTTACTATAGCTTTATTACCAACTCGTAAAAGCTCTCTAATTACAGTCTCAGGATTTATAAAAGCTTGTAAAGTTTGTCCAAGAACAACATACTCAAAAGAGTCATTTGGAAATTGTTTTAAATCAAATTCTGCATTCCCCTCAATAACAGTCAGCCCTTTAGCAATACAAATTTGCACTTTTTCTTTTGAAATCTCAATTCCTCTGATATTAGCGTTTTTATTTGTCTTTAAAAATTCCATTAAAGTTCCATCATCACATCCTACATCAAGAACTTTTGCATCTTTCTCAATCAAATCTGAAATAATTTTATATTCTGGTTTCATAAATTTTTTTCTGCATAAGATTTATCTAAAAAATTTTTTAGAGCTTTTAAGAAATCAGGGACATTAAGCAAAAAAGAATCGTGCCCCTTATCAGACTCAATTTCAACAAAACCTACATTTGCACCAATTGCGTTTAAGGCAATTACAATGTCTTTATTTTCCTGTGTTGGATAAAGCCAATCTGAGGTAAAAGATATTATAAAAAATTTCGCTTTTGTATTTTTAAAAGCATCAGATAAATTTCCATTAAATTGTTTTACTAAATCAAAATAATCCATTGCTCTAGTAATATACAAATAGCTATTCGCATCGAACCGATCTACAAATACCGAACCTTGGTATCTAAGATAACTTTCAATTTGAAAGTCAGCATCAAAACCAAATTTTAAATCATCTCTTTCTTGAAGTTTTCTACCAAATTTTTCTTGAAGCCCTTTTTTTGAGAGATAAGTAATATGTGCAGCCATTCTAGCTACAGCTAATCCTTTATCGGGTACAATATTTTTTGAATTATAATCTCCATCAGACCAATTATGATCTGCCGCAATGGCTTGTCTGCCAAGTTCATTAAAAGCAATATTTTGCGCAGAATGGCTTGAAGTACAAGCAATTGGTATTGCTGTTTTAGCTTTATCAGGATAATTACTAATAAATTGTAGGACTTGCATTCCACCCATTGAACCACCTACAACTGAAAAAAGTTTTTTTATTCCAAAAAAATCCAACAAATTAATTTGTGCATTCACCATATCATTAATTGTGATGACTGGAAAATCTGTTCCGTAAATTTTTTTTGTCTTGGGATTTTCATGGCTAGGCCCAAAAGATCCCATACACCCACCTATTACATTTGCACAGATTACAAAATACTTATCTGTATCTATCGACTTGCCAGAGCCTACCGCATAAGACCACCAACCATCCTTTTTGGTCACTGGATTTATACCTGTTACAAATTGATCACCTGTTAAAGCATGAAATACTAAAATTGCGTTATCTTTTTCATTATTGAGTGAGCCATAAGTTTCATACGCTAAAGGAAAATTATTAATAGTCTGACCACAATCTAATTTGAGTGGTTTTTCAACAATTAACGTTTTTATATTTTGTTTTATATTCATAATAAAAGCTGAAAGTTGAATTGTGAGAAAAAAAACTTTTTTAGCGGTTTTTTTAAAGCGCTCGCAATTCAGGTAAATCAGCGCATAAATTTTGTACTAGAAGTTATTTAGTATGTCAATTTTTAAAAATAATTACACTTAAACTATATAAAAAAATGTTTTTTTATTTATAAAGAGCATAAAATTTATAAAAGTTGGCTACCATGAGATTTAAGAAATTAAATATTGAAACCTATGAGCCTGGTAAATCCAGTCTTAAGAGATTTCATCAAGTTATAAAGTTATCTGCAAATGAGTCAGCCTTAGGTGTCAGCTCAAAGGCTAAAAAGATTTTGTCTAATAAAAATTTAAGTTTTTTTAGGTACCCAGATGGCAAGTCTAATGCCTTAAGAAGACAAATATCTAAAAAGTTTAAATGCAATGAAGATAGAATTATTTGTGGCGCTGGATCTGATGAGGTTATTCAAATGCTATGTCAATTATTTTTGAATCCTAAGGATGAAGTTATTCTTCCTCAGTATAGTTTTTTAATGTACAGGATTTATGCTAAAATAGTTGGTGCAAAAGTTATTTTTGCTAAAGAAAATAATTTCAAAGTATCAATTCCAGAAATTATTAAAAATGTTTCAAAAAAAACAAAAATTGTTTTTTTAGCAAATCCTAATAATCCAACTGGAACATACCTAACAAGTTCTGAGCTTTTAGAACTTAGAAAAAAATTGAGAAAAAATATTCTGCTAGTAGTGGATGATGCATATGCAGAATATATGAAAAATAATGATTATAAAAGTGGATTAAAATTATTTAAAAATAAACAAAATGTCTTTATTTTAAGAACATTTTCTAAAATATACGGTTTATCCTCTCTAAGAGTAGGGTGGGGATATGGTTCAAAAAAAATTATTAAAGCACTGAATGTTATTAAGCCACCTTTTAATGTTAATGAGGTAGCACAAAAAGCTGCCATTGAGTCTCTTAAGGATACTAAGTTTATAACTCGTTCAGTTAAACACAATATTATTTATGCAAAAAAATTGAAAAATTTTCTTAACCAATATGGAATTAATTCAAATAATGTATCGGCCAATTTTTTATTATTAAATTTTGAGAAATGTAAATTTAAAGCAAAATATTTTTATGAAAAATTAAAGATGAAAGGAATTATCTTAAGATCAACAGAAAATGGCTACAATATAAAAAATATGTTACGATTAACTATTGGATCAAAAACAGATAATTTAAAATTTATGCGAGCAGTAAAAGGAATATTTAATTAATGAAAAATGTGCTCATTATCGGCTGTGGCTTGTTAGGATCTTCATTAGTAAAAAGAATTGCAAAAAAAAAATTAGCAAAAAAAATTTTCATTTTTGAAAAATCTAAAAAAAATATATCAAAGATCAAAAGACTAAAGTTGCCAGGAATTCTTGTAAATAAACTACAAGAGGTAGTTGCAAAATCAAATCTAATTATTTTTTGTACGCCAATGAGTGAATACAAAAAGATGATATTAAGATTAAACAATAATTTTAATTCAAAACAAATTATTACTGATGTTGGTTCGTCAAAAATAGAATCTTCAGAAATAATCAAAAGAAATTTAAAAAAGAAAATATCCTGGATTCAAAGTCATCCTATAGCTGGATCAGAAGTAAGTGGCCCTGAGCATGGTAAGGAAAATCTGTTTGAAAATAAGTGGTGTGTATTGATTAAAAATAAGAAAATAAATATGAAACATTTAAAATTTTTAAATTCTTTTTGGAAAAAAATGGGTTCAAAAACTGTAATCATGAATGCGGAAAGACACGATAAAATATTTTCAATTACAAGCCATTTACCACATTTAATAGCTTACAATTTGGTTAAATCAGCTCAAGATTTTGAGAAAAAGCAAAAATATGACTTAATTAAATATAGTGCAGGTGGATTAAGAGATTTTTCAAGAATCGCTGCATCAAATGAAATTATGTGGAGAGACATTTTTTTTGATAATAGAAAAAATGTTTCAAGAGCAATTGATATATTTATCAAAAATTTAAGATCTTTTAAGACAGACATTAATTCAAAAAATAATAAATCAATTCTTAAAAAATTAATTCAAACAAAAAAAGTTAGGTCTAAAATAATCAAATTAAAACAGGATGTAAATAAACCTGACTTTGGTAGAGATTAATAATTACCAATATTACTTACTTTTTTAACTTTTAGATTTGCAGTTTTATCAATTAATTCAATTGTTTGTTTAGTTGGCATTACTACCACCTTCTTTTTTGGTCCATAAGCATGAATAAATTTAGACTTACTTAAACATATACCGACATGTCCTTTCCAAAATATTATATCTCCTTTACTTAAATTTTTACCTTTTTTTCTTTTACAAAACTTTATCTGATCTTTTGTATCTCTTGGAAAAAATATTCTGTTATAATAAAAGTAAATTTGGATCAAAGCAGAGCAATCAATACCATCAGATGTTTTTCCACCCCATAGATATTTACTACTTTTAAATAATTTCATTATTTTTAAAAAATCTTTTTCAAGATGATCAATTTTGACAATATCACTTTTTTTTATCCATCTGTCCTTTTTAAACTCAATTAGCCTTTTATTTTTATTTAAAACCGATATGCCAGATGCAAAGAAAAGATAATTTTTTGTTGGTAAAAACTTATTTTTCTTTTTAATAAATATTCTAGATTTTGTTTTTTTTATCTTAAAAGTCGGCTTAAAATTTTTATAAAAATAATTTTTTTTAATATAACCAATATAATTGTCAAAATTAGTTTTAATCTTAACCCAGTTTTTTTGATTTTTTAATACCTTAAATTTTTCACCATACAAGATTTGCGATAAAGTTTCAGAGTTATTAGAAGGTTTTGCATTTATATTTCCAAGTGAAAAATTATAAAAAAAATTATTTTTCATTAATCTTTAATTTATTTCTTATTATCCATAATATAATTAAAGATGGTATTACCATTATAGCAGTTAAGATAAAAAATACCCCCCAGTCCCCATTAAGCCAATCAACTAGAGCACCCGATGATGATGCTAATGTGGTTCTTCCAGCAGTACCTATTGAGGCTAATAGAGCATATTGAGTTGCTGTGTAAGTTCTATCAACTAGCAATGATATGAATGCAACAAATGCAACAGTGGCAAAAGCTGCTGCAATGTCGTCAAAGATTACAGCAATTGCAAATAGTATCTCAGATTTACCACTCCACGCTAAAAGACTGAACAATAGATTTGTGCTCGCCATTAAAATTCCTGCTAAAAACATTGCTTTTAAAACACCAGATCTTATTACAAATAGCCCACCTAGCAGAGTGAAGATGACAGTTGTTATCCATCCTAAAGTTTTTGAGTAAATAGCAATATCTGATTTACTAAAACCAATTTCTTTATAAAAGATAATAGACATACGCCCTAAAAAAGCCTCTCCAACTTTGAATAAAAAAACAAACCCTAGGATCCCCAAAGCTATTTGAAAGCCATTTTTTTTAAAAAAACTTATTATAGGTCCACTGATTGTTCCACTGATCCAAGTTATAGTTTGAGTAAGAAAATTTGAATTTTGGAATTTACCAGCAATTAATTGATCATTTTCTTTCTGATTAATTTGTCTTTCAGTCGAGTCAGTTTCATTGACAAACATTAATCCAATATTCATTAGAATTATTAAAATTCCTAAGATTAAAAAAGTTAGTTGCCAATAATTTTGAAAACCTAAATTTTCTAAAAAATCTGCGGAAAACAATGACAAAACTCCGCCTAATTTATATCCGCTCCACCACCCAACGACAGCCATTGCTGCGCCTGCAGCCATTGATTTACCCTCGTTTTCGCTAATTTGCTCAATCCTTAAAGCATCCACAGTAATATCTTGTGTTGCTGAAGCAATTGCAATGAGTAAACCTACTGATATTACAAGGGCTAAATTTTCTGAAGGATCAATTACACTCCACAAAAATAAGGAGATTAAGATTAATATCTGCATTAGGACAATCCATCCTCTTCGATGTCCAATTTTTTTTGTTAGGTATGGTATTTGAATACGATCGATTAAAGGAGCCCATAAATAATTAAATGCATAAACTGCAAATATAAGACCAGCCCAACCAACTGTAGATCTGCTTAATCCATCTTCCTTTAACCATAAACTTAAACTACTACCTATTAATACCCAAGGAAAACCAGAGATAGCACCAAGCAATAATATTTTTAACATTCTTTTATCGAAATAAACTGAAAATGTTTCTGAAAGGGATTGTTTTTTAATTTCTATCATTTTTTAATTCCTCCAGAATGAAGGTAAAAATAACACTAATATAGCAAATAACTCCAGTCTGCCTAAGATCATGCCGATTGTTAAAATCCATTTGGAAAAATCTGGTAATGAGGAAAAATTACCATTAGGTCCAATTATTGATCCTAAACCTGGACCAACATTTGAAATAGAGGTCGCAGCACCTGAAATTGCGGTTATAAAATCAAGTCCATTTAAAGATAATAACGCGGACAATAAAAAAAATATTATTAAGTACATGTAAATAAAAGAAATGATCGATGCTATGAATTTATCATCAATTGGATTTTTATCGTATTTCAACACAAAAACACCTTTAGGGTAAATAATTTTTTTTAGTTGATTAATTACAAATGAATAAAGAATTTGAAAACGAAATATTTTTATGCCACATGTTGTTGAACCAGCACAGCCACCTATGAACATCAAAGCTAAAAATAATACTAGAGGAAAGCTACCCCAATTGTCAAATTGAGCATTGACATAACCAGTTCCGGTTAGAATAGAAATAACGTTAAAGAAAATTGATCTTAAATCAAATGAACTTGAATTATTTAAAGTAAGATAAATCGATAAAATAAAAATCGATATAAATATTATCTTAATAAAAGTTTTGATTTGAGAATCTGATGTAAAAATAGACCTATTGCCATTCAAAAATTTTATGTACACGATAAATGGAACACTTCCTAAAATAATAAATATCATAGCCGTAGTTTCTATTGCTAAGCTATTAAAAAAACCAATGGATTGATTATAATTAGAGAATCCACCAGTTGCTATAGTTGTCATCGAATGTGTAATACTATCAAAAATGTTCATTCCAAAAATATTGTAAGTGATTGCACATAGCGCTGTTAATCCAGAGTAAATATAAATCAATCTTAGAGCAACCTCTTTAGACTTTGGAAGAATTTTTTCAGATGAATCATTGTTTGAAATTTTGAATAATTGCATTCCCCCAACATTCATTATGGGCATTAATGTAATCGCCATCACTATGACACCAATACCTCCCAACCATTGAAGTATTGCTCTCCAAAATAATATCCCTTTAGGCATATTCTCTAAATTTGATATGATTGTTGAACCAGTTGTTGTAATACCTGACATACTTTCAAAAAAGGCATTTGTGACTGAAAATTCCAAATTAGAGAATATAAAGGGTAATGAACCAAATATAGCAATACTTAACCATGCTAATGCAGTTAGAAGGAATGCTTGTTGTAAATTAAGTTTTTTTTCATGATCTAAATTGGAGAGAAAAAATAAGGTTCCAAAAATAATTGTAACAATTGCTGCACCAAAAAAAGAAGAATCTATTTGACCATAAATAAATTGTACAATTATTGGAACAAGCATAAAAATACCGAGAATTATTTGAAGAATCCCAAGAGTGAAAAAAACTGTTTTATAATTAGACATTTTGAAAGAACATTATTTTATGGTAAATAAATTTCAACTCTATAAGAATTAAGTAGTTCGCTAATTAAAGATTTTGTTGAATTATTCATGATAAAAAAAGAAAACTTAGAAAAAACAAGCTCTTGGCCAATCGTTGAAGCAAAAAAAATGCTTAGAGAAAGAAAATCTTTTTTAGAAAAAAAAGGTAAAATTACACTACAGACTGGATATGGCCCAAGTGGACTTCCTCACATAGGAACATTTGGAGAAGTTGCTAGAACTTCTATGATGGTTAATGCGTTAAAACAATTAACTGATCTTCCAACAGAAATTATCACTTTTTCTGATGATATGGATGGTCTTAGAAAAGTACCAGACAATGTACCCAATAAAGAATTGTTAGAAAAAAACCTTCATAAACCTTTGACAGACGTACCAGACCCCTTTGAAAAATATAATAGTTTTGGTGAACATAATAATGAGAAATTAAAAAAGTTTTTAAATAATTTTAATTTTAAATATAATTTCAAGAGCTCTACTCAATTGTATAAATCGGGTTTTTTTAATCCAACACTTCAAATTATTTTAGATAATTACGATGGAATAATGAATATCATAATGCCTACTTTAGGAAAAGAACGGCAAAAAACTTATTGTCCATTTCTTCCTATTTGTCCAGAAACAGGACATGTTTTGGAAATTCCAATTAAAAAAATTGATAATTCTAAGTCTAAAATTGTGTTTGATAATAAAGGTAAAGATTTAGAATCAAGCATATTAGATGGTCATTGTAAACTTCAGTGGAAAGTAGATTGGGCCATGAGATGGTATGCGTTAGATGTTGATTTTGAAATGTACGGAAAAGATCTGATAGAAAGTGCAATATTATCCACTAAAATTATTAAACTAATTGGAAAAAAAAACCCATCTGGTTTTGCTTATGAACTCTTTTTGGATGAGAAAGGGGAAAAGATTTCTAAATCAAAAGGGAATGGAATAACAATTGAGCAATGGTTGGAGTACGCCTCACCAGAAAGTTTATCATTATATATGTATCAAAATCCAAAAAGAGCTAAAAAACTTTATAATGAGATAGTTCCAAAAGCGGTAGACGAATATTTGGAATTTATTGAAAAGGCTAAAACTCAAGATGAGCTTCAGTTACTGATGAATCCAGTATGGCATGTTCATAATGGTAGTGTCCCAAAAGAAAAAATGATTATGTCATTTTCTATGTTATTAAATCTTGTAGAAACAAGTAATGCCGAAAATAAAGAATTATTATGGAAGTTCGTAAAAAAATATAAGGAAAATATTTCTGAAAAAGATCATCCCATTTTTGATAATCTAGTTGGTTATGCTATTAAATATTTTAACGATGTAATAAAAGCCAAAAAAAAATATAAAATACCTGATCAAATAGAAAAAAAAGCACTAGAGGCTCTAATATCAACCTTAGATAAATGTAATGACAAGATGTCTCCCGAAGAAATTCAAACTTTAATTTATTCAACAGGAAAAGAAAATGGGTATTCAGAAAATTTGAGAGACTGGTTTAAATTAATTTATGAAGTTGTATTTGGAGTCGAAAATGGCCCTCGAATGGGTTTTTTTATAAGTTTTTTTGGTGTTAAAGAAACTAAAGATCTTATAATAAATAAAATTAAATAATGTTTTCAAATTTAAGATCTCTAATTTTTAAACTTGATCCAGAGACAGCCCATGGTTTGGCAATAAAGTCATTAAAATTTAATTTCGTGCCAAATGTTTTGGATAAAAATAAAAATAGCCACTTATTTAAGACTAAATTATTTGAAAAAGAGATAGAAAATCCAATTGGAATGGCAGCAGGATTTGACAAAAATGCTGAGGTTTATAATTCTTTATTTAAATTGGGATTTGGTTTTGTGGAGGTGGGCACAGTTACACCTCTTAAACAATATGGTAACCCCAAGCCAAGAGTTTTTAGATTAGTCGAAGATGAGGCATTAATTAATAGATTGGGTTTTAATAATTTAGGTGCAAAAAACATTGTTGATAGGATCTCAAGTAATAAACAAATTGGTTTACTTGGAATTAACATAGGTCCCAACAAAGATACAAATGATAGATTGAAGGATTATGTTGAATGTTTAAAAACCTTCCATGAATTTGCAGACTATATTACGATTAATATTTCATCTCCCAACACCGAAGAGCTGAGAAATTTTCATGATCAGGAAAAATTGAATAGTTTATTAAATATAATTAATAGTGAAAAAACAAAACTAAATTCAAAAATTCCAATTGTAGTAAAAGTCTCACCAGATATTAAAGATAAGGAAATACCCAAAATTTCTGATGTTCTTTTAAGCAATAAAATAAAAGCAGTCATTTTATCGAACACCTCTGACTCTACTCGAGATAAATTAAATGACATTCAAAAGCATCAAAAAGGAGGTTTGTCAGGTAAACCAATAGAAGAAAAATCTACAATGCTGATTAATAAATTTTATAAAACTCTTGGTAATAAAATTAAAATTATTGGAGTTGGTGGAGTGGACTCTGGAATAAGTGCATACAATAAGTTTTTAGCTGGAGCGAGTTATGTTCAACTTTATACAGGTATGGTATACAGAGGACCAAATATTGTAAACCTTATAAAAAAAGAGCTTAAGGAATTATTGATAAGAGATGGAGTTAAACATTATAGTGAAATCATAGGAAAAAAAACAACTTCTTAAATTTTATAAACTTGACGCAATCATCAACTCACCTTATATAGTCGAAAATATTATGTCAAAAAAATGTGAACTTACCGGCAAAATTCCTCTTAAAGGTCATAATGTTAGTCATGCTAATAATAAGACAAAGAGAAGATTTTTACCTAATTTAAAAAAAGTAAAATTTACCAGTGAACTTTTAAAGAGAAGCATGAAACTTACTGTAAGTAATGCTGGTGTAAGATCTGTTGATAAAAAAGGAAGTTTTGACGAGTTTTTAAAGACTGTAAAAAATAAAAATTTATCTCCAAGATTAAAGAAGATGAAGAAAAGTTTATTAATTAAGTCTCCATTTCAAAAAAAATCAATTCAATCTAAGACAGCTTAATGAATAAAATTTTTTTTATACTCTCATTTTTAATGGGAGCAGTTGTTTTGGCATCTAATTATTTAGTTCAGTTCCCTATAAAACATTATGGTTTAGAAGAAATATTAACTTATGGAGCTTTTAGCTATCCAATTGCTTTCTTGATCACAGATTTAGCCAACAGATCTTTTGGTAAGATAGTTGCTAGAAAAATTGTCTATATTGGTTTTGGTATAGGTATTAGCTTTACACTTTTATTCTCAACAAACTTCACAGACTTGATATCTATAAGAATTGCAATTGGATCGGGCACGGCTTTTTTAGTTGCTCAACTCTTAGATGTTCAAATTTTTGATAAATTGAGAAAAAAAGAATGGTTTGTTGCACCTTTAACTTCCTCTTTGATAGGTTCAACAATTGATACTTTTATATTTTTTTCAATCTCTTTTTATGGAACAGGCATTCCTTGGATCACGTTGTCTTTAGGAGATTTAAGTGTAAAAATTTTTGTTGCTTTAATGATGTTAATCCCTTTCAGACTACTGCTAAAAACACTTAAACCGGTTTAGATTTAATATAAATATTTATAAGATAATATTTTATAAGCCAGTTTTGCTACTAGAAAATTGTAGGAATTAAATCCTTTGATCGGTGCGAGCTCATTTATATCTGCGCCAACGATGTTTGAGTTTTTGGCTGCAATCTTAATTATATCTAAAACTTCATCCCATAGTAAACCACCAGGTTCAGGTGTTCCAGTTGC
Organism: uncultured Pelagibacteraceae bacterium; assembly: GCA_902578105.1. Classification (GTDB taxonomy): domain Bacteria; phylum Pseudomonadota; class Alphaproteobacteria; order Pelagibacterales; family Pelagibacteraceae; genus Pelagibacter. The sequence continues at coordinate 7,767 of CACHBQ010000003.1, read as the reverse complement.
AGGCATAATACTCGAGTCTAAACCATCTACATCGAAAGTTAGATAAACAGTCTTATTTTTAATTAGTTTTTTAAATTTTTTTAAATCCCATTTTGCCTTATCTTTTGCCCAAAAAATACTAATTCTAGATTTATTTTTTTTTAAAAAAGGTATCTCCTCTTTAGAAATATTTCTAATTCCAAATGAGATTATTGAAACGTTTTTATAATCTAAACATCTTCTAATAGCAGATGCATGTGAAAATTTTTCACCATTATAACTTTCTCTTAAATCTGCATGAGCATCGAAATGTAAGAGGCAGATATTTTTATGTTTTTTAACAAATGGAACAATACATCCTGGTGTGATTGAATGTTCACCACCAAAAGTCATTGGAAAAAGTTTATTATTAAGAATTTCTTTATTTATGCTAGCTATCTTTTTTAAAGCTTTTTTAATATTTTTATCAATCTTAAAAGGCTTTAAAGTTTTAATTCCTATTTTTTTGTAAGGTTCACAATTTAATTCCTCATCATATAATTCAACTTGATGTGAAGCTTTAATTATCTCTTTTGGGCCATTTTTAGTCCCACCGCCATAACTCACAGTTTTTTCCAGACCAAAAGGAACAATTACAACTTTTTCTTTAAAATTGAATTTATTATCTATTCCAAGAAAACCTTTTTTATTTGAAAGATATTGCAATGTTTTATCCAAAAATTTTTGTAAAGTTTTTTCTATCTCTATTTTTCCATTCGCCTTTATGATATGCATCACTTGCAATTAAAGGTAATACACTTGTTGCCTCAGCAAAAACCATTTGTTCTTTCGTGACATCAACTTTACCCCATGAACTTGCCTCTTTTAAAGTTGAACTGCTACACGCACCATCTCTTGAGTCTGCTACAGTAATTTGCACAGCATATTTATGCATTTCAACCTCTTTACCTAAAAGTTCAGCACATATGACTGTGTCCTGAATAAAATTTTTTGGCACTCCGCCACCTATCATAAATAATCCAGAACCTTTTGATTTAATTTTTATTTCAGTTAATTCTCGAAATTCTCTTATAGAGTCTATTGTAATATGAGATTTCGGGTTTTTTTCTTGATGAATTACTAAACCAAAACCAGCGCTAGAGTCTGTAAAAGCAGGACAGAATATTGGCACATTGTGATCATAGGCAGTTTCAATTAAAGAGTCTTTCTTTACTGAGTTTTTTTTAAGATATTTTCCCATTTCGTGAATAAATTCTCTAGAGGTATAGCTTCTAGGCTCCAATTTATCAGCTATTTCACAAATTTTCTTATCACAAATTTGTAATTCATCTTCGTTAATGTATGTATCGTATATTCTATCAATATAATTTTTTCTAAGTTCGCTATCATCTTGAAATTGAGAGCCTTGATAGTGCTTAAATCCTAATGCCTCAAAAAAATCCATATCAATTATCGAAGCACCAGTTGCAACGATTGCATCTACCATATTGTATTTGACTAAATCTTTGTAAATATTCATACAACCAGCTGCTGAGGTCGAACCAGCTAAAGTTAGAAAAATTGTACAATCTTTATCTTTTAACATTTCATTATAGATATTTGCTGCGTTTGCAGTTTCTCTAGAGACAAATGACATTTTCTCCATTGATGAAATAATTTTTCTAGAGTCAAAAGATGTAATATCTATATGTTCAACTGGATTTTTAAGAAAGTCTTTTTTACTATTATGTCCTAGATTTTTATTTTTTGACATTAAGCAACTAAAGTATCTTTGTTGCTGTCTTTGTTATAGAGGCTCATTATAGCATTATCTTCAACTTCATAAATTTTATCAGAATAGAAACCATTAAACTGTGTTCTAAAGGTCAGGCCGTATGAACCTAATTGACCAAGTTCTATATAATCATTTTCTTTAATATTATTAGGTAACAGGAAGGGTCCTTTCATATAATCCATGCTGTCGCATGTTGGTCCATAAAAATCAAATGCAGTTAATTTTTTTGAAATAATTTTGTTTGAATTATCTTTTATCATTTTAGATGGAAACACAATATTCGGTGTTCCTGCATCAAAAAGTGTTCCATAAGTTCCATCATTTATATAAAGTTTTTGTTTTTTTCTTAAGTTAACCCGAACTATAGTTGAACCACTTTCAGCAACTAAGGCTCTACCTGGTTCACAAATGATTTCTGGTAATTTTTCAATCTTTAAATTTTCTAAACCTTTCTTAATTTCATCAAAATAACTCTCTAAAGAGGGTGGAATTAAATCTGGATAGATAGTTGGAAAGCCTCCTCCTATATTTAAATAATCAGGAACAATTTTTGTTTTCTTTATTATATTTGCAATCTCGGAAATTCCTTTTGAGTATGAAATTGGATGCATACATTGTGATCCAACATGAAAACTTAATCCAATCTTTTTTGAATGTTGTTTTACTAATCTCAAAAGTCCTGCCGCCTCCGAATTTATAGCACCGAATTTTTTTGATAAGTCAATTTCAGCATGTTCATTTGATACAGCCGCCCTTACAAATAATTCTAAATCTTTTGCATTGCTGGTGCTCTCAATAATTTTTATCAATTCATCTTTAGTATCAAGTGCAAATGTTTTGACTCCATATTTGAAGTATGCTTCACTTATATCTTCTCTACTTTTAATTGTGTGCATGAAAGAACACTTAGATACTTGATCAAATTTTCTTACTGCTTTTATCTCCTCCACTGAGGCAACATCAAATTGATTAATACCGCTTTTTAATAAAGTTTTAATTACTTCAGGATGAGGATTTGTTTTGACAGCATATAGAATTTTACCTGGAAAGTTTTTTTGAAAAAATTTGGAAGCTGAAAGAATTGATTTCTTTCTAATACAATAAACCGGTTTGTCTGGCCTCAGTTGATTAACTAGTTCTTCAACCGACTTAAATTTTTGCATTTTTCATGCCCCCCAAAAAAAATTTAACAAAAAAAAGCCTTTTTATTTAAAAAAACTTTAATGAATCGAGCAATTAATTCAATACTTACCTAATGTAAAGCAAATAATGACCTATTGAATTGTGGAAAAAAATTCCCATATTGGACGTATGAAAAACGAAGGCGCATTACAAAATTTAGCTGATTTCAACAATAAATCACTATTAATTGTTGATGATGACAATCCATTTAGAGAAAGATTGGCTAGGGCCATGGAAAAAAAGGGTTTTGAAGTTATTCAAGCTGAAGGTGTGCAAAAAGGAATTGATACAGTAAAAGCAAAAAAACCAGCATTCGCTGTTGTTGATTTGAGACTGGGTGATGGTAATGGATTGGAAGTTGTAAAACAAATACAAACCTCTAATCCTGATAGTAGAATAATAATGTTAACAGGATATGGAAATATTCCAACTGCTGTTGCAGCAATAAAAGAGGGTGCAATCGATTATTTGGCTAAACCTGCAGATGCAGATGATGTTGAAAAAGCTCTTTTAGCTGATCCTGCTAAAAAAGCGGCTCCACCTGAAAATCCAATGTCAGCAGATAGAGTGAAATGGGAACATATACATAGAGTTTTTGAATTGTGTAACAGAAATGTTTCAGAAACAGCAAGAAGACTAAAAATGCACCGAAGAACTCTTCAAAGAATTTTATCTAAAAGATCACCTAAATAAGTTTTCTTAATTTAAAAATTTTCTTGGCAATAAGTACAAGTAAAACTATCTTAAATATTTCAGCTAATAGAAAAGGCTTAACACCTAAATCGAATATAGGTTTGTCCCATCCAATTAGTGTCCCTAACCACAAAATACCAAAAATATAGATTGTTGATACAGCAAGTATAAGTTTTGAGAAAATGATTAAATAATTATCTTTTAATTTTACAAAAGAAGCTAAAAAACAAGCTGAAAGAAATCCAATTAGATATCCCATTGTTGGACCTGTAAAATAAGCTAAACCTATTCCTCTTTCTGGGGAATTTGAAAACACAGGAAGACCTGCAATTCCTTCAATCAAATATAAACCAATTGTCGCAACACCTATTTTATATCCAAAGCTTATTCCAATAAAAAGAACTACAAAAGTTTGCATTGTCATTGGAACTGGATAGAAAGGAATTTTAATTTTTGCTGAGACAGCAAGTAACACAGAACCTAAAAAAATTACAAGTATTGATTTAATTATTTGGGCTTGTGTATTTTGCTTTATAAGTTCCATAAAAAATAATACTCTTATTTCTGTCTATAATCTATATTAATTTCTAATGGGAAAAATTAAAAAAACAGATCATTTTTATTTAATTGATGGATCAGGTTACATTTTTAGAGCGTATTATGCGTTACCACCATTAACGCGTAAAAGTGATGGATTACCGACGGGTGCAGTGAGTGGTTTTTGCAGTATGCTTTTTAAACTTCTAGAGGACTCAAAGTCAAATCAAAATTTACAAAAACCAACACATTTTGCAGTTATATTTGACTCTGCTAGAAAAACTTTCAGAAACGAAATTTATAGTGATTACAAAGCTAATAGAGCTGAAGCACCTGATGATTTAGCTCCTCAATTTGATTACATCAGAAAATCAGTATTGGCTTTTAATTTACCTTCATTGGAATTGATGAATTATGAAGCTGATGACTTAATTGCAACGTATGTTGAAATGATTTTAAAAGAAGGTGCAAAAGTAACAATAGTGTCCTCAGATAAGGATTTAATGCAATTATATAAAAAAAACGTTCGAATTTATGATCCAATGAAAAATAAGTTTATTTCAGAGGAAGATATTAAAAATAAATTTGGTGTAGGTGCAAGTAAGGTAATTGATGTCCAGGCTTTAGCTGGTGATAGCAGCGATAATGTACCAGGAGTTCCTGGAATTGGTGTTAAAACAGCTGCAGAATTAATTAATAAATATGGAGACCTTGAAAAACTTTTAAAATCTGCTCATGAAATTAAACAAAACAAAAGAAGAGAAACACTCATTGAGAATAAAGATAAGGCTATAATAAGTAAAAAACTAGTGACATTAAAAAGTGATGCTCCCGTAAATAAAAATCTAACTGATCTTGAATTAAAAAGTATTGATAAAGATAAACTCTATAAATTTTTGAGGGAGATGGAATTTAATAGATTGTTGAGTTCAGCTATCTCTGCATATGGAGAACCAAATTTAACAAGTATCAAAAACGAGGTTAAAATTGAAAAAAATCAAAAAGCAATCAATAAAAAAGAATATTATCTAATTGAAAATTTGGAACAAATCGACAACTGGATAACTGAAGCTGAGGAGTTAGGTGAAGTTGCAGTAGATACCGAAACAAATTCATTAGATCCTCATCAGGCAGATCTAGTCGGTGTTTCATTAAGCTCAAAAATTGGAAAAGCTTGTTATATTCCTATCGGTCATAAATCTAACAAATGTATCGAAAAAGATTTAGTTTTAAAAAAGTTAAAACCTTTACTTGAGGATCCTAGTATCAAAAAAATAGGTCAAAATATAAAATTTGATTTTATAGTTTTTTTCAAACACGGAATTAATATGACTTCAATGGAAGATACTATGCTGATGTCCTATGTCCTTGATGCAGGAAAAAATAGACATAATATGGATACATTGTCAGAAATTCATTTAAACCATAAAACAATATCTTTTAAAGATTTAGTTGGCACAGGAAAAAAGGAGATTAATTTCAGTGAAGTAGATGTTGAAAAAGCCAAAGATTACGCAGCCGAAGATGCTGATATTACATTTAGATTATACAAAAAATTTCAAAAAAGTTTAAAGGATGAAAAAATGATAAATATCTACGAGATATTTGAAAAGCCTTTATTAAAAATTCTTGCTTTTATGGAAATTGAGGGAGTTAAAATAGATAATAAATTTTTAAAATCATTATCCACTAAATTTGAAAAAAAGATTGTTAAAATTCAAAATGAAGTTTTTAAAATATCTAAAAAAGAATTTAATATTGCATCACCAAAACAACTTGGGGAAATATTATATAATGATCTTAAAATTGCAGATTTAAAAAAAACAAAAAAAGGGAGTTTTGCAACAAGCGCTTCGGTTTTAGAAGATTTAGCATTTAAAGGTCATAAGTTTCCTCAATTAGTATTGGATTGGAGACAGGTATCTAAATTGAAAAATACCTACTCAGATTCCTTGCCGGAACATATCAACCCTAACACACAAAGAGTTCATACCTCTTTTTTATTAGCAGCTACTACAACTGGCAGATTAGCGTCGAGCGATCCAAACTTACAAAATATTCCGATTAAATCTGAGGATGGTAAAGATATTCGTAAAGCATTTATAGCCAAAAAAGATCATGTTTTAATTTCTGCAGATTATAATCAAATTGAGATGAGAATTTTAGCTGATTTGGCTGACGTCAAAGGATTAAAAAGAGCTTTTAAAAACAACGAAGATATTCATTCACTCACAGCTAGTCAAATTTTTAATGTTGATATAAAAAAAGTAAATCAGGATCAGAGAAGAAAAGCTAAAGCTATAAATTTTGGAATAATATATGGGATTTCACAATATGGATTAGCAAAACAAATTAATGTCACAAATCATGAAGCTGAGGAATTCCTTAATGCTTATTTTTTGAAATTTCCTGAAATTAAAATTTATATGGACCGAACAATAAAGTTTTGTAGAAAAAGTGGATTTGTGAATAATATTTTTGGAAGACGATCACATTTTATTAATATCAATGATAAAAACTATAATATTAGAAATTTCCAAGAGCGCGCAGCAATTAATGCTCCAATTCAAGGCTCAGCTGCAGAAATAATGAGATTAGCTATGATAAGACTTGATAAAAAATTAAGTGATCAAAAAAATCAAAATACAAAAATGTTGTTGCAAATCCATGACGAGTTAATTTTTGAAACTCCTAAAGAAGAAGCAAAAAGAATCAGTAAAATTATAATTGATGAAATGTCTAGTGTTGTTAAGAGTGAACAGCATTCTTTTTCCATACCTTTAACAGTTGATCTAAATACCGGAGAAAATTGGGGTACACTTCATTAATTTAATTGCCCAAATTAGAACAATTTAGTATTTTTATAATCGAGTATGCAGAAACAAACAATTGCCCTTGTCGATGATGATAGAAATATTTTAACAAGTCTGAGTATAGCTTTAGAGAAAGAGGGATTTAAAGTTCAAACATATATTGATGGTGAAAGCGCTTTAATTGGCTTAACTAGAACCCCACCGGATCTTGCAATCGTTGATATCAAAATGCCAAAAATGGATGGAGAAGAGCTACTTAAAAAGCTAAGAAAAAAAACTTCATTACCAGTTATTTTTTTGACCTCTAAAGATGATGAAATTGATGAATTGCTTGGATTGAAGTTAGGAGCAGATGATTTCATAAAAAAATCTGGAGGCTTTTCAATTAAAGTGTTGATTGAGAGAATAAGAGTGCAACTCAGAAAGAAAGATTCAAAAGAAATTATAGAGGAAAACAAAAGTATAATATCTCATGGTAAATTAAAACTAGATCCTTCACAATTAGAGTGTGAATGGAATGGTAAACAATTGCCAGATAAACTTACAACGACCGAATTTTTATTAGTTAAGGAATTAGCAAAAAGACCAGGTATAATCAAAGAAAGAGCTCAGTTGATGGATATAGCCTACAGAGAAGATACCGATATAGAGGACAGAACAATAGACAGTCATGTGAAAAGAATAAGAAAAAAATTTAAAAAGGTTGATCCTGAATTTTCAGCTATAGAAACTAGATATGGAAGTGGATATAGGTGGAATGTTAGCTGATGTTAAGCAACCTTCTTAAAA
>CACHBQ010000002.1:0-112823 GCA_902578105.1 uncultured Pelagibacteraceae bacterium | reverse complement strand
AATAAAAATAAAAAAATTTTTGATAAAATTGAAAAAACATTGCCTAAGCTTATTGAAAAATCTTATGCTCATATTAAAGCAGACAGAGAAAAAGAACTTGTGAAGATTAAAAAGCTTAAAAATACAATTAAAAAAGAGCAAAAAGAATTTAACCAAATTCATAAAAGACATCCATTTGTAAAAACTATAATCGCATCAAGAGCTTAAAATTTCATTCCTGAGTGTGTCCTTTGTATGTCAAATATTGACTAAACATTCTTGAATGGTAGCGGGAAGTGGGATCGAACCACTGACCTCGGGCTTATGAGTCCCGCGCTCTAACCAACTGAGCTACCCCGCCTTTTGATGAGATTTATAATAGTTTAATAATTTGATTCAATATTTATTAATTAAGTAAAAGTTATAAATTTAGAGAAAATTAACTAATATTTTCTTAGAAAATGATTAGACCAAATAAAATCAACCCTGTTGAAGCCGCTGCTGAAAAATACAATTTTTTTCTGCTTTCATTTTTTTTATTAACTGCAATTCTATTTAAAAGAACGTTTATGTTGCTGCTTTTTGATTGAGTTGATGGTGGATCTTTTTCAAGGTATCTAGCTATAAGCTTTTCTTTGACGTTAATACCTGAATTTTTCATACCATTATTTAATCACGTAAAATGGATTTTTGCAAATTTGTTAGAAAGAAAGATAAATTCCGAAGGCTCCCACACCAATTATCAGCAACGACAAAATGAAAATATTTTTTTTGAATTCCTTCGCTTCTGTTTCCTCTAGCTTTGATTTTAGAATATTTATATCTACTCTCTTCTTTAATGTTTTTAAAGGCTTTTCAGCAACACCAACATCATTTGGGGTCTCGATGTAAGTATGTGTCTCTGCAAAGCCTTTATTGTTCATTGGAGAATTAGTACATTAAAATATTTGTCGAACAATTTTCCTGAAGTTCAATTTGGGTCACTATTAGATTGACATGTGTTCAATTTGGGTCAATATTCTCGAATTCAAATTTTATGAGTTTAGAACAAATCGATTTCAGTAAAACCTTAACCGACGATCAGGTTTATGAAAGTATAATGAATAACTACTCTGACTTAGCTAATGAGTGGATATCACATCAGTGGAATTGGATGAACAATGTGTACTGGACTTTTAATGATCACTACAAATACATGATTATAATTTCACTTATAGAAAAAACACTTCAATTTTATGATCAAATGAATGTTCAGCAATCATATGAAGAATATTATTCTAAATCATATGTTCAAATAGATAAGTTTAGTATTACTGAATTATGTGAGAAATTAGATCTACCAAAAGAAACGATAAGAAGAAAAGTTTTAGAACTTGAGAAAGAAGGTGTTATTAAAAGAGATAAAAAAAAGATTATAATTGACGGTAAAGCATTTACTTTTGTTAAACCTCAAAATCAAATTAAACTTTCATCAAAATATATCTTATTAGTGGCTGAAGCTTTATATAGAGATAAGCACTTTTCAAAAAAAGTTGATGTCAAGTTAATTGAAAGTTTAATCAAAAAAAAATTTACATTATGTTGGCGGTGGTTTTATCGAATGCAAATACCATTAATAATTGGATATCACAAATTCATGCAAGATCTAAGCACGTTTCATGTTTGGGGAACTATTTGCATGAACCAATCATTGAATGTAAGCAAAAATTTAAAAAATATAGAAACAAAAAAATTACCATTAGACCATGGTGCTGCAAGTAAAATACTGATTAATAATGTTGGCTCAACTTCAGGTATAAGCGCAATGTCTATTTCTGATATGACGTTAATTCCAAGAGCAACAGTAATAAGAAAATGCAAATACTTAATAAAAAATGATTTAATTAAACTTAATGAAAAAAAACAATACGTTTTATCCTCATTCAATTTTAAGAAAATTTTACCTTACCAAACTGAAGCTTTTAAGTTTAAAGCTAAATTTATACGTAAAGTTCTAAATCTTCTTGTAATTTCATAAATCTTAAATAAATTATAGACGTTATACTATTACACTGAGGGGTCATGGAGATAGTAACAAAAATAGCACCTATCATACTCGCATTAATAATGTTGGGTTTAGGTTTGGGATTAAAGATTGATGATTTTACGAGAATATTAAAAACTCCAAAGGATTTTTTTGTAGGTTTTTTTTCTCAATTAATTATTCTTCCATTAGTTGCTTACTTATTAATTATTATTTTTAAAGTACCACCTGAAATAGCAATTGGAGTTATGATTATCGCTGCTGCACCAGGTGGAGTTACATCTAATATATTAACAAAATTTGCTAATGGAGATGTTGCTTTATCTATTTCTTTAACAGCTGTAATCAGTTTAATTTCTATTATTACTGTTCCTCTTATAATTTTTACATCTGCTGATTTATTTGGAATTACTGATATTTCTCAAAATATTTCAATGACTGGTATAGCGCTAAAAATGTTTTTGGTTGTAACTGTTCCGGTAATCTTAGGAATGATTATAAGAAAATTTGCTGAAAATTTTGTAAATTCGAAAATTCAAATATTTGAAAAACTTAACATAATATTATTTGTTATTTTTTTTATAGCTGCGTTTTATGAAGAAAGAGAAAGTTTTATAGATTTTCTAATGCAAGCAGGTTTAATTACTTTTATTCTAAATATAACAATGATGATTGTGGCTTATTACCTTGGTAAAAGTTTTGCCTCAGGAATAAAACAACAAAAATGTATTGCTTTAGAATGTGGATTACAAAATGGTACTTTAGCAATATTTGTTTCGACACAAATATTCGGTACAGATATAGTCTACATAACTCCAACAGCTGCATATGCTTTGATTATGTACATCACTGGTTTTATATTTGTTTTTCTTTTAAAAAATAAAGTTTAATTTGTCTTAAAATTGGTTTGTTTTATTGGTTTATTAATCAATTCAATTTCGTATTTCCTTTTCTCAACCTCGATAAATAATTTACTATCTCTCAATTTTTCGTTGGAAAAATCGTTTTTGATGTAACCAAAAGTCAGATTTTTCTTAAAGTTAAAAGAGTAATTTCCTGAAGTTGATCTACCTATTATCTTATCTTCTAAATAAATAGGCTCATCATGAAGTAATAGTGGTTCTCCAGGTTTACTATCTTTTAATGTAAACATAGCAAATCTTGTTTTGATCTTTTCATTATTAATTTTTTCAAGAGCTGACTTACCAATAAAATCTACATTTTTTTTATTACTGATTGTAAACGATAAACCTGCTTGATATTGATTTTCCTCAGGGGAAATATCATGGCCCCAATGGAGAAAGCCACTTTCCATTCGCATAATATCCATTGCATGCATACCACAATTTGAAAGATTATGATCTTTTCCTTTTTCTATAATTAATTCATAAATTTTTTTGGCATCTTTAACTTCAACGTAAAGCTCATAACCTAATTCTCCAACATAAGACAATCTTTGAGCCCAAATTTTAGTATCATCTATTGAAATAAATTTTGCTGTTCCGAATTTGAAATTTTCATTATCAAAATTACCATTACTCAATGAACTTAAAAGACTTCTACTCTTGGGTCCAAATAGACCAAAAACACAATAATCATCAGTTACATCTATTAATTCAATATCTTTATTTAAATGTTTCTTAATGTGATGCTTGTCTCTTTCTCTTGTTGCGGCAGAACTAATTATTCTAAAATGGTTTTCATCAATAGCCACTATAGTTAAATCAGTCTCAATACCTCCATCTGAATTTAACATATGAGTATAGGTACATTTACCAACATCTTTCTTAATATTCGCAGTACAAATTCTTTGTAATTCTTGATGGGCTTTATCAGATTTAATTTCAAACTTTGAAAAAGGAGTTAGATCAAATAGACCAACATTTTTTATTGTATTACTTGTTTCATACTCAGCTGAGGGATACCAACTTTGATAGTTATAACTATATTCATACTCTGCCTTTTCACCATCTAGTGCAAACCACATGGGTCTTTCATATCCACCAGAGACACCAAAGCATGCTCCAAAACTTTTTAAATTATCATGATGTGGAAGTTTTTTTATATCTCGAGAAGTTTTGTGTTGTTTAAAGGGCCAATGCATTCCATACAAATCTCCTAATGACTCTGTAATTCTTTTTTTGATAAAACCTAGTTCAGAATGAAACTTTTGAAATCTTTTTATATCGTAACTAAAAATATCTTCATTAATATGACCAGTCATCAACCACTCTGCTGTAACTTTACCAACGCCACCGCCACTGCCAATCCCAATACTATTTAACCCACAACATACGAAAAAATTTTTAATTTCAGGAACTTCTCCTAATAATGTGTTGGTATCAGGGGTAAAAGATTCCGGGCCTGAAAAAAATTTTCTAATTCCAGCAGTTTCTAAAATTGGAAATCTTTTGATTGCTGAAGCTAAATAAGGTTCAAAATGCTCAAAATTTTCTTGAAACTCACCAAAAGAAAAATCTTCTGGAACTTTATTAGTTTTATTCCAAGCAGGAATTGAATTTCCTTCAAAAATTCCAACGAGTATTTTTCCTGCATCTTCTTTTATATAAGTTCTATTATCAAAATCTCTTACCACTGGTAAAGTTTTAGATAAATTTTCAATTGGTTCAGTAATAATATAGAAATGTTCTGCTGGGTATAATGGGATACTGACACCAGCTTTTTCTCCTATTTGCCTTGACCACATACCTGAGGCTAAAACGATATATTCACATTCAATTTTTTGACCTTTAACTTTAACTCCAGAAATTTTTCCATCTTTCGTTAAAATTTCCTCAACTGGTAACTTTTCAAAAATTTGTGCACCCTCCATTCTTGCTGCTTTAGCCAACATATGGGTAACACCCGAAGGATCTGCAGCACCATCGCCTGGCATTAAAATTCCTCCTATGACATCATCGGTATTGATTATGGAGTAGTCTTTTTTAATTTGATCTTTATCTAAAATTCTTACATCAACATCATAAAGTTGTGCGGTCGTTGCTTGTCTTTGAAGTTCTTGCCATCTTCCTTTATGTTGAGCGATTGAAAGGGCTCCGTTTAATCTTAACCCTGCAGAATGATCAACTTTTTTTTCAAGCTCTTTATATAAATCTAAAGTATATTTTCTAATTTTTGTAACTGCTGCAGTTGGACCTAATTGACTTACTAAGCCTGCTGCATGCCAAGTTGTTCCTGACGTTAATTGATCTCTTTCTAAAAGGATTGTGTCTTTCCAACCAAATTTAGCTAAATGATAAGCAACAGAGCAACCTACTACCCCACCTCCTATCACAACAACTTTTGTGCTACTTGGAAGTTTTTTTTCCATTTAATTAATTATTGATTGCATCTCCTGGATTAACATATTCATGTCCAAAAACATCTGCAACCGCTTTATAAGTCACATGACCCTTGTGAACGTTTAGTCCCGCCAAAAAGTTTTTGTCCTCTCCAAGAGCTTTTTGATAACCTTTATTTGCTAATTTAACCAAATAAGGAAGTGTTGCTTTATTTAATGCAATAGTGGAAGTTCTTGGAACTCCACCTGGCATATTAGCTACACAATAATGGACGACATTATCTACTATAAAAGTTGGATCATTAAATGTTGTGGGTTTACTTGTTTCCACACATCCACCTTGATCGATTGCAACATCAACAATTACAGAACCTCTTTTCATTAATTTAAGCATATCTTTAGTAACTAATTTTGGCGCCTCTGCGCCAGGGATTAAAACTCCACCCACAATTAAATCTGCTTCAGCCACTAACTTTTTTAAGTCTATTTTATCACTTTGTTCTGGAATAATTTTATCTCCGAACATTTCAACTAATTGTTTTAATCTTGCTTCTGATTTATCGACAACATGAACTTTTGCCTTCATACCAGTTGCTATTGTTGCAGCATTTTCACCCACAACACCTCCACCTAAAATTAAAACATTTGCGGGTTCACCACCAGGAGCTCCACCCAATAATACTCCTCTGCCTTTTTGATTTTTCTCTAAACAATGTGCTCCTGCTTGAACTGACATACGTCCAGCTACAGCACTCATAGGTGCTAACAAAGGAAGTCGCCCATTATCATCAGTAATGGTTTCGTAAGCAATATTAATACTTTTTGATTTTACTAAACCCTCAGTTAATTCTTTTGCAGCAGCCAAGTGTAAATAGGTATAAACAATTTGATTTTCCCTAATCATTTCAACCTCAACTTTTTGAGGCTCTTTAACTTTAACAATTATCTCAGCGTCATTAAAAATATCAGCAGCTTTTTCTATAATTTTTGCCCCGGCATTTTTGTACTGATCATTATCGAAACCTGCTTCAAAGCCTCCGTTATTTTCAACTAAAACTTCATGACCCTCTGAAACGAGAGTTTTTACACTATCCGGTGTCAGGCCAATTCTATTTTCTTGGGGTTTAATTTCTTTAGGTACGCCAATTCTCATTAACGAAATTTAATTCTTTTTACTCTTTGCGTAATTAGTAATTCCAGTTCTTAGTTTTTCTATGATTTCATCAATGTGTTTTTTTTCACAAATAAACATTGGTGCTATAATTAAGCAATCACCAGTCGCTTTGAAATTAACTCCTGCATCGTAACAATGTTTGAAAGTAGCTAAACCTGCTTTACCAGGTCTACCATCAGTTTTAATATCTATTCCACCCATCATTCCATAACCTCTTATGTTATCTACTACATCAATATCTTTAAGAGAAAATAGACCTTCTTGGAAATAAGGAGCAAGTTCTTTTGCTCTATTAAAAATATCTTCTTTTTCAAAAATATCTTGAACGGCTAATGCTGCAGCTACTGATACAGGAATTCCTGAGTATGTATAACCATGAAATAATTCTATTGCACCTTTTGGAGAATTATCCATCACTGCATCATAAATTTCTTCTTTACATGCAACTACACCAAAAGGAACTATTCCATTGGTTGTTGCTTTTGCCATTGTCATTATGTCAGGTGTTACACCAAATTCTTGAGCTCCAAAAGCTGAACCAGTTCTTCCCCAACCCGTAATAACTTCATCAAAAATTAGTAGTATTTTATGTTTGTCACAAAGTTCTCTTAGTCTTTGTAAATATCCAACTGGTGGCACTAATGTTCCTGTTGAACCTGCAATAGGTTCTACAATACAAGCTGCAATATTTTCAGAACCAAAATTAGTACAAATTCTCTCTAAATCATTTGCAATCTCAGCTCCTGTTTCAGGTTGACCTGAAATAAATTTATGTTCATCTAAATGTGTATGTCTCATATGAACAACACCTGGCATCAATACACTTGCATACGCTTTAACGTTATTGATCATTCCGCCTACTGATGTAGCTCCAATGTTCATTCCATGATAAGCACGCTCTCTTCCAACAAATCTAAATCTTTGTCCTTCACCTCTTGCTTTGTGGTAAGCGATACTAATCTTAATTGCAGTTTCTACTGCTGTCGATCCACATATCGTATAAAAAATTTTATTTAAATTTCCGGGTGTGTGTTTTGAAATTCTCGTTGCTAATTCAAATGAACCACCAAAACCTTGTTGAAATGGCTGACAATAATCCAGAGTATTTAATTGATTTGTAATTGCCTCGATGATTTCTTTTCTTCCATGTCCTAAAGGATTACAAAATAATCCTGAGCTTGCATCAATTTGTGTTTTGCCATGATGATTTTTTAAATAAACACCTTTTGCCTCAACAATTAATTTTGGATTTTCTTTAAAATCCTTATTAGATGTAAATGGCATCCAATGTTCATTAAGTGAATTAGGTACTGATGTTCTTTTTTCTGAGCTCATAATTAAATTTTAAAATACTTATAAATGAATCCTTAGACTAATTGTCTTAAATTAACCACCAAAATAATGTCACAACTTAAAGTTGTGTAACTATAATGATCATTTTTTTGTTTTACATATAGGTGAAATTAATCTTAAAATTGGAACATATAAATAAACAAGGAAGAGGCATAAATGAAAAAAATAATAAGTTTTATTCTTGGATGTTTTGTAGCTCTTAATCTTTCAATATCCGTTGCTAATTCAGCAGCAAATGAAGTTAGAGTTGCTTACTTCTTAGAGTGGCCAAGTCCAAATCTAGAGGACATGATGAAGAAAAACTTCGCAAAAGCTCTAGGGGTTCCAGTAAAGTGGACTAACTTTACTAATGGTGGTGCTATGACTGATGCGATGTTAGCAGGAGATATTGATATTTCTTATTCTCAAGGTTTAGTTCCATTTATTAACGCTGTAAAATCTAAAGCACCTATCAAATTAGTTGATATTGCTATGGAATACGGAATGGGAGGAACAACTTGTGTTACATCTAATGCATCTGGAATTACAAAAGCCAACGCAACTGAATTAGAAGGTAAAAAAGTTGCTGTTCCACTTGGAACAATGGCGGAATATGTTTTTGATGAAAGTATGAAAGTTGTTGGAGCAGATAGAAAAAAAATGGATATCATTCAAATGGACCCTGAAGAAGGTGCTGCTGCTTTAGTAAGCGGTGATGTTGTAATGGCATGTTTATTTGGTGGTAATTCTATTAAAGCTGCTACTGCAGTTGGATCTAGATTACTAACAGTTCAAGAAGCTAGAGATGCAGGTATCCTAGGGATTGATATTACTTCTGTAACTACAAAGTTTATGAAGGAAAATCCAGGAATGTTGAGAACTTTCATCGAGGTAACTCATGAAGCAAATGCAAGATATAGAGCTGGAAAAAGCGATATGAATGCAATGTCAAAAGCTTCAGAAATGAAAATTCCTGACATGAAAGAAACTTTAAGTGGTTTCAAATTTCTAACTCCAGAGGAAACAAAAAGTTCTATGGAAAGTGGAAATCTTGATGCATTCCTAAAAGGAATGGGAACACCAAGAGGAAACGTAGATACAAGTTTCTTACCTTTATAATCTAAAGGTAATTAAAATTTAAATAGGCGCCAATTTTTTATTAAATTGGTGCCTATTTTTTTACTCTAAATTCTAATATAAAGTGGACAAATGAGTGATCTAGTTTCTCAAAATCTTAATATGATTTTTAAAACTCCAAAAGGAGAAACTGTACACGCTTTAAAAGATTTAAATTTTACTCTTAAAAAAGGAGAATTGTTAACAGTTCTTGGACCATCAGGTTGTGGAAAAACAACTTTATTGAATATTACCGCAGGATTTATTCGACCAACTTCCGGAAGTATTACTTTAAATAGTAAAGAGATTGATGGACCCGGTGTAGAGAGAGGTATGGTTTTCCAGCAAGGTGCTTTGTTTGAATGGTTAACAGTTGCTGAAAATGTCAACTTTGGATTAAGAATGAAAAAAAAAGATCCAATTGAAACTCAAAAAAAAGTTGATGAATGGTTAGAAATAGTTGGCTTAAAAGGTTTTGGTAATACCCCAACCTATCAACTTTCAGGAGGTATGCAGCAAAGAGTTGCTCTTGCAAGATGTTTGATTAATGATCCCGATCTAATTTTAATGGATGAACCTTTAGGAGCTCTTGATGCATTAACAAGAGAAAAAATGCAATCTCTTGTTTTAAAAATTTGGAAAGAGACAGGGAAAACAATTATTTTAATTACCCACTCAGTTGAAGAAGCTTTGTTACTTGGTGAGAGATTATATGTGATGGCACCTCGACCAGGTAGAATTCATAAAGAATATAATCTTCCATTTGCCTCAATGGGACTGAAAGAAGATCTGAGAGAGATTAAAAAAAACAAAGATTTTTCTGCGAAACGTGAAGAAATATTAGAGATGATTTGGAATATGGAAGAAGAAATTATGGGGAAAGATAATTAAATGTTAACCCAAATCGTCACCTTTTTAATTTTTTTTGCAGTTATTGGCTGTATTCTCTATGGAAGAAGATTAATCAAAACTGAAAAGGTTGATGCCGTTTTTGGAAATCCAGAAAGAGCAAGAGGTGGTACTCACTGGATTATAGTCGGAAGTAGTTTTCTATTATTGGTTTGGCTTTACTATTCTTGGGATATTGCAAAAGGTTTTTACCCAAAATCAGCTAATGAACTTTGCCAAGTGGCAAAAGTTAACGACTCTTTATTAGGTTTAAAATATCAATTTCCAATAGAGGAAAGAGAATTCAAAAGTACTGCTCAAATTAAAAAAGAAAATAAAAATCTAAAAGCAACTTTAAATGAAATTAAGTTTTCTGAAGATCTAAACTTGCAACAAAAAACAGAGCTCACTGAGTTTATCAATAAAACTATTCAACTAATTCCTTTATTAACTAATGAGGATTTAATTGAAAATGAAACGAAATTTAAAATAGATGAAATAACTGGTAAAATTAACTTATTAACTGAAAATTTTAGAAAACCTGAATATCCTTTTGAAACAGAACAAGAAGCCAATGAAAGACTTAAAGCAGTAAGTGAGCAAGGAGATTGGGGAATTATAAAAGTTCAATCTGGAACAGGGTCCATAGAAAATACGATCGAAGTACCTTTAGTTCCGGAGACTAAAAGAGGTTTAAAATTTGATGCTGCCGCAAAAGAATTACAAATTATTAGTGATGAATTCTTTAAGTTAAGAAACCATAATCCACAGTTTAAAAATAAAATAAAAGAGCTCAAAGATGAGATCAAAGCTTATCGAAAAAATTTAGATGATACTCAAGAAGTAGCTTCAACTTATGCTAAAGATATTGTTAAAATTGCCCGACGAATAGAATTTGCAAGTATTTATCCACCTAATGCATTAAATGAAATGCAAAATGCAATTATCAATTTTGATGTTGCCCAAAAAGAAGCTCAAGGGGGATTGAGATTTATAGATATATTTTTATTTCCAGCTGGCACTATTGTTGCAAGTGGGCCAAGCTGTTCGGAACAAGGATCTGGTAGATGGCTACCTAAGCCGTCAGATACATTAGATAAGTTCATGCTTATGCTTAAACCGAGTGTAGGTTACAAAGAAATTCCTCTTCTCTGGATAGAACTGGTTGATGTAAGTAAAATGATTGGTTTTATTTTACCAGATTGGATTGCTGATATTCTACCTGGTGAATACCCAGTTCATACTCAAGATGGAATTGTTAAACAAAATTTTAAAGGCCAAGTTTTAAAATTAGTAACAGGAGACTTTAAGTTATTTAAAGTGCCCGTGCCTTATGGCCATATTTGGGATTCTTTTTTAAGGGTATTTTTAGGATTAGTGTTTGGAATATTAATTGGTGTGCCACTTGGATTATTTATGGGATTAAATAGATTTGCCAAAGGTTTCTTCGATCCGTTAATTGAGCTTTATAGACCTGTTCCCCCTCTGGCTTGGGCTCCTTTAATTATTTCAGTTTTAGGAATTGATAATACCGGGAAAGTTTTCTTATTATTTATGGTCTCATTATCAATCATGATTATTTCTGCAAGAGCTGGTGCCTCTGGTACCCAGTTGTCAAAAATCCATGCAGCTCACTCACTTGGGGCATCTAAAAAACAAATATTGAGATATGTAATTTTTCCAAATTCTTTACCTGAAATACTTACTGGAATAAGAGTTGCCGTGGGAATGTGTTGGGGAACTTTAGTTGCAGCTGAGTTTTTAGCTGGAACAACAGGTATAGGATTTGTTGAAAACGTTGCAAAAAAATATTTTCAATACGAAGTTATTTGGATCACTATATTTATAATGGGAATGTTGGGTTTATTATTTGATGTCACTTTGAGAAAAATAATAGACAAAACAATTCCATGGCGTGGAAAAGGCTAATTTGAAAACAGAAAATCTTAAAAAAGAAGTCATTAAAATTTTTAAAAATCACGGATTAAGCAATCCTCATGCTGTTATTTCAGCAAATGCTTTGATTAATGCCGAGTTAGTTGGGGCTTATGGTCATGGTCTTTCTAGATTAAGAATGTATTGTGAAAGAATATCTAAAAAAGTCATTAATCCAAAACCTAAAATAAAAGTTAAAAAAATATCTCAATCTATTGCTCATATTGATGCTGATAATAGTATTGGCTTCGTTGCAGCAGATCTCGCTATTAGAAAAGCAATCGAATGTGCAAAAAAAACAGGTATCGGTTTAGTAGCAGTTAAAAATAGTGGTCACTATGGATTATCTGGTTACTACGCTGAAGAGGCAGTTAAAAAAAATTTAATCACTATGATTTATACTAATGCTCCTCCTGCAATCGCTCCTTATGGTGCAAAAAAAAGTTTGTTTGGAACAAATCCTATATGTTTTGGTTCTCCAACCGGAGCAAGGGTACCTTTTATATTAGATACAGCTATTGCAAAAATTAATAGAGGCAAAATTAGATTTGCAGCTAGAAATAATCAAAAAATTCCAAAAGGTGTTGCATTAGATAAATTTGGCAAACCAACGACAGATGCAAAAAAAGCTCTTTATGGAGTTCAATTACCGATAGCAGGTTTTAGAGGTTCTGGTTTGGCGTGGATGGTAGATATTTTGAGTGGTGTTTTAACCGGTGGAAATCATGCGGGTAAAGTTAAGGATCCTTTTGATGATTTTTCAGGTCCACAAAATATTGGACATTTGTTTATCACATTTAAAACAAACTTATTTGTCAAAAACTATACTTCAAGAATTAAGAATAATATTAAAACAATTAAAAGATTGCCTAAAATTAAAGGAGTAAAAGAGATAATGTATCCTGGTCAAAATAAAGATAAAAGGTTTAAAATGAACTTAAAAAAAGAAATCAAATTGTCAAAAATTATTCAAAAAGATTTAATAGATTTAAAAAATTAATATGCTTTCCGATAAAGAAATTATTTGTCCTGATAACTTACTTAATGTTGCTCATAAAAAGAAAGGTGTTAAAGCTGGAATTGTTAATGCCGGAAAACCTCTTCCTATGCAGTCCGTACAAGATGCTGTCAAAGAAAATCTAATTGAGCCAATTTTTATTGGTGATGAAAAAGAAATTAATAAATGCGCCCAGGATCTGAAATGGGATATCTCAAATTATAAGATAATCCATGAGCCTGTTGAAAATAATACAGCAACGATTGCTGCAAAACTAGCAAGTGAGAAAAAAATTAGAATTATTGTTAAAGGGCACATTCATACTGACGTATTGATGAAAGAAGTTTTGAAAAGAGAATACAATTTACTAGGAAAAACGAGATTAAGTCATATTTGGCATATGACTTTGGGGAAAGAGGATAAACCTTTAATAATTACTGATGGAGCATTAAACGTTTTACCTAATGTAAAAACAAAACTACATATTCTCAAAAATGTTATTAATTTTTCAAATAGAATTGGTATTGAAAAACCTAAGGTTGCAATATTATCTGCTACTGAAGAAGTTTTAGATAGTGTGCCAAGTTCTAAAGAAGCTGAAGAATTAACTAACTTAGCTAAAAAAGAAAATTTAAATGCTGATGTTTTTGGTCCACTGGCATTTGATAATAGTATCTCAAAAAAATCTGCTACTATTAAAGGAATACAAAATAGTGTAGCTGGTATGGCTGATGTATTACTGGTCCCAAGTGTTGAGACCGGAAATGGGTTAGTAAAAATGCTTATATATTTTTGTGGAGCGTGCGCAGCAGGTGTGGTTGTTGGAGGTAAAGTTCCAGTAGTAATAACCAGTCGTTCGGACGAAGCACCCGCGAGATTAGCCTCCATTGCTGCAGCAGTTGTTGCTTTAGATTAATTGTTTGATTGCAATAAAATAAAAATTGTCTTAAATAATCCAACGATAATAAACAATTAATATGGCAATCACTTATTTAAAAAAATCTCCAAAAACATCATCAACAGATGACAATAAAACAACAGGAATTGTTCAAGATTTATTAAAAGATATTGAGAGTACAAAAGAACAAGGTTGTATTGATTTAACCAAAAAGTTTGACAAATATGATGGTGAAATCATTGTTTCAAAAGAAAGAATTGAAGAAATTAAAAAAACTTTAGATCAAAAAACTAAAGATGATATTCAGTTTTCATTTGATCGAGTCAGAAAATTTGCCGAAGCTCAACTTAAAAATTACGGACAAGATTTTGAAGTTGAATTATCCGATGGTTTATATGCAGGTCAAAAATTAGTTCCTGTTAATACGGCAGGTTGTTACATACCTGGGGGAAGATATGCTCATATCGCTTCTGCTGTAATGAGTGTGACGACAGCCAAAGTTGCTGGTGTTAAAAATATTATTGCGTGTAGTCCACCAAAAGAAGGTGTCGGTGCCCACCCTACTATTGTCTACACTGCTGATCTTTGTGGGGCAGATGTAATTTTAAATTTAGGAGGTGTACCTGCGATTGCTGCAATGACTAATGGATTATTTAAAAACCCTCCTGCAGACATAATTGTTGGTCCAGGAAATCAGTTTGTGGCTGAAGCAAAGAGAATTTTATATGGCAAGGTAGGTATTGATTTATTTGCAGGTCCAACTGAAATTGGAATAATTGCTGATGCAAAAGCTGATCCAGAAATAGTTGCTGTTGATTTAGTAGGCCAAGCGGAACATGGTTATAATTCACCATGTTGGCTGTATACAACTAGTAAAGAATTAGCTGAGAAAGTTATGAAGAGAGTTCCAGAATTAATTGCAGAGTTACCGGAGGTTCCAAGAACTAGTGCAGAAGCAGCTTGGAGAGATTATGGTGAAGTTATTCTTTGTGATACTGATGAAGAGATCGTAAAAATTAGTGATGAATACGCTCCAGAACATTTAGAAGTTCAAACAGAAAATCTAAAATGGTTTCACGAACGATTAACTAATTATGGATCATTATTTGTCGGTGAAGAAACTACAGTTGCCTATGGAGATAAATGTTCAGGTACAAATCATATTTTACCAACTAAAGGAGCTGGTAGATACACTGGAGGTTTATTTGTTGGTAAATTTATTAAAACTTTAAGTTTTCAAAGAATGACAAAAGAATCTACTGAACTAGTTGGTGCTGCTGCAGCAAGAATATCTAGATATGAAGGAATGGAAGCTCATGCTAGAACTGGAGATGTAAGGCTCAAAAAATACGGATATTCCAATTAAAGACAATTAAAAATTCATTTTATAAAAAGCATTACCACCTAAACTCAATGTATTTTGGCTAGAGAGTAAGCCATAATAAGCAAAACCTATCATGCTATTTTCGTAAATGTATTTTTCATAATTCATGCTAGCTGACAATGAGATTTCTCTTTTTAAATCATTATCTTGTTTATATGTTGCTGTTGTACCGCTAATTGAATATGTTTGTTCATCATCTCCAATTGCACTTCTAAGATCTAAAGTCCAATTTAAATTTAGTTTTTCTTCTTTATCATCTCTAATAAGATAATTATCTGAAAGATAAAATGATAAGTTTCCAACTACTCTATTTCTCCAAGAATAAAATTTACTCTCATCATATGTTGGAGTTACTGACATACTTGATGTAAATCCAATATCTGGAATAATATTTAAATTATTTTTTTTTGCTCCTATTTGGATATCATAAGTTTGAAAATTACTATTAGAATCTACTTTTCCCGATGACTCTGTGTTAGTTAAAACTTCTCTCTTTCCATCCTTTAATGTAATTCCACCAGTAACAAAGGTATCTAAATTAAAAAATTTATCATTATCAGGAATATGAATACCTCCAGAGATATTTTGATAGGTAATCCTATAGTCTTTTGCAAAATCCTGTACTCCGCCCTCAAACATCATTATAAAATTAGAATTTTCTAATGGATAAATTAAATTTGCTCCTAAATTGATTAAATTATATTCCATGGCTAAACTGTTTGAGTCTTCATTTCTGTTAAGGAGATTTGAATACAATTCACCCCAGCCTCCCTCGTGATTAAATAAATTTGAATTTTCGTATCTATTTAGAAAATTTCTTAAATTAATTGATTTATAGCTAAGCATCTCATCTATAGTTTCACTTCCACCTTGACCTACCGATCCTGCTGAACCTTTAACAACTTGATTGCCATCTAAATCTTCTAAGGTTAAATCTCCCGAAATGTCATAATAATAAGCTCTACCAACACCATGATTGAATCTTAATTTATTTCCACTCGTTCCATTTGCAGCTTTAATTTTACCAACTACTATTCCAGCATCTTTTAAGGTTACAGTGTTATTATTTCCTTTAAGTTGGATTGCCTTGTTAGATACTGACTTATTATTTTTAATTGAACCACTATTAGTAAGTGTTGAACTTGCTCCAAGCACTATAGTTGAATCATTTCCTTTATTATAAATTTCACCTCCAGAATTATTAGTAATGTTTGTACCAGTTGTAGTGGTATCAGAGTCTGCAAGTATTATTGCACTACTTGAGTCGCCTGTTTCAGTCGAAAAAATCTCACCACTATTTACTATAGTTGTATTATTTGCACCTGAGGATGCGCTTCCAAGAATAGTATTTCCATCAGATTTAATTATACCACCACTATTATTTGTAATTGATACTCCATCAGAATCAAACAAACTAATTGCTTTAGAGACATTTGTTGAAATAGTTCCAGAGTTATTTATTTCAAACTCACCTCCCTCTGTTGATATAGTGTTTGCTGCAGTTGATGTTACAGATGAGCCTGAGTGTATTGTAAGTATTGTACCTGAAGTTTCACTATCAGAATTTTTTATGGCCTTTTGACCAGTTCTTTCAACACTACCATTGTCTGTAATTGTTATATGAACATCATCTGCTGTTACTACTTGTTGATTTGTGTTAAGACTTGAAATTGTTTTATCGGCACCTACGTTTTCAGCATTTGAGTTAACAATTTGGAAAAATAAAAACAGGTTGAAAAAAATTATTGAAGTAAATAATTCTTTTTTTAGAGAATATATCTGACTTAATTTCGTTAACATTAATAAACTTTATCTAAATTTAACATATCTCTAAGAATGTAAAATATTATCAAAGACATGAACAAAATAATGAAAATATTTATATATTTCCATACTTTTTTATTATTCAAATACCTGGAAAAATATTGGGATAGATAACCAATGGAGAAGAAAAATGAAAAAGATGCTAAGGTTGCCCCTATTCCAAAAGAGTATTTCTCTATAATTAAAAAATTTTTAGAAAAATTACCCAAGAAAAATACAGTATCTGAATAAACGTGTGGATTTAAAAAAGTAAAACCTAAAGTTTTAAGTATTATATTTTTTTTTTCGTAAAAATTAGAATTTTGATTTAGATTTACTTGAGTATTAAATGACTTTATTTTTAGATAAATAAAATGAATTAGAAAAATAACTAATAAAATATTAAAGATTAATTCAACAGTTGAATTAAAGAATTTTGTAAAAAAATGAAAAAGAAATATTCCTAAAAATATTAAAATAAAATCAGATATAGAACAAATTAAACAAACCAAAAATACATGTTGTTTTTTTAAACCTTGTTCTATGACAAAAACATTTTGGGCACCGATTGCTAATATTAAACTTAATCCCGTTAAAAAACCTAATAAAGCAAATTCCATAAATATATATTTGAATTTTTTGAACTTACTTTAAATCTTTAGAAAATAAAAAATAATTATCAAGTTTCAGGGATAAATAATAAACACAGCCCATTATTACAAAATCTTTTACCAGTTGAGCTTGGACCATCATCAAAAACGTGTCCATGATGGACACCACACTTAGCACAATGATATTCGATCCTTTTCATGCCAAATGAATAATCTACTTTTGTTTTAAAGGCCCCTGGTAAAGCTTCACTAAATGATGGCCAGCCAGTGCCACTATCAAATTTAGCCTCTGAGGAAAATAATTTGTTTCCACAATTGGCACAATGATAAAAGCCTTTTCTTTTCTCTTGCAGTAATTCACTAGTAAATGGTCTTTCAGTACCTTCATTAAACATAATTTCTTTTTGTTTACTGGTAAGGTTCTGATTGATTATTTTTTTGGTTTCTGAAAGTACAAATTTATATGGATACAAAATCCATGATAAACAGGATACACCAATAATCTTTAATAGATTTCTTCTATTGCTCATTAAAACACGCCTGAAAATAATTTAATAAAAATTATTCAGGATTTGCCGTTAATGTTTTAATTTCTAAAATATTTTCGTTGGGGTCTTTAACAAAGAATGTTTCCTGCTCATACTTTGTACCTTTAAATCTTAAGTAAGGCTCATCGTAGTATTTTGCACCTTTATCTTTTAATCTTTGTTTTAAAGTATCGAAATCTTTTCTAGATAAATGAACACCAAAGTGAGGTACTGAAACATTACCCATATCGACATCGTGTCTTTCATTATCTAATTTATGTTCACTTGCATGAAGTGTTAATTCATTTCCCCAAAAATCAACATCAGCCCACTCTTGAGCAGAATTATCTAATCTGCAGCCTAATGTTTCGCTGTAAAATTTTTTTGCTGTCTCTAAATCACCACATGGTATTGCTAAATGAAAGCAGTTTGTGTTTTTGTACATAATTTCTCCTTTAAATACTTAACAAAATAACTATATAAGCATTAATTTTTTAAATCAAGTTGGCAAATAATAATGAATGATTTTTTACAATCTATAATAGACAGAGACCCTGCGGCAAAATCAAAGGTGAGTTTGATTCTTACCTACCCAGGAGTAAAGGCTATTTTTTTTCATAAAATTGCAAACTTTTTTGCAATAGCTAAATTTGATTTAGTTGCAAGAATCATTTCTCAATTTTCAAGATTCTTAACTGGTATAGAGATTCATCCAAAAGCAAAAATAGGAAAAAACTTATTTATCGATCATGGAATGGGTGTTGTAATTGGTGAAACTTCAGAGATAGGAGATAATGTCACGATCTATCACAACGTTACCCTTGGTGGGATTGCTCCAAGTATTAATGCAAATGATCAAAGAAATGTTAAAAGACATCCAACATTAGAAGACAACGTCGTAGTTGGATCTGGTGCTCAAATTTTAGGACCAGTTGTAATTGGAAAAAATTCTTTAATAGGTGCTAATGCAGTGGTTACAAAAAATGTTCCTGAGAAATCCATCATGGTTGGAATTCCAGCCACAAGAGTTGGGGATGCCACAAAAGGATTTCAACCTTATGCGGTTACTGATAAAGATAAAGACAATGACACAAATTAAAAATAGCTTTCTTGAATCGATTGGAAATACTCCTTTAATTAAATTAAAAGCAGCCTCTGAAATCACGGGATGTCATATTTTCGGTAAAGCGGAATATCTTAATCCCGGTGGATCAGTTAAAGATAGAGCTGCTCTTGCTTTAATTAAAGATGCACAGGAAAAAAAATTAATTTCAGAGGGTGGAATTATAGTTGAAGGCACTGCTGGTAATACTGGAATTGGTTTATGTCTTTTAGGAAATTCTTTAGGTTATAAAACAATTATTGTAATGAATGATAATCAAACACAAGAAAAAAAAGATACTTTAAAAAACATTGGTGCAGATCTTAGGTTGGTACCACCCAAACCATATAAAGATGATGGTAATTATGTAAAAGTTGCAGGTCGTCTTGCTGAAGAATTAAAAAGTACAAATAACAATGGTGTAGTTTGGGCAAATCAATTTGACAACACTGCCAATGCAAAAGGCCACTATGAAACCACAGGACCAGAAATCTGGGAACAAACTGACGGAAAAGTAGATGGTTTTGTTTGTGCTTCTGGAACAGGTGGAACTATAGGTGGTGTAAGTAAATTTTTAAAAGAAAAAAATAAAGATATCAAAATTTATTTATCTGATCCGACAGGTTCTGCTCTTTATAATTATATTACGAATGGTGAATTAAAAGCTGAGGGAGGATCAATTACTGAGGGAATTGGTTCAAGTCGAGTAACTAAAAATTTTGCTGAGGCAAAAATTGATGGTGCTTATTCAATAAGTGATGAAGAGTCTTTACCAATACTTTATGATTTAATTCAAAATGAGGGTTTAAGTTTAGGAACCAGTTGTGGTGTAAATATTGCAGGTGCAATTAGACTTGGAAAAGAACTTGGGCCAGGAAAAACTATTGTAACTATTCTTTGTGATAAGTCTGATAAATACAACTCAAAGATGTTTAATAAATCTTTTTTAAAGGGAAAAAACCTTCCAATACCTAGCTGGCTATAATATCGCATATCAGCCATGTAACAAAACAGTTACATTTTTAGAATAATATTAATTAACATCGAGGGGTCATGAATAAATATATAGCAGTAATACTATCTCTTTTAATTTTTACTTCTGCTCATGCAGGTATGAGTAAGGATGATAAATCTAAAGCTTGGGACTGTATTGGAATTTATATGGCAAATTACTTTTTACCATCTGGTGAAAAATTTGAATATGGCATGAAAGAAAAATCTATTTCAACAGTAAAAGTTTTAAAAACGTATGCTCTTGAAATTGGTATTCCAGAAAAAGAATGGGATGAAGGAGTAAATAAAGCAGTTGATAAGCATTATGGCTCCAAATACGACCAAGCTAAAACTGAAAAATGTCATACATTTGTCGAAGCTTTAGTTCCGAATGGAGCTGAACGAGTAAAAAAAGTAGTTCAAACTTTATATTAATAAAAAAGGAGAAAAAAATGGAAAAAGAAATGTTAGTACTTCTTAAGCTTAAAGAGGGTAAATTAGAAACTTTCATGGGTTGGATGCAATCAGATGAAGGGATGGGTGTTAGAAAAAGCGTTGCCTATCCAGAAAAAACTGTTGGAGCTATGATTCCAGATAAAAGTGGGATGTTATTTAAAGTGAATGTTCATAATGAAGCTGGAATGAAAGAATTTGTAACTGGGAACAATCCTACGGCGAAGGCTATTTACGCAGAATGTGTAGAGAGCGCTAAATTATATGAACTATCTGAAGTTAATTTATAAGGAGTATAAATGAAAAAAATAATGTTAACGCTTTGTTTGGTCTTATTTGTTAGCTCAGCATATGCAGGTTCATGTCCGATGTTAGCTAAAAATATTGATGAAAAAATTAAAAAAGCTCAAGAACTTAAAGATCAAGGTATGGATGCCCATAATAATGGTGATCATGCTAAGTCTGAAAAACTTTTAAATGAAGCTCTTGCTTTATTTAAAAGCTAAATACAAAGGAGAAAAATGAAAAACTATATGGTAACTCACACTTTCAAATCTAAAGAAATGAAAGATAAATTTAGCGAAACAGTGGCCTCAATGAAAATGGAGGATATTATTAAATCAATGACCAGTGATAAAGCTGCGTGTCAAATGACTTGGAATACGCCAGCTGATACAATGCAAATGTTTTGCTGGTGGAAAGGAAATAGTGAGGAAGATATAATTAATCAATTAGGTCAAATGAATGACTTCTTTGAACCTCACAAATTTACTGAGTGCACTGATCAAGTGATGGATTATAACGCAAAATAGGGATAAATAATGAAAGCAATTTACACAAGAACCATCGGAGTTTATGATGACAAGCTTGGTGAGGCAATGGAAATTTCCAAAGGTTTAGCTGAAGTAAGAAAAAAACATTATCCTGATCATGAAGTTTATTTTTCTTTTCAAATTGGTGGAAATCCAAGAACAGTTAGAGAAACTCTTGTGGGAGAACAGTTTACAGACAAAGCATTTGAAAATGATCAAAACATGTCTGCAGATCCTAAATTTATAGAACTTCAAAAAAAAATGAAGGGAGTCTTTAAAGAAGGTACAATACAAGATGAAATGAGAATGGTATTCAACGATTAAGGAGCTCGATGATAGAAAAATTTAATGGAATATTTTATTTAGCCGTTTTTATAATCCATTTTATAGGATTTGCTTATTATGGATTTAGATGCGTTTTCCAGACAAAGTCCTTTTTGGATAAATATGGTATCGACGATACTGGTGCAGGAATGGTTAGATTTTTTGGATCAATATTTCTTGGTTCCGTAGTTATGGCTATTTATGTTGGTTTTATAAGACCTAATGGTTTAGAGACAACATGGGCATTCTTTAACTTGATCTTCTTGCAAAACTTATCTGCATTTATTGTTGGCTTTTATAACACAAAAATTAATAAACTTGGACACACAGACAAAACATCGGATGAGGGGATTTATGCTCCATTAGTTTTGACTATACTTAGTGCTGTGATGATCTATGGTTTTAGTGACAAAATTTATATTTAACAACAAAGGAGTACAAAATGTCGATGTTAGAGAAATATACCAATGCAATTGATAAAAAAGATGAGTCAATTATGAATGAACTTTTGCATGATGACTTTAAATTCACAATGCACAAGTCAGGAAAAACCATAGGAAAAGCAGATGTTATAAAGTGGGCAATGAGCGGTGATATAAACCAAGATAAAGCTAGAGTAGTATATGAAAATGATGAAATTGGAGTTCACCATTCAATAGTTACATTTAATGATGGGAATGTTGAGGCAGTAATGGCAGTTTATAAATATAAAGATGGAAAAATTATAAGTTTAGAGACTGGCGCCACTCCAATGCCAAAATAGGTGAGTCAATTACTCTTTATTTGTATAGCTATAACTGCACTTGATATTTTTTTAATCATCTACGCGTTGACTATCCCACTTTATCCAAAAAAATGGCGAAAAGAGGTAAATAAAAAATATAAAAATGAGACAGCTACTGGAGTAACAATAATTTTTGTAACGATGGCAGCTTGTTTTTTATGGGTAATTTATTTTTATTTCTTAATTTTTGATTTATAATTTTCTATGTTTCCAAAAAAATATTCAAAATTAATTTTCATATTTTTTATGGGTCTTGGCATGAGCTTGATCATGACACTTATAATTACATATATCAATACAGGTTATGATGAACTTTATTATAAGAGATTTTTTAAAGCTTGGTCAGTAAGCTTACCGGTTGCATTAGTTGCTACAACAATTGTGGCTCCAATAGTAGAAAAATTTGTAGATAAAATTACCAAATAATAATACTCTTTATATTGTGAGTAATATAATTGCCTATATAGTTCTTATACTTGCAGTAATTTTGGGGACTGCAGCAAATGGTTTTGCTAAAGGAGCTAATGGTTTTACATTATTATTACCAAGCTTATTAACAGCAATAACAATAGTTGCTTGTATGTTTACATTATCAATTGTTATGAAAACTATTCCTGTAGGTATTACTTACGCCTCATTTGCAGGTCTATGTATTATCGCCACAACAATTGTTGGGGTATATAAATTTAATCAAATGCCAGACGTTTACACTATTGTTGGTTTAACTTTAATTGTTTCAGGAGTGTTAATAGTTAATCTTCTTGGTAAAACAAATTAAATTTATGACAAATTTATCTGGATATATATTTCTTCTACTGGCAATTATCTTAGGCATTACTTCAAACGGTTTTTTAAAATCTACTAACGGATTTACCAATATTGGTCCAACAATTTTTTGTGCAATATCAATAGTTGCTTGTATTTTTTGTTTATCAAAAGCAATGAATATTATTCCTGTAGGTTTCACCTATGCTACGTATGGAGGACTAACAATTACTGCAGTAACTTTATTTGGCGTGTTTAAATATAATCAAATACCAAATCTCTATGGTATTATTGGGATAGCTCTAATTATTATTGGTGTAATTCTTTTGAATACTCTTGGTAAAACTACTTAGTTATTGGTCTAAGCATTTTTAAAATTTTATTATGAATATTATTGTTAACTGAAGCAACAATATTTCCACCTTTAACTGCATCAGTATTTTTCCATGTACTAACAACTCCACCAGCTGCTTTTATAATTGGTATCAAAGGGTGAATATCCCAAATTTTATTTCCACATTGAATAACTACATCAACTTTACCCTCGGCAAGATGTGAGTAGCTAAGAGCATCTGCACAAGGAAACTGCATTAGTTTTAAAATTTTGGGTATTTTTTTTTGTTTATTTAAAGATAACATGCCATGAAAAGCAGCAGACATCTTTATATTTTTGAATAATATTTTTTTATTAACTTTAATTTTTCTTTTTTTTCTTTGATCCACAACATATGCAACTTTATCTGAGGCATTAAAATAATGTTTTTTAAGAACGGGATAATTTGCCAGTCCAATTACAGGGTTCCCTTTATAATTCAAAGAAATTAAGTTACTCCAAGTGGGATTACCAATTACATAAGATCTGGTTCCATCGATTGGATCAATAACCCAAGTAAAATCACTTTTAGTTTTCTTTTTGCCAAACTCCTCACCTATGACTTGGTGATTAGGAAACTTTTTTGCTATCTCTTTCCTGATAAACTTTTCAAAAGCTTTATCTGAGGTTGTAACAGGATCGAATCCCTTGCCTCTTAATTTGTTAGAAACTTTAAAAGTTCTATTGAGCTTAGAGTAATAAAACTTTGTAAGTTTTCTAGCTAAGCTATCAACAAACTTAGAATACCTTTTAAAATCTGATGAATTTAATTTTGACACATGGGACTATTACTATTTAATTTATATTGATTAAAGTAAAATTTTAAATAATTCTCTTAATATTGTATGAAAATAGAATTAACCGATAACAAAGTGTTTTTTGAAAAACAGGGTGCAAAAAAAGAAATCCACCCTTTCTGGCTAAGAGAACGAGTGAATAGCGAGAACTTTTTAGACCAAAAAACTCAACAAAGATTATTTGATCCAACAATGCTTAAAAATAGCTCAGAAATTTCAAAAGTGAATATTTCAGATAAATTTCTTGAGGTAAGTTTTAAAGATGGTTCATACGCAAAACTAGTTATCGAAAATATACTTAAAGAGTTTGAGAAAGATAATGAATTATACTTTATCAATAAAATTTCATGGAAATCAGACTTTCAAAATAACAATATTTATAAGTTTAATAAAAACTTTTTTGAGGAAAAAATAATGTATGAGTCTTTATTAGACTTTTACAAATATGGATTTGTTATATTTGAAAATGTTCCTACCCAAGATAACTTTATTGTCAATTTCGCTAATTCAATCGGAAGTATTAGACCAACAAATTTCGGTGAGTTTTTTAATGTCAAATCAAAACCAAATCCAAATGATCTTGCCTATACTTCATTACCTTTAGCACCACACACTGACAA
Source organism: uncultured Pelagibacteraceae bacterium (assembly GCA_902578105.1). Classification (GTDB taxonomy): domain Bacteria; phylum Pseudomonadota; class Alphaproteobacteria; order Pelagibacterales; family Pelagibacteraceae; genus Pelagibacter. The sequence goes on along the minus strand of CACHBQ010000002.1, from coordinate 87,832 downwards.
TCCTTATAGAAAACCAGTACCTTGTATACAATTGCTGCATTGCATCGAAAATGAAGTTGGTGGTGGCTTATCCACATTGGTTGATGGTCTTGCCGTAACGGAAGAATTAAAAAAAGAACATCCAACTTTTTTCCAAATTTTAACCGAAATAAAAGTTAGATTTCAATTTGTCGATGATAATGTTGTTTTAGAAGACTGGGCAGAGATGATCCAACTAGACGAAAACAAAAGACTTAAACAAGTCAGATTTAGTCCTCGATTAGATTTTGTGCCCTTAATGGATAAGGAAAAATTAGAATTATATTACGCAGCTAGAAACAAAATATCAGAAATGTACAACTCAGAAAAATTCAGAATTGAATTTAAATTAAAACCTGGTGATTTATTAATGATGGATAACTATAGACTTCTTCATGGCAGAACCGAATATAATGCTAATGAAGGTAATCGATTTTTACAAGGTTGCTATATAGATTATGATAGCACTGAGGGAAAACTTAAACACTTGAAAAGAAAATTTAATATATAGATTATTTGTTAAAGCAATTGTTAACTAATATTGCCATTAATATCCAAATTACAAATGTTTCCCCATGACTAAATGTGTAATCAGCTCCAGCAAAACCTGCCGCAATATTTATAGCGTAAATAATTATCGTAGAGATAATTAAGCTTACAAGTAAGTTAATTAATCCTTTTACATATTTCATAATAAAACAATATAGATATTAAAACTCAATGCAATTTTTAATTTTCTATTTTTAAGTGAAGTTTTTTTAAGATGTGGGAAGACTAATAAATAGTTAGGTTGTATTCAAGAAATATATTTAATTAATTTGCAAATAAATATCTTGAATACAACCTAGCTGAAATTTAACTTCTAATTAAGGAGGTAGTTTTAATGAATCAAATGCCACCTGACACTTAGCTGGGTAGCTTTATATTTCATAAAAACGAAAACAAAAAACTTAAAGTCCATTCGGACTTAAATGCCATCAAGGCGACTTAAGGGAGCTCTTTTGGCTGGAGAGCAAAAGGGCAACCCCTTAAGTAACTAAATATTTCTAAAAACTATTACTTAATAACAGATCTGTACTGTAATTTGGTTTATCAACAAAAAAATTATATTCAGTAGAAATTTTAAAATCAAAACTATCAATTTTTTGAGAAAATTTTAAACTAGTATTAATAGTTTCGTCCATTTCAAATGAAAATTTCACCTCATTTATTGGAACATATCCTAGTGAGAAATAAAACTCATCGTAATAACCTCCCCACGTACCAAATCTCTCAACGTTAACTACTGTCGACCAACCTGTTATCGATGTTCTATCAATACCATAACCAATTCTATAATTATATTTAGATCTATTATTAGATTCATATTCATAGATAGTACTTTGATTATTCAAATAATAAAATTCTGCATCAGATGATGGACTTAAGTCTGCAATAAATTCTAATCTTCCATGGTGATTAATGATTTCCTTATCTTTCTCTCCTTTATCTGTTTTATCAAAGAGTACTCCAATAGTGGCTATTGCAGTTTTAATATTTTGATCTCTATAATGTAATGCATCAGCTAAACTACCACCTAAAATTGTTTTTTCATCAAATGGTTTAAGTTTGGTATATCCAATTTCAAACTTAACACCTGGATTTAAGTTGATATCGTTTTCGTGGATTCTTTTCCCAAAATTTATTGACCCAAATATTTGTTGCCCATTTCTATTACCCTCTAATTTGTTGCCATTAATAACTCTTAGATGATCAATTTCTAGTAAGCTAAGTCCAATAATACTATCATTAAAATAATCATTATCTTTAATTTTTGTACGATAAGCAGCCAAGCTATAAGTATTTGTATTTAAATTAGATCCATGGCTTCCAATATCTACATCGTCCTTTCCAAATTGAAAAACATATCCGTACATTAAATCTCTATCGTCTTCATCAATTCTGTCAGTACCAAAAGATACTCCGTAATTTTGAATATCCCTTGAGGATGTATTTTTTACATTTTTTTCTCCTATAACAAATCTTCCCTCACTCCAATCGAACCAATCATCACTTCTATAAGTTCTATCTCTTTCTTTCTTAAAAGCGTCAAACGCACTAACTAGTTTTGCAACTTTTTGATTTTGAAAATCAATATTGGCATTTAAGTTTGAGAGATTGTCTTTATTTTTGTGTCTTCTAAGCCACTCAATTCTATGAAAAATCGGAAGCGTGTTGTTTCTTATCACACGTTTTGACATTTCTACGTTAGCTTCGATAATTGCTTTAACATCAGCATTAGCAGATGGATCAGTACAGGCAATGGTCCCAGCACATTGTAGGTCGTATTCATGGATCTTATCTGTAGTAGCTGCAGTTTCTTTGTCACTTGTAACAAATAATTTTGTAAAGTTTGCAGCAAAAATAAAACCTCGCATATCATCAACTCTGCTACCTAAATCGAAAGTAGAAAAAGTTGAGGACAAAGTTGTGATATCATAAGCAGTGCTCAAGGTATATTTGTTCATTCTGGCATTAGTATCTCCAGCTACATAAAGTGCAGTTCCATCTGAATTAAATTGAATATTTCTCATACTAGTATCTGAAGTTGCTAATGAGCCAGAAATTTCTCCTGGTGTTACTCCGGATCTCAGATCCCAAGCATTTGATAAATCAAATTGTCTTATTTTATCTGTCGTCTTTCCACCTACAAACATCCTTGTGCCATCAGGTTTGAAAGCCAGAGTTCTCAGTTGATTCTCTACATATACGCCAGTTTCTGTTATTTCATATATTTTCTCACAAACCAATGTTGATGAATCCCACGCAGTGTTTAATTTAAATTGAAAAATAGCAACACCTGGATTTCCACTGAAATCTTTATTAGTAGCTACAAACATTTTTGTACCATCGGGCTTAAATTCTATTGCATGTGGTAATTTCATATTAGTGCTACATGTTAGTTGAGTTCCGTCTCCATCACTAAAAGATCTTGTTGCAGTGCTTATATCAAAGGGTGTACTAAGCGAATATTGAACTACAAATGCGTTTTCATTTCCAAGACGACTTGTGATATACATTATCTTGCCATCAGGTTTAAAGTTTATTCCTCTAACACCAGGAGTATCACTCGTAACATCTTTTGTCTGAACAAATGATAATTCACCAAATGATTGTGAATTAAATAAGATAAAAAAAAATATAAAAAATAAAAAAGTTTTTTTCATTAAAAATTTTAACTAAAAACAATACATTATATAATTAAATAATTTTCTTTAGGAGTCTATTAGGTATAAGCTTAAAATGAGTAAAAATTAGAGTTTTTTTGTCAAAACTAGATTATTTATCCAAGGCTTATCACCTTCTTTAAACTTTATAGAATCCATTATTTCTTGAATAAAAAAAGTACCAAGCCCACCTGGTTTGACATCGTCAATTGCTCTATGTTTAACTTTACTTTCCTCAACTGGTTTACCTTTATCAAAAAAAGAAAATTGAATTTACTTTTTTAAAATTCGGCAAATTAATTTATCTCTAAAATTTAGTCTTTTGTTATATTTCCTGCTGATTTCGTTTATCCCTTTTAAAATATCTGCACTACTTAAATGCAATAATGTTGAAATGTATCGATTTTTAATCATTTCTACATATTTCTCTCTCGATATCTTTACTTTGAAAGAAAACGTCTTCGAAACACTTCCAGGATATAAACCATTTATATATCTCAGTATCTTTTGATCTCTTTTAAGCGATTTACTTAATTTTTTTTTCATTTTTAAAAAAGTTGGAATTTCATTTTTAGATGTGGCCAAGGTAAATATTGCTATCCGACCACCAAAATTAAGGCTATTTATACATAGCAAAAGTAGTTTTTTTATATCTTTAAGTGGTAAAAAATGAATTGTTTGTTTTAGTAAAATTAAATCAAATTTTTTTCTATTTTTTTTTAAGTAACTTATTGCATCTGTTTTATTAAAAATAATTCTTTTATCTCGATCTTTATGTTGCTCAATATCAATACCTATTGGCTTATAAGCCAATCTAAGCTTAGATGTTAGATTTCCTAATATCTTACCTCTGCCACATCCAATATCTAAAATTGCTGAATGCTTATTGAGTTTAGTTTCTTTAATTAAGAATTTGTTAAAAGATTTAATATAACTAGTTGATGAAAGCCAAGTTTTATTGTCCCAATTCTTTAATGACACGCAATATTAAATTTTTTTAATCGCCAATAATTATATGGCCAAGGAGTTAAAAAACCAGCTAAGAGCATAATTGGCACAACCCACCATGTTAATATTGCACCACCAGTTAAAAAGTAATCAGTTAAGTTCATAGCTACTTCCATACTTATCATTGATATAAAACTCATTCCGATTGCAGTTTTAAAAGCTTTAGAAAAATCAAAACTTTGTCTCATTAATATAATTGTTTCTAAAATAATACTTGTAATCAAACCATTAATGATTGCTAAAATCATAATTCCTAAAACAGGAAATGGAATTTTTGTTAGCTGAAAAAATAAAATTGTACCTAAATCTCCGATTGCACAACCCAATAAACACCAAGCGGTATTTTTAGCACTTCTTTTCCAAGTATGTTTGCATGACCAATGAAAATTAGCCTTCGCAGTTGTGTCCATTAAGTTAATTTATATCAACTTTAGCAATCATTCCAACTTGATAATGGCCAGGAACATTGCAAGCTACTTCAATGTTAACTGCATTATCAAATTTCCAAATGATTTCACCCTTTTGTTTTGGTTCAAGTAAAACACTGTTGCTATGTGAATGGGCCATAGCTTTATCCATTTTTGCCATTTTTTTCATTTTTTCTTTATCAATGGAATCAGCTAAAAGAATCTCATTTTCAACCATTTTCATCATTTCTGGTTGATGTTTCATGTGCATCATTTTATTTGCAATATTAAATTCATGAACAAGCATACCTGCATTTTCAACTTCAAATTTTATTGTTTCGCCTGATTTAATTTGAAATGAACTTGGTTCATAATAGTTGTCATACATTACAACTTTAATTGTTCTTGAAACTTCGCTCTCTTTACCTTTTGTGCCAATTTTCATGTTTTTATCTGCGTAGGCAAATGTATTGAAAAATAAAGTTATTAATAAAATCTTAATTAATTTCATATCTGAAAAATAATATTTTAAAATGTTTTAACAATGGGTCAATTTGTACTATTATATTATTATACTAAAATGATTTTCAAACAATTATTCGATACAAAATCTTCGACATATACTTATTTAATTTCATCTGGAGAAGGTAGAGAAGCATTGCTTATAGATCCCGTAATAGAAAATGTTAGTGAATATATAAATTTGCTAAAAGAATTAGATTTAAAATTAGTAAAAGTAATTGATACTCATATTCACGCTGATCACGTAACAGGAGCATCTAAGCTCAAAGATATTACTAAATGCTCTACTATTATGGGTGCACACACTCCTGCAGATGCCGTTGAAATTAAAGTAAAAGATGATGAATATATTAATCTTGATAATCTGAAAATTAGAGCGATGTATACTCCCGGACATACTTCAGATAGCTATAGCTTTTTAATGGATAATTATCTTTTTTCAGGTGACACACTTCTAATTAACGGGACTGGTCGAACAGACTTTCAAAATGGTAGTTCAAAAGATGCTTATAATTCAATTTTTAATAAACTTTTAAAATTGCCTGAGGAAACCCTTTTGTACCCTGCTCATGATTATAAAGGTGAAAAAGTAAGCACGATTGGAAAAGAAAAAAAACAAAATCCAAGATTACAAGTAAGCAGTGTTGATGAATATATTGAAATCATGAACAATCTTAATTTAAAAAAACCTGCTCAGATTGATTTCAATGTATCTAAAAATATTAATTTAGGTATCTAAGATGAGCATAGGATATACTAGTTCATTATAAATTAGATAAGAATAAATATGTTAAAAATTTGGTTATTATATATTGTATTTACTTTCTTTATGATGATTGGTGTTGTATTTGGTCATCACAAAAATGAGGAATACGCTTTTGATAAATTATATAAATATTCTATTAAAAAATCACAAGACGCAGTTGAGTTTAAGTCAGCAATTATAAATAATGAAATATCTGCTGTAGTCGAAGAACAGATTAACAAGAAAAAATCAAAAAACGGCGACTATGGTATGGTATCTTTTATACTATTTGAGGACGGCGTAATTAAGATTGATCAATTTAAGAAATCAAAATATAGAAATGGTTATATGCCTTCTCACTCAGTTGGTAAATCTTTAGTATCTCTGGTTACAGGTTATGCAATTTGTGGTGGCTATATTGATCCAATTGATCGTAGAATAGATTATCCAACAGTTGAAAATACTTTATATGAAAATCAAATATTATTAAATTTACTTAATATGACTGCAGGTGATGAACATATAGTTGGTGATAGATATTTTGGTGACGACAATGGTTTCGAAGGCAAAGGTGTAAATGTAAATACAATACCTATTAAAAGAATTATGAAAAAATTTAAAAATACAAAACCAATTATAGATGAAAAAGGTGCTTGGAACACATCAACAGGCAAGATAGAGGGTAGAAAGTATAATTACTCAGCAATGACTACAAATGTTATAATGAATTATGTAATTTACAAAACAGGTGATGACTGGAATAAATTATTGCATAAAGTATTTACCGAAGACGCAAAGATAAAAAGAAATGTATATTTTGGTAAATCAATACGAAAAAACAAAGAAGGAAATAGATCATCTGGTGAATATGGTCGTTATACTTTTTTTGCTGATAGATACGATTATTTAAGAATCGCTTACTCAATGATGAATCATTGGAATAATGATACTTGTATTGGTAAGTATTTAAAGTCTATGTATGAAAACAGAATTGATAAAAACTATGATAGAAATTACAATAAAAGAACTGATATGTCTGTATCACAGATGGCAACAAGTTATGGTGGTCAGTTTCACTTTGACCTATATGGATTAGAACACAAAACTATTCTTGCAATGGATGGTTTTGGAGGTCAACAATTAATTATAGATTTTGATAGACAAAGAATTATACAGGTATCTTCTACCGATCTACATTATGATTGGCGGAATACAGTTTATAAACAATTACAAAAAGATTGATCTAAAGTTTTAAAAATTTATTTAGATTGAGGATTTTAAAGCTTTATAGATTAGTTCTTTAGAAGTCTCTCCAAGACTTCGATAAACTTCTTTATTGTCTTTAAAAATTAAAAGTGTGGTTTGATATTGCACATTAAAGAAATTAGCAATTTCCTTGTTAGTGACATCAAATGAAAAATATTCAATATTTTTAAAATCATTTTTTGCTTTTTGCAAAACTTTCATTTGACTAGCGCATGACATACAATACTTAATCCAGGAACTCACCACTACAACCTTACCTTCAGATTGTGCTTTATCAAATAATTCTTTTTTAAAAGTTGTTTCTTTTTCCATCGCATTGACATTGAATGCAAATAAAAGAAAACAAATAGTTAAAATTTTTTTCATTACTGCTTATACAACAAATATTAAAAACCAATAAGAAGCTAATCCTGAAAATATTGTCGCAATTATACTCCTTGAGAAAATACCAATAACCATTGCAATTATTGCAGCTAATATCTTTGGATTATCATCTATTTCGAACAAGCCTTTGTCATTAATAAAAATTGCTGGAAAAATTATTGCAGGAAATATTGCTGATGGCACAAACGATAATATCTCTCTAATTCTATCATTAAACATTTCCTTTTTGATTAAAGCTATCATGGAAAATCTTGTTAGATACGTAATCAATCCACAATATAAAATTAATGCCCAGTTACTCATACTTTTTTGTTTTTTATTGTTAATATCATTGCTGTAAATAGTCCTGCAAAAGCGGCAACTATGACATAGGCTTTAAAAGGAATATAATTATATCCCAATGTAGCAACCAACCCTGAAATAATTATTACAATCACATTTATAAATTTTCTAAAGTCATTAACTAATAAAGCTAAGAAAGTTAAAGGAACTGCAAAACTTAGGCCGAGTTTTTCTGGGATTGCTGCTCCAAGTATAATTCCTAAAAATGTTGTTGATTGCCATATCACCCAACAAGTAGCTCCCCCACCCACTAAGTGAAAATATCTATTATTATCTTTATTCTTTTTTAAATATTCATTTGAAATTGCAAAAGCTTGATCAATTAAAAAGTATGAAATAATAATTTTCCAAATTAATTTTAAATCCGATAGATGTTCGGATACCACTGCACCATAAAGTAAATGTCTTGAATTAACAGCCCCAACAGAACTTATTATTACTAAAGATGAAGCTCCTCCTGAAAATAATTGCAATAACACTATTTGCGAAGCGCCACCAAAAATTATTAAAGACATTGCCATTGTTTCAATTGGAGTAAATCCAATATCAATAGCCAATACACCAAATATCAAACCAAATGGGACCACTGGTATCATAAGTGGACTTACATCAATAATTCCTTTTAAAAAAACTTTAAAGTTACTTTTCATTTTCTAAAAGGTTTTTATTAGAAGCAAACTATATGATCAATATGAATTGGTCTTTTAATTCCAAATTTTTCATCCACTTCATGTTGATGTATGTGGTGTGAGTGAACAAATACTGGAATTAAAGTATTACTTGGAGCTCTAAGAGTATAAATAAAATTAGTACCTCTAAATTTTCGATCAACTACCTCAAGTTTTAAATTACTTGTATCATCATGCTCTAAATCTTCTGGCTGAAGTAATAGTTGCACATTGGCACCTTCTGGATACTCTTTTATAAAATTCCCTTCAATAGTACCTAAATCCCAATTTTCTAAAGTATTTTTTCCAGTCACCTTTGCTGGAACTAAAATTCCTCTATTTAAAAAATTGACTACTTCAATAGAATTTGGCAAATGATATACCTTATAAGGATCATCAAATTGTTTCAGTTCTTGATTTAAAATTATTCCGCATTTAGATCCTAAATAAAATGCCTCATAAGAGTCATGTGTAACAATGATTGTTGTGATCTTTAATTTATTTAAAATTTTTTTTAATCTTACTTGGATTTCTTCTTTAAAACTTTGATCTACATTAGATAATGGCTCATCAAGTAACAACAAGTCTGGTTGCATTATCAATGATCTTGCTAATGAGGCTCTTTGAGCTTCACCGGCACTTATTTCATGCGGGTATTTATTAAGAATGTGAAATATGTCTAATAAATCTACTATTTCCTTTAAACTAATTTTTTTCTCTTTTTTTTCCTTATTTCTTTCAGAACCAAGCGAAATATTTTTTTCAATAGTGTAATGTGGGAATAGACTGTTGTCTTGAAAAGCAAGTGAAACATTTCTTTCCTCTGGCTCTAAGTTAATATTTTCAGACGATAAAGTTTTTCCATTTAATATGATTGATCCCTTTTTTAATTTTTCAAGGCCCGCAATCGTTCTCAAGATTGTAGTTTTCCCTATTCCTGAAGGACCTAAAAGACATATTACGTCACCTTGATTTTCAATTGCAAAAGAAACATTTTTAACTTTAGTTTTATTACCTACATTAAAATCAACGTTGTTAACTTCAAAAAAATTTTTAGTCATTATTATCTCTTAAAATATATTTAGATGTAACAATAATGAAGAAAGTTGCAATCAAAATCAAAAATAATGAAGGTACCGCAGCAGCCTCAAGTAAATCCTCTGATGCAGAGATATAAGCTGTTGTTGCAAAAGTTTCAAAATTAAAAGGTCTTAAAATAAGAGTAATTGGTAGTTCTCTTATTATTTCTAAAGAGACTAATATTCCAACAAACAACAAAGAATTTCTCAAAAAAGGAATATGGATATTCATAAACGTTTTTCTTTTTGAGTAACCAAGTAAATATGAGGTTTCATCAACTGAAATATTAATTTTCTCATAGCCTGATTTAATTCCATTATAAGCAAGAGAATAAAATCTAATAAAGTATACAAGCACTAATCCAAGAATTGATCCTATAAAAACTTTTTTAATAGAAACAAAACCCAAATTTTTAATCACACTATCATCAAACCATGCAATAAAGGTTATGAACGCAACAGCTAAAATTACTCCAGGAATTGCATAACCTGAAATCGATAAGGTGGATAAAATATTTAATGTTTTGTTTTTATTTACTCTATTTCCATAATTGGAAACTAAACCAAATATTATCAACAACAGACTTGATAAAATTACTAGATAAAGAGTATTCATTAATAAATCTAAGATTTTTAAATCAAACAAATTTTCTGGAAATTTAATTGTCCAATACATCATCTGACTAAGCGGAAATAAAAAACTTAAAAAAAATACTAAAAAACAAAAAGAAAAAGCTAAAAAAGCTTTTTTACCTGAAAGTTGTATTTTTTGTTTTTGTTTAAATCCTGCCTTGGTATTGAAGTGATATTTTGCATTTTTTCTCGATAAATTTTCTAAGATAAAAAGTGCAAAAATAAATAACAATAAAAAGAACGATAATTGATTTGCAAATGCTAAATCATCAAAAGCAATCCATGAATTATAAATACCTGTTGTTAACGTATTTATTGAGAAGAAATCTACTGCACCAAATTCAGCAAGTGTTTCCATAGCCACCAGCGATAAGCCAGCAACTATAGCAGGTCGTGCTGCTGGGAGAATAATTGAATAAAATGCCTTAAACTTTGTAAACCCGAGGTTTTTTCCCAAATCAATTATGTTTTGTGATTGATATAAAAATGACGCTCTAGCTAGAATATAAACGTAAGCATAAAGTGAAAAAGAAATTGATAATACCACACCTAATAAACCATCAAATTTAGGAATGCTTTGGTTGTAATTACCATCACCAAATAAATTTTTTAAAATAGTATAGGCAGTCCCATAATTTTCAAAAAAAGCTGTTAAGGAATACGCATAGATATAAGGGGGTACAGCAAAAGATAGAATTAGTGCCCATTTAAAAAAATTACTAAACGGAAAATTAAAAAATGAAACCAAGTAAGCTGATCCTGTCCCTATAATAAAAGTTAAAATTAAAACACTCACCAATAAGATTAGGGAATTGAAAATATACTCCAATAAAAAAGTATCTTTTAATACTTGATAGTAATTGGAGGTATTGTCAAAAAAACTAGAAAAGACAGTTAAAATTGGAATAATTACAAATAATGAAATTACAAAAGACGATATATACCAAAAATTTATTCTCATAATTTATAATCCGCCTTATAAACATGAAAGTATTATGTTCAAGGCCTTAATAAGGAGACAACTTAATTAAGGCGCTTGAACACCCAGAAAATCAAAAATCAAATACTTTTAGGATATGCGGAACCTCCTCAGTTTTAATTTCTGAAAGCTTTCTGTTATTTACTCTTTTATTGATTTTTTCACACTCCAAACTGCATGGGGAGCATGCTTTGGAAGATTTATTTAAATCAACTTCAGAAATAAATTTCTTTTGTTCTTCCATTTGCTATTTCCATCCAGCAGCTGTCATTACTTCAACTGCAGCAGCTTGATTTTTTCCATAAGAAGCTAATTTAGTTTTCATATCTTGTTTGAAATCTAATCCTAAATTATTGACTACTAATGGACTTGGTGAAACACCATCAATCATTGGGAACTCAAAAGTATTGTTTGTAAAATGCTCTTGAGACTCTGGAGTTAATAAAAACTCTACAAGTTTAACAGCGTTAGCTTTGTTAGGTGCACCTTTTACTAAAGCTGCACAACTTACATTCATGTGTGTTCCTCTATCATTTTGATTGGGAAAGAAAGCTTTAACTTTTTTTGCAGCTTCCTGTTGCTCCGCACCTTTTTTACCGGATAACATAAGAGCTAAGTAGTAAGTATTAGCTACCGCAATGTCAGCTTCACCCGCTGCGACTGCCATAATTTGCGCTCTATCATTACCTGTTGGTGTTCTTGCCATGTTTGCCACAACTCCCTCAGCCCATGCCGCTGTTGCAGCTTTTCCATTATTTTTAATCAAAGACGCTACAAGAGATTTATTATAAATGTTGCTAGATTTTCTTATTACTAATCTACCTTTCCACTTTTGATCAGCTAAACCTTCATAAGTCATTCCAGATAATTCAGCACCAGTTACTCTCTCTGGTGAGTAATAAATTATTCTTGCTCTTTTTGCGATTCCAACCCACTTGTTTGTTCTAAAGCTTTTTGGAACAGCATCTTTAATTACTGCAGATGTTAAACCACTTTGAAGGGTGCCTTTTGCATCCATTGCACCACATCTTCCTGCATCTGCAGTGATGTATAAATCAGCAGAAGAGTCTGCACCTTCACTTATGATTCTTTTTTCTAAAGCACCTGATTTTCCGTTTATCGAATTAACTTTAATCCCAGTCATATTTGTAAACTTAGAATAAAGCTCAGTGTCTGCTTTATAATGTCTTGCATTGAAAACATTAACCTCGTTAGCAATTGCTAATGATGATGCAATTACTGAAAAGACTAACGTTAAAATTGATATCTTCCTCATTTATTCTCCGTTATTCCTAGTTCTTCCGCATGATTTAATGAGAATGAGAACTATTCTCATTGAGAATGATTATCAATCGCAATAGTGTCGCAGTCTATTGGGACTTCCAGTCGCCTATTTTGCTAAATAAGAAATTTCTAAAAGCTGTCACTCTAGCTGTGTTTTTTAGAGATTGAGGATAAACAAAGTGTGCTTCCGTGATTGGTCCCTCTGATTTTGGAAGGACTTTAATTATATTTCTTGAATTACTAACAAGATATTCTGGTAATGCAGCTAAACCAACACCAGCTTCTACTGCTAAAAGCAGTCCCATTACGCTATTAACCTTCATAATAGTCTTTCGCTTTTTACCATCATGCATTCCTAATTTAAGCGCCCAATCTGGATTATAAACTGGTGATGGAGCCCCTTTACCAAAAGATATAAATTTATGCTTATTTAAATCAGCTATAGTCTTAGGCATACCATGTTTCTCCAAGTACTTATTTGAACCATATATAAAGTACTTAAGATCAATCAACTTTTTTTGGATATAATTTAGTTGTTTTGGTCTTCTCATAAAAATACCAATATCAGCTTGTCTAGTACTCAAATCTAGCTCTTTGTCCTCAAAGATAAGCTCTATTTCTACTTCAGGGTTTAGACGCATAAATTCTTCAATTCTTGGTGTTAACCAATGTGTACCGAAACTTCTAACTGTTGTGATTGTTAATTTGCCAGTAGGTTTATTTTTTTGATCTCCTAGAGAGGTTTCAACTTCTTTTAATTTGCTAATAACCTCATGAGCAGTCTTAAACACATATTCTCCATTTTCTGTAAGTGTGAGCCCTCTTGCATGTCTTTCAAATAATTGAACTTTTAGATCCTGTTCTAAAGATTGAATTTGTCTACTAATTGCAGATTGACTAAGGTTTAAATTAACAGTGGCATTAGTAAAACTTCCTGCCTCCGCTACTGCATGAAAAATCTTAAGTTTGTCCCAATCCATTATTTATTTAAATCAACCAAAACTCTCCCAGAAATTTCACCCTTTAATATTTTAGGATAAGTTTCAATTAACTCCTCTAAGCTAACTGTTTGAACTGATTTTTCTATTAAATTAAAATCAATTAGTTTTGCTGCTTCACCCCAAATGAATTCTCTTCTTTTGATACTGCAATTAGCAGAGTCCATTCCCCAAAGTTTTATTCCCCGTAACATAAATGGAATAACATTAGTATTAAGCTCATTAGTACTAGCATTACCACAGACTGCTATAATCCCATTTGAATTTGTTTGAACAATCGCATTTGCTAAAATTTTTCCCCCGACAGTATCAACTACTCCATCCCATAAACCCTTATCTATAAGCTTAGGATCTTTATCAAATTCACTACGATTAATAACATTTTTAGCACCTAACGATTTTAGATAATCTGCTTTTGAGTCTTTGCCTGAAACAGCTGTTACATTGTATCCCATTTTATTCAGTATCATTACCGCAATACTTCCAACTCCCCCCGATGCTCCAGTAACTAAAACATCATTTACTTTTGCACCAAGTAATATTTCTTCTCTTGCTTTAATTGCAAATGCAGCCATTAAAGAAGTAAAGCCTGCAGTTCCTAAAATCATTGCTTGTTTACTAGTTAAGTCATCTGGTTTCTTAACTAAAAAATCACCATTGACTTTTGCCATTTGCGAGTAACCACCATAAAAGATTTCTCCAACTCTAAACCCAGTTAAAATTACTTGATCACCTGACTTAAACTTTGAATTTTCACTATCAACAACAGTTCCTGAAAAATCAATTCCAGGGATGTGAGGAAATTCTTTTACTAATCTTCCACCATTTTTTAAAATCATTCCATCTTTAAAATTTAGATCTGAATAATCTACTTTGATGGTGACATCACCATGTTTTAAAAAACTTTTACTTACTGATTTTACTTCTCTTGTAAAGTTGTCACCTTCTTGATTTAAAACTAATGCTTTAAATTGATCTGACACTTTTAATCTTTTGAATTGCTAATTAACCTTAAATATCTATTTTGATAACTTAGGTCTTCTTTGAATTGACCTAAATAATAATTTGTAACTGTTGTTGCTTGTTCTTTTTTAATTCCTCTCATCGTCATGCACTGATGAGTTGAGTCTATTGTCACTGCTACTCCTTTGGCATCCAGTGCCCCCATTAGTGTATTCGCAATTTGCATAGTTAATCTTTCCTGAGTTTGCAATCTTTTTGAGAAAACCTCAACAACTCTTGCCAATTTACTTAACCCAACAACTCTTTCATTGGGAATGTAAGCCACATGAGCTTTACCTATAATAGGTGCCATGTGATGCTCACAATGACTTTGAACAGAAATATTCTTTTGAATAACCATGTCATCATACCCATCGACATCACCAAATGTTTTATCTAAAACCTGGATAGGATCTTCTTTATAACCTTTGAAATACTCTTTGAATGCTTTAACCACTCTTTTTGGTGTTTCCAATAATCCTTCTCGACTTGGATCCTCACCCATCCAAGCTAAAATAGTTTTAAAAGCTTCTTCAGCTTCCTTATCAGAAATCTTTTTAGAATTTTGATTATTATCTATATCTTTAACTAATTTCATGGTGGGTTTTATACCTATAAATGCGTATTTTTAAAATATTTAATATATCGAGATATGTGCTACATAATCACCGAATATGTTCAAAAAAAGAGAAAATGTGCTGGAAATTGAAGAGGGGAATCTACTTTCTCCTAAATTTGATAATGATGGATTAATCCCTGTTATTACAATGTGTTCTCAAACAAAAGAAATTTTAATGCATGGTTATATGAATGTTGAAGCGTTAAAAAAAACTATCGAAACAAAAGAGGCTCATTATTACAGCAGATCAAGAAAAGCTATCTGGCATAAAGGTAAAACAAGTGGTTTTATTCAAAAAGTAACTGAAATCAAAATTGACGATGACCAAGATTCTGTTTGGTTAACTGTTGATATTGGTGATGGCGCTAGCTGTCATGTTGGTTATCGATCTTGTTTTTATAGATCTATTCCACTTGGACCAATTGAAAATGGTCGAGAAGTGCAGATGAAATTTACAGAAAAAGAAAAAAAATTTGACCCTGAAAAAGTTTATAAGGGCCAACCCAATCCAACAAAAATTTAATATCACTATGAGAGTATTTAATCCTTTTGGTCCTAAGATTGCTATAACTAAAATTCCAAAAAAAATAATAAATAAAATAAATAAAGAAGTGGATTTGATTGTAAATAATAAATCTAGATCAAAAAAAAGTGATTATTCTAAAGAACTTGTCGGTCAAGTAAAACAAGAGATAAAATTATCCAACAAATTTGTAAATAAACATATTTTGAAATTTATTAAATCAAATGTGAAAAAATATATCAAGCAATGTACTAATAAGAACGTAAAAAAAATGAATCTAAAAAGTTTTTGGGTAGTAAGACAATATAAGAATGAATATAACCCTGTACATTTTCATAATGGTAATATCTCAGGAGTTGGGTATTTAAAGATACCAAAAAATATTACTAAAGGGACAAAAAGACTTAAAACAAATGGGACTATAGATTTTATACATGGTTCAAAATCTTTTTTAAGTAATAGTTTACATAATCACAATCCTAAAGTTGGTGATATGATCATATTTCCAAATTATTTAATGCATACTGCTTATCCTTTTAAAAGAGAGGGTGAGAGAAGATCTTTTTCATTTAATTTAGATATTGATAAAAAAACATTTAATGTTTTCTATGGATAAAATTCAAAAAAATGTTCTTGGTGAAAAGTTAGAGGAATGTTCTCTAGATCCTTTAACGGGTTGGTATCGAGATGGCTGTTGTAATACTGATGAAAATGATCATGGTTTACACACAGTTTGTGCAAAAGTTACAACGGAATTTTTAGAGTGGTGTAAAGAAGCTGGGAATGATCTAATTACCCCACACCCTGAATTTGGATTTCCCGGCTTAAAAGATGGTGATGGATGGTGTGTTTGTGCTACTTGGTATGCTCGTGCAGTAGAAGCTGGTAAAGGTTGTCCAATATTTTTAAAGAGCACTCACGAAAACACACTTAAAATTTTACCAATCGAAACTTTAAAAAAATTTGCAATAGATCTATCTTAATTACATGTTGCCATACTTAGGTCCACCACCACCTTCTGGGGTAACCCAAGTAATATTTTGTGATGGCTCTTTAATATCACAAGTTTTACAATGAATACAATTTTGAGAATTAATCACAAACTTTTGGACATTGTTTTCATTTTGAACCTCATAAACTCCAACTGGACAATATCTTTGAGCAGGTTCATCAAATTTTTCTAACGTATAACTAATTGGCAAATTTGGATCTTTCAATTTCAAATGCACCGGTTGATTATCAGCGTGATTTGTACCAGTTAAATATACCGAGCTTGTTTTATCAAAAGTGATGATATTATCAGGTTTTGGGTACTCAATTTTTGGCATTTCATTTGCTGGCTTAAGTGTTTCGTGATCAGCATGTTTATGTTTTAAGGTAAAAGGCATTCTACCTCTAAATAAAATTTGATCTATTCCTGTAAAAATAATACCCAAGATAAGACCCCAGCTAAAACTTGGTTTGACATTTCTAGCCTTATAAAGTTCGTCATAAACCCAGCTATTTTTGAACTTTTCCTCAAAGATCGACAAATCTTTTTTTAATTTAAAATGTTCATCAATAGTTTCAGCAGCTATCATTCCACTTTTCATGGCTGTATGCGAACCTTTTATCTTAGGCATATTAAGCGTACCCGCATCACATCCAACAAGTAATGCTCCAGGCATAAACATTTTCGGTAAACTTTGAAAACCACCTTCAATTAAAGCTCGCGCTCCATAAGAAATTCTTTTTCCACCTTCAATAATTTTTCTAATTGCTGGATGAGTTTTAAATCTTTGAAATTCATCAAAAGGAGATAAGTGAGGATTTTTATAATCTAATCCAATGACATAACCTAAGAAAACTTGTTTGTTCTCAGCGTGATATATAAAACTTCCACCATAAGTGTTTTTATCTAATGGCCAACCAGCTGTATGCATGACCATCCCCTCTTCATGATTTTTTTCATCTATTTCCCAAATTTCTTTAAAACCAATTCCATATTGTTGAGGATCTTTTCCTTTATCTAATTCAAACTTATTAATTAATTGTTTACCCAAATGACCTCTACAACCTTCTGCAAAAACAGTTACTTTACCAATAAGATCAATACCAGGCTCATAACTATCTTTTTTATTTCCTTCTTTATCTAAACCCATATCTTGAGTTGCAACTCCTTTAACAGAGCCATCGTCTTTATATAATATTTCACTTGCCGGAAATCCTGGAAAAATTTCAACACCAAGTGCCTCAGCTTGTTCTGCAAGCCATCGGCATAAGTTTGCAAGACTAATAATATAATTTTTATGATTTTTTTGAACTGCTGGAAGCAACCAAGTTGGCCAGCTTAGTGATTTATTCTTTCCTAAAAATAAAAATTTTTCTTTAGTAACTTTAGTTTTGATAGGTGAATTTAATTCTTTCCAACCAGGAATTAATTCATCTAAAGCTCTTGTTTCAAAAACGTTTCCACTTAAAATATGTGCACCTATTTCAGATGCTTTCTCTAACAAGCAAATATTTAACTCTGAGTTTAGTTGTTTTAATCTAATAGCTGTTGCTAGTCCTGATGGACCCCCACCTACAATAACTACATCATATTCCATTGTCTCTCTGGACATACTCAATTTTTTACAGATTATATTATTTTTGTATAGTGTTTAATTTGTTCAATTCCTCTAAGAACTGAGGAACTGCTTCAAAAAGATCAGCTTCAAGTCCATAATCTGCGACACTAAAAATTGGTGCTTCGCCATCTTTATTGATCGCCACGATCACTTTACTTTCCTTCATACCAGCTAGATGTTGAATAGCACCTGAGATACCAACAGCGATATACAAATCAGGAACAACAACTTTTCCAGTTTGACCAACCTGGTGATCATTACTTATATATCCTGCATCAACTGCTGCTCTTGAAGCTCCAATAGCTGCATTTAATTTATCAGCTAAAGAAGTAATTAATTTAAAATTATCACCACTCTGCATTCCTCTTCCACCAGAAACAACAACTCTCGCTGTACCAAGTTCAGGTCTGTCTGATTTTACTTCTTCCCTTTTGATAAATTTTGTTTTTGCAAATTCTTCAACAGGATCTGCTTTTTCTATAGGAGCCGATCCACCTGAGCTTTCACATGGATCAAAAGATGTGGGTCTAATAGTTACACATTTTTTTGCATCTTTGCTTTTAACAGTTGCAAAAGCGTTTCCTGCATAAATTGGTCTTAAAAAGGTATCAGGCGCAATAACTTTAATAATATCACTTATCTGAGATGTATCTAAAGCAGCAGCAATTCTTGGCATTAAATTTTTGCCAAAGGTATTTGCTGAACTGATAATATGTGAATAATTTTCAGCTAATTTTACAATTACTGGCGCGAAATTTTCAGCAACAAAATTTTCATAGTGAGGAGCTTCAACTTGGATGACCTTTTTGATTAATGGTAATTCTGAAAGCGCTTTTGCAGCTTCATCACAATTATGTCCAATAATAACTGCATGTACATCACTATCAATTTGAGAAGCTGCTGTACTTGCATTAAGCGTAAATGGCTTTAACTCTTTGTTATTATGTTCTGCAACTAATAAAACCGACATTATATTACCTTAGCTTCATTTTTTAATTTTTGAACCAACTCAGCAACACTTGAGACTTTTATTCCAGCTTTTCTCTTAGGTGGCTCTTCAACTTTAACTTGCTCGATTCTAGGAGTTATATCTACCCCTAAATCTGACGCATTTAATTGCTCAATAGGTTTTTTCTTTGCTTTCATTATATTTGGTAATGACGCATACCTTGGTTCGTTTAATCTTAAGTCACAAGTTACTATTGCTGGAACATTAATTTCTATCGTTTCTAAACCTTCATCTATTTCTCTAGTAACTTCTAATTTACCATCTTTGATTTCAATTTTAGATGCAAAAGTTGCTTGAGGCCAATTTAAAAGTGCGCTTAACATTTGACCTGTTTGATTACAATCATCATCAATTGCTTGTTTACCCATAAAAACTAAATCTGGTTTTTCTTTTTCAACAATTTTTTGTAACAATTTTGAAACAGCAAGCGGTTCAATTATACCTTCGGTCTTAACAAGTATTCCTCTATCTGCTCCAACTGCTAAAGCTTTACGAACTGTTTCTTGAGCTTTCTCTTCTCCAATACTTACTGCAACGACTTCTGTTGCTTTACCAGCTTCTTTGATTTTTACCGCTTCTTCGATTGCATTATCATCAGGTGGATTGGTAGACATTTTAACATTATCAGTAACAACACCTGTGTTGTCTTCCTTAACCCTGATTTGAACGTTATAATCAATAACTCTTTTTACTGCGACTAAAATTTTCATTAAGCTCTCAATAATTTATTTTCAGCGTCATAAGGACTTTCATCTAATATTGTAGCTTCATACATCTTGCCTAAAATATCAACCTTAAGTTTTTCCCCTACATTAGCTAAGTCTGGTTTTACCATTGCAAGTGCTATTGACTTATCTAATCTAAATCCATACTCACCACCGGTAGCTCTTCCAACAACTTTATCATCTTTATAAATTGGATTATTGCCTAATACATCTGAGTCAGTTGTATTATGAACTTCGAGAGTAACTAATTTATTATCAAAACCTTTTTCTCTCCACTTGTTTAATGCTTCAAGACCTATGAAATTTCCTTTATTGGGATGGACAAATCTATCTAAGCCAGACTCGTATGGAGAATATTCAATCGATAATTCTGTTCCTACTAATTTATAAGATTTTTCAATTCTCAAACTATTCATTGCTCTGATTCCAAAAGGTTTCAGTCCTAAATCTTTTCCAGCTTCCATTAATTTATCAAAAATATGATTTTGATACTCAATTGGATGATGTAATTCCCAACCCAGTTCTCCAACAAAGTTTACTCGCATTGCATTTACTGGGGCATAACCAACATTAACATTTTTAGCTGTTAACCATTTAAAGTTTTCATTGGAAAAATCATCTGTAGAAACTTTTTGCATCAGTTGTCTTGCTTTTGGTCCAGCTACAACAAGTACCCCTGTGCTATTAGTTAAATCTTCAAATATCACTGATCCATCAGTTGGCATCCACTTTTGTATCCAATCATGATCTAGTCTTAAATTTGCACCTGCTGAAACAAGGTAGTAGCTGTTTTCGGCCTCTTTCATAATTGTAAATTCTGAATGAACTCCACCTTTTGTATTAAGTGCATGACATAGATTTATTCTGCCAATTTTTTTGGGAAGTTTATTTGCAACTAAATAATCTAAAAATTCCTCAGCTTTAGGACCTTTAATTCGACATTTTGCAAATGCCGTCATATCTAATAGGCCAACATTTTCTTTTACATTTTGACACTCTTTTTTAATTGCATCAAACCATTTTGATCTTCTAAATGACCAATCATCTTTTTGTTCCATACCATCCGTTGCAAAAAAATTGGGTCTCTCCCAACCAAACTTTTGACCAAACACTGCACCTAAATCTTTCATTCTTTCATAACAAGGAGATGTTCTTAATGGTCTTGCAGCTGGTCTTTCCTCATCAGGATAATGAACAATAAAAACATGGCTATAAGCTTCTTCATTTTTTGCCTTTAAATAAGATTTGGTTGCATAATTTCCATAACGCCTCGGTTCAACACCAAGCATATCAATTGTTGGTTCTCCATCAACAATCCACTCTGCTAGTTGCCAACCTGCTCCACCAGCAGCTGTGATACCAAAACTATGACCTTCATTAATCCAAAAATTTTTTAATCCCCAGGCTGGACCAACTATCGGATTACCGTCAGGCGTATAACAAATTGCTCCATTGTAAACTTTTTTAACTCCCACTTCGCCAAAAGCAGGAACTCTGTGAATAGCACCTTCAATATGAGGTGCCAGTCGATCTAAATCTTCTTGAAATAATTCGTATTCAGAGTCTTTTGACGGTCCTTCAACATAACAAGCTGGAGCACCATCTTCATAAGGTCCTAAAATTAATCCTCCTGCTTCTTCTCTCATATACCATCTGCTATCACTATCTCTTAAGACTCCCATCTCAGGCAAACCAGCTTTTTTTCTTTTTTGAATTTCTGGATGAGGTTCTGTCACGATATATTGATGTTCAACAGGTATTACTGGAATATCCAATCCAACCATTTCACCTGTTTGACGTGCAAAATTTCCTGAGCAAGAAATAACATGCTCACATTCAATTGAACCTTTATCAGTTTCAACTACCCAACCACTTTTTGTTTGTCGGATTGCCGTAACGGCAGTATTTCTATAAATCTCTGCTCCTCTATTTCTTGCACCTGCGGCTAAAGCTTGTGTTAAATCAGCTGGCTGAATATATCCATCCTCAGGATGTTGAATTGCGCCAATTAAATCATCGGTATGACATAAAGGCCAAATTTCTTTTACTTGTTGTGGTGATAAAAATTTTACATCAACGCCAATTGTTTTAGCAACACCAGCATACTGATGATATTCATCCATTCTATCTTTGGTACTTGCTAAACGAATATTTGAAACAACACTAAAGCCAACATTTTTTCCAGTCTCTTCCTCTAATGTTTTATAAAGATTGACCGCATACTTATGCAATTGACCAACTGAGTAACTCATATTAAACAGCGGAAGTAATCCTGCTGCATGCCAAGTTGATCCAGATGTAAGTTCTTTTCTCTCAACTAAAACAACATCAGACCAGCCTTTTTTTGCTAAATGATAAAGAGCACTTACTCCAACGACACCACCACCAACTACAACAACTTTAGTTTTTGATTTCATTAAGCGATTCCTACTAAATTTTTATTCATAACGAAACAAAATTGTCATTTTTAATCATATGGAGCTTCCTAATGGGATTGGGCTGGAGACCATGGTTGTTAGCCAGCAATCTTTTAGTGGACCATCTGTTTCATACTTTTCAACTTGCCAGTTAAACTTATGATAAATTTTATCTTTATCTAAAAGGATCACTTCAAATTGAGCCCAATTTTCACCACTTCCAAGCTTTGTTATGGTGTGACTTAAATGATTGATCATCATTTGATAAGAGTCTCCTTTAATCATTCTTTTGAATTTATCTAAAGGACCAGTAACTTTTTTATTGTTAGGATGAGCAAAATTCCATGTTTGTTCAATACCACTATCCTTATAAATAAGGTCATTATTTTGAAGTCCTGATAATTGAATTTCTATAACTTTGTCAGGTTTAATATCACTATTAGGTTTTAGTAAATCTGCTTTTGAAATTGATACTGAAGTTAAAAAAATTAAAAAAGTACTAAATATTATTTGCAGTTTTTTTGACATCTTCTAAGAATTTTTTTCTTTTTTTATCGCCAACGAAAGGTACAGCAAAGTATCTTCGATATATAACATCCGTTATGCCGCATATATTAAATACTCCACGTCTTAGTCTTTTTGTTGGCATATTAAGAAAAAAAGTTCGAACAGCAAATTGTGGAGATCCGTAAGTGCAAAATACAACTGCTTTTTTTCCTTTTAAATTTCCTAAAGGATATCCGTAGTTTCCAAACAATTTTTTAAATCTAAATGCCCATGGTGGTGCAAGAACTTTATCTATCCATCCTTCAACAATAGCTGGCATTCTAAAATTCCATATTGGAGCGATTAAGACTATTACATCAGAATTTTCTATTCTTTTTCTGTGATTTAATACATCCTCATTAGGTTCCTCTCCTGAAAAAACTGGATCAAATTTCTCCTTATATAAATCAACAACATCTGTAGAGTGACCATTGTTGTTAACTGTTTCTACAAAAGTATCTCTTATAGATGCATTAAAAGATTTGTCATTGTAGTGACCATAAACAATAAAAATTTTTTTCATTTAATCTTGGAGAACAGGGAATGCTTGTCTCACTTTTAAAAAATGTTTCTGATATTCCATTTTAGTGCATCTATTCTCGATATATTCAATTTTTTTTTGTTCAACCAATTTTTTTGCTTCCAGATTTTTAATTCCAAGCTGTAACCACAAAACTTTTGCTTTAATATTAATTGTATCTCTAGCGATATCTAAAGCTTCTTTTGAAGGTCTAAATACATTTACTATATCCACTTTCTCTTTAATATCGGTAATTTTACCACACACGTCTTCTCCTAAAATTTTTTGACCTTCAGCTTTAGGATTTACAGGGTAAACTTTAAAACCATATTTCTGCATATATTTCATGACAATAGTTGATGCTTTTGTAGGATCATTGCTCACTCCAACCATTGCGATCTTTTTATATTTTGAAAGGATTTCTTTTATATCATTCATTGTTTATTTTGGATTTTTTGCTTACAGAACTCTTTAGCTTCTTCAACTGTCATGGGGGTATCTAACTTTTTGCTCCCAGCAATACATGCTTCAATTGCTTTATTTTGATTATGGCCTCTAAAGTTATAAATAATAATTATTCCAATTATTAAAAAAAAAATAAGTAAAATATTTTTTTTCATTATTTATTTTTCCATTTAGGTTTTCTTTTTTCTAAAAAAGCTGAAATCCCTTCTCTGGCATCCAAAGCCATCATATTTACTGTCATCATTTTGCTTGTATGAGCATAAGCTTTTCGAAGAGGCATCTCTAATTGTTTATAAAATGTTCGTTTACCAATTTTAATTGTTAAATTTGATTTAGATGCAATCTTTTTTGCAATTTTTAAAACCTCATTATTTAATTTAGATTTTGAAAAACAATCATTTATTAAACCAATTTCTTTTGCAAAATTTGCTTTAATTGGTTCGCCAGTAAGCAACATTTTCATCATTGGTTTTTTATTAATTTTTCTACTTACAGCAACCATTGGTGTACTACAAAATAATCCAATATTTACGCCAGGAGTTGCAAATAATGCATCTTTAGTACTATAAGCTAGATCACAACTAGCAACTAACTGACAACCAGCAGCATAGGCTGCTCCATGCACTTTGGCGATAACAGGTTTATTACCCTCTACTATTTGAAGCATTAACTTTGAACACAGATTAAATAACTTTTGATATTTGTTTCTTACCTTTAAACTTTTTACTTCTTTAAGGTTATGCCCTGCACTAAAACCTTTTCCAGCACCTTCTATAACAATTACTTTTGTTTTTTTATCTTGATCAAGTTTTTTTAGAACTTTAATTAGATCATTTAAATTTTTAAAAGATAATGAATTATATGTTTTAGGATCATTAATTTGAACTATAGATATACCACTGGATAAGTTCTTCACTAATATATTCATCAAAAATTCTATTTGAGTTTGCCTTCTTCTCTCATTTTGGCTCTTATCTTAGTTGCCGATATTTTTTGTATTTCCTCTGACAATACTATCTCTTCAATTTTGTAACCAACCCCTCTACCATAACAAATATTTGTAATGTTAGGGACTAACATAATTTTAAAACGACCTTCAAACTCTGGATTAAGTCTATCTTCTATATTTTTTTTAACTGTATCAAAATCGAAAGGATTATCATCTAGTCCTTGTACATCTCTTATTTGAATACAAACTTGTCCGGTTTTTTTGATAATTTCTTTAAATAGAGTGTAATGACCATCGTGAAATGGTTGCCATCTTCCTAACATTTGTGCTGTTGGCTTTTTATTATCCCACTGATATGTCATTTTTAATGTCTTTATATATTTTTGGTGCCCAATTTTTAGCATCTTGTGTGGTAACATGAAAGTTATACTTGTCCGGTTTGACAAACATCTTATTAGTATCATCAAACCTGCCCTCTTTTATAGTATCAACCCAAATAACATAATCTGAAGGAAATAAGCTTCTGGCCTCTGGTGTTGGGCAGATAAAATCTGCAACAACATAATTATTATCTTTTCGAAGTTTTAAAGCAAAATCAGCCATTCTTTTTGCCTGTCTTTTTCTTCCTTCTTCAGAAAAATCCCAATCATTTGCCTCTTTTCTTACTTCATCTGCGTTAAGCCTTTTTGCATTTAATAATGGTGCAAGCTCATTAGCTAAAGTTGTTTTTCCAGAGCCTGGTAGACCCATTATTAATATAATTTTCATTAATTTATTTTGTTTGATTATAAGGCATTAAATAGATTGAGATTATATTACACGATTAATTTCTTTGACAGCATTTTCAAAAAATATAATCATCATTAGATGAATTTTTCTTTAGAAATTGGGCCGCAGACAGATCTGGATACTGTTCCAGCTGTAAAAGATATTTATATCACTATGCTACCTGGGGGAGATTATAAAGAAACAGCTCAACAAGCAGTTGAGTTAGTAAGGAAAGGTTTCAATCCAGTTCCTCATTTTCCAGCTCGATCTATGCAGGATGAAAAACAGCTAAAAGATTATGTTTCGAGATGTAAAGATGGTGGCGTCAAACAAGTTTTAGTTATAGGAGGAGGAAGAGAGCCAATGGGAAAATTCGATAGCTCTTTCCAACTTTTAGAGACTGGCTATTTTGAGAAGATGACAATAGGAATTGCTGGACACCCAGAGGGGAGTCCTGATATATCCGATTCAGATTTAGAAAAAGCTATGAAAGATAAAAAGCCTTACGCTGATTATATTGTAACTCAATGGTTACTAGATCCTCAGCCAATTATAGACTTTATTTCTAAACAAAGCGTACCAGTGCATGTGGGAATTACTGGGCCTCTAAAAATATCTAGCTTAATAAAATTTGCTAATATAGTTGGTGCAAAAAATTCCCTAAATTTTCTTAAATCTAATTTTAGTAAGGCGTTAGATTTATTAAAACCTAAAGACCCTAATGATTTAATTGGGAAAATTAAATCGCATACTGATTTTTTCCACATTTATACATTCGGCGGCTTGAAGGAAACTAACAAGTGGTTGAAGGAGAATAGTTATGTCTAAAGAGTTTGACTATACTAATTTAAAGCATGTTACTTCTGTAGATCAATCAGATCGAAAAGTACCATATAACTTAAGGCAAAGTGGACCAACAAAAGTTGAAATGTTAATTTCAACAAGAGTAAGAAAATCACCTTATTGGCATTTATCTATGCAAGCAGGTTGTTGGAGAGCGACAGTTTACAATCGTATTTATCATCCAAGAGGTTATGTAAAACCAGAAGACGGTGGTGCAATGGTTGAGTATGATGCAATTGTTAATCATGTAACTATGTGGAATGTTGCGGTTGAAAGACAAATTCAAGTTAAGGGTCCAGATGCAGAAAAATTTGTTGATTATGTGATTACAAGAGATGCAACAAAAATTTCACCAATG
This sequence comes from uncultured Pelagibacteraceae bacterium, assembly GCA_902578105.1. Taxonomy (GTDB): domain Bacteria; phylum Pseudomonadota; class Alphaproteobacteria; order Pelagibacterales; family Pelagibacteraceae; genus Pelagibacter. Next base: position 60,940 of record CACHBQ010000002.1, on the reverse strand, counting down.
AGAGCAAGATACGTAATTTTATGTAACGCTTATGGTGGGGTTTTAAATGATCCAATTCTTTTAAGAATTTCTAAAGATGAGTTTTGGTTTTCATTATCAGACTCTGATATTGGTATGTATTTACAAGGTGTTAATGCAGACGGAAGATTTAATTGTACCATTCAAGAAATCGATGCATGTCCTGTTCAAATACAAGGTCCAAAATCAAAAGCTTTGATGAAAGATTTGTTAGGTGATCAAGTTGATTTAGAAAATATGCCGTTTTATGGTTTAGCTGAAGTTAAAGTTGCTGGACGAAGTTGTGTGATTTCTCAATCAGGATTTTCTGGAGAAGCTGGTTATGAGATATATTTAAGAGATGCAACTTTATATGCTGATGAAATGTGGAATGCTGTGCTTGAAGCTGGAAAAAAACACCAGCTTATGGTTATTGCACCTGCTCACCACAGAAGAATCCAAGCTGGTATTTTGTCTTGGGGGCAAGATATGGATATGCAACATAACCCTTATCAATGTAACTTAGGCTATCAGGTCTCGTTGTCAGGAAAGGGTGAATGGAACAAAACTTCTGATTATGTTGGCAAAGCTGCACTTGAAAAAATGGGCAAAGAAATTAAGGATGGCAAGAAACCATATGCACTTCAATTGGTTGGGTTGGAGTTAGGTGGAAAACCTATTGATGATTATGCGCCAGATTTTTGGTTAATATCACATGAGAGTGGTGGAGATCCAGTTGGTTTCATTACTTCACCATGGTGGCATCCTGAAAAGAAAACAAACATTGCAATGGGATATGTTCCTTTTGATGGAACATTAAATGCGAATGGATTTCCAAAAGGTAAGGTTGGGACTAAATATAAAGTCCATTTACCTGAAAAATACTCTGATACTCCAGGTAAGCCTGTTGATGCAGTTATAGTAGATATTCCATTTAAAGAATCTTTCAACGCTAATACAAGAGAAGTTTCAAAAGGTTAATCTGATTTTGGGGGAGTTTACTCCCCCATCATCTAAAATGACAAAAGGTTTCTTAATAGTAATTTGCATTCTTATAGCTATTGCTTTAATAATATTTCCATTAATAGTCTCTTACAAAGAGCAAAAAAATAAAAAAAAATAAATGTTCGGTGAATTTCTAAATATTATTTTAAAATCTATCAAACTAGATAAAACACTTTATTCCGATAGTAAAAATTTTGGTGAAGCCTCAGTTTATTTTGCGGGTATCATTATGATTTTAGATGGTATAGCCGGAGCAGTTGCTGCAAATACTGTTTTTAAAACAGCTGTGGCCATGTCAGGCGTGACTGCAATATTAACTTGGTTTGTCTGGGCAATATTAATTTTTGTTATTGGGGTCAAACTATTTCCTGATAAAAATAGTAAAGTTCCATTTAAAAAAGTATTAACAGCAGTTGGTTTTGCTCACGCACCTGGTCTGTTAAGATTTTTTGCTGTGACACCAGAATTAATGATACCTATAATTTTTCTTACGCAATTTTGGATTTTTGCCGGATTAATTATCTCGACACGACAAGTTCTTAATCTTAAATCAAATTTAAAATCATTTGGAATAGTCTTTATGTCATTTTTGATTATTATCTTTTTATCTATTTCATTTGTCATAAGTCGAATAAACGCCTTACCGATTAATCATATTTAGATTGGAAAAATTGTCTTAGAAACCCTGCAAGACTTACAAATTTTAAAACCAGTTAGAATCAAGTTTTGAGTTACACTCTCGTGTTGTTCTTTACATTCATCACAAATATCATCTAAATCATTTAGATTTTTTTCTATTTCTTTATCTTCAGTCATTATCAGTCAAACCAGCTCCCGCTGCACCCTCTTTTAAACTATCAGTTTCTTCCACAAATGTATCTTCTGCAAGTTTGTAGAGATTTTTCCAATCTTGATCTGAAAAGTTATCTTCATTGTTTAAAAAACTTATTTCTACTTTTTTTGCTAACATTGGCATTTCTTTATCCCAAATATTAGACGAGATACTCACATTAAAATTCAATAAAAATTTACAATCATCAAACGAAATTAATATTTTTTTTCCAATAATTTCTGAAGCTCTGCTTAAAAAAGATAAAAGCAATAATGGATAAGCAAGATTTTCAACCGAGCACTTTTTTAAAGTCTCGATGTTCTTTACTTGGTCAATAAAATTAACACCCACCATAATTGGACAAAAAGATAATCCATCTGATTTATTAATTTTATTAATTAATTTTATCTCTTCAAAATTTTCTTTTTTTTTATTTTGATAATATTGATTGAGATGTTTGATCGCTGGAAAACCAAATAATTCAGATAATCTTATAGATTTACCAACTTCCTCTGCTATACCCCATGAATAACCGGCAGCTCGACTTGCCCTTTTAGCTGTAGTTTCTATCTCACTTAAGGATTTCATAATTTAAGAATGGGTTTTATAAACCCATTGCTCATCATAATCTTTTAATTCATTTGGTAGTGGCGCACCTTGAAACATACATATTCTCAACCACTTGTCAGATCTTGGATCAAATTTTAATGCTCCAAAAAAAGATAACTTTAATCGCAACATATCAATTGGAACTAAATTTTCTCCAATAGTATTATCTTGTATTTCTGAATATGGAAATTTTTCAATAATAAAGGCTCTTCTAACAACGTGTCTTAAATCAGAGTTATCAATTAAAAATTGATTAATTTTCAAATTATCTTTTAAAGGTAATAATCTTTCATATAATTTTTTTATATCTCTAGCTATTGCCAAGGGCTGCTCCAAATCTGCGCCATTTTCCTCAAAACGATTAGCTAATCTTGGTTCTTCTTTATTTTTTGAAATAAACCAAAATTTCTGATTGCTCTTTTCCATATTGAAATTAATTTTTAAAATATCCAAATATTTATTTTCTAAAATCTTTTTCAAATCTCCGACATTACGTTCAGTTGGAATATTAAAGTATTTTTCTTCCTCCGAGCTCATTTGCCCAACCAATGGCTGAACTATATTACCAAATGGCTCCATCATGATTGAGACAACATATTCAATACACTCCTCACAAGTTTCTTTCTCGAGCCAAAGATAAATTTCATTAAAAGGATAATCTTTTTGAAAATCAAATTCATTTTCTAAAAAATTTATAAATTTTTTGATATCTTTTAGTAAAAGTTTAATTTTTTTGAGTTGATATTCGCTCTCTGTATTCCAGCTAGTGATATTTTTAAGAGAACTTTTTACACAATCTTTAAATAATTCTCTATCTTGTTTTTTAGCGATTCTAATTTCTCTTATTTTTTTAAGTGCAATTTCTCTACTAAGTATCCAATTATTTAATAAAGTTGGATGATTGACAATAAATGGGGCCATTCCTAATCCAGTAGAGTTTCCTATGCCCAAATTTCTACAAATTTTAGGATCTAATCTAACAGCTGAATTAGGATTTTTATTTTTTGCAACATGATTAACTTGATCAAATGTAAATTGTCTAACTAAATAAACTAACATCATCTCTAATCTGAATGGTCCGTTAATTTCCTCTCTATTTTTAATTCTAAATCGATCTGCTAAACCAAACTTACCTGATCCATAAACTGCAGTCGTCCTGTATAAATATCCAACTTTTTCAAGTAGCTCTAAATCAGGTTGGTTTCCATTGCTTAAACTTTCAACAACATGATCAAATACCCTAACAGATTTATTTGCCCTAGATAATGTTAACTCTTTGTAAGACAACCTTCCAACTTCCTGTTTTGGAACTTCATTTCTTAATCTGTCGATGTCTTCTTTTAAAGGTACTCCATCATGTAATGTAAAAGCTGCATCCCATTTTGTGGCTATTACTCTATCTGATCTTTCATCATCATTAATTTTGTTCGCATAACAGATTAAAGAATAAACTCTCTCTTTTTTTTTAAATGAGTATACTGCTGTGCCATAACCCTCTTGGTCTAAATCAAACAAGTCTCTATTATATTGCCAATCCTTAAATTCACTTAAAAAACTTCTCAAAAAAGATAGTCTTGATTGATGAAAGGAACCAAGTCTTGATAACTTCATTATGATGTTTGGATCTCTTAATTCTATATTCATATTTAAATAGTTTTATAAAAGTTATACCAATTGTTACCTAGTATTCCATTAGTCTCAGTCTCTGAAAAACCAACCTTTTTTAAACCTGCTTCTAAATTTTTAAAACCTCTTGCATCCTCAAACCAATTAGGCTGTTTAGGAAATCCTGGTTTATTTTTAGAGCCCTCTCCATAATTCTTATTTTTTGACCAGGTCCCATTTCTCATCCATTCAACAACCTCATCTGGTTGATTTAAACAAAGATCTGATCCTATACCAATATTATTAATATCCATTATTTCTGCTGTTTTCGCCACCATTTCACAGAAGCTATCTAGAGAACAATTTGTATTGTCCTTAAGATGGTGCGGGTATAAAGATAAACCCAATATTCCTCCGCTTTCACTTAAAGTTTTTAGTAATTCAGAAGACTTATTTCTTTTTGCGGCGTACCAAAAAGATGGGTTTGCATGAGTAATTGCTATTGGTTTTTCACTAAACTCAATTGCATCAAAAGTACTTTTTTCAGCTGAATGGGACATATCTACAACAATACCCACTCTATTCATTTCTCGGATAACTTCCCGTCCAAAATTAGTTACCCCACTATCGTTTTTCTCATAACAACCCGTCGCTAACAATGATTGATTGTTGTAAGTGAGTTGCATAAATCTACATCCAAGACTATGAACTTTTTCAACTAAATTGATATCATCCTCTATTGGAGAGCAATTTTGAAAACCAAAAAAAATTGCAGTTTTATTCTCATTATTTGCTTTTTCAATATCCTTAAAACTCTGGCCTAAAAAAATTAAATCTGAATTTTCTTTAAATAAAGTTTGCCACTTACTTATTTCGTTTTGAAGCTCATCAAAATCTTCATGATAGACTATTGTAACATGAACTGCATCTAGACCAGCCTCACGATTAATCTCAAAAACTTTTCTTGACCATTTACAATATTGAAGATTATCAATTTTAAATTTCATTTTGGTTAATTTTGACTAAGCATACCAAGTTGTTTTTCAAATACTATTTATTTTATTGAAATTTTAATCTAATTTTGAAATAAATATTCATCAAATTGATCATGAAAAAGAATAAAAATCTCAAGGTTGCAATCGTCATGGGAAGCCAATCAGACTTTAAAACGATGAAATTATCAGCAAATATACTAAAAAAAATGGGTGTTCAATTTGAAACTAAAATTATATCTGCCCACCGTACTCCAAAAAGAATGTATGAATTTGCAGAGAGCGCATCAAGAAATAATATTGGAGTAATCATTGCTGGTGCTGGTGGATCAGCACATTTACCTGGTATGATTTCAGCTATAACCTCAATTCCAGTTTTAGGTGTTCCCGTTGAAAGTAAAAAGCTTAAAGGACTTGATAGTTTATTATCAATAGCACAAATGCCAAAAGGAATACCCGTTGGAACTCTTGCAATCGGAGAGGATGGTGCCATCAATGCTGCTTTATTAGCTACAGCTATAATTGCAAACAGCAATCCTGCTGTAAAAAAGAAATTAAATAATTGGCGGTCATCACAAACAAGATCAGTTAAAAAAAATCCAAAATAAAAAATGTCAATAAAAAATTTGGGTATTATTGGTGGTGGTCAATTAGGAAGCTTACTAGCTGTTGCGGCCAAGAAGTTGAATATCAATACAACAATATACTCTGACGATGTAGATGCTCCAGCACAAAATTTTTGTAACAAATTTATTCATGGCAAATACGATGACAAAATCAAAATTCAAGAGTTCATAAATGAAATTGATGTAGTTACTTATGAATTTGAAAATATACCTTTTGAAACTCTTAATGAAATGAACAAGGTTAAACCAGTTTTACCAAAGCCATCGGTAAATAGATTAATTCAACATCGAATAGCAGAAAAAGATTTTGTAAACAAACTCAATATAAGAACTACTAGATACGCATCAATAGAAAATAAATCTGATATGGAGCCATTAGGAGATTTCTTACCTGGGATTTTAAAAACTACCACAATGGGTTATGATGGCAAAGGTCAATACCCGATTAAAAAAATTGAAGACATCAATAACCTAAATATTGATTTTTCAAAAGGATACATACTAGAAAAATTAGTAAAACTTAAAAAAGAGATATCTGTCATTATTACCAGATTTGGGAACAATAGTTATGAAATATATGAGCCGATAGAAAATACTCATGAAGATCAGATATTGAAACATTCAATAATACCAGCTGAAATCACTAAAAAAATATTTGATGAATCCAAAGATTGGTCAATCCGGATTGCAGAAGAATTGAAATATATAGGAACGCTTTGTGTTGAATTTTTTATTGATAGAAATGAAAATTTATATGTTAATGAAATAGCTCCTCGAGTTCATAACTCTGGTCATCTTACAATTAATGCTTTTAATATTAGTCAATTTGAAAATCATGTGAGAGCGGTCTGTTCGTTAAAAAAAATTCCACTCAAAAAAATATCTAATGCAAAAATGGTGAACCTAATAGGAAATCAAATCAAACCCTATAGAGAAAATTTTAAATTAAATGAAAATGAATTTTTCTTTGATTATCAAAAAAAAGAGATAAAAGATAAAAGAAAAATGGGCCACATAACAACTTTAATATAAATGCTAAAATCTATTGAGGGAAATTTTGATAACCTGGAAGTAAATAAACTTCTTACAAAACATTTTATTGAACTTAGGGCAGCATCTCCCGAGGGTAGTGCTCATGTTCTTGATATTCCAGGGTTAAAAGTTTCATCAATTAAATTTTGGAGCCTTTGGGAAAATGATAAAATATTTGGTTGTGGAGCATTAAAGTTCTTAGACAAAGATCATGGTGAATTTAAATCAATTAGAATACATGATGATTTTAGAAATCAAGGTAATGGTATTAAAGTCATCAAACATCTCATCGATGAAGCTAAAAAATTAAAAATTAAAAGAATAAGTTTAGAGACTGGTGCTGGAAAATTTTTTGATCCAGCAAGAAAATTATTTAAAAAATGTAATTTTACACCATGCAAACCCTTTGCCCATTATAAAGAAGATGTTAATTCTATCTATTTAACTAAGCTAATTGACCACTAATGATAAAAAAAAGTCTAATTGTGCACTAAATTTGTTGACAAAACCCAATTATTTATAAACAAAGCCATCATTACTTAATTATAAGTAATAAATTAATATAACAATAAGTAAGAAGAAAAAATATGAGTCTACAAGGAAAAGTAAAATGGTTCAATCCAACTAAAGGTTTTGGTTTTATTGAACGTGACGACAAAGAAAAAGATGTGTTTGTACATGTTTCAGCTGTAAGAGATGCTGGTATGAACGGTTTAGATGAGGGTCAAGCTTTGACTTTCGATGTTGAAGATGGTCCTAAAGGTCCTTCAGCAGTTAACTTAAAAACTGCATAATTTTCACATAAATTAATTGGCTATAAATTTAATTAATTTTTTAATTAAGAATTAATTTATTTTTATAGCCAATGAACTATTCTACAAACAAAATTTAGAAAATAATTTATGATTGGCATTTTAGGTGGAATGGGTACCCAGGCAGGTTTAGATTTTTGTAATAAGCTGGCAATTTTATATAGAGGTAAGATCGATCAAGATTACCCTTTGTTTATGCTTTATAACAAATCAAATATTCCTGGTAGACCTGAGTCGATTGGTATCCATACCGGCAAGCTATCAAACAAAATAAGTAATAAAAAAACTAAACAAAAATATTTATCTGTTTTAAAAAGTTTAATTTATGGTTGTAATCTTTTAAAAAAAAGTAATTGTAAATTTATAGTCATACCCTGTAACACAGCTCATTATTGGTATGATGACTTAAAAAAACGAATTAACTTACCGATAGTAAATATGCCTAAGGAAGTTTTTTTGCATGCTAAAAAAAAATGTAGAAAAAATTCCTCAATTGGTTTGCTTGCTACAGAAGGAACTTTAAAAACAGGTGTTTATAATAAGTTTTTTGATAAAGATTATAATCTAGTGTTTCCAAATAATTCTATTCAAAGTAAATCAGTAAACAAAGCTATCAGGCTTGTAAAAATGGGAAAAGTGAAACTAGCAAGCAAAGCTATTAAGCCAGCAATTAATTATTTAATTAAAAAAAAATGTAAAAAAATTATTCTTGGTTGTACAGAGCTTCCTATTGCCATTTTTGCCTATAAACCATTTAAGACAATTAAATCATCAAAAATATTTTTAGACCCAAATTTGATTTTAGCTAACGCTGCTATGAGGAAATATCAAAATAGATAATGCCATCTAAAGAAAAGCCTTATGTGTTACTTGTTGCAGAAGCAATTTACTCAAAAGTTTGTGAGATAAAGAAAAAAAATCCTGAGCTCACAACAATCAATGCAATCGAAAACTTTATTGGAACAACAACCTACAATGATATAAGCACTGGAAAATTCCATGATGAGCTAATTGAAAAGTTATCAAAAAAGAAGGTACCTGAAGAAACTTTAAGATTACTTCATATTCAAAAAGATTTATCAGTTAAACAGCTAATTCAATATCCTGAATTATATTATGCAAAGAGCCATTATCCTCTTGAAATTTCTCAAAGAGCTTTCGATCATTTATGGAGAATGTGTGAAAGTTATGAATTATGGTGTAAAGAGACGAAACAAAACAAATTAATAATACTTAATATTGTAGATTAAATAATTTATAAGACCTGGAATGGTCAGAATATTTCCACTCATATTTGTTTTACTTTGGTCTTCTGCCTTTATCACAACAAAACCAATTATTGATAATAGTGATCCTTTCGCAGCTCTAGCCTTCAGATTTTTTTTTGTTGCTGTGGGTTTTTTGTTGTTTTCAATCTACCTTAAACAATCAATATTGATTAAAAAAAGATATCTGATTGAATCAATGTTCAGTGGTATCTTGTTTCATGGGTTATATTTAGGAGGAGTTTTTTATTCAATTTCAATTGGGATGCCAACAAGTTTAGCTGCTCTAATCGTAACACTTCAACCAATTCTAACAAATATTTTGAGTGGACCGCTTTTAAATGAGAAAGTTACATTACAGCAATGGGTAGGAGTTTTATTGGGTTTTGTTGGTGCTTCTTTAGTACTTGGAATAGATGTTGGCTCAGGTATTCCTCTACTAGGTTTGATTGCAACTTTAATTGCATTGTTATCTATAACCTTTTCTACTATTTGGCAGAAAAAATTAAGTAATAATTTACCATTATCCGTTAGTAATTTTTATCAAGCATTAGGTGGTTGTTTATTTCATGTAATGATAATTATTTTTTTTGTAGAGCCCTACATCTATTTTACAAAAACATTTATAATAGCAATGAGTCATCAAATTTTTCTTGTTTCCTTTGGTGCATTTACAATACTGATGTTTTTAATAAAAAAAAATTCAGCTAGTAAAACAGTTTCTGTTTTTTTTCTAATACCAGCAACCTCTGCAATTATGGCTTGGCTTTTTTTAAATGAAACTTTAACAAATATAGATGTTGTTGGCTTTTTAATAGCATCAGTTGGTGTTTATATTGCAACGCGGAATTATTAATTAATTACTTTGATAACCAAATTCTAATGAGCTATCTGTTATTGAATGATGCAAAGACTCTCCAAAGCTTCTTAATCCAAAAATTCTAACTTTTTTTGGATTTTTAGAAATAAAATCAATCGTAATTGATATTCCGTTATAAATTGAATTTGTGCAATCACCCTCGTTAAATTTATCAATATTTATAGGACATCCCTTTTTTAAAACTTCATTAACAAGATCGCCTTGAATTTCAATTATTGTTCTTGAATGCGATAAATCAGTAATTGCAAAATTACTTTCATCAAATTGTTTTCCATCTTTTAAAAGTAAATCTATTTTAGAGGATATAACTATCCAATTTTTTGGTCCCATCCATAAAATTCTAGTATCTGAATTTGAAGAGGATTTTAAAGTCGAAGGTAATTTTAAGTTATCAACCTTTATATTTGAGATATCTAAACTTGAATTTTTGTATTGAACTATTTGGAATATTAGAACATTCTTCAATTCTGAAATATTTAATAAGTCCTTCTCATTTTTTTTTTCAAAATCACCAAATTTTCCATTTTGATGCACATTATTTAAAGAAGAAATTTGCTTCACGATCTTACTCTCTTTCCTTCATGGTCTACATAATGTGAAGACATAACTTCAACTTCAATAGAAGTGTTTTTAAGTGGAGATACCGCGAAAAGCTTTTTTCCTATCATATTTTTTCCATCTTTTAATATTGCAAGAGAAAAAGGATTATTATTCTCAACACTCCAACATGATGAAGAAACGTGACCAAGTTTAGGATTCGGAAGTTTTGCATTTTTATTTTCTACTAAATGAGATCCCTCTGGAATACTCGATTTCCTATCCAATGGGACTAAGCCAACAATTTTTTGTCTATCTGCTTTATTAAATGCTTCTTTAGCTAAAGATCTCTTTCCAATAAAATCTTTTTTCTTTGATACTAAACCTTCTAACGAAACATCGTAAGGAATGGTTCTTCCATCAAGTTCTGGTCCAGCTACATGCCCCATTTCTATTCTTAGTGTCGATAATGCTTCTGTACCATAGGGTTGAACATTAAATTCTTTACCAATTTCAATTATTTTTTCCCACATAAATAATCCAAAATCAGATTCAACATTTATTTCGTAAGCAAGTTCACCTGAAAAGGAAATTCTAAAAATTCTTGCTTTGACACCAAACAAGTCTCCCTCTACATATCCCATAAAAGGAAGTGCCTCATTGCTAACATCTAATTTAGGAAAAAGCTTTGCTAACAAATCTCTTGATTTAGGTCCTGCAATCGCTGCGCCAGCCCATTGTTCGGTTGTTGAAACAACATTAACATTTAATTCTGGCCAAACAATTTGCAGGTAATATTCCAAATGTGATAATACGTTTGCGGCCTGTGCAGTAGTGGTTGTCATATGATAATGATTTTCTGAAATTCTGGTTGTTGTCCCATCATCCATCACGATTCCATCTTCCCTAAGCATAACTCCGTATCGAGCTTTGCCTACTGGAAGTTTTAACCAAGCATTAGTGTAAACTCTATTCAAAAACTCTGCAGCGTCTGGACCTTTAATATCAATTTTCCCTAAAGTTGTTACATCACAAACACCCACGTGATCTCTAACATTTTTTGCTTCTCTTTTTGATGCCTCAAATAAATTTTCATTTCCTCTTTTGTAGTACCTTGGTCTTTTCCAAGCACCAGCATCTACCCAGACTGCATTATTTTTTTCATGCCAATGATGCATTGGTGTTTTTCTTGTAGGCATATATTCTTTGCCTATCTCCCTTCCAACTATTGTACCGATGGTAACTGGTGTAAATGGGGGTCTAAAGGTAGTGTGACCTACTTGAGGAACAATTTTTTTTTCAACATTTGCAACTAATTGTAATCCGTTTAAATTACTTGTCCTTCCTTGGTCTGTTGCCATTCCCAACGTTGTATATCTCTTAACATGTTCAATTGATCTATAACCTTCTCTTAAAGCAACCTCTATATCAGAAACCGCTACGTCATTTTGGAAATCTACAAATCGTTTGTAATTTTTACCTTTAGGAAGTGGAGAACACCAAAATTTATCATGAGCACTATATTTTCGTTCATTAGTATTAGGAATTTGTATTTTTTCATCTTTTTTAGTTATGCTTTTAGAAACTTCTGACCCAGTATTAAAACTGTTTTTCAAGGTATCTTGTAATGTAAATGTTCCATTAGCAGCACCTAAAGAATGTTCATTTTGTTTTGATTTGTCAGGTACAAAAGCATCTATCGTGTCATTAAATTTCAGTTTATTGCCTGATTGAGATGCTAAATGAACAGTTGGTGTCCAAAATCCAGATACACAAATAGAGTCGCAATCTATTTGTTCTGTATTTTCAAAATCTATCTTATCTTTATCTAATTTCCCAATTGTTGCTGATTTTACTTTTTTATATCCATGAGCAACTATCACTGCATAAGAAAACTTGATCTTAATATCTAAATCTTTGGCTTCATTAATTAACTCAGAGTTTTGATCCTCTCTAGTATCTAAAACTATTGGATTGACACCATTCTTTTTAAACTCAATAGCTGTTTCATAACCACTATCGTTATTAGTGAAAATAATTGGTTTTTTACCAATTAGAACACCATAAACTTTCATATATTCTTTTGCAGCAGCTGAGAGAAAAACTCCCGGTGTATCATTATTCCCAAAAACAATAGGTCTTTCAATAGATCCTGTTGATAGCAATACTTCTTTCGCTCTTATATACCAAAGTCTTTGTCTCGGTGTGTACTTAGGTTTTTTTTCTAAATGATCTCCTGTTCTTTCAAACATTACCATCATATTATGATCATAGTATCCAAAAACTTGAGATCTATTTTTAACAATAACATTAGGCATCTCTTTTAATTCAGATATAATTTTTTCTGACCAATCTTTTCCAGATAAATTATCTATCGTAACATCATCTGTTAAAAGCGTCCCTCCATATCTAGGTTTATCCTCTGCTAATATTACTTTTGCTCCGTTTTTGGCAGCTGCATAAGCACTTGCTAAACCAGCGGGTCCAGAGCCAGTAACTAATAAATCACAATATTCATATTTATGCTCATATCTCTCTTTATCTTTTTCTAGAGAAGCAATGCCTAACCCTGCTGCTTTTCGTATAAAAGGCTCATAAACTCTATACCAAAAACTTTTAGGCCACATGAAAGTTTTGTAATAAAAACCAGCTGGAAAAAAGCGATTTAAGAAATTATTTATTGCACCAATATCAAAATTTACTGATGGCCAACAATTTTGACTAGATGCTGATAAACCATTTACTAGTTCTATCTCAGTTGCGTTAATATTTGGTTCTGAACAACCATTAATCTCAACTTGCATTTTTGCATTTGGTTCATCAACTCCTGCACCAAAAAAACCTCTTGGACGATGATATTTAAAACTTCGTCCAATTAAATGTATGCCATTGGCAAGTAGTGCTGAAGCCAGCGTATCACCCTCATACCCAATATATTTTTTTCCATTAAATTTAAATTCAATAGGTTTATCTCTATTGATTAAGCCACCAGTATTTAGTCTAAAATTTTGTGACATCAAAATTATTCCTCTGGTTTAAAAGTTCTAAAAATTTCGTGAGTAGTTGTATCTCTCTCAACTTTAAACCATTGTCTGCATCCAGCAATATGATGCCATAATTCAATATGTTTTCCTCTTGGACTTTTTCTTAGATATACAAAATTATCCCATTCTTCATCACTTATTTCTTGATTAAGTTTTGGTCTATTAATTGTTCCATCACCTCCATAGGCAAATTCTTTTTGAGACCTGTCCCCACAATAAGGACACTTAATATTTAACATTTATGAAATCCAAGTTTTTGTTCCAAGGCCCTTCTCATCTAACAAGTAGCCTTTAGAAAATCTATTTAGACTAAATCCCTCATTTAATTCATGAACTCTATCTTGTGCGATTGTATGTGCAAATGTCCAACCAGAAGATGGAACCGATTTGAAGCCCCCATAACACCAACCACAATTTAAATATAATCCATCGATATGAGTTTTATCAATAATTGGTGAACCATCCATTGACATATCCATAATCCCTCCCCAAGTCCTTAACATTTTCAAACGACTTAAGAATGGAAATAAAGCAACACCTCCGGTTAAGACATGTTGTATCGTTGGAAGATTACCTTTTTGTGCATAACTATTATATCCATCAAGATCTCCACCCATTACCATCTCACCTTTATCTGATTGACTAATATAAAAATGTCCAGCACCAAAGGTTACAACTCCATCCAAAACTGGTTTCACTGGCTCAGAAACACAAGCTTGTAATAAGTGAGTTTCTATAGGAAGTGTCATATTAAGTTTTTCTGCCAAAACATTTGTGCTGCCGGCTACACACAATCCAATTTTTTTTGATTTAATATCTCCTCTAGATGTTCTCAAACCTGTTATTTTTCCTGCCTCAATATCAAAGCCTGTTACCTCACAATTTTGAATTATATCGACACCCATTGAGTCAGCTTGTCTAGCATAACCCCATGCGACCGCATCATGTCTAGCAGTACCAGCACTTGGTTGTGCTAAGCCTCCAAAAATTGGATACCTGACATCTTCAGAAAAATCAGCCATAGGTATAATCTTTTTAACTTCTTCCCTGTTAAGTAGAACAGCATCTATTCCATTTAATCTCATAGAGTTTCCTCGTCGAGCATAAGCATTCATTTGTGCATCTGAATGAGCTAAATTTATTATTCCTCTTGGTGAAAACATGACATTAAAATTTAATTCCTGACTCATGTTTCTCCACAAGTTCATTCCAAATTCATTGAACCTAGCATTATCATCATACATAAAATTTGATCTGATAATTGTAGTGTTTCTTCCTATATTTCCCCCACCAATCCATCCCTTTTCAATAACAGCCACATTAGTTATTTGATGTTCTTTAGCTAAATAGTAGGCAGTAGCTAACCCGTGGCCACCACCACCAATAATTACAACATCGTATTCTTTTTTAGGTGTAGGATCTTTCCATGCCAAATCCCATTTTTCATGATTAGAAAAAGCATTCTTGATTAGGCTAAATACTGAATATTTTTGCATGATTAAATTTTATAATAATGAATATAAATAGTTCCTATTTTTTTTATATATAATTTTTAGATATTTCCAAAGCTCTTAAAAAGAGATACTAATCGAGCAGTTTTTGTATATTTAAAGAATTTTATGAGTGAAATAAAATCAGACATTCAAATTGCAAGAGAAGCTAAAATGCAACCAATCAAAGACATTTTAGCAAAAATAAATGTTCCTGATGAAAGTTCTGCCTTCAGCCCCATGGGGCGTCACATCGCAAAAATAAATTTAGAGTACCTTGATAGTCTCAAGAGTAAAAAAGAGGGAAAATTAATTTTAGTGACTGCTATAACTCCTACTCCAGCGGGAGAAGGAAAGACCACAACCTCTGTAGGTCTAAATGATGGTCTTAATAAAATCGGAAAAAAATCTATCGTCTGTTTAAGAGAACCAAGTTTAGGTCCATCTTTTGGAATGAAAGGTGGAGCTGCTGGTGGTGGCTATGCTCAAGTTGTTCCTATGGAACAAATTAATCTTCATTTCACAGGTGACTTTCATGCAATTACATCTGCACATAATCTTTTATCTGCATTAATAGACAATCATATCTATTGGGGGAATAAACTTAATATAGATTTAAGAAGAATTGTTTGGAAAAGAGTTTTAGATATGAATGATAGAGCATTAAGATCAATTAATATTAATCTTGGTGGTGTCGCTAATGGATTCCCAAGAGAAGATGGTTTTGATATTACAGTTGCTTCAGAAATTATGGCCATCTTTTGCTTAGCTAATAATTTGGAAGATTTAGAAAATAGAATTGGAAATATTACTGTTGCTTACACAAGAGAGAAAAAACCAATATATGCTAAAGATTTAAAAGCACAGGGACCTATGACTGTTTTGTTGAAAGAAGCTATAAGACCAAACATAACTCAAACATTAGAAAATAATCCTGCAATAATTCATGGCGGGCCTTTTGCTAATATTGCACATGGTTGTAATTCTGTAATCGCAACTAAAGCCGGACTTAAATTAGCTGACTATGTGGTAACTGAAGCTGGGTTTGGTGCAGATCTTGGTGCTGAAAAATTTCTAGATATTAAATGTAGAAAATCTGATTTAAAACCAAGTTGTGTGGTTATTGTGGCTACAATTAGAGCATTAAAAATGCATGGCGGTGTAGCCAAAGATGATCTTAAAAATGAAAACATTGAAGCACTAAAAAAAGGTTTGGTCAACCTTGAAAGGCATGTTGAAAATGTAAAAAAATTTGGTCTTCCTGTAGCGATAGCTGTAAATCATTTTATAAAAGATACTGATGATGAGGTAAAAGCTTTAGTTGATTTTTGTAATAAATTAGAAATAAAGGCAAGTCTTTGTACCCACTGGGCAAATGGAGGAGAAGGTACAAAAGAATTAGCTTCACATGTTGCTGATTTATGTGAAAAAAATGAAAATAAATTTAAATTTTTATACGAAAGTAAGACACCATTGTTTAAAAAAATTGAAACAATAGCAAAAGAAATTTACAGAGCCGATGAAGTTATTGCTGATACAAAAATTAGAGATCAACTTAAAAGTTTTGAAGAAGCAGGTTATGGGGAATTACCAATTTGTGTAGCTAAAACTCAGTACAGTTTTTCAACTGATCCTAATCTCAAAGGTGCACCTACAGGTCACTCATTACCAATTAGAGAAATAAGGCTTTCCTCAGGAGCTGAATTTATAGTTGTTGTCTGTGGAGCAATAATGACAATGCCTGGATTACCGAGAATACCAGCAGCAGACTCTATTAAACTAAATAAAAAAGGTGAAATCGAAGGGTTATTTTAATTTAATTCGTTAAGCCAATTTTTAAGCTCTAACATTCTCTTTTCTTTATCTGAAACCGAAATTTCTTTTTTGATAAAAGCAATGTGTTTTTGAACTTCAGTGTCATCTTTAAATACTTTTCTACTTTCAATTAATCTTTTTTTTCTAAACTCAATAAGATTAATCATTTTTTCATAAGTTATTTCTGGATGGTATTGTAGCCCCCAAATTTTTGTCTTATTAACCTCAAAATATAAACCTTGAACTTTATTAATCTTGTTCGATGCTAAACAAATTCCTTTATCAGGTATTTTTACCACCTCATCAAAATTAAATGCTGGGGAATTAAATTTTTTATCTTTATTTTTATAAAGAGGATGTTTTATTCCATTTTTGTTTATCTCTATTTCATTTGCTATACCAATATGTGAATTATCAGCTTTTTTGACTTGGCCACCTGCTGCTGTGACTGCTACTTGCATGCCCCAACAAATTGCCAAAATTTTCCCTACTTTATTTTGACAATTTTTCATGAATTCAATTTGCCTTCTAATTTCTGGAGTATCATTATAAATATTTAAACTACTTCCACCCCAAATAAGACCATCATACTGCTCGAGTTGATCTGATATTAATTGAATATTTTGATCTGAAGAGGGGTTAACAACATCAAATGAAAGTTCATCAGTAAAATGGCTTAAGCTGTCCTTTAAGCTTTCTGTATGTGTTTGAATACCATTTTCTGAAAAGCTCTCATTTTCTTCTCTTAGGTTTCCCTCTACAATTAATATTCTTTTCATTCAAACAATTCTCCTGAAATGCTATGCTGATACATCAGTTTAAGATCCTCTTGATTAATTTTTTTTGGATTACCACTAGTAGATGGATCTTCTAAAGCCATTAGAGATAATCTATTTAAATCTAGTTTGGAACAATCCATAATGTCAGATAGTTTATGGGGGATTGCTAAATCTTTTCTTAAATTCAAAATCCACGATAAAAAACTTTCAAAATTTTTATCTAAATCTAAATTATCACAAATTGAGATAATTTTTTTTTCTATAATTGATTTATTAAAAGTTAACACATACGGCATAAAAATTGCATTACTCAATCCATGATGAATATTATATTGAGCATTAATAGGATGGCTCAATGAATGAATTGCACCTAATCCTTTTTGAAAAGCTGTTGAACCCATTGACGAAGCTGCCAAAAGATTTTGTCTAGCCTCAATATTTTTTCCATCTTGGTATGCAACAACAAGTGAATTTTTAATAAGTTTCATTCCCTCTAAAGCAATACCATCTGCCATAGGATGAAAGCTGGGTGCACAATATGCCTCAAGATTGTGAGCTAAGGCATCCATCCCTGTTGCGGCAGTTAACCTTGGAGAAAGTTCAATAGTCAATTTTGGGTCAAGAATAACAATTGAAGGTAAAATTTTTGGATGAAATATAATTTTTTTAACACCCGTTTTTTTATTTATGATTGCAGATGCTCGACCAGTTTCAGATCCTGTTCCTGCAGTAGTCGGAATTGCAATTATTGGAAAAATATTTTTATCATTAGCTCTTTTCCAATAATCTCCAACATCCTCAAAATCCCAAATAGGTCTACTTTGACCTGACATAAAAGCTATAGCTTTCCCAACATCAATTGCACTTCCTCCGCCAATCGTAATTACACCATCACAATCATTCTGTTTAAATTCTTTCACACCCTCATCGACATTCTCACCAAATGGATTTCCTGTAAAATTTGAAAATAATATTAATTTTTTTAACTTTTTTTTAATTTCACTAATTACCTCCTTAATAAATGGAAGATTTACTAAATCTTTGTCAGTAACAAATAATGGGTTGTTAACCTTTAAATTATGACAAGCTTCTCCTAAATCTTTAACCCTATCTTTGCCTACCCAAACTGTTGTTGGATAATTCCAATTAGATTTCATATTTTTTTAAGTGACTGTAAGTTTTCTATTATTCAATATTGCTCTAAATAAACTAATCATTAAAGGAATTTCTTTTTTATTAATTTTTCTCATAATGTATGGGGCAATTTCTCTAACTAATTGTTCTCCTTCAACAGTGTCATTAGGCATAAATCTTTTTTTTGCATTTTTAAATGTATATCCTTTTCCTAAGTAACTGCCCATTTTACTATTTCGACCACCCGCAGCGCTAACATATAAATCACCCACACCAGCAAGCCCAAGTGTACTTGTTTCTTTTCCTTTAAAATATTTTGTCAAATATTTCATTTCATTAATTGATCTTTGAAATAAACTTGATGACGTATTTAGACTTTGACCAGCACCTATAATCATTGCATATATATTTTTAATTGCTGAGCAGACCTCAACACCAATAATATCTCTTGAGAATTCATTTAAATAATATTTTGTAGAAATTCTTTTTCCTATTTTTTTTGCAAAATTTATATTTTTATTTGCAATTATTACACTTGTTTGATGTTTTCTCGCCAATTCTTTTGCTAAGCAAGGACCTTTTAAAACTGAAATATTTTTTATCCCGGAAACTTTTTGAAGTTTTTCAGAAATAGTAAAAATTTTCTTACTCCTAGATATATATTTTAACCCTTTGGTAAGAACCAGCAAAGGTGTATCAATATTATTTTTCTTCAACTCCTTACCAATAAAGTCTATTCCAGGTAAACTTAAAGCAATTACTATTAAATCAAATTTTTCTTTTAATAAATCACCAGAATATTTTCGAAATTTAAGTTTTTTTGGCAAATTCATTTTTAATGCAGAATGGTATTTTCTTTTTGAGGATAATTGTTTAATGAATTTTTTTGAGTAAGGTTCAGTAATTACAACATCATTCTTATTTTCCAGGCAGGGAATCGTGAAAGCAGATCCCATGGCCCCTCCTCCAATTATTAAAAATTTTTTCATATTGATTTAAATTCAAAAATATTAATTAAACGAAAATTTAAAATGCAACACATACGTGAAAATTTTCTATGTCAATTTTCATATTAAGTCATTATTTTATTTTAAATTTTAATATTTTGTTAGTAAAATAAACTTAATTTTTATTAAATCTTATGAGCAAAGTAGCTATTATTGGTGCAGGTCCATGTGGCTTATCAATGTTAAGAGCATTTGAGCAAGCAGAAAAAAAAGGAGAAAAAATTCCTGAAGTGATTTGTTTTGAAAAACAAGAAGATTGGGGTGGTCTCTGGAATTATAGTTGGCGAACAGGTTCTGATCAGTATGGAGATCCAGTTCCAAATAGTATGTATAGATATCTTTGGTCTAATGGACCCAAGGAATGTTTAGAGTTTGCTGACTATTCTTTTGATAAACATTTTGGCAAAGCAATTCCGTCATTTCCTCCACGGGAGGTACTATACGACTATATAGTTGGAAGAGCTAAAAGTGGAAATTTGAAAGATAAAGTTAAATTTAATACAAGGGTCATCAATACAATCTTTAAAAATGAAAAATTTGAAATTAGCTATCAGGACAAAGTAAATGATAAAATTTTAAAAGAAAATTTCGATTTTGTAATTGTCTCAACTGGTCATTTTTCTGTTCCATTTATTCCTGAATATGATGGAATGAAATCATTCCCAGGAAGAATTATGCACTCCCACGACTTTAGAGACGCAGAAGAGTTTAGAGGTAAAAATATTGTAGTGTTAGGCAGTAGTTATTCAGCTGAAGATATTGCGCTTCAATGTAATAAGTACGGAGCAAAAAGTGTAACTATTGGTTACAGACATAACCCAATGGGATTCAAATGGCCTAAGGGCATGAAAGAAGTCCATTATCTAGATAGACTAGATGGTAAGAAAGCTATCTTTAAAGATGGCACTGAACAAGAAACTGACGTTATAATTTTATGTACAGGATACTTGCACCATTTTCCATTTTTAGAGGAAAATTTACAATTAAAGACAAGAAATAGACTCTATCCACCTAAATTATACAAAGGCGTAGTCTGGCAAGATAATCATAAACTAATGTATCTTGGCATGCAGGATCAATTTCATACATTTAATATGTTCGATTGCCAAGCTTGGTATGCTCGTGATGTAGTTATGGGTAAAATAAAAATGCCTGATAGTAAAGAAATTGAAAATGACATAAATAAATGGGTTGCAATGGAAGAAAAACTTGAAAATCCTGATCAAATGATTGATTTTCAAACAGAGTATACCAAGGAGCTATATGAAATGTCTGATTATCCTAAAATTGATTTTGAATTAATAAGAAAACATTTTAAAGAATGGGAACATCATAAAGTTGAAGACATATCAACTTATAGAGATAAATCTTTCTCATCACCAGTAACAGGATCTGTTGCACCAGTTCACCACACGCCTTGGGCAAAAGCAATGGATGATACTTTAAAAACTTTTTTGAATAAATAATTAAGTTTTAATCGATACCTAAGTGTTTTTTTCTTTTTTCAACCCAAGATCTTATCAGATTATCAAATATAAGAGCTATAAAAGCAACACAAATACCAAGTGTTAACCCAATCCCAGCACCTTTTTTATCTGATAGTGCTTTTAATATATATTGCCCTAAATCTTCAGTACCAATGAAAGCTCCAATAATTACCATGAATAAAGCAAATACAATTGTTTGATTTATACCAAGCATCATGTGAGGAAAAGCTAAAGGAAATTCAATCTTTGTTAATCTTTGAAATTTATTAACACCAGACATGGTTGCAGCATCGTGTAAACCAGCAGGAACACTCCTCAATCCCTCAATGGTGTATCTAGTAGCAGGTATTGTTGCATAAACTATAACAGCTATTAAAACAGATGTATCCGTAATACCAAATAACATCATCACTGGAATTAGATAAACAAATGATGGGAATGTTTGAAAAATATCACATACTCCTAACATGAAATTAGCAGAGCGTTTATTTTGAAAACATAATGTTCCAACTGTAAATCCAATAGTACAAGATACAATTACTCCAAATGTTGCCATATAAGTCGTAACTAAAGCTCTATCCCACCAAGGACTTAAGGCAATAAATAGTGTCAATCCACAAACAACTAAAGCTGAACGAATTCCACCAATGAGATATCCCGCACCAACAACTAAAACTATAGTTGCTACCGCTGGCATCCTTAAATATAAAGCCCTCATTGGTTGAAGCACCTCTTGAATAAGCCACGTATTAAATGCTTTAATATAAACAAAAAAAGTATCAAAAATCCAATCAACCCCTTTATTCCAAAAATCAGCAGTTGATATTCCTTTATTATGTGGAACTTCAAATAGATAATTAAAACTACCTTTAAATAAAAAGGTTCCAATATAAGCCAGTACTATTCCAACAATTACTGTTGCTGCAAAAAATAAGATATTT
Organism: uncultured Pelagibacteraceae bacterium; assembly: GCA_902578105.1. Classification (GTDB taxonomy): domain Bacteria; phylum Pseudomonadota; class Alphaproteobacteria; order Pelagibacterales; family Pelagibacteraceae; genus Pelagibacter. The sequence continues at coordinate 39,051 of CACHBQ010000002.1, read as the reverse complement.
TTATTTCTTTGAAAGAATGTCAGATTACCAAAATAATCTGTTTGTTTATTAGCCCAAGCTAATGACATTTTATCTAATAAAATCGCAATTAAGCTAATACACAAGCCTGCTTCTAGTGCTAATCCTATATTTAACTGATTTAGCGCCAATAGCAGATTAAATCCTAAACCTTTTGCACCAATAAAAGCTGAGATTACTGCCATGGAAAAACAGACCATAATGACTTGGTTGACACCAATTAAAATATCTCTTCTTGCAGTTGGAATTAAAACTTTAAACATTAATTGCCAATTGTTACATCCACTCATTCTACCAGCTTCAATAACTTCTGGAGGTACTGCTCTTAAACCTAATATGGTTAGTAATATCATTGGTGGTATAGCTACAACCATGGTGATTATAACTGCAGCATGATCGCCAACTCCAAAAAGAACTAAAGCAGGAACCAATACCGCATATTGCGGCATAGTCTGCATCACTAATAATATTGGATATAAAGCTTTCTCGACACGTTTACTTTTAAATGCTGCTATTCCTAAGCCTAAACCAAAAATAAACGACAAGGGTGCTGCGACTAGTATAAATGAAAGAGTTTGCATAGATGGTTTCCATTGACCAAATATTGAAATATAAATCATCGTTAAACCAGCAAACAATGCTAGACCTTTCCCGCTTACTTTATATGAAAGGATTGCTGCACCTGCTGCTACAATAGTCCATGGTAATCCTGGAAGTTCAGCCCAAGGATTTTTATCGATCCAATCCCAACTGCTAAACGCTACTATAGTTTCAAGACCACCTAATAAAACCTCTCTTATTAATTGTATTAAGAAAGTCATAAATGCTGTTAAATTTCTACTTATTTGTAAAACTACAGGACGACTTTTAAACTCTTGTGTATCTTCATTCCAAACCTCAATCGGCATCCATTCGTTCATTAAGAAAAATAAAGAGTCGTTTATCCAAATAGGTAGCCAGCCTAGTAATGGAGGTAACCGCCAAAAAACATCAAAGGCATAATATCTCACCTCTTTACCTAAAAACACATAACTACTCTGATTTGGATCTTTTACAAATTCTGCTTGGCCACGGATAAATTTATATGTTTCTGGAACTTCAATTGCGAAACATAAAGCAAAAAATACTATTAATAAAAATAACCATTGAAATGTTTTGGGATATTTTTTTAAAAATTCCATAATTAATTACTATTTTTTCTTCCTCCAAAAACTGTATTAATAATTTTAGCTGGGTTTATAGAACCCACAATTTCATTTTTACTATCGATCACAGCTACGGCTTTTTTTTGAGTAAGAATTTTTTCTGCAACATTTTCGATTATTTCATCCTTTGAAACTTTTAAATCACCTAAATCATTTTTAGATGCATCCATTACATCTTCAATTAATAAAACTTTTTCTCTTGGAACCTCTTCTGTAAACTTTCGTACGTACTCTGTGGCTGGATTTAAAACAATATTAGCAGGGGTATCTAATTGCTCAATTATACCATCTTTCATAATTGCGATACGATCAGCAAGTTTTAAAGCTTCATCAAAATCATGAGTAATAAACATAATTGTTTTTTGTAATTTTTCTTGAAGTCTTAAAAATTCATCTTGCATTTCTTTTCTTATTAAAGGATCTAAAGCTGAAAATGGTTCATCTAAAAACCAAATATCTGGTTCGACTGCCAAAGATCTAGCGATACCAACTCGTTGTTGCTGTCCTCCAGATAATTCTCTTGGAAAATAGTTTTCTCTTCCATCAAGTCCAACTAGCTTGACCATATCCATTGCTTTACTGATACTATCCTCAGTTTTAATACCTTTAATCTGAAGTGGAAAAGCGATGTTCTCCACAACTGTTTTATGAGGCAGTAAAGCAAAGCTTTGGAAAACCATACCCATTTTATTTCTTCTTAGCTCAATAAGCTCTTTGTTGTTTAGTTGTAATAGATCTTGTCCTTCAATGAAAATTTTACCACCTGTTGCATCTGTTAATCTAGATATACATCTCAATAATGTTGATTTACCTGAACCAGATAAACCCATGACAACTAACATCTCACCTTTTGAGACTTCAAATGATGCGTTGTTTACACCTACGATACATCCATTTTTTTGAAAAGTTTTGGCATCAACATTTCCATTTGACTCTTGAAGCATTTTTTTGGCATTTGATCCAAAAATTTTGTAGACATTTTCACATTTAATTACTGTCTCAGCCATAAATCTTAATTAAGTTATATGAAAATAAGGTAAAATTAAATCCATAATATTGTAACCATTTCACCTTAAAAATTTTTAATAAAATAAACTCTAGTATCAATTCCAGTACTTAAGAAACTTAGGGCCTCACCACTAACAGTTATTGATTCATTTACCCCTACATTGTTTCCACTTACTGTAAAACCTGCAAAACACTTATTTTTTGTGTCATCCCATTTTACAAACGTCTCATCAATTTTATTTCCGTTAATTGTATAAATTTCATGAGCTCTAAAATTTAAAAAATTTGCACCCATTATCGCACGTTGTGGGATCAACTTTGTTGCCTTACAAACTTGTTCATATACTTCATCACTTAGTTTAAAATGATCAGTGCCATCAAATGTAACTAATATGCCAGAAGGAAGTTTTGAAATAAGCTCACTTAATTTTTTCTCTTGAGCAATTCTTTCCTCCTCAAGTTTCATTTTTCTTACCAATTCATCACCTCCACCAAACATAATGTTTAAAACGAAAAAAGATGATATGACTATTAGGATAATAATTACTAACCCACCAAATTGTTTGGTGAATTCAGGTAAATTTTTAATCTTATCTAAGTTACTTTCTTTTGACATTTAATCTTGTAATTTACCATTTTTCCAAATTCCAGATTTCACTGATCCATCAGCCCAAGTAAAAGTTCCTTTACCATTCATAAATCCTTTAGCCCATTCACCTTCATAGGTTGATCCATCGGGAAATGTCAAAATACCAATTCCACTCCATTCACTATTCTTGAATTCGCCTTTGTAAATATATCCATTTGGCCAAGTCTCAACACCTTGACCATTTTTTTTTGTACCTACCCACTCTCCTTCGTAAGTTGTTTTGTCAGTGTAAACCCACTTACCGAAACCATTTTCACAATTACCCTCCTTACATCCGGTGCTTCTAGCTAAAGCAACCGATGAAATTAAGAAACTTAAAATTATGGTGAGAAGAAATTTTTTCATGAGCATAGTTTACACAAAAACAATTAAAAAAAAATTAGACTTTTTTGTCATTTTCAGTGCAAGAATAAATAGAAATATATTTTTCAGAATTTTCACTTTTTATATTTTTGGTAATTTCGTGAATTAATTCACCTGTTTTCCTAGTAATAATACCTGACTCAGAATAATTTTTTTCTTTATCGATAGATTTAAATAAAACCACATCTTTATTTACAACCTTTACATTTAACGATTCAGACTCAGAAAGAAATAATGTTAATCCCGTTATTAAAAGAGTTTGTGGTTTTTTTGATTGAATTTTAAATTTGTCTAAATCTTTTTCTTTTAAATCTTTTGCCAGAAAAGTTTGATAATTATATTCAGAATTTTTAATAATTTTTTTTTCTAGTGAACACTTAAACTCAAGATTAATGTCTTCATTAATATTTATATCTTTTGCTAAAACTCCATTAAAAAAAAAGAAATTTACAAATATAAAAAGTAATATTTTAATCATAAATTTTATCTAAAAAAAAATCTCCCCCAACGTTGTTGGGAGAGATTTAAAGATTTAATAGCTCTTAACCTTATTTAGTAAAAGCTTGCCAAACTTTCTTATTGTCTGCTAACCATTTTTTAGCTGCATCCTCATGAGTCATTTTGTCAACGTCAACTAAAGCTGCCATTGCACCAATTTGACTTGTTGAGAACGAAAGTTTTTTAAATGCCGCTGCTGCTTTTGGATGAGTTTTTGGAAAATCAGCATTAACTGCTTTTTTCAAATAACCATCTGGTGAACCACATTTTCCATCACCACCATCCTCTGGTCTACAACCAGCTGTGTATGGAGGAAAGTCGATAAATGTAAAACCAGCACCATCAGTAAAGTTTGGTGTCCAGTTAAAGATGATTGTTCCTCTTCCTTCTTTTTCAGCTGCAGCTAACTCTGCCCATAAAGCATCTGCACTTCCAGCAAATTTAACCCACCAAAGATCACCTAAACCTAAAGCGTCAACTCTTTGTGGAATTAAATCACCATGCCATGTTTGTGGACCTTCCAACATTCTTCCTTTTCCATTTGGAGAGTCAGGTGTTGTAAAGTTTTTTGCACAATCTGGATTTTTTAATGCTGTCCAATCTGGTAAACCAGGACATAATCCTTTTTCAGCAACCCAATTAGGATAACCCATATCCTCTAGAGTTCTTGCCTCATGATCTCCCCAATCTAACAAACCACCTTTATCCAAAGCAGTTGTGAATGATTTACCAAAAGCAGATTCCCATACCTCATGAGATATAGTTACATCACCAATTCTAATTGACTCGTATACTGCTTGAGAGTCAGCATTAACGTATTTTACGTTGTTACCCATACTTTCGAACATTCCACCAATAACATAGGCCATTACAATTTGACTTGACCAGTTATGTGTCGGAATAACGATGGGTTTTTTACTATCTGCATTTGCAATACCAGCGAAACTTACCGCTGAGATTATCATTGCAGATATAAATGATATTATTTTTCGCATTTATTCCCCTTTCTCAATATTAAGTGTGAATAGTATGTGCCTAAGTAAAATGATAGTCAACTAATAGATATTTATATAATATAATAATAGATATAAAAAATGTCGCTGACTACATTAGATATAAAAGAACCTGGTCTAAATATACTACCACCTGGAGTTGAAAGACACGTTGTAAACGCTGGTGGGCTAACTGGTTTACAAATTTTTCCAGATGATGAAATAGAAATCATTAATGATGAGGGAAATCAAATTTGTGAAATAATTTGTTTCGACAAAGATGGAAAATCTGAACTCGCAATTTTAAATTTGAAAGAAAATAGCGACAAAAGTTTCATTAAAGAGATTTTAAAAAAAAAGGATGAAAGTTCTCTAGCTACAAATTTTCAATTAAAAAAAAGAAATCTAGATTTAAATAAATCGCATTCTTCAATTTTATTTGATGAAAAAACACCTAGCGGTGAAAAAATTAAATTAAAATCTAAAGATAAGTGTTATGTTATTTTCTCTGCACCACAAAATGACATGTTGGTAAGTGAACAAAATCCATCTGGTGATTTAATATTATTTATAAAAAGAGCTAAAATTACAAATGATAAAGAATTATCAATAATTCCTGACCCCGTGTTTGAGCCACATTATGAAAAAAATATTGATAGACAAACTGCTATTTCTTTTCAAGTTAAAGAAGGTGATTACATTCAAATTATTAGTCCAGCAGGTAGACAATGCTCTGACTTTGTTGCATTTGATACAAGAAAACTTGATAAAAAAATTGAAAAAGGACTTGATTGGCAGACCACACGAACCTTCATGGGTAATACTTTTCCTGGGCCAGGATTGTTCTCAAAATTTTATGACACAGATCATGAACCTTTAGTTGAGGTGATTAGAGATACAGTTGGTAAACATGATACATTTAATTTAGCTTGCACATCAAAATATTATGAGGATGCAGGTTATTTTGGTCATCCAAATTGTTCGGATAATCTAAATAATGCCATGGCCGAATATGGAGTTGAAAAACAAAAAGGTTGGCAAGCAATTAATTTATTTTTTAACACCTCAGCAACTGGTTTAAATTCTGTCATTTCTGATGAGTCATTTGCAAGACCTGGAGATTATGTAATGTTTAGAGCATTAAAAGATTTAACTATTGGAACGACAGCATGTCCAAGTGATATTGATGCATGTAATTCATGGAATCCCACAGATATTTTTGTTAGAACCTATGACAAAAAAAAAGAATTTTCAAAATCATTTGCTTTTAGAATGAAAACAGACTCTGAAAAAAAACTTACTAGAAATTCTGGGTTTTATGAGAGAACATCAAAATTAACTAGAAATTTTATTGATGCTAGAGGTTTTTGGCTTCCAAATGATTACACAAAACATGGTGTGGTAGAAGAATATAATGCGTGCAGAGAGAATGCTGTTTTAATTGATTTATCATCATTAAGAAAATTTGAAATTATAGGACCAGATGCTGAAGAATTAATGAATTATACTTTAACTAGAAATATTAAAAAACTTGCTGTTGGACAAATTGTTTATTCAGCAATGTGCTATGAAAACGGCATGATGTTCGATGATGGCACTTTATTTAGATTAAGTGAAACTGGATTTAGATGGATTTGCGGAGACGAGTATGCAGGGGAGTGGCTTAAAGAAGTTGCTCAAAAGAAAAAATTCAAAGTAAATATAAAAAACTCAACAGATCAAATTAGCAACGTTTCCATTCAAGGTCCGAAAAGTAGAGAAATTTTAAAAAAGATGATTTTTACACCTCCGACACAGCCTGCAATCGATGAGCTAGAATGGTTTAGGTTTTCAATTTGCAGAGTTGAAGAACTCCAAGGAATACCATTAATTGTCTCTAGAACTGGTTACACAGGTGAACTTGGTTATGAGATATGGTGCCATCCAAAAGATGCACCAAAAGTATGGGATAAACTTATGGAGTATGGCAAAAATGATAATTTAATACCTGCTGGATTTGCTGCTTTAGATAAATTGAGAATTGAAGCAGGTTTAATTTTGTTTGGTAACGAATTTGATGGTCAACAGGATCCGTTTGAAGCTGGAATTGGTTTTGCAGTCCCTCTCAAATCAAAGGAAGAAGATTTTATTGGTAAAAGTGTTTTGAAAGAAAGAAAAGCAAATCCACAAAAAAAACTTGTTGGTCTTGAGTTAATTGGTAAAGAACCTTCAGGTCATGGTGACTGTGTACATGTTGGCAGATCTCAAGTAGGTGTAATTACAAGTGGTTGTTTATCTACTACTCTCAATAAAAATATAGCTTTATGTAGAATTGATAATCAATATTCTGAAATAGGCACTGAGGTAGAGGTGGGTAAAATTGATGGTCATCAAAAAAGAATTTCTGCCAAAGTAGTTGCTTTCCCACACTTCGATCCTAAGAAAACTAGAGTTAGATCTTAATGCCCAAAACAGCAAAAGATTTATTAGAATTTTGGGAAGATCAGATGAAACTTTCCCACATGTCTAGTAACTATTTTTTTAGAAAATCACCTTCCCATTATCATATGATGCTTTTAGTTATGCACGCCTATAAATATAAAGAGGACTTAACAGTTGAAGAATTAAAGACTAAATTGTTTAAAACTTCACGTCCTAAGTCAGCTTTAATGATTAATGAGGCATGTGAAAAAGGTTTTTTTTTCTTAGAAAAAACTTCTGGAGACCAGCGAAAAAAGCACATAAAGCCAAGTGTATCTTTTATAGAAGAGTTTAATAAATACATTGAAACCCTTAAACATCTAAGCTTTTAAAGCTTTATTATTTTTACTTATATTTTTTATATATATAAAAAATTATATATTTACGTCGCATGAAAAATAAAGATGTGAGTATGTCATTACCGACAAAAGCAAAAGTAGTAATTATCGGTGGGGGGATCCACGGATTAAGCACTGCTTGGAAGCTATCCGAAACGTATAAAAATCCAGGAGATATTGTTGTTTTAGAAAAGAAAGATACTGCGGCAGGTGCGAGCGGCATAGCTTGTGGTGTTGTTAGAAATAACTATTTTCAACCAGCAATGAGAGAATTAATGGCCCATTCAGTTTCAGTTTGGGAGAGTGATCCAAAAGCATTTAAATATAATCCAGTTGGTTATTTGCAAATATCACCTGAAGTTATGCATGAGGATGTCGCCAGTATTTATGAACAACAAAGAGCAATTGGTTATGAGTCTGAATTTATAGAAGGTGAGAAAGATTGCGTGAATTATATGAAGGGTATCTTTGATGATTGGCAAGCTCAAGGAATCACATCTATTCTGCATGAAAAAAAAGGTGGATATGCTTTCAATAAAGACTCAATTAAAGCACTTGAAAATAAATCTACCTCAAATGGTGTTCAAGTGATGAAGGGTGTTAGAGTTACAGGTTTTAAAAGAGGAAGTAATAGTAAAGCTGTAACTGGAGTAGAAACAGATAAAGGAACAATTGATTGTGAACAAGTCGTAATTGGTGCGGGACCTTGGGCAAGAGATTTTTGGAACATGTTAGAACTGCCCAAAACTGCTAACATTAAAGGTAAAGATGGTAAGATGCATGTTACTGATATGTGGACTTACTGGATGCTTCAAGAGGGTGTAATTGGAGTAGAGCCAGATTTCTTAAAAACAAATGATGGTAAACAACCGCCTGTGGTTCATGTCGACTCTACTGCGCCATTGTATTCAGATAAAACAAAAAAATTAATTACAGATAAAATTTGGGGGATTTATTATAAGCCTGATATTGAAGGTTTAGGTGTTCAAGGAGGAACTTCTCCTTACATTGTTAAAAAACATTTCGATCAAGTAAACGTTGATCCATATGGGATTGAGTCACCAGAGTATCAAACAACTGATGCTTTTAGTGAAATGTGGTGTTCAGCTTTAGCTCATTGTCAAAAAAGATTTGAAGGGAAATCAGACCTGTATAGAAAAGGTCCTTCAGGTGGACTTGGGTGTATGACCCCTGACTCTTTTCCGATCTTTGATAGATTTTTTGAAAATGTTTATATGATTGCTGATGCTAATCATGGATACAAAATGATTGGTGTTGGCGAACTAGTGGCAAAAGAAATTCTTGGTACTGAAAGTGATTTATTAAAACCATTTAGATTCAACCGTTACGAGAAGGGAGAATTGCACCCTACTTCGAACAGTCCGTTTCCTTGGAGCTAAACTTCAAGCCTAGACACTAATAAATTTTTCAGTTACGCTTGAATAAATTTATAATTCATTGAGGGGAAAAATGACGGATCTAGAAAAGCACGTAAACCGACCAGGTAGAGATAAGCAAGTCAAAAAAGTCAGAGAAAAAATAAACGAATTAGGAATAACCTATATTTATTATCAATTTATTTCTGTAACAGGAAGAGTGGTTGGAAAAGGAATACCCGCTGATCATTGGGAAAGAACAGCTGAAAAAGGTTTCCAATTAGTTTACGGAGCAACTGCAAACTTATTTTTAGATCGACACAACAACTATATTGGTTATGGACCAGAGGCAATGGAATTAGTTGGAATTCCTGACCCTGAAACTTTTTGTCAGTTACCATGGGATAAAAGAGTTGGAAGAGTTTTTGTAACTTGTTTTAGAAACAGAGAAGAGAGAAATAATCCTGGAGGTCATTTAACTTCTGATTGCAGAGGAAATTTAAGAATTTTTATGGATGAATTCCAAAAGAAACATGGTTTAGAACTAAGAGTAGGAACTGAGCCAGAAATGATGTGGTTGACTAAAAATGATGATGGAACTCCAACTGGAAAAGGATTTTCGAAACCATTCTGTTATCACATAGACCAATTTGAATCATTAAGACCTGTATTTATGAAGGTGATTGAATATGCAAAAGCAATGGGTCTAGACATGATTCAAGGTGATCACGAAGATGCACCTGGTCAATTAGAATTGAACTGGACATATGACAATGTTTTAAGAAATGCAGATAGACTATCAACTTACAGACAAATATGTGCTCAAGTTGCAAGAGAACACAATCTAATTGCATGTTTTATGACCAAACCATTTATGGGAGTTTCAGCAAGTGGTTGTCATACTAATATGTCTTTATGGAAAGGTGGAAAAGTTAAAACAAATAAACTTGGACACAAATCTTTACCAGGCGTTGAAGAAGTTTTTGGTTATGTAGAAGGTGGAACAAATACTTTTATGCCAGATACTAAAGATATGCAGTTACCTGGAAAAATTGGATTACAATCAATAGCAGGTATCATGGAACATTTACCAGCTTTGACAGCGTTAGGATCTTCAACTGTAAATTCATATAGAAGATTATGGGACCAAGGTTTTTGGGCTCCTGTTTATGCTGACTGGGGTTATCAAAATAGAACTTGTGGATTGAGAGTATCAGCACCGGGTAGATTTGAATACAGATCGGTAGACTCAATGCATAATCCATATTTATTAGGAGCAGCTTTACTAAAAGCTTGTGATCATGGAATTAGTAAAAAAATGCAACCAGCAGCTCCAGAGTCTAGAAATATTTATGAAGCTCAAAAGGCTGGTAAAGATGTTAAGAAACTTCCTTTGAGTTTAGGTGAGGCTTTAGAAAGATTATCAGAGGATGAAATTATTAAATCTGCAATGCCTGATGAAATGTATAAAGTTTTCCATTGGTATAAAAATGATGAATGGGAAAGATTTTTAGGTGCAACAACTCAATGGGATTTAGATACTTATTTAGATTGTTTACCATAATAAATACAGAGAGAAAAAATATATGTGTGGAATAGCAGGATTAATTCATAGAGGAAAATCATCCAATGTAGGTCATGAACTTCAGGGAATGTTGCAAGCCTTAAAACATCGAGGAGAAGACTCAACTGGTTATGCTTTGTATGGTGATACAGATGGCAAAAATTTCATCATGAGATTTAAAGTTGGTGAAAACGTTGGTGAAGGTAGTACGTCAGTTGCTGAGGATGTGTCTGTATACGATGAAAGAAAGAAAATTGTTGATAGTTATCTTGCAGAAATGGGTGCAAAAATTATTAAAGAAGAAAGAATACTCCCTTACTCATTGAGATATGAGATTGAATACAATAAAAAAGATTTATTAGAATTCTCACAAAAAATAGAAAGTATTCCTGGTGTTGAAATTTTATCTATGGGTAAATCGTTAGAAGTTATCAAAGATCTAGGGAATGCCAAAATGGTTTGTGATAGATATAACTTAGACAAACTTGTTGGTACTCATGCAATAGGCCATGCAAGAATGGCTACTGAGTCAGGTGTAGATATCAAATCTGCCCACCCTTTTTGGGGATATCCTTTTAGTGATGTGTCCGTTGTTCACAATGGTCAACTAACGAATTATTGGAATAATAGAAGAGCTCTAGAAAATAAGGGAATGAGATTTATGTCAGAATGTGACTCTGAATTAATTGCAGTTTACCTTGCTGAAAAAATGAGAGATGGGGCTTCATTAGAAGAAGGAATGAAAGAGTCGTTAACAGGTCTCGATGGTGTATTTACTTATTTTGTTGCTACAAAAGATTCTTTGGGAATGGCTAAAGATACAATGGCCGCAAAACCTTTAGTTTTATATGAGTCTGATGATTTAGTAGCAATGGGTTCAGAAGAGATAGCTATAAGATCAATTTTGCCACAAGAAATTGATACTTATGATCCATTCGATGGAGAGGTTAAAGTATGGCAAATTTAAAAAACGTAACCAAAAAAACAAAAGCCCAGGCAATGGGAATGCACTCGGAAGTTTTAACAGGAAGAACTCAACAGAAATTTTTTAATCCAGATGAAGCAGAAAATTTTTATTACTTTGGAACTTATGATGTCGATTTTAATAAAAGAACAGATCTTGATGTAAAAAATATGACTGCAGCTGAAGCTAATAAAGAACTCGATAATTTAATGAGCCAAGGCTATGGAACAATCGTAATTAAAAATCCTCAAGGAAAACATAGTTTGGGAGTTGGAATTTTAAATAAATTGAATTTGATTTTTGAAGGTAGTTTAGGATACTTTGGTATGGGCTCTAGTGATGGTCCAATTGTAAGAATCAATGGAAGAGTTGGTTGGTCATGTGCAGAGAATCTAATGGCTGGAAAAGTTGTAATTGAAAAAAATGCAGGGTCTTGTTTTGGAGCAGCTATCAGAGGTGGTGATTTAATTTGCAAAGGTAGTGTCGGTGCAAGAACTGGCATCGATATGAAAGGTGGAACTATCATTATTGGTGGTGATGCTGGAGCATTTACCGGGTTTATGATGCAAAGAGGAAGAATAATCATATTGGGAGATGTTGGCATAAATTTAGGTGATTCGATGTATGATGGGACAATTTTCGTAGGTGGAGAAATTGGATCATATGGTAGTGATGCAGTAGATTCAGAGTTGACGCAAAGCGATCAAGATTGGTTAAGAAGAAAACTTAGAGTTGCTGAAATTGGTGAAAACTTTGATGTAAGTAAAATGAAAAAAATTGTAGCTGGTAAAAAACTTTGGAATTACGACAACTTAGAACCTGCTGAGAAAAAAGGAGCAATTTAATGGCTAAGAAAAAAAAGAAAAAAAACGGAAAATCAAATGGTAACGTTGGTGGTAAAGCTGATGTTCACATAAGCAGCAACGGATCAAGAAACAAAAGTTTACTTGGTCACAACGCTATATTTACCCCAGAGGTAATTGATGACATCCATATTAAATCTCAGTTAGGAAGATACAGAATGCGTGGAATGGCATTAATGAAAAAAATTCCTACATTTGACGATCTAGTTTTCTTACCAGGAACTTTAACTAGATTTGTAATCGAAGGTTATAGAGAAAAGTGTGAAACCAAAACTGTAATTGGTCCAAGATGTGAGAACCCAATTGAATTAGATATACCAGTTTATATTACTGGTATGAGTTTTGGAGCTTTATCTTATGAGGCTAAAACAGCACTTGCTCGAGGTGCAACAATGGCAGGAAGTGCCACTTGTTCTGGTGAAGGTGGAATGATCCCTGATGAAAGAAGATATTCTGAAAAATGGTTTTACCAATGTATTCAATCTAGATACGGATTTAACCCACACCATGCACAACTAGCAGATGGAATTGAAGTATTTATTGGGCAAGGTCAAAAAGTCGGTATGGGAGGACACTTGATGGGTCAGAAAGTTACTGACCAAGTAGCTGAAATGAGATCATTACCATCAGGAATTGATCAAAGATCTCCTGCAAGACACCCAGATTGGTTAGGTCCTGATGACTTAGCATTAAAAGTTGAAGAATTGAGACAATTAACAAAAAATAAAGTGCCAATTCAATTAAAATTAGGTGCATCAAAAGTTTATGATGATGTTCGTATGGCTGCAAAATGTGATCCAGACTCTATCTACTTAGATGGTATGGAAGGATCAACAGGTGCAGGTCCACACATTGCTGCTGCAAATACAGGTATTCCTGGTATCGCAGCTATAAGAGAAGCAAGAAGAGCTTTAGACGATGTAGGTAAAACTGGAAAAGTTACATTAATTTATGCTGGTGGTGTAAGAGATGGTGCAGATATGGCAAAAGCTTTAGCATTAGGTGCTGATGCAATTGCGATTGGTACTGGTTCGATGATCGCATTAAATTGTAATAAAGACATTCCTGAAGCTGATTTTGAAAAGGAAATGGGTGTTAAAGCAGGTGAATGTTATCACTGCCATACAGGAAGATGTCCTGTGGGTGTTGCCACTCAGGATCCAAAATTAAGAGCGAGACTAAATCCTGATGATGCTGCATTAAGAGTTTATAATTATCTTCACTCAATGACACTTGAAGCTCAATTGTTAGCTAGAGCATGCGGTAAAACGAATATCCATTCTCTAGAACCTGAGGATTTAGCGGCGTTAACATCTGAAGCTTCTGCATTAGCTAAAGTTCCATTAGCTGGAACGAACTATACAGTTGGTGTTGATAACTTCCATAAGATCTAGATCATAATATGGCGAAGAAAAAAAATAAAAAAAAAGAAGCCTCTTCTCAGCTAGGTAAAAAAAAAGAAACTGCTAGAGAAAAAATGATTGGTCAGTCGATTGGTTATCGATATGACGTAAATCTTTTACCAGATTATAAAAAAATCACTCCTTTTTTAAAAAAATACATTGAAGCAATGGGATGGGATGATCTTAACTGGTTAGAGGATGTGCACATGGGTTATGAGGAAGGTAAACCAGCAGTGTTTTGTAGGAATGCAAATGGATGGGTAACAATTCCAAAATCAATTAAGTTACCAAATAACCAACAAGACAGAGACATGATTGCAAGAGAATTACTAGTTAAATTTCAAATGTCACCAAAACATCCTCTTGTTGATTTAAAAAAAGCTTACCTAAAATTTTAAGTTCTCAATCTTAAGTTGATTTTTTTTTTAAACCTTACACATATGTAAGGTTTTTAAGCTTTGTTTCATTTGTAACATATCTTAAAATTTAATAGGCTTTTGAAAAAACTAATATGGAGAGAGAATATGACTGATCAGTTAGGTGCTCTTACTACTATATTTACAGAATTTTACTACTGGATAACAGTAGTGCTGATGTTTTTAATTCACGTCGGTTTCTGTATGTATGAAGTCGGAGCTTCTCGATACAAACACCATCAACATACTCTTATGAAAAACACGATGCTGATACCTCTCGTAACAGTAACTTGGTTTTTATTTGGTTGGTGGATTTACTGGGCTTTCCCAACAGGACCTGGGATAGCACCTTCAATAATGAACGAAAGTACAGCTTTAATCACTGATGATAGTTTGTTTAGTGCAAAATTTCAGGTGGCAACAAGTAGTATAATGGCAGTTAACCTTGGAGATCACATCAATGGTGTTTTCTGGGCAGCTTTTTTATTATTTTCTTGGACTGCTGCATCTATCGTTTCAGGAGCGATTATTGAAAGAATAACCACTTTTGCTTTTGGTATTTTAGCAATAGCAATTGGCTCGGTTTTCTGGACAATCGATGCTGCTTGGGGATGGCATTTTGATGGTTGGATGCTTAAAATTTTAGGATACCACGATGCATATGCATCAGGAGTAATTCATGCAATTGCGGGTGGATTTGCTCTTGGAGTTCTAATGGTTTTAGGACCTAGAATTGGAAAATTCTCATCAAGTGGTGAACCAAGAAATATAGGACCAAGAAATCCTTGGCTAGTAACAATTGGATTATTTCTGATTTATACTGGTTTCTGGGGATTCTATGCGGCATGTAATATACCGATATTTGATCTTGGACCTGAGTATGGTATGGAAGGTATTTCATACTGGACAGCTACAAACATATATGTAACTCCGACTACACTAAGTGGTATTACTTTTAACTTTCTGATGTCATTATCAGGAGGCTTATTAGCTGGATATTGGATTGCTAAAGGTGATCCTTTCTGGACGTACTCTAGTGGACTAGCGGGTATCATCTGTGCTTCGGCTGGAAATGATTTATATCATCCAATACAATCAATGATCATAGGTATGATCGGTGTTGTTATTTCGTACAAACTTCATTATTGGGTTGAGCGTAAGTTCAAAATTGATGATGCAGTAGGTGCAGTAGCAGTTCATGGTTATGCAGGATTTATTGGTTTAGTTATTTGTGGTTTTGTTCTAAATGGTTATCCATCATCTGGTTATAGTGTTGGAGCTATGTGGGACGGAACAACTTATGCTTCAATAAATCCTTTAGGAATGTTCTTAGGAGCAATAATAATGTTTTTTGTTCTTGGACTAATTCCAGGCTACATCATAGCTAAAGTTTTACACGGAATGGGTAAACTTAGAATTCCGCGTGAAGTTGAAATAGCCGGACTAGACTATGAAATAATGGAGACTGCTAAGTCAGATGAAAAAGCAGTCGCGACTGCAACCAGGTAAAGGAGGAAAATATGGCAACAGTTACAAACTGGATTGATCACCTAAATAAACCTGCAGATCAAGTTGCAGGTGCTGTTTATCCTGGTGCTGGATCTAGTGAAGGCTTATTAGTAATACTTGCTATTATCGTGTGGATAGGTTGGCACGTCTTAACTTCAAAATCTGAAAGTGAGGAACTGGAAAGATTGGCGAGGAAAAGACATGGTGCAAACGACCACAAAAGCAATATTACTGATTGGTAATAAAAAGTAAAATTTGGGCGCTACATTTTTTTGTAGCGCCCTTTTTAATCTAAAAATCATAATGTCTGACGAGAATAATAATGAAGAACTGAGACCAAGAAAGATGCGTGGTGTAGCTTTCCCAAAAGCTAAATACGGAGTTATACTTGCGGTTATAATAATTATAGTTGTAAATCTGGTTTATTATAAAGAAACAATTTTTTCTTTTTTTAAATAACTATGTTACCCTAAACTATGGCAAAAAATTTGTTTAAAATCGCTAAACAAAAAAAGATAAAATATTTTTTAATAAGTTTTGTAGATCTCTTTGGAGTTTTAAGATCAAAATTAGTTCCAGCTAATGCAATAAAAGAAATGCAAACAGCGGGTGCAGGTTTTGCTGGTTTTGCTGCATGGCTTGACATGACACCTGCAGACTCTGATATGTTTGGTATTCCTGACCCAGATAGTTTAATTCAATTACCTTGGAATAAAGAAGTTGGTTGGTTGGCATCAGATCTTTGGATGAATGGAAAACCTGTTGAGGCTTCACCTAGAGTAATGCTCAAGAAACAAATTAAAGAGCTTGCAAAACGTGGTTTAACGATGAAATCTGGTGTGGAGTGTGAATATTTTTTAATTTCAGAGGATGGAAAATCCATTGCAGATCCAAGAGATACACAATCAAAACCTTGTTATGATCAATCTGCATTAATGAGACGCTATGAGCTTATAAAAGAAATTTGTGATTGCATGATAGAAATGGGATGGGGTCCCTATCAAAATGATCATGAGGATGCTAATGGTCAATTCGAAATGAATTGGGATTATTCAGATTGTTTAACAACAGCTGATAGACATACTTTCTTTAAGTATATGGTAAAAACAATTGCTGAAAAACATGGACTAAGAGCAACATTTATGCCTAAACCTTTTCAAAATTTAACGGGCAATGGTTGTCATGCGCATATTTCTGTTTGGCAAGGAAAAAAAAATAAATTTTTAGATCCAAAAGATAAACTGGGTTTAAGTAAAATGGCATATAATTTTTTAGGAGGAGTAATCAAGAATGCCTCTTCGTTATCAGCTTTCTTTAATCCTACAATCAATAGCTATAGAAGAATAAATGCTCCACCAACAAAATCAGGGGCGTCATGGTCTCCAAGTAGTATTTCTTATACAGGAAATAATAGAACTCACATGATAAGAATTCCTGATCCTGGTAGGTTTGAATTAAGATTAATGGATGGGTCTGCTAACCCGTATTTATTACAAGCTGGTGTTTTGGCTGCCGGATTACATGGTTTAAAAAATAAGATCAATCCAGGAAAACCTTTGCATTGTAATATGTATACGGACTATAAAAAATATCCTAACCTTCCAAAACTTCCAAATGGATTGAAACAATCACTAGTACAATTAAAGAATAATAAAGAAATGAATAAAAGTTTTGGTAAAGATACGATTAATAGCTTTGTTAAGTTAAGAAGTTCAGAGATTAGAGAATTTAATAGGAAAGAAAAATTTAATAAGTCAAAGCCCGTTACTCAATGGGAAAGTCATAATACTTTAGATTGCTAAAGTGAATTGGAAGCTAACGAAATTTTTAATCAACGACAATTTTAAATTCAAAAGGAATTATGTCCTCAAATATTTACCTTCAACTATGCTTTCCAATGCTTTTAATTCAATTTCTAGCTGGAGAAACTATAGAGCAACTCCACTTTTAAGACTTAATAAACTTCAAAAAAATTTAAAACTCAATAATATTTTTTACAAAGATGAGTCTAAAAGGTTTCATTTAAAATCCTTCAAAGCCCTTGGTGGCGCTTATGCAGTAGAGAAAATATCCAGAGGAAAAAAAAATATTACAATTTCTTCTGCAACTGCAGGTAATCATGGTAGATCGGTTGCGTGGGGAGCGCAAAGATTAAAATTAAAATGTAAAATATTTGTAAGCCAATATGTGAGTGAAACAAGAGTAAATGAAATTAAAAAATTTGGTGCTGAAGTTATAAGAGTTAAGGGAGATTATGAAAATTCCCTTAAAGAATGTCAGAAACAATCAAAAAAAAATAATTGGAAAATTGTTCAAGATGTATCTACAAAAAATTATAAGTATGTTCCGCAACTTACTATGGCAGGATATTCAATCATGATTAAAGAAATATCCCAACAAACTAATCAGTATATAACTCATATATTTCTACAAGCAGGTGTTGGAGGATTAGCGGCCGGTGTAGTAGCTGGTGTTGCAAAATATTTCAAAAGAATACCTAAAATTATAATCGTCGAACCTGATCAAGCTGATTGTGTGCTTCAAAGCATTAAAAGCAATAAACTAAAAAAGATTAGAATTAAAAAAGAGAGCATTATGGGTGGAATGTCATGTAATGAGATGTCTTTGGTGCCATGGCAAATATTAAAAAGTGCTAGCGATTGTTGTGTATCGATTTCAGATAAAAATATTGCAAAAACTATAGCTGGCCTAAAAGATAAAAAGTTTAGCAAGATTTCTATTACAGGTGGTGAATGTGCAGCTCCAGGCGTTATCGCTTTGATAGGAATATGTAACAATATCAGAGCTAAAAAATTCCTTAATCTTAATGAAAGCTCAAATATTCTAGTCATAGGATGCGAAGGAAATGCAGATGTAAAACTTTACAAACAACTGCTATCTAAAGGTAGAAAATAGGATTTCTATGACAAAAAATGCCATTACATGGATCAGAGAAGATTTTAGAATTGAGCATAACCCTGCTCTTGCTTATGCTACGCAAAATCATGAAAATGTAGCTGCCCTATATATCTACAACAAAGCTGACTTTGATAATAAAAGAGAAGCACAAAAATGGTGGCTTTCAAAATCTTTAAAAGTATTCCAGTCAGAACTAATGAAATATAAAATCAAACTTCAGATATTAGAAGGTGATGAATTAGAGGTTTTTTCTAAAATAAAAAAAAAAGACGATGTTTCAATATATTGGAATAAAATTTATGAGCCTGATGTAATTGCTAAAGGAAAAAAAATCAGAGATGTTTTTATTAAAAATGAAATCGAATTTAAGTATTTTAAAGGAAATATATTAAATGAATTTCAAGAAGTAACTAAAAATGACGGAACTCCTTTTAAAGTTTTTACCCCATTTTGGAGAAATGCTGAGCAAAAGTTTTTAGGCTTGCCTCCAAGTAAAAATTATATCGTTAAGAAAAAATCAAAACCATTCTCTTTATTTAAAAATTCTATTGAGCCAACAAAAATTCTGCCAAAAAAAAACTGGTATAAAAAATTTGAAAGTTACTGGAATGTATCTGAAAACGACTCGAAAAAGATTTTAAATAACTTGATTGCAAATAAAATAAAAGATTATGGCACCGCTAGAGATTATCCATCAATAGACGGTACATCCAAGTTATCTCCCTATATTAAACATGGACAAATCCATGTAAATACAATTTGGAAAAAATGTAGTGAAATGAAATCTAAAGGAATTGGGTATAGAAAATATGTTAATGAATTAGGTTGGCGGGAATTTTCACATAGCTTAATAAATTATTTTCCAGAGTTTTTAAAAGGAAATTATAGAAAAGAATTTGATAAGTTTCCTTGGGTTAAAAATGAAAAGTTTTTAAAGGCTTGGAAATCTGGAATGACAGGTTATCCAATTGTTGACGCTGGTATGAGAGAACTTTATGAAACAGGATGGATGCATAATAGAATTAGAATGGTAGTTGGATCTTTTTTAGTAAAACATTTAAGGATAAATTGGACTGAAGGAGAAAAACATTTTCGAAACTGCTTACTTGATTTTAATAAAGCTAATAATGTTGCACAATGGCAATGGGTAGCAGGTTGTGGTGCAGATGCTGCACCTTATTTTAGAATATTCAATCCAATTCTTCAGGGAGAAAAGTTTGATAAAGATGGAGTATATGTAAAAAAATGGATACCAGAATTAAGTAAAGTCCCAAAAAAATTTATTCATAAGCCTTGGGTAATGGAAATTAAATATCAAGAGGCTATCAAAACAATAATTGGAAAAGATTATCCAAAACCCATTGTCATTCACGAAGAAGCTCGTGCTGCTGCTCTTAAAGCTTTCCAAAGTTTAAAAAATTAAGCTTCACCAAAAAAATGATGAATTATAGTTCTTGTTTGTGGATTCAATCTATGTTCAAAAAGATATATTCCTTGCCAAGTACCTAGTAATAGTTCTTTATTTTTGACACTTAATGAAATTTGATTATTAGTAAGAGCGGATTTGATATGTGCCGGCATATCATCTTTTCCCTCAGTGGTGTGAATATATAATTGATTATTCATCGGCACCAATTTATCAAAATAATTAATTAGATCAGTCTGCACATCTGGGTCAGCATTTTCTTGAACAATAATGGAGGCGCTCGTATGCTGAATACTTAAATTTAAAATTCCATTTTTAAAATTGTTTTTTTCAATCCAATTTAACGTTTGATCAGTAAATTCATATAATCGTTGACCATTGGTATCTATTTTAAGATTATAAAATTCTTGTTTCATATCAATAATTTTTTGATGTTAACTCAAATAAACGACTAATTGTACGTTTAAATGGTTTTTCTAAAGACTTAGAGCTTGATAATTTTTCTAAACTTTGCTCAGCCGTTACTGCTATTGCTCTATCTTTATCGTAAATTACATCAATTAGGGTTATGAACCTTTGTTGTTGATTTGAGTTGATATCATTAAATTCTGGTACATTTTCAATTATTATAAATTCAGAACTTTCAGCAATTTTTAAATAATCTTCACCACCTAGGTTTTGATCACACAATTCATCAAAATGAAACTTTGAAATCCCTTCATAAAAATTTTTTATTTCAAAATTTCTACCTTTGATATTCAAAACTTTGTGAGATAATTTTTTATTTTTAGTAATTATTCTGGAAAACTTATTTATCTTAAAATTAGTTTCTTGGTTTAAAGGATGGAAATATCTTCGTTTTTCAGTTTCTTTACTTTTTCTGTAATCATCATCAATTATCAACTCATGCTCTATTGATTTTTCCTGCATTATTTGAATAAAGGGTTTAAATTGATCTCTTTGTAGCCCATCTTTATATAGCTCTGATATTTTTGTGTTTGAGGTCACAATAACCTTAATATTTTGATCAAATATTTCCTGAAATAGTTTGCCTAATATCATAGCATCGACAATATTAGTAACTAGAAATTCATCAAAGAAGATGAGTGAAAATTTTGATTTTAAATCTTTGACAAATACAGTAATTACATTTTCCTCATTTTGATCTTTATTATCATGAACAAAATCATGGAAGTTTAACATAAATTCATTAAAGTGAAGACGTTGTTTTTTTTGATTAACTAGATTAAAAAAAAAATCTAAAATCATAGTTTTTCCAACGCCAACCCCACCATAAAGATAAAAACCTTTTTTTGAGGATTGTTTGGAAAAAAAATTCAACAAGTTACTTCTAAAATTTTCTTTATAAAAATTATCTAATTGTTTAACTAAAGTAATTTGATTTGGATTTAACTCTAGATTTTGTATATTACAATGAGTTTTAAATTTTTCCTCAAGATTTAAAGACATTAATTTTTTTTACTTTTAAAATCAATTCCGTATTCAGATCTTGGTCCTTTCCTTAGTCCAAACGGACCAGATATAAATAATGTTAAAGGCCTCGTCCCAGGTTTTAAGTCTACTCTATGTAAGTTATTTGCAGATCTAAAGCCTATATAACCAGGCGATCGCCAGAATTTTCCTGTGCTTAATGTCTCCCAATATCCTCCTCTAAGTATTATGGTGATATATGGAAATGTATGATTGTGAACACCTTCGCCATGATCATCCGCTAACATTTCATGAATTAGAATATTAAACGGAAACCACTTTGGTCTGTGTCGAAAGATAAGATAATATCTATTCATCCATGGTTTAGCTTCGTGATACTTGGGATGTGAAGGACCTCTATCTAAGACAACTTTTTTTCTTCCTATTTTATCTAAAAATTTTAAAAACATAACTAATCATATTGGGTTATTGAGCCATTTTTAACAATAAATAAATTTTCATTATATATTAAAGGTTTTGATATTAAATCTCGGCCAACTTTTTCAATTTTTAAAACATTCCCACTGCTTAAGCTTATAACAATTAAATTTCCATCAGAATTTGTTAGATAAAGATTATTTCCACCTATGGTAAAACCTGTTGGTTTAATTTTTTTTCTTTTTTTCAAATTAAAATTTTTATAAATGTCATTAATTCTAATAATATTTCCCTCATTTTTTTGAATTGTAAAAAGATAGCCGTTTTCAGACACAGTAAAAATGAAATTGCCAATTATAATTGGTGTAAGAATAGAATTAATTTCACTCATCCAATTCGTGGTACCTGATTTTAAATCCACAGAGTAAAATTGATTTTTATTATTAGAAAAATAAATTGAGCTTCCGTCACTAACTAGTTTTGAAAAATTAAAACCGTATGTTTCGTTAATAATACTGCTTTTTTGTGTTGGGAGTTGCCATTCAATTAAACCTGATGAAATATCAATTGCTGTTATGTCCCCTAAAGAGTTATTATATATTACTAAATTATCTCTAATCAATATTGAAAATTTTGAGTTTGAGACAATAAATGATTCATCAGTTTTAGTATTCCAGCATTCTGTGCCATCTTTCAAGTAGAAACACCTCAAAATATTTTTAAAATCAACTACAAAGAACTTGTCTTTATGAATTTTGATTTCTGAATTAAATGGATTTTCACTTTTTTTCGACCAAATAAGATCTCCAGAGTTGATATCAATACTAAAAATTTTTGCTATGCTATCTGCAATTATTAAATTTTTGTTTGTCATTGCGAACGATAAAGTAAGATTGTTTTTTTTTTCTATTTTAGAATAAAAATTACTTTTCCAGACAATCTTATTTTTGTCATTAAATCTTTTAATTGTTCCTTTTTTTTCAAAAACTATCATTCCATTACTTAAAATTAATGGTTCAAAATTGAATTGGTTAAAATTTTCTAGCTTTGAAAATTTATAACTATTAATTCTGTTAATTTGCCCATTATATTTAGAGGATCCAAAATTATTCAGTAGATCAAAAATTTTATTATTTTGCTCATTTTTTGATAGGTCTAATTTTAATAAAGGATTAAATTCTGTGGAAATTACTTCTTTTTCAGTAAGAATTTTTTTAGAGACCTCATTTTCATTTTCAATTTTTTCTTTTTTATTCCATATTCGAGAATTTTCATTTAAGGAACAATTAGATAAAAAAATTGAAAATATTAATATTATAAATATTTTATTCACTCAAATCTCTGTTTAATCTTTTTTGTGTTTCCTTGAGTATATCCAAATTAGCGTTTTCTAATGTAATTATTTGGCTGAAAAATTCTTTAGATTTTTGCTTTTCACCTTTAGAGTAAAAATACTCTGCAATTAAATATAAAGCATGAGACTTCCAAACACTTTTTGAATTAATTACAGGATTTAAAATTTCTAAAATTTGACCTTCATTAATTGTATCAGCATTATAAAGAGCTTTTTTATAAATAATAAGATGCTTAATTTCACTATCCAATGAAGTTTTGTTAATCAATATATCAAACAAGCTATTAATTTTATTTTTATCACTCACTAGCTCATTATCTATTAAGTAATATAAAGCCAAAGGGGAATAAGTTGGATCTTTATTTTCTACTATCTCTTGCATCGCCGATACTATCCCAGAGTTATCTCCATTCTTATGTTTAATGATTGAACTATTATACTTATCTGAAATTTTAATTTTATTTTTATCTTGATAGATTTGATATGAATAAAAACCGAGCAGAATTAATATCAAAAAGATTAAAACAGATATGAGTAATTTTTTATTTTTTATAAAAAAATCTTTTATTCTCTGATTTCTGGTGTTGCTATTAATGATTGCTATATCTTCATCCATAATTAAATCATATTTCGAAGAACGTATTGTAATATGCCTCCATTTTTATAATACTCTAGCTCATTTTTAGTATCTATTCTACAAAGTGCTTGGATAGTTTTAATTTCACCTGAAGCATACTTAATTTCTATTTTGACTTTATCAGATGGATTAATTCCATTTTCAAGATTGATTATACTTATCAATTCTGAACCAATTAATCTCAAGTTTTTCCTATCAATATTATCAATAAATTGTAATGGTAAAATACCCATCCCAATTAAGTTAGATCTATGAATTCTCTCAAAACTTTCAGCAATTACAGTCTTTACTCCTAAAAGTTTAGTTCCTTTCGCTGCCCAATCTCTTGACGAGCCAGTTCCATATTCTTTTCCACCTATTACAACTAAATCTGTTCCTCTTTTTTTGTATTCAACAACTGCATCATAAATTGGCATCACTTTTTTTTCTGGGTAAAGCGTTGTAAATCCACCTTCTGTACCAGGTGCCATCTCATTTCTTATTCTAATATTGGCAAATGTTCCTCTCATCATTACTTCATGATTTCCTCTTCTAGCACCATAAGAATTATAATCTTTGGGTAAAATTTGATGTTTCATAAAATATTCCCCTGTAGGGCTTTCTTTTTGAATGTTACCTGCGGGAGAGATATGATCTGTAGTTACCATATCACCTAAAATTAATAATGGACGTGCATCGTGAATTTTTTTAAAACCTTCCGGTTGATCTGAGAGATTTTCAAAAAAAGGTGGTTTTTTTACATATGTAGAATTTTCTTCCCAATTATAAATACTACTTTTTTCTGTTTTAATTTGTTGCCATTGTTTTGGTCCCTCAGAAACATTTGAATACCTTTTCACAAACATTTCAGGATTTAAGGATGATTTTAACACATCTTCAATTTCTTTATTTGATGGCCAAATATCTTTCATAAAAATGTCTTTACCATTTTTATCTTTGCCAAAACTATCTTTATACAAATCAAAATTCATATGACCAGCAAGAGCATAGGCAACGACTAATGGAGGTGAAGCAAGATAGTTTGCTTTTATATGAGGTGAAATTCTACCCTCGAAATTTCTATTGCCAGATAATACTGAGACTGCATAGATATTTTCTTTTTGAATAGAGTCGACTATTTCATCGGCTAGTGGACCGGAATTTCCAATACACGTAGTGCAACCATAACCAACCAAATGAAAACCAAGTTTGTCTAAATAAGTATTTAAACCTGCTTTCTCTAGATAATCTGTAACAACTTGTGAGCCGGGTGCTAATGAAGTTTTAACCCATGGTTTTACCTCTAATCCTAATTCCACTGCTTTCTTAGCTAAAAGTCCCGCTCCGATTAAAACGTTTGGATTAGAAGTATTTGTACAAGATGTAATTGCTGCAATTAAAATAGACCCATCTTTAATTGAATATTCTTTATCTTTAACTTTTGAAACTGAAAAATCTTTTTTACCAGTTACTTCAGAAAAACTTTTCTTAAAACTAGTTGAAGCATCGGTTAATAAAACTTTATCTTGAGGTCTTTTTGGTCCTGAAATAGTAGGAACAATAGTCGTCATATCTAAAGTTAAAGTATCAGTAAAATCAATATCTTCACTAGACCACAAACCCTGAGCTTTCGCATATTCCTCAACTATTTTTACTGTCATTTCATCTCTACCAGAAAATTTTAAATACTTTAAAGTTTCTTCATCTATTGGAAAAAATCCACAAGTGGCTCCATACTCTGGAGCCATATTTGCTATTGTTGCTCGATCAGCTAAAGTTAAATTCTTTAAACCATCGCCATAAAATTCTACAAACTTTCCAACTACACCCTTGTCTCTTAACATTTTTACAACTGTTAGAACTAAATCTGTTGCAGTAGTGCCTTCTGGCATTTTATTTTTTACTTCAAAACCTATTACTTCAGGAATAAGCATTGAAATAGGTTGACCTAACATGCCCGCCTCAGCTTCAATACCGCCTACTCCCCATCCTAAAACTGAAAGTCCATTAACCATAGTAGTGTGACTATCAGTTCCTACCAGTGTATCTGGGAAAAGATAACTCTGTTCCTCAAAATCTTCACTCCATACTACTTTAGATAAATATTCTAAATTAACCTGGTGACAAATTCCAGTGCCAGGAGGAACTATTCTAAAGTTATTGAATGCTTGCTGACCCCATTTTAAAAAAGAATATCTCTCACCATTTCTATTAAATTCAATTTCAACATTTTTATCAAACGAATCTGCTTTTGCAGACTGATCAACTTGAACTGAATGGTCAATTACAAGATCTACTGCAGAAAGTGGATTAATTGTATTGGGATCTTTATTTTTTTCTTTTACAGCTTCTCTCATAGCTGCCAAGTCAGCCACTGCAGGAATTCCAGTGTAATCTTGTAGTAACACTCTTGCAGGCCGGTAAGCAATTTCTGTTTTAGATTTTTTTGTTTTTAGCCAATTTTTAATTGCCTCAATTTGATTTTTTGTAACAGATACATCATCTTCATATCTTAACAAATTTTCTAACAAAACTTTAAGGGATTTTGGTAATTTAGAAATACCCTCCAAACCATTTTCTTCTGCTTTCTTTAATGAATAAAATTTAAATTTCTTATTATTTATTTCTATGTCAGAAAGTGTTTCGTAAGAGTTAATTTTACCTGGTTTCATTTTTTATATATAAAACGTAATTATGCTTAATAAAAGAAGCCCTGACATAACATAATTAAAGTACTTAATAAATTTATCATTTGTCGCAAATTTCCTTAAAAATTTACCAACAAACGTCCACAAAGTAATACTTGTGACAGAAAATAGAAATGCAAGAGCAACTATTTGAGTCGCATAACTTATATAATTTACGCCTAATTCAACATAAGTAGAGACAACAATAATTGCAACAGTGACACCTTTAGGGTTTAAATACTGAAATAAAAAAGTTTCAATAAATTTTACAGGATTTTCTTTTTGGGTTTCATTTGAAGAGTTTGAAAATGCAATCTTATAAGCTAGATATATTAAAAATAAAGTCCCAAGATATCTAATGACTATTTGAATAATGGGAAACAATTTAAAAACATTAATTAAACCTATCGATAAAAATAAAACTAATGAAGTAAATCCTAAAGTCACACCAAGAATATGAGGTATTGTTTTTTTTATCCCAAAATTAAATCCAGAGTAAGATGCGACTACATTATTTGGACCTGGTGTATAAGCTGTGACAAACCAAAATAAAGAAATTGATAATATTTCAGGATGCATACTTAGGCTATTGGAAGACCATTTTCTGATGGTTGAGATGGATGAACGAGAATCACTCTGCCTTCCTTATCAATCGAACCTAAAATCAAAACTTGAGACACCACTCCAGCAATATTTTTTTCTGGAAAATTACAAACTCCGATTACTTGTTTGCCTTTTAAATTATCCTCATTGTAATAATGAGTAATTTGTGCTGAAGATTGTTTAATTCCTATCTCTTTTCCAAAATCCACTTCAACTACTAAAGATGGTTTTCTTGCTTTCTCATTTTTTTTTACAGAAATTACTGTCCCTACTCTTATGTCAACTTTGTCAAATATATCGTATGTTATTTGTTCTTTCATAAATCCAGTATATATATTAGTTATTATTCATGAGTACAGAAATTAATATTGAAAAATTATATGAAAATTGCATCAAAATTTTGACTGATTTAATCGGATTCAAAACAATTTCTGGAGATGATAATAGTAATTTAATTAATTATTGTGAAGAGTACCTCCAAAAATTAGGTGCAACTTCATTTAAAACTTTTGATGAGGAAAAGAAACGAGTAAATCTTTTTGCAACATTTAAGGCGAAAAAAACAAACGGAATAAAACCAATTATTTTATCTGGTCACACTGATACTGTTCCAGTTTCAAAAAGTTGGAGCACTGATCCTTTTAAAGCTACAATTAAAGATGATAAACTTTATGGCAGAGGTGCATGTGATATGAAAGGTTTTATTGCATGTGTTTTAGCTTATGCGCCAATTTATTCAAAAGTGGAATTAAATAGAGATATCCATTTTTCATTCACATTTGATGAAGAAACTGCTTGTCTTGGAGCGCCTATCTTAATTGAGGAGTTAAAAAAAAGAAAAATTCAAGACGGCATATGCATAATTGGAGAACCAACTAAAATGAAAATTATAGATGCTCACAAAGGTTGTTATGAGTATACAACTTATTTTGAAGGTCTAGCTGGTCATAGCTCAATGCCACATAAAGGGGTTAGTGCTGTTGAGTTTGCTTCACGTTACGCAAACAAACTCATTGAATTAAGACAGGACTTAAAAAAAAGAGCTCCTAAAGACTCGATATTTGATCCACCCTTTTCAACTTTGCAAGTAGGAGGAATATTTGGAGGCATAGCACACAATGTTATAGCTGATAAATGTTATATTGAATGGGAGACTAGACCGGTGGTGAAAGAAGATGGAGTTTTTCTAAATCAAGAAATAGATAAATATGCTAATGAAATTTTATTACCAGAAATGAGAAAGGTATTTCCGAATTCAAAAGTAACTAAAAAAATAATAGGTGAAGTAACTGGTTTTGATCGT
Source organism: uncultured Pelagibacteraceae bacterium (assembly GCA_902578105.1). Lineage (GTDB taxonomy): Bacteria > Pseudomonadota > Alphaproteobacteria > Pelagibacterales > Pelagibacteraceae > Pelagibacter. Next base: position 10,648 of record CACHBQ010000002.1, on the reverse strand, counting down.
GTTAAAAATTCAGAGGCATGTGAGTTGGTTTCAAGTTTAACTGGGGACAATTCGAGAGAGGTTGTTTCTTTTGGTACTGAGGCTGGCTTGTTTCAGGAAATTGGGATGAGTACTGTGGTTTGTGGTCCTGGTTCTATTGAGCAGGCTCATAAAGTTGATGAATATATTGAATTAAATGAAATTAAAAAATGTTTAAAATTTTTAGATGGTCTTAAAAAAAGATCTACTTTAAACTAATTCCAGCCACCAACGGCTTTCACTTCTAAAAATTCTTCAAGACCATGTTCACCAGCTTCTCTACCAATTCCAGAATGTTTAAAACCTCCAAATGGTGCATCTACAGCAATACCAGCTCCATTTACGTCTACCATTCCTGATCTTAACTTTCTCGCAACTCTTTTAACTTTTTCTTTATCTTGTGTTTGAATGTAATTAGTCAATCCATAAGGAGTATCATTAGCAATTTTAATTGCTTCCTCTTCATTTTCAAAAGGCATTACTGATAACACTGGACCAAAAATTTCTGTTCTTGCAACTTCCATATCATTTTTAACATCAACAAAAACTGTTGGTTTGACAAAGTATCCTTTTTCAAATCCCTCTGGTTTACCAGCGCCTCCTGCAACTAATTTTGCACCCTCATCAATACCCTTTTTAATTAAAGTTTGAATTTTATTGTATTGAGTTTCAGAAATTACAGGGCCAATATGCTCTCCCTCCTTCTTTGGATCACCAACCTCAAAATTTTCAGTATATTTTTTTAATCTTTCTACAGCTTCATTATACATTGATTTTTCGACAAGCATTCTAGTTGGAGCATTACACGACTGACCAGAATTTCTGAAACATCTTAAAGCTCCTCTTTCAATAGCATCTGGATCAGCATCTTTAAAAATTATATTTGCTCCCTTTCCTCCTAATTCTAGACTTACTCTTTTAAAATCTTTAGCTGCATTTTGTGAAATTAATGCTCCAGCTCGAGTAGAGCCAGTAAATGAAATCATGTTGACGTCAGGATGACTTGTGAGTGCATTACCAGTAGTTTCACCATCTCCATTTACTAAATTGAATACTCCAGTAGGAAATTTTGTTTCATCAATTAATTCTGCAAGAATCATTGAAGATAAAGGAGCAAGTTCAGATGGTTTTAAAATCATAGTACAGCCAGAAGCTAAAGCTGGTGCAACTTTAAGACAAACTTGATTCATTGGCCAATTCCATGGTGTAATCAAAGCACACACACCTTTTGGCTCATAAATTAATCTTTGATTAGGAGCATGTTCACCCAAGGGTTTTTCAAATTTAAAATTTTTTAAATATCTAATAAATGATTTTAGATGTGCTGCACCTGTACCTGCTTGTAGTTTTGTTGCAAAGTCTTTGGGAGCTCCCATTTCTGTGGTAATTGCTGCAGCAATATCAGCCCATCTTTTTTTGTAATTTTCGTACAATTTTTCTAATAGACTTATTCTCTCTTCTTTAGAAGAAAATGCCCAAGTACTATAAGCTTTTTTCGCTGAACTTACTGCATAATCAATATCTTCTTTATTACCTAAAGAAATAACTGCGCAATTTTCTTCTGTAGCAGGATTAATTACTTTTATTTCTTGTTTACTTTTGGGAGCAACCCATTTTCCATCGATGTAAAAATTTTTTTTATTTTCCATACCAGACTCCTAACCTTTCCTTATTTTTTTGCAAACAAATTAGTAAGTTCATAAACAATTGTTGCAGCAGCTAAAGATGTTACCTCCGCATGATCATATGCTGGTAACACTTCAACTACATCTGCTGAGATCAAATTCATTCCTGACAAACCTCGAATTACATTAACCATTTCTCTTGATGTCATTCCTGCAATTTCTGGTGTACCTGTTCCTGGGGCAAAAGCGGGGTCTAAAACATCTATATCAATTGATAAGTATAATGGATTATCGCCAACTCTTTTTTTAATCCTTTCAGCTATATTATCAGTTCCCTCTGTTTGAAATTCATCACAATGAATTATTTTAAATCCAAAACTTTCATCATTTTTAATATCATCTCTACTATATAAAGGTCCTCTAATACCTACATGCATAGATGCATCATCTAAAAATAAATTCTCTTCTCTAGCACGTCTAAATGGAGTTCCGTGCGTATAAGGTGCCCCAAAATAAGTATCCCATGTATCTAAATGAGCATCAAAATGAACTAAAGCAACTGGACCTTTATTAATTTTGTTAACTGCTTTTAATAAAGGAAATGCAATTGTATGGTCACCGCCTAAACTAATTATGCCTCCAGTTTTTTTCAGTAAATCTGTAGCACCTTCTTCAATTTGTTTGATCGCTTCATTAATATTAAAAGGATTACACGTAATATCTCCAGCATCAGCAACTTGTTGTACTTTAAATGGTTCTACATCATAACTTGGATGATAATTTGTTCTTAAATGTCTTGAAGCTTGTCTGATGCTTTGAGGACCAAACCTTGCCCCTGGTCTATAACTTGTGCCTGCATCAAAAGGAATGCCAACTATTGCAACATCACAATACTCAACATCTCTTAATTCTGGTAATCGTGCAAAAGTTGAAGGGCCAGCAAATCGTGGTACTTTGGTTCCACTTACTGGTTGGATTGGTTCTTTGGAACTTTTTTTTTTCATCACAAAACTCTATCACATTCTCACAATTTGGAATATCTTGAATAATACTTATTATGAAATTATTTAAGTTCATTTTATTATATTTATTTTTAATTTCCTCTGTGCAAGCAGATACGATTTATCAATTGATTAAAATCCCAAATCTTGAAATTTATAATATTAAAACTACTAATAGTCTAAGATATCTTTACGCTAAACAACCTTTTACAATTGGGATAGATAATAATATTAATTGTTTTAAATCATCAAAACAAGATTTAGACCAGAAGTATCAAATTATAGAAAAAAATTTAAAAAGATATTCTCAAAGTTTTTTAAAAAAAATAAATTTAAAATATATTGTTCTTTGTGAAGATTTATCAATTTCAGGAATAAATACTGCTGGAATACCTGACAATGTAATGAAAACTCTAATTGTTGATATTAAATTTGATAATAAATATTTTGAAAGAGTATTACATCATGAAGTCTTTCATATAATTAATGATAGTTTTAAGGAAATTTTTAATGAAAAAACTTGGTCAAGTTTCAATTCAGATAGCTTTAATTATGCAAAATGTTCTACTTGTACAAAAAAAATAGGTCTTGATACTTATTCTAAAACTAATGGTTTTATTACTGAATATTCAAAATCAACCGCTTCTGAGGATATGGCAGAAGTTTTTTCTCATTTAATGCATGGGAATTTACCAAAACAAATTGATCCTATTCTTCAAAAAAAGATAAATTATATCAAAGCAGGTTTGCTCAAAATTGATCAAAGTTTCAATTTATGATTAAAAAAATTAAAGCTTCAAAGTCAGAAAAGATAATTTTTTTTTTCATAATATCTTTAGCTATTTTTTCTCTAAGTTCTTTTTTTTTGATAAAAAATAAATGCTTATTCGTAAAGAATTATAATCCAAAAAAACTTTCTTTTGATAAGCCAAATAATATCGCAATTTTAAATGTTGAATGTGGAAATGTAATAATTGAATTATATCCAAATATTTCTCCAAATTCAGTTGAAAGATTCAAAACATTGGTGAGATCTAAGGCTTACGACGATGTTGCATTTCATAGAGTGATTAAAGACAACCTTGTACAGGCAGGTGATTTGGAATTTGGTAAAAAAGGAAATATTGATTATGGAAAAATCGGAACAGGACAATCAGGATTAGGAACTATAAACTCAGAAGTAGATGTCCCATTTAACTATGAAAGAGGAAGTGTAGGTCTTGCAAGAACACAAAAATATAATACTGAAGATAGTCAATTTTTCATCACACTCAAAGATGAGCCATTATATGAGAGTGAATATACACCGATTGGAAAAGTGATTTACGGGATAGAAGCACTAGAAAAAATAAAATATCAAAATAAATCTGAGTATGTTCTAAGGCCTGACTTTATAAATTCTATTAAAATGTTAGTTGACTAAAGGTTTACCAGTAGCCAAGGTATGTTTAATCCTGTCTTGAGTATTTTTAGTTTCAATTAATCTCATAAAAGCATCTAATTCTAATTTGAATAAATCATCTTCTGTTAACACTTTATCCATAGTTGTGTCTCCACCACTTAAGACGAAAGCTAATTCTTTTGCAACTTCTACACCATGATCTAAGATTATTTTATCATTATAGAGTTTTTCTAAAATTTTATGCATTTCTCCAATAACTGCTTTCCCAGGTAAGTTAAACTTAAGTTCGTTAGGTGTTTTAAAATCTTTGTTTTCATCTAAGATTTTTTTTGAAACCTCTAATAAACTATTTCTATTCATAATCTTTTTATTTTCAGGCAGTAAGTATTTCAATGGCTCAGCTTCAACAGGTGATGTTGCTGTTTTTCCATAGCCAATGATATCAAAAACTTTTAATGGTGCATAATTTGGATCTTTTTTTGCCTGTGCTGTATCTAACCATCTAGCTAACATTTCCTTACAACCTCCACCAGCTGGAATTAAACCTACGATAGTTTCTACTAGGCCAATTACAATATTTGTATGAGAGGCAACAAAATTACTTTGTACTAAAACTTCAAATCCACCTCCTAAAGTAAGTCCTGATGGTGCAGATATAACTGGGTGTTTAGAGTACTTAAGATGTTTACATGTTTCTTGGAAATATTTAATAAATTTTTCAATTGATTTAAAATCATTTTTGTCAGCAAATTCCATTGTATAAGTTAAATTTACCCCAGCAGAAAATTGCATGCTTTCATTAATTATAATCAAAGGCTTATCGGTTGCTTTCTTTAATGCATCCATTGAGTCGTAATCTAATGCATTAGCTTTGGTGGTAAATTCAACTATATTATAATCATTGAGTCTATAAATAGATGCTGAACTATTTCCATCAACACTCGTTGCTGTTTTCTTAACCTTACCCAGAGTTTCTATTGATGTATATTTTTGCCTTTCACCATAAAAATTTTCATTTTTTGTTTTACTTAAATTTTCTAAAAAATCATTTCCCTTAAAATTTTCAACTTTTTCAAAAAAGTTTTTAACACCAATCTCCTCTAGCATTTCAAAGGGTCCTTTAGCCCAGTTGAACCCTAACCTCATAGCCTCATCAATATCATTAAATTCTTTTGTTATTTCAGGAACTAATGATGAAGCATATTTAATAATCTTTTCTAATACTGACCAAGCATATTCTCCATATTTATCATTCCTGTTAATGAGGCCTTTCAGATCAACTTTATCAGATTTAATGTCAATTTTTTTACTTGGAGAATAATCACCAGTTTGCAGATTGATAGCTTCCATCACTTTACCACTATCGGTTTTCTTCATTCGGTAGAAACCACCTTTACCTTTTCTACCTGTATATCCAGTTTCAATTAATTTTTTTACTAAAGGAATTTCTTTTGCAACCTCATGAAATTCATCTTTTTCAGGTAACTCTTTGATAAAACTTTTTAAAACATCAGCCATAAGATCAATGCCAATTAAATCATAAAGCCCAAAAACACCTGTTTTTGGAATACCCATTGGTCTCCCAAATATTGCATCCGCTTCCTCTACAGAAAGTTTCATTTTAAATGCTTCAGTCATTGCTATTTGCATAGCGTAAACACCAACTCTGTTACCTAAAAAACCTGGAGTGTCATTACAAACGATGGCTCCTTTTCCAAGCTCAAGTTCGCAAAATTCTTTTAATTGATTTATTTTATTTAGGTCATTGTCTTCATTTTTCACAATTTCCAAAAGACCCATATATCTGACAGGATTAAAAAAATGAGTTATACAAAAATCTTTTTTTTGTTCTTTATTTAAATTTTGAGATAAAACTTTAATAGGTATTGAAGAAGTGTTGGAGGAAACAATCGCACCCTCTTTTCTACTTTTAAAAATTTTTTCATAAATTTGATGTTTGATTTCAATTCTCTCCACTACTGCCTCAACAACCCAATCAGCTTGTTCAACTACTGAGAAGTCATCTTCAATATTACCAACTTTAATATTTTTTATTTTAGATTTATCAATTAATAAAGGTGGTCTAGATTTGTGAATTCTTTCTCTGGCATTTTCACTTATTTCAGTTTTTAAATCCAAAAGAGTAACGGGTATATTGGCATTACACAAATGAGCTGCTATTCCACTGCCCATTGTCCCAGACCCTATCACTACTACATTCTTTATCTTCATGAAATTATTTTTTTAACGATTAATACCCCTGAGTCTTTCAGATCTTCTTCGTAAAAGCTCAGCAGTCACTAATATTAATGTTGATAGTATAATTAGACAAGTCGCAACAGCTAGTATTGTTGGACTTAATTGCTCTCGTAAACCTGTCCACATTTGAATTGGGATTGTTGTATTTTCTAATCCTGCTAAAAATAAAACAACCACAACTTCATCAAATGAAGTTACAAATGCAAATAACCCACCTGAAATTACTCCAGGTAAAATCAATGGTAAAGTAATTTTCATAAAAGTATTTACTGGATCACTTCCTAAGCTTGCAGCTGCTCGAGTTACACTATGATCAAACCCCGACAAAGTGGCTGTGACTGTAATTACTACAAAAGGTGTTCCTAATATAATATGAGCTAATACTATTCCTGTATGAGTTGCTGCTAAACCCGCTTTTGCCATAAAGAAAAATATTGCAACACCGGAAATAATTAATGGAACAATCATGGGTGAAATTAACACAGCCATTATTAATCCTTTATATGGCATATGTCTGCTGCTCAATCCTAAAGCCGCAACTGTTCCAAGTATCACTGATCCAATTGTTGCAAAAATCGCAATGATAAAACTATTCTTAGCTGCTAATCCCCATGGATTTTTTGTTCCGTAAATCATATCCTTGTACCATCTTAAAGAAAATGCATCTGGATCTAGACGCTTCATTCCATCAGAAAAACTCAAAAATTCTTCTGCGTTAAATGATAATGGGAATATTACAAACAAAGGTGCAATTAGAAAAAAGAAAACAGCACCACAAATTGTAAGATAAATATAATGCCAAATTCTATAATGTGGTTCAGTATATTTTGGTAAAGCCATTCAATTATCCCAACTTAATATTATCAATTCCAACTAGTTTGTTATAAAGCCAATAAATTACCAATACTCCACTCAGCAACATTAATCCCATGGCTGATGCAAAGCTCCAATCAAGAGTGCTTTTCATGTGGAAAGCAATTTGGTTACTTATTAAAGTTCCAGATGCACCGCCAACTAAGGCTGGGGTAATGTAATAACCAATCGCTAAAATAAATACTAATAAACAACCTGCACCTATTCCTGGTATTGTTAACGGGAAATAAACTTTCCAAAATGCTACAAATGGCGTTCCGCCTAATGATTTTCCAGCTCTCATTAAGCTAGGTGAGATAGTTTTCATGACACTATAAAGTGGTAAAACCATGAATGGTAGCAATATTTGTGTCATTGCAACGTAACTTCCTGTTTTGTTGTACATCATCTCGGGTCTATTATCGTCAGCTACTAATCCAATTCCAACAAAGAAATCATTTACTATCCCTTGTTGCTGCAACAAAATCATCCAGCTTGCAGTTCTCACAAGTAATGAAGTCCAGAACGGCAGCAGTACACAGATCATTAATAAGTTACTATACTTCATAGGTAAAGTAGCTAATAAATGGGCTATTGGATAAGCCATTAAGAAACAAAAAACTGTTACAAAAAATGCAATTTCAAGAGTCCTCAACCATAACACTCTATGAATTCTTCTATCTTCCTCTACACTTACTATTTTTCCTTCTTCATTTACGTACATGTCCATACCCTTTAGATATTTTTGACCTGTAAACTCAGGAGCTCTTCTTTTAATTGCTCTCCAGTACTCAACATCAGCCCATCTTTTATGAACTGACATTATTTGTTCTTTGTAGTTTCCCTCTTCAAATGATTTAGATTTTCTTCGTAATTTTTTAATAATACTTTTAAATCCATTTTTTGTGTAGTTTAACTGTGTAGATAACTTACCTTCACGTTTATCCTCAACTAATTTTATGAAATCTTCATGAAAAGCAGCAAAAACTTCTTCATCAGGTAACTCTTGACCATCCCAGGTCTCCATTGCCTTAAAAGTTTTTGGAAGCATTTGCGTTACCATTTTATCGTCAACACTTCTGAATAACATATCCCCTATTGGAAAAACATAAGTTATTATTAAGAACAACAATAAAGGAGCAACAAGTAAAAAGGCTTTGATTTTATTCTTTCTCTCTGCTTTTTTAAGACTTACCTCTAAAGGTATCCCATCTGTTGTTAGAATTTGTTTTGTTTCAGAGCTCATAAATAAAAAGGGCGGTTAATAATAACCGCCCTTAAATTATAATATATAATTAAGTTGTTTAAAACTTAAATTATAGACCAGCTTTCATAGCTTCCCATTTTTCACCAAGCTCTGTGCCGTTGTCAGCCCAGAAAATTGGATCTACTAGGAAGTAGTTTTTAGTGTTAGCCGGTGCAGTTGGCATTTGTGGTACCATGTTAGTCTTACCATCTTTATACCAAGGCTCACCTTTTTCCATAATGCTAATTGAAGATTTTCTCCAAGGAGCATATGCGATGTATTTAGCACTTCCTGCTAACATCTCTGCGCTAGTCATCATAGCTAAAGCTTTTTTAGCCATACCATTAGCATCGTTTGGTCCACCTTTAACTTGTACGAAATACTCGTAGTCAAGACCTTGGGCATCCCAAACTTGTTTGATTGGTGCACCTTCTCCAATTTCAGCATTGAAGAATCTACCATTCCAACCAGTAGCCATTACTACTTCACCTGATACTAACAGTTCTGGTGGTTGAGCACCTGCAGACCAAAATACACATCCACCTTTAGGGTCTGTACATAGTTCTTTGATCTTATTCATTGCTCTTTCAACACCTTTTTCTGTTTCTAAAGCTTTGTAGATTTTTGCTCCACCTTTTCCTGGTTTAATACCATCTGCTGCTAAAGCGATCTCTAAGTTTGTTAAAGCGCTTTTGTAGATAGCTCTTTTTCCAGGGAATTTTTTAGTGTTAAAGAAATCTTTGATAGTCTTTGGAGTTCCTTTAACATTATTAGTGTTATAAGCATAATTCCAAGAATATAAAATATTTCCTACAGCACACTTACTAGGCATTGCAGTAAAGAAATCTTTACTTGCTGGAGTTCCATCTGGAGCTGGTGGGAAGTCTTTATCGAAATCAAATTCAACAAATAATCCTTCATCACATCCAGTAATAGTATCCATTGCAAACACGTCGATTATATCCCACGTGATTTTACCAGCTTCTTTCTGTGCTTTAATCTCAGATAATCCACCAGAATAGTCAACCCAGGCAATATTTATGCCAAGTTTTTTAGCTGTAGGATCACCATAACCTAACTTTTGAGACTCAGTATAAGCCCCACCCCATGACACTGCAGTTACTGTTGTTGCAAATGCTGAAGTAGTTAGTGAAAGTACAAAAGAAATAGCTAGTAATACTTTACTTAGTTTTTTCATTTTTCCTCCGTTTAAACGTTTTTTATAAAAATCAATTACAACAAGATCGATAATGAGAGTCAACAGCCCATTTTAGTTAATTTAGCAATATATTGGTGGTCTAAGAAGGATCTAACGCTCTAGCATCTTCACTGTTCCAACCTATCTTGATATCTTTGCCAAGCTTGATATCCAAATTGGCTGAACTATTAGGAACCTTTAAGATAAATTGATTGTTGCCTAAAAGATTTATTCTTACTCTTGTATGATCTCCGTGATATATTACTTCTTCAATCTTTCCAGAATGGATATTATCCATTTGATCACTTGGATTAATTAAAGCTCTTTCAGGTCTTAAAGAAATTTTAGTTTTTTCACCTCTGCCTTTTACAGATATAGGGTTTGCAAGTATGTCTGTATTTGCTATTTTAACTTTACACTTACCACCTGAAATATCAGAAACCTCACCCAAAAAAGTATTATTTTCTCCAATGAACTCGGCGACAAAAGAATTCACAGGTTTTTCATATAGCTCATCCGGACTTGAAAGCTGCTGAACTTTTCCATCATTAAAAACAGCAATACGATTAGACATGGTTAATGCTTCACTTTGATCATGAGTTACATAAACAACAGTTACCCCAATGTTTTCATGTATGTGTTTGATTTCATATTGCATACTCTCTCTCAAATTTTTATCTAAAGCTCCCAGAGGTTCGTCCATTAAAACTAGTTGAGGATCAAATACTAATGATCTCGCTACAGCCACTCTTTGTTGTTGACCACCTGATAATTGCCCTGGCATTCTTGATGCGAAACCTTGAAGTGAAACCATTGATAACGCCTTATCAATTTTTTTATCTGCCTCATCTTTTGGAATTTTTCTAACTCTTAATGGAAAGGCAAGGTTCTCATAAACTGTCATATGAGGAAATAGCGCATAATTCTGGAATACCATTCCAATACCTCTTTTATGTGGAGGTATACTTGAGATAGCCTTACCATCTAAATATATTTCACCATTTGTTGGTGTTTCAAATCCTGCCAGCATCATTAAGCAAGTTGTTT
>CACHBQ010000001.1:0-149192 GCA_902578105.1 uncultured Pelagibacteraceae bacterium | reverse complement strand
TAATATCTGGTTTTGTTTGAACTAATCCTCTTTTTTTTCCATTAATTTGTATAACGATATTCACTATTTCATCTTTTAACATTGCTTGATTGAAATCTGGCCACTTTAAATTTTGAAACTTAATAATGCTCAAACATTCATTAGCAAAATGTGGAAGAATAGGTGTCATTGTAATCAAAATTTTTCCATAATTTTCCACAAGTGTATTTTTTGTATAAGGTTTTTCTATTTGTTTATTTAAAAAAGAATACATCTCATAAAGGTTTGCAACAATTTTATTGTAGCTAAAATTTTCTAAGTTATCGTGAATTTTCTTTAAATATTTATTAGTATATTTATCTATTTCTTCATCATGGTCATTATTATGTTCTTTATTAATTTCACTTACAACTTTTTCATTTAACTTCCATAGTTTTTGAATAAATTTAAAGGATGAAATAATCCCCTCCTCAGACCATTGGACATCTTTTTCAGGAGGACTGTCTGACAAAATAAATAATCTAGCTGAGTCTGCTCCATAATTAGAAATAATATTTTCTGGGTCAATCGTATTTTTTTTTGACTTAGACATTGATTCAGAAGGTCCAACAGAAATCAATTTTGTTCTATCTTTTTTAAGATATTTTTTACCATCTATGATTTCAATTTCATCAGGACTCACCCAATTATTATCCGAGTCTTTATATGTTTCATGACAAACCATTCCTTGAGTAAAAAGACCATCGAATGGTTCTTTTATCTTAAAATTTTTATTTTCATACGATAAAGCTTGCATAAAAAATCTAGAGTAAAGTAAATGCAAAATTGCGTGTTCTACACCGCCAATATACTGATCTACAGGCATCCAGTAATCAATGTCTTCTTTTTTAAATCCATACTCAGTTTCTTTTGGAGAACAAAACCTTAGATAATACCACGATGAGCAAACAAAAGTATCAAGAGTGTCCGTTTCTCTTAACAATTTTTTTCCATCAATAATAATTTCTCTCCAATTATTTTGATCATTGAGTGGATTACCTTTAACATTAATGTCTATATTTTCTGGCAGCTCTACAGGTAATTTTGATTTAGGTATTGGATATGCATTATCATTCTCATCATATGCAATTGGGATTGGACACCCCCAATATCTCTGCCTGGATACACCCCAGTCTTTAAGCCTAAAATTAATTTGTTTTTTGCCTAATTTTTTATCTTCTAAAATTTTAATTGTTTCAAGAACAGACTTTTCTGGTGCCTCTAAACCATTTAGAAAATCTGAGTTTATTATAACTCCAGGACCTGGATAAGCTTCTTTTTCAACTTTAAAAGTATCATTTTGATCATTTGGTCGAACAACTGTTTTAATTTCAAGATTATATTTTTTTGCAAAATCAAAATCTCTTTGGTCATGAGCTGGACAGCCGAAAACAGCACCAAATCCATAATCCATTAAAACAAAATTTGCAAAATATACCGGAACTTTTTGCCTCGGATTTAAGGGATTAATTGCTTTAAGATCAGTTTTAAATCCAATTTTTTCACCTACTGCTATCGCTTCCTCTGTAGTACCAGTTTTTGAACATTCTTGTTTAAATTTAATAAAATCTTGATTGTCTTTAAAGAATTTAGAAATATCATGGTCAACAGACAGAGCTAGAAATGAAAATCCAAAAAGAGTATCTGGCCTTGTTGTAAAGCATTTTATACGATTGACAGGTAACTCACCCTCAACATCAAAATCAATTTCACATCCAAATGATTTACCAATCCAGTTTTTTTGCATTGTTTTTACTTTTTTTGGCCATGAGTCTAGGTTATCTAAACCATCCAGTAATTCTTGAGAGAACTTTGAAATGTTAAAAAACCATTGATTTAATTTTTTTCTTTCAACAACAGCACCAGAGCGCCATCCTTTACCATCAATGACTTGCTCATTAGCTAAAACTGTTTCATCTATTGGATCCCAGTTGACATAATTTTCTTTTCTGTAAACAAGCCCTTTTTGGAATAATTCTAGAAAAAATTCTTGTTGATGTTTGTAATAATCCTTATCACAAGTTGATATTTCTCTATCCCAATCAATTGAAAGACCAAGTTTTTTTAATTGTGCTTTCATATTATTGATATTTGTTTTAGTCCAAGTTTTTGGATCAAGATTGTTTTGTTTTGCTGCATTCTCAGCTGGCATACCAAATGAGTCCCAGCCCATTGGATGTAAAACATTATAGCCTTGAAGTGATTTATAACGCGCTAACACGTCTCCTATGGTGTAATTTCTTACATGACCCATATGAATTTTTCCTGAGGGATAAGGGAACATTTCAAGACAATAAAATTTTTTCTTTGCAGGATCAGTTTTTACTTTGAAACTTTTATTTTTATCCCAAAAATCTTGCCATTTTTGTTCGACGATTTTAAAATTGTATCTATCCACTTCTAAAAAAAAATTTTAGGCTAGTCTCCGGGGGTAGTCATTTGATAAGGTTGAAAATTCTTATCTTTAGATTGCTTTTTAAAAATACTTGCTTTTGCAAGTATTTGTTTTGTAATTTCTTTTCTTAATTGTCCATCTTGTTTATTAATACTACAATTACTCGGTGTAACACATTTTTTATAAAAGATATCAACATGTATAGCATCAGATCTAATTTCGTTACTTAAAAATCTTATTGTAATTTTAATAGACTCATCAGCATTACCCTGTTCAGAATACCAGTCAGTTATTATTATTCCACCACTATAATTAGCAGAGGTCAATGGCATAAAATCTAAAACATCAAGAGAGGCTCTCCATAATTCATTAGAGCTTGCAAATTCAAAATTAGTTCCTCCTCTTACGCCTTTTATCGCGTTATTTAATCTAAAACCTTTACCTTCCTCTAAATTTTTCTTAACTCTTAATTTTGGATCTGGTGGATTTTTCCTTGCGTCTCCTGGTTTAAAAAAGTCTTTTCCACATGAGGTTAAGCTGAAAATTATTAGAAAACTTATTATTAATATTTTATTTGTCTGAATTTTAGGCATTGTTGATTTTTAAAATGAAATTGAGATTAATATACAATTAATTTAAAAAAATTATAAAATATTGTAATTATTAATGTTGCATTTTTGCAACACTTTATGAATATTTAATGAAAATAGGCTAATTAAGACGTTTTTTGCTAATAAAATGATAATTTGCAAATGTTTATTATTAATAATCAAACAAACTAAAGGAGTAATTAATATGAACAATTTAAGAAAAATCGGATTATCAGCTTTAGCTGGTTCTCTAGCGATTTCTTCTGCACATGCTGCTGACTTTTCAGTAACAGGTGGAGCGTCAATAACTTTTGATGACCCTAACAGAGGATTTAGTGATAGAGGAAACGGCTTTACTATGGGTGATAGTCTTGCATTCAATGCTAGTGGTGAAACAGACAATGGTATTGGTGTTGCTGTTTATTACGAAATCGATCAGGATGATATGGATGATCACAACATCACACTATCTGGTGACTTTGGAACATTAGTGTTCGATGGTCATGGTGGTTCATCAGCGTTCGGTGCAGTAGATGACGTAACTCCAAATGCTTTCGAGGAAGCATGGGATGTAGTTGACACTAATGGAGCTACAACAGGTGGAACTCCAACTGTAATCAATGGTGGTGGAACAGATAACATGTTTATCTACACATCTCCAACAATAAGTGGTGTTACAGTTAAAGCAGCTTACGTAAACCACGTAGCTGTTGGTGCTGAGTCTTACATGGACTTTGCCATTTCTGTATCTCCAGAAATGGTAGAAGGTTTAACTCTTGGTTTCGCAAGTGCTGATCATACGATCGAGTCAACTAGAGAACAAGAAGAAACTACTATGTATGCAAAATATGCAACTGGTCCATTTACAGTAGGTGTACAAACATCAGAATTAGATGATACAACTGCTACATCTGACTTAGAATCAATCGCTTATGGTATTACATATGCAGTAAACGATGATTTCACAATCGGATACAGCTTCCATGAATTAGAAACAGAAGTGACTAGTGATGCAGATCAAAGGTCAACTGGTATCTCTTTCTCATACACATCAGGTGGTATTACACTTGGAGGTGCTATGAATGAAGTTGATAACATGGGTGGAACTGGAGCAACTGACAGAGAAGGTTACGAGTTCGGTCTATCATTTGCATTCTAATTAAATTAGAAAACAAATTTAAAAAGGGCCCCTATAAGGGGCCTTTTTTTTTATTCAAAATACGAAATCCCAGCAAAACTAGAGATTTTATTTATTAATTTAATCTTCTTAACGTTTTTTTTTGAAATACCACCGAGCGCAACAATTTTCTTTTTAGTATAATTCTTTAAAATTTTAAATTTATATAATCCTAAATAATTTTTATTTTTTTTAAATAATGATGATAAGAAGATTTTTTGAACTTTTTGTAATTCTTTAATTCTGATTTCTTTTATATTGTGTGCAGATCCCAGGATGATAAAGTTAGAAAAGGTTGAATATGCAAGATGATTAAATTTTTTATTGAAAGAAGGTAAATACACCCCATCAAGCCCTAATTTTAAAGCACTTTTAAAATCATTAGCTATAAGAAATTTATTTCCCCTTTTTTTTAAAAAATTTTTTAACTTCAAAAGTTTATTTATATTTATTTTTGATGAGGTGTAATTCCTATAAATTATTGTAGTTTGTTTATCTTGTTTTTTAAAATTATTTGTATCAAGAGAATTAATAAAGTAATATTTATTCAATAGTTTAAAATGCATTCTTCTGTCCAAAATTTAATTAATATTCAAGAAAAAATAAAGCAAAGATTAGTTGACCTCAAAAGTAATAAAATACCAAAAATTATTGCAGTATCAAAGACTTTTGGAATGGATAAAATATCTCCATTAATTGAACATGGCCATATAGATTTTGGTGAAAATAAAGTTCAGGAGGCAATAGAAAAATGGAGTGATGTTAAATTAATCAATAGTGATATTAAACTACACTTAATCGGAGGTCTTCAAACAAATAAAGTTAAATTAGCTGTAAAATTATTTGATTATATTCATTCAGTAGATAGTGAAAAACTTGCAAAAAAAATATCTGACGAACAACAAAAACAAAACAAAAAAGTAAAAGTATTCATTCAAGTTAATATTGGTGATGAAGAACAAAAATCTGGTATTAATAGATCATCTTTAACTCAATTATATTCATATTGTAAAACAATTGATTTAAGCGTGGTTGGACTAATGTGTATTCCACCACTCGAAAAATCACCAGACATTTTTTTTAAAGAGATGAGTATGTTGAATAAAAATTTAGATCTTGATGAATTAAGTATGGGAATGTCATCAGACTACTTAGAGGCTATCAAAAATTCTGCAACTTATGTAAGAATAGGCTCAAGTATATTTGGCAAGAGGAGTTAATAAATATTTATTTTGGTTTGTTTATCTATTAATCTCAACATTACTAAAAAGTCTTTTTTTTCTATAGCAATACATCCAGCTGTTGCTTTATAGTCATTTGTTAAATGAAGAAATATACAACTCCCTCTAAATTTTACAGGTTTTTGATAGTTGTATTTAATTGGGATCATAAGATCATATTTATGATCTTTTCTATAAAGTTTTTCATACTTTACATTTTTTCTTATGGTGATTAATTTATTATAATTTTTATTATCAAGAGGATCATCACACCACCCCATATTTTTTTTGATTCTAATACATTTTATTTTTGTAGATGGTTTTTTTATTCTATCTGGCCTGTAATATAAATTCTCAATCGCATAAGAACCTTCAGGTGTTTTTTTATCACCTTCCCTTTTTTTCCTACTTACACCTTTTTTTCCGATACAGCACTTGAAATGAAAATCATCGATTACAAGTGAATGTTTATTTTTTAAGTAAATTATCATAATATTGTTTTATGAGTAATCATAATCTCGTAATTTTTGATTTTGATGAATTATATAAGATATTCATAGAAATTAAAAAACATATTAATTTTAATTTTGAGAAAGTTGATAAACATCAGTTGTCTGATTTAAACTCAAAATCAAATTGTTTAATTTTTACTAAAAAAACTATAGCAGGATTAGAAAATCAAATAGTTTATGATAGTTTCCCTGTTTCAATTTTTAGATTATTAGAAAAAATTAGTATTGAATTTATAAAAAAAAATTTTCACGAAAAATCCGAGATTTTAATTGGAAATTATAGATTTAACATTAATTCTCGCGAAATGTATTTTAAAGAAAATAAATTAAAGCTTACAGAAAAAGAAATCAGTTCAATAATATATCTTTTCAAGGCTGCGAAACCTGTAAGTATTGAAGAGTTACAATCAAAAGTTTGGGGATATCAATCTCAAC
Organism: uncultured Pelagibacteraceae bacterium; assembly: GCA_902578105.1. Classification (GTDB taxonomy): domain Bacteria; phylum Pseudomonadota; class Alphaproteobacteria; order Pelagibacterales; family Pelagibacteraceae; genus Pelagibacter. The sequence continues at coordinate 142,845 of CACHBQ010000001.1, read as the reverse complement.
TTGAAACTCATACAGTTGAAACTCATATTTATAGATTGAGAAAAAAAATTTTTAAATCTTTTAAGGATAATACTTTTATTTTGAGTAAAAAAAATGGCTACGAAATTAAAAAAAAAGAATAAATTTGCTAAAGAGCTTTTTTCATTAAAATATAAGCCTAAAGTAATTAAGCCAAAAAAAGGTAAAGGAAGTTTTAAGAGAAAAAAGCGTTAAAGCCTTGCTCCTATTTGTTGAATTACTTTAGATGATAATTTTGTTCCTTGTTCAAGGCATTGTGAGGTAGAAAGATTGTTTATAAAGCCATGTAAATAACCAGCTGCAAAAAGATCACCTGCACCGGTTAAATCTTTAATTAAAAGATCCTTATCAGCATTTACCTCAACTATTCTATCTCTAAAAATTGATATTGCCCCTTTGTTTCCACGAGTAATCACAATATGTCTTTTAATTTCTTTTGCAAAAGTAACTACTTCATCAAAATTTCTAGTATCGATTAATGCCATGATTTCTCTTTCGTTCGCAAAAGTTAAATCTAATTTTTCTTTTACTAATTTTAAAAAGTTTTGTTTATGTCTTTCTACACAAAATGTGTCGGATAATGACATCGCAACTTTATTTGAATTTTTAATTGCTTTTTCAAACGCTTTTTTTGGTTCCCCTTCATCCCATAAGTAACCTTCTAAAAAAACTAAGTCACTTTTTTTAACAATTTGTTCATCCACATCACTCTCATTTATTTTTCCTGCAACACCTAAAAAAGTACACATAGTCCTCTCAGAGTCTGGGGTTACTAAAATAAGACATGTTCCAGTTGGTAGATTTTCTTTTTGTTTTTTGTAGAAGTATTTTACATTTTCTTCTTTTAATCCATCTTCGTATTTTTGGCCGAAATCATCATCAGATATTTTTCCTATAAATCCAACATTATTTTTAAGTTGAGATAATCCTACTATTGAGTTGGCAACTGAACCTCCCGAAACAGTTTTTTCAATTTTAAGATTTGTTAAAATTTTTTTGAACTCTTTATTATCAAAAATTAATTTCATGGTGCCTTTTGTGAGATTATTTTTTGTTAGAAAATTTTCCTCTACTTTACAAATGACATCGATAATTGCATTTCCAATACCAAGAATTTTCATATTAGGCTTTTTTAGTTTTAATAGGTTTTGTTCTGTTAGGATAACAACTGGTGCAAATTTTACAAGTTACGCCAAAACATTCTCTTGCTTTACAATATTCTCTTCCATAATAAATGATTTGAAGGTGAAGTTTGTTCCAACTTTTTTTAGGAAATAATCTTTTTAAATCTTCCTCAGTTTGGACAACGTTTTTTCCATTAGTTAACCCCCATCTTTGAGCCAACCTGTGTATATGTGTATCTATTGGAAAAGCTGGATACCCAAAGCCTTGAGACATTACAACACTAGCAGTTTTATGACCAACACCAGGGAGATTCTCTAATTCCTCAAAGGTTTTTGGTACTTTGCCGTTATATTTTTCTATCAGTATCTTCGATAAATTAAAAATGCTTTTCGCCTTAATTCTAAAAATACCAATTTTTTGAATTAATTTTTCAATTTTTTTTCTTCCTAATTTTACAAAGTGTTTAGGTTTATAAAATTTTGGGTAGATATTTTTAGTTACGTTATTTACATTTACATCAGTGCATTGCGCAGAAAGAAGTACGGAAATTAAAAGTGTAAAAACATTTCTACTTTTAAGAGGAACATATATTTTTGGGTAAGTTTTGTTTAAAATTTTTGAAACTATCTTAGCTCTTTGAATTTCGTTCATTATTTAAAATTCATCAAATTTCTCATCGAATAAAGACCTGGCTTTTTATTTATCAGCCATTTTGCTGCTGACAAAGCACCCTCAGAATAAAGCGCTCTATCGAAAGCTTCATGGTTTAAAGTAATTATTTCTTTACCACTTGAAAATTTAACCTCATGTTCTCCAATAATTTCTCCTTTTCTTACAGAATTAAAATTTATCTTTTTTCCAAAGGGGAAAGTTTTTTTGTTTAAATATTTTTTCCCTAACAAATTATAAAAATTTTTGTTTTTACCCACAGCTATTCCTTTACCCAACATTAATGCAGTACCTGATGGATAGTCTTTTTTATGTTTGTGATGAATTTCAAAAATTTTACTTAAAAAATCCTTGCCCAATGAACTCGCAGCTACCTCTGTTAAATACATTAAAAGATTAATACCTAAACTCATATTTCCTGCTTTTAAGATTGGTATTCTCTTTGAAAATTTTTTAATTAAATCCTCCTCTTTTTTAGTAAAACCAGTGGTCCCAATAACCACTCTTTTTTTTAACTTTGCTGCTATTTTCAAAACCTGAAAAGTACATTTTGGTATTGTAAAATCAATAATTAGGTCTACCTTTTTAAATAATGCTTCTGTATTAAGGTCAACTTTTATTCCATTAATCTTTTTATTAATTTTTTTATTTTCTGTTAGAGCAGTAAGTCTAAAATTTTTATCTTTTTTTACAGATGTAATTATTTGTTGGCCCATTCGGCCCATACATCCCGTTATGGCTAGATTTATTTTTTTCATTTAAAAATAATTTTAAGATTTAAACGAATATAATATTATTGCCTTTAGGGCAATAAATGCATCTTTTAAACCAATCTTTTTTCCATCTTCATATGATCTACCATTGTAAGTAATTGGTACTTCGTAAAATTTACAACCTTTTTTTGATAATTTGATTGTGACTTCTGGTTCAAATGCAAAAGTTTTTTCTTGAAGAGTTATATTTTTTATAATTGAACTTTTAAAAACCTTATACCCAGTTTCCATATCTGTTAAATTCAAGTTGATTAATGAATTACAAAAAAAAGTTAAAATTTTATTCGCTAGATAATGCCAAAAAAAGTGAATTCTTGTATATTTACCACCACCTAGAAATCTCGAACCATAGACAACATCTGCATTTGCTTCAAAAAAGGGGAGTAATAATTTGTTATAATCATCTGGATCATATTCAAGATCTGCATCTTGTATAATTGTAACATCACCTGTTATATGTTGAATTGATGTTTGAATTGCAGCACCCTTGCCTAAGTTTGTTTCGTGGAAAAAAATATTTACTTTTTCTCTATCTTTAATTTCATTTAATAATTCTTTTGTTCCATCATCTGAGCAATCATCAACAATGATTATTTCATAATTAAAAAATTTAAAGTTATTGAGGCTTTCAGTTATTTTTTTTAGAATGGTTTTAATTGTTTTTTTTTCGTTATAACAAGGAATGACTATTGAAAGTTTAAAATTATTTCTATCAATCATCTTTTAATTTCTCATTATTGATATTTTCTTTTTGATCTTTTTTATTTTTTATTTTTTTTATGATTAATCTTAGGGGATATACAATAATCCCAAATATTGAGATAATGCCAATAAATACATACGCTATTATTGTTCCTAACATTGGAAGCAGTGGCCCCAATCCTATGTACGCGTATGCTTTAGTGTACGTAGCTAAAATTATAAAAATTTGAATAAATAGTATTTTAATTAATAAATTTAATTTTATTTTTCTCATAAAAATCTCCTATATATATACCATCTTTCTTAAAGGAAAAATTTTTATCATAACGATTAGATGGATAAAAAAAATCAAAATTTGAAGAATAAAGATATTTTGGTTTACAACTCTCAAAAAAATTCTCTTCACAAATAATTTTAAATATTTCTCCTTGGCTTGAGCTTTGTACAAATAAATCGTTGTTTAAAAACTGCAATCTACCTCTAGTTGGACTTGCAAAATTTTCAGTTTCAAAGGTACTAACAATAGTATTATTTTCTATATCAATTTTTACAATTTTGGAATTTGTTCTACTAAAATTATTATTATCAAATACGTATAAAAAACCATCTTTATGGAATCTTGGTGAATGTTGTTTTGCGAAGAGATCAACCACAATATGGTTTATGATATCATTATCTAAATCATAAAATAAGATCATATCTAAAGATCGAAAAGATAAAATCAAAATGTTACTGGAAGTGAGAGAAATTTTTTTATTTACTAGATTAATTTCATCTATGTCTAGCTTTTGTATATCATTTAAATGAAGGGGATCACTACACACTTCATTATCATTTAAAACTTTTCTGTTTAAAATATTTTTAAATTCATTATCTTTAATTAAGATTTCCATTAAACTAAAATCTCTTATTATTTTGCCAGTTTTGCTATTTAAAATTAGAACAGTATCAAAAGCAGAATTTTTAAAATTACAATTTTTTAGCTCGGTATTTCTTAAATCAGAATTTAAATCATTGGGTAAAGAGACAAATTTTCTTGAGGGAATAAATATTTTGTTTTTTTCAATGTCTATCCAATGATGATTAAAACTATTGTTATTCCAAATGATATTTCCAAACTTATCTATTCGATAGATACCTTTTGTTTCAAATTTACCGATTAATAAATCCCCATTTTCAAATAAGTGGTAAGGTATAATTTTAGAAATATTTCTAAAATTTGATAAATCCCATGACCATATCACTCTATCTGGAGTATCCATAAGTATAGGTTGAGTATTGTCGTGTTTTATTAATAAATAGTGATCAAAACTTTCTATTGGTCTCGTATCAAAAGTAAAATTTGAGTCAAAACCTTCTTTATCTTTTTTAGAAACTAAATTTTTTCTAGTATCTCTATCGCCAAATTTTTTTTTTAAATTTATATTTAATCTTGTCTCAACATCATTAATAATAAAAGATAATCCTTCGTAAATTCTTTTTAATTTTAAATCATTACTTAAAAATCCGAGTAAAAAGATAAAAAATAATATTGATAATATAAAACAGAACTTTAAAAGTTTATCTATAATGTCCATAATATTAAAATTATTAAGAGATCAAAAGAGGTTTAACAAGTTATTTCTTTTTTTATCAAATTTTGAAAATAATTTTTTTCAAATAGACAGACTTAAAATTAAAAATCCAGTGTTCATTTGTGGAATGGCAAGATCTGGAACCACCTTTTTAACTCATTTATTGGACTCGTCGAATTATTTTGGTACTTTTAAATATAAATACCTTCCATTCTACAAGACACCAATTTTTTGGAATTACATAAATAATTTATTTTATCTTACTAAAAAAAAAAGACAGAGATTACATGGTGATAATTTAAAGGTTAATATTAATAGCCCAGACTCATTTGAAGAATTAATTTGGAAGAATTTTTTAAAAGATTATGATTTGAAAGGTTATTGGCAAAAAGTAGAATATGATGAATTCAGCGATTTATCTAAAAATTTAGATTTATTTATTAAAAAAATAATTCATATTAATAAGGTAGACAGATATTTATCGAAAAATAATAATAATATTTTTAGGATTAAATATTTATTAAAGAAATTTCCAGATTCAAAAATAGTTGTTGTTATAAGAAACCCCGTTGACTTAGCTTTTTCTTCCACAAAGGTTCATTTAAAATTTTTAAAATATCACAAAACTATTAAAAATTTTTCTGAGGAGTTGAGCGAATTAGGACATTATGAATTCGGATTTCAAAGAAAAATGTTTGATTTGACGGGAGGTAAATCATTTAATCCACAAAATATAAGATTTAAAACAATTAACTTATATTTAGAGAGATATCTAGATTTATTAAATTTTATAAGCAAAAACTATTTCAAAGAAATTAAAGATAAAAAGATTGTCATTTTGAATTATGATAACTTAAAAAAAATTAATGATTTATCAAAACTATTCCAATTCTTAAACATTGATTTAAATGAGGATATGAAAAGTTATTTTGATAGTAACTTTGTATTAAACACTTATCAAAGAAATGAAAAATTTAAAAAAAAAATTGTTATGCAAGAATTTATAAATTTATCTAAATATTCAATAGTTTGAATTATTTTTTTAAGCCACAAAATTATATACAATTAAAACAGTAGCTATAATAACTATCCAAATCAAAGAGTTTTTAAAAAATATTTTTGATTTTGAGTTTGATCTTAAAAATTCAGGTAAAACAAGAATTAAAACTGCTATTAAAAAAATAGCTGGAACTATCTCTTCTAATCCCATTTTTTAACCATTCCAGAAACTTTTCGCTTTTTGAAAGAACTTTTTTATACTTGGATTCGATTTTTCATTCTCTATTTTTCTAAAACGTTCTAACAAATCTTTTTGCTCTTTGTTTAAAAACACTGGAACTTCCGTTTTAACTTGAACATATAAGTCACCAAAATCACCTCTTCGCATGAATGGCATACCTTTGCCTTTTAATCTAAATTGCTTCCCGTCTTGAGTTCCATCTGGTATTTTAATCTTTGCTTTTTTTCCATCAATTGTGGGTATTTCTATTGTTGTACCAAGAGCTGCATCAGCTATTGAAATTGGAAACTCAAAAAATAAATTTACATCAGATCTTTTAAATAACTCATGCGATTTTACATTTATAAATAAATATAAATCTCCACTAGTACCCCCTCTGGTTCCAGCTTCACCTTTGCCAGCAAGTCTTATTCTCGTTCCATCATCTACACCTTTAGGTATTGTTACAGATACTTTTTTGTTTGTTTGTTTATTACCCTGTCCATTACAATCTCCACATGGATTGGTTATTTCTTCACCACTCCCCGCACACTGAGGACAAGTTTGTTGAACTGTAAAGAATCCTTGATTAGATCTAACTCTTCCATTTCCTCCACAATAGGTGCATCTATCCGGACTAGAGCCTGGTTTAGAACCACTTCCTTTACAGGTGTTACACTTTTCAGAAGTAGAGAATTGGATATTTTGTTTTTTACCAGTGTATGCCTCCTCTAGTGTAATTGATAAATCGTATCTTAGATCTGAACCTCGGTTATTTGAGCTTCTTCTTGAACTTCTTCTGCCTCCACCACCAAAGTCTCCAAAAAAATCCTCGAAAATATCAGAGAAATCTGCTCCGCTAAAACCTCCAAAACCTCCGAAACCACCTCTACCACCACCACCATTTTCAAATGCAGCATGGCCAAAGTTATCATAGTTTTCTTTTTTTGATTTATCAGAGAGCACACCATAAGCCTCACTGGCTTCTTTAAATTTATCTTCTGCAGATTTATCCCCAGGATTTTTGTCAGGGTGATATTTTACGGCTAATTTTCTGTAGGCTGATTTTAGTTCATCAGGGCTTGCGCTTTTACTTACTCCTAAGACATCATAATAATCTCTTTTAGCCATGTATATAACCTGGACAAATAGATGTCAGTTAAGCGCTTTTTTCTTTATTCTCGTCTTTTACTTCCTCAAAGTCCGCATCAACAACATTATCGTCTTTCTTTCCCTTTTCATCATTTCCATCATCTTTATTAGAATCTGGTTTTGTGCTTTGTTGTGACTTGTAAATAGCCTCTCCTAGTTTCATTGAAGCTTGTACTAATGCTTCTGTCTTCTTCTTAATGTCCTCAATATCTTCACCTTTAAGAGATTCCTTTAATGCATTTGACCCATCTTCAATTGCTTTTTTCTCAGCATCTGAAACTTTAGATCCATGCTCTTTTAAGTTTTTTTCAGTTGAATGAATTAGAGTATCAGCCTGATTTCTAACATCAACTGACTCTCTTTTTTTCTTGTCTGCTTCTTTATTGGCTTCAGCATCTTTTACCATTTTTTCAATTTCCTCATCACTTAATCCACCAGAGGCTTGAATTTGAATTTTTTGTTCTTTGCCAGTGCCTTTGTCTTTTGCAGACACATTTACAATTCCATTAGCGTCTATATCAAAAGTGACTTCGATTTGAGGAACTCCTCTTGGAGCTGGAGCAATACCAACTAGTTCAAAATTACCAAGTAATTTATTATCTGTTGCCATTTCTCTTTCACCCTGAAGAACACGTATTGAGACGGCTGGTTGGTTATCTTCAGCAGTAGAAAATACCTGACTTTTTTTTGTAGGAATTGTTGTATTTTTTTCTATAAGTTTTGTAGATACACCGCCTAGAGTTTCAATTCCTAGAGATAATGGTGTTACATCTAATAAAAGAACATCTTTTACGTCACCTTGTAAAACACCAGCTTGTATCGCAGCACCCATTGCAACCACTTCATCTGGATTAACACTTTTGTTTGGTTCTTTACCAAAGAAATTTTTTACCTCAGAAATGACTTTTGGCATTCTAGTCATACCTCCGACCATTACCACTTCATCAACATCGCTAGCTGAAATTCCAGCATCTTTCAAAGCAGTTTTACATGGTGGAATAGTCTTAGCGATTAAGTCTTCAACCAAAGCTTCTAATTTGGCTCTAGTCATTTTTAAATTAATATGTTTAGGACCAGTTTTGTCAGCAGTTATAAATGGTAAATTAATATCAGTTTGTTCAGCTGCTGAAAGTTCAATTTTTGCTTTTTCAGCTGCCTCTTTTAATCTTTGTAATGCTAACTTATCAGTTTTTAAATCAATACCACTATCTTTCTTGAACTCAGAAATTAAATATTCCACAACAGCGTTGTCAAAATCTTCTCCACCTAAAAAGGTGTCACCATTTGTAGATTTTACTTCAAAAACTCCATCACCTAATTCAAGAATAGACACATCAAAAGTTCCACCACCTAAATCGTAAACTGCAATTTTTTTATTTTGTTTCTTATCCAAACCATAGGCTAGTGAAGCTGCAGTTGGTTCATTGATAATTCTTAAAACTTCTAACCCAGCTATTTTTCCAGCATCTTTGGTAGCTTGTCTTTGTGCATCATTAAAATATGCAGGGACAGTTATTACTGCTTTTGTAACAGCTTGACCTAAATATTTTTCAGCAGTCTCTTTCATTTTTTGAAGAATAAAAGCAGAAATTTGTGAAGGCGAATATTTCTCTCCTTTCGCTTCAATCCATGCGTCACCTTTTTCAGAATTTACAATCTTAAAAGGAGCAGCCTCGATATCTTTTTTAACAGTTGGGTCTTCAAAATTTCTACCAATTAATCTTTTAACTGCAAATATTGTGTTCTCAGGATTTGTTACTGCTTGTCTTTTAGCAGGTTGTCCTATTAATTTTTCTTTTTCTTCAGTAAAAGCAACTACTGAAGGTGTCGTTCTTGCACCCTCTGCATTTTCCAAAACTTTTGCCTGGCTTCCTTCCATAATAGCCACACAAGAGTTTGTTGTTCCTAAATCTATTCCAATTATTTTGCTCATATCATTTATTTGTTATCCTCATATAGGGTTGAAATTGAATTCTACAAGTTCATTTAAAGATTATTTATCTCCTGAATTTTCTTTATTTTCCTCATTTTTTTCATCTTTTTTTTCACTTTTTTTTGCTACGCCCACTAGAGCTGGTCTCAACAATCTATCTTTAATTGTGAAACCTTTTTGTATTTCTTGAACAATTGTTCCGGGTTCTTTTTGATCATCTTCAATTTCAATCATTGCTTGGTGAAAGTTTGGATCTAATTTTTTGTTGAGACATTCAATAGGCTTAATTTTATTTTTTGAAAAAATTGAAATTAAATCTTTATTGATAATGTCAAAATGTTCGAGTGTTTTTTTTAATGCCTCAGTATCCTTTAAAGTTTCATCGTTTAATAAAATTTGTTTTGATCTTTCAAGATTATCTATTAAATTTAAAGCTTCTCTTGCAAAGGAAAAACCTCCATATTCAAAAGCATCTTCTTTTTCTTTTTCAAACCTTCTTCTTTGGTTTTCCATTTCAGCAAATGATCTTGCAAGCTTATCTTCTAACTCTAAAATTTTCTCTTCTGGGGTTTTTTCTTGTTCTTGATCCTGTTCTTGGTCTTGTTCTTTATTATTTGTTTCTAAATTTTCAGTTTTTTGATCTTGATTTAAACTTTTTTGATCTTTCTCTGATGCTTTGTCTGTATTATCTTGGTTTTGATCTTTTTCCATATGGACATATATGGTAAGAAAAAATTAAATTTCCAGATGCTAAAAAAAAAAATTAAACAACTCCTTATAGGCACAAATAACAAAGGAAAATTAAAGGAAATAAGAGATTTATTACCAGCTAATATTAAAACATTTCCTACCTCAAAGTTTAATTTAAAGAGCCCTAGAGAAACAGGAAAGACTTTTAAAGAAAATTCTCTGATTAAATCTCAATACTTTTCAAAAAAAACAAATCTAATCTGCTTAGCTGATGACTCTGGTTTAGAAATTGATATTTTAAATAAAAAACCAGGAATTTTTTCAGCACGATGGGCTGGAAAAAAATCAAATTTTAATAAGGCAATTCAAAAAGTTTATAAGGCATTAGATAAAAAAGATAAAAATTGGAGAAATAAAAAAATTAATGCCAGGTTTGTTTGTGCTTTGTCCATTAGTGATTTAAATAAAAAAATAGCTTGTGTTGTTGGAAAAGTTGAGGGGTATATCTCTAAAGAACCTAAAGGTAAAAATGGTTTCGGATATGATCCAATATTTATTCCTAAAAATAAATTAAAAACTTTCGGCGAGATGAAGCCATCTCAAAAGTATAAATTAGATCATAGATCTGATGCTTTTAAAAAGCTTAGAAAATTTCTTTAATTTCTCCTTCATCAATTTTGTAAAAGTTTAATCTATGATTAATTTTGTTATTTTTTACATCAAAAATACCAATTTTACCTTTGAATGAATTTTCTTTTTTAAAGATATTATTTACGTCTGAAAAGTCAGATTTTAAGGATAAATAATAAATCAATCCTAAAAGATCATAACTTAATAAGCTTAAATGATTTGGTTTTGAATTGTAGGTATCAATAAATTTTTTATTAAATGTCTCTAGATTTTGTTTATTGATTGATGGATAATATAAGGGCTGGATATTTTCCTCTAAAAGTAAACTTTCATCAAACCACTGATTAAGAGTTATAAATAATTTATTTCTTGGCGATACATCAGTATAAATAAGTGAAGTAATTACACTTTTAAGATTTTCATTAAAATCAGAAATAATAACTGAGTCAAAATTTACATTTCCAATCGTATATCGTTTTTCCAATTTCTTAATTTGTTCTTCCTTATCCACTAAATCTGAGTTTTCAACTCTTAAAATTTCATCAGCCAGATTTTGTTTTCTCACATCATAATTTGTTATTTTTTCGATTTGCTTTGTAAGTTTAGTTGGTTCGGTTTCGTAAGTGTATTTTTTGTAAATTCTGATTTTCGATTTTTTAATTGCCTTCTTAATTTCATCTTTATAATCAAGGTCAGGTGTTAAAAAAATTGTTTTTTTTACTTCATTTAATTCCAAAAAATCTTTAATCGCATTTAGCTGGGATAAAGAATTTACGCCGCTGCTAATCACATTTTTCGGTAGATCATTTGTTTTATTTGTTAAAGATAGAAAAATAACATCTTGTATTTCATCCAAATACATTAAGCTTTTAAAAAAAATTGGACCAATAAAAATTTTTATTCCTTCATTCTTTAACTTAGTAGCTGATTGTAGGGTTTGATTAGGATCAATACCTGTGTCCATTGGATAAATTTCAATATTGTCTGTTCCAATATCATTCAAAGCCATTCGGGTTGATTTAATTATTGATTGTCCTAATTCTTTATATTCGCCAGATAAAGGTGCAAGTAGCCCAATTTTAATTTTTTCATTTTGTGAAAATGCAAATGAGTGATTTGTAAAATAGATAATTATTAATGTTAAAATAAATCTAAAAATTTTTTTCATTTTAATGATACTATAATATTTTAATTATAAATATGATTGAAAATTTAAAATCTGCCAATAGAGTGTTCAAAAAAAGTCTATATTTAGTCTCAACTCCAATTGGAAATTTAAACGATATAAGTCTTAGAGCCATAGAAATTCTCAAAAGGTCAGATTACATTTTGTGTGAAGATACTAGAATTTCTAAAAATTTATTAGAAAAATACCAAATCAAATCAAATTTAATTGCCAATCATAAATTTAATGAGAAAAGAAATGTTGTTAAAATTATAAAGTTAATTAATCAAGGATCACTCATTTCTTTAATTTCAGATGCTGGCACCCCAGGCATTTCTGATCCAGGTTCTATATTAGTTAATGAGTGCATAAAGAATAACATCAATATTATTCCTATACCCGGTGCTTCAGCAGTCATATCAGCAGTATCAATATCAGGATTTTCAGAGAAGTTTTTCTTTTATGGTTTTTTTCCTGAAAAGGATAAAATTTTAAAAGAGGATTTAGAAAATTTGTCAAGATTAAATAGTTCAATTGTTTTTTTCATTTCTCCAAAGAAAATTAATAAAAATATTCCTCTAATTAAAAAAAATTTCATAGGAAGAAAAATCTTGATTTGCAGAGAAATGACAAAGTTTTATGAGGAGTATAAGAGATCTAAAGTTGAAGATTTAGAACCATTAAAGAGTAATTTAAAAGGTGAATTGACTATTGTTATTTCGGAAAAAATTCATGACAAAAAAGCTTCACAAACTTTAGATGAATCAGATAAAAGATTGATTAGAGCGATGATAAATAAACTAAGCATAAAAGAAATAACAAATTTAATAATTTGGAAAAATAATATTTCAAAAAAAATTATCTATGATTATTGTTTGAAAATTAAAAATGAAACATAATATACTTATTGTACTTTTTGTAGGTTTTATTTTGAGTGGATGCGCGGGCGTATCATCCTCAGGTATTTTTGGAACAGGCGTAAGTGTTGCTATCGATCCAAGATCTTTAGGGACACAGATAGATGATTCTTTGATGCAAAAAAACTTAACTGCTAGAATTTTACTCCTGAATAAAAATTATCTTTTATCAGTAAAATCAAAAGTTTTGGATGGCAGAATATTTCTAACTGGAAAAGTTGATGAACCAGAAGAAAAATTAAAATTAACAAAAATTGCATGGGAGACTAACGGCGCAAGATCTGTAAGAAATGATATCAAAATAAAAGAGGATTTTAATTTTAAACAATCCGCCAAGGATCTATTAATCACTTCTCAATTAAGAACTGCATTAATTTTGAACAAAGAAATTAAGGCAACAAATTATCAAATAGATACTTATAAAAAGAAAATCTATATTTATGGAATTTCACAAACTAAAGATGAAAAAGATCTGGTTATTAAAGAGGCAAAAGAAATTTTAGATGTTGAGGATGTGATTGCTAGTATTTTACTAGTTGATAATTTGAGAATAAAAACTAATTAGTTTTTTTATAATCAATTACATCAGCTGAGTAAGCTGCAATTGAAGCTAAGTTTAAAATATCAGAAGTTGATGATCTTAAAGGTGCTATTTCAATTGGTAAACCTAAACCAATTAACAAAGGTCCAATTACTTTTGCTCTACTCATTGATTTAATCATTTTATAGGAAATAGCAGCACTATGTTGGCTGGGCATGATTAAAACATTTGAATTACCAACTATTTCTGAAAATGGATAAAGTTCTTTATACATTTCCTCTAAAGCTACATCTGGTTGCATCTCACCATCAAATTTAAAATCAACCTTATCATTTTTTAAAATTCCAACAGCATCACTTAGTCTTTTTGTTCTATCTGTAGCTGGCTCTCCAAAAGTAGAGTGAGATAAAAAAGCAACTTTTGGATCGAAACCAAATAATTTTGCAACCCTCGCTGCTGATTTTGCCATTTCAGCTAATTGTTTTGCGTCTGGATACTCTATGACCGATGTATCGCAGATAAAGATTGTTTTACCCCTATTTACAACCAGGTTTAACCCGAACATAATTTCCCCAGGTCTCGGATCAACAACTTTAATAATTTTTTCTAGTGAAGATGAGTATCTTCTTGTGTTCCCTGTTATCATCGCATCTGCATCCTGACACGCAACCATACATGAAGCCCAAATAACCCTATCGTTTCTTACAAGTCTATCACAATCCCATTCCAACATTCCCTTTTCTCTTTGAAGTTTTTTAAATAAATATTTTACATATTTTTCTCTTTTAGCTGTGTCTTTTGAGTTTACAATTTCAATATCAAAATTTTCATTATAACCAATTTTTTTTATTTGATTTTTAATCAGTTCCTCTTTTCCAATTAAGATGGGTATTCCTAAGTCAGAGTTTTTGAAGGCTATCGCAGCCTTAAGTGTATTTTCATCTTCACCATCAGCAAAAACGACTTTTTTTTGTTTTTTCTTTATATAACTATTTACACCTTGCATAATTGTTACAGTTGGATCTAATCTTTGTTTAAGTTGGTCCTTATAGATTTCAAAATTGTCAATTTTCTTTCTCGCTACGCCAGTGTCAATAGCAGCTTTTGCAACTGCAGCCGGTATAACACTAATTAATCTTGGGTCGAATGTTGATGGAATTATATAATCTTTTCCATAGTGGGGTCTTTCACCTCCCATCGCTGCAATAACTTCATCAGGCACATCTTCTTTAGCTAGTTTTGCAATTGCATGTGCAGCTGCAATTTTCATCTCTTCATTAATTGTTTTTGATCGTACATCTAATGCACCTCTAAAAATATATGGAAACCCTATTAAATTATTTACTTGATTAGGGTAATCTGATCTTCCAGTTGCTATAATTGCATCATTTCTTACTTCTTCAATTTCTTCAGGTGTAATTTCTGGGTCAGGGTTAGCACATGCAAATATAATTGGATTTTTTGCCATTTTTTTAACCATGTCTTTAGTTAATGCTCCTTTCGCAGATAAGCCTAAAAAAACATCTGCATTAGTAATAGCATCATCTAGAGTTCTATCTTTTGTTTCAATTGAATGACTTGATTTCCATTGGTTCAAATTATCTCGACCTCTGTAAATGACCCCTGTTCTGTCTACCATTGTAATATTTTTTTGGGGCACACCAGTCTTTTTAAATAAATTAGCGCAAGCCATAGCTGAAGCTCCGGCACCATTGACAACTATTTTAACTCTATCAATTTTTTTTTTACTAATGTCCAAAGCATTAATAAGTGCTGCAGTTGTAATAATTGCAGTTCCATGTTGATCATCATGAAACACAGGTATATCAAGTATTTCTTTAAGCTTTTCTTCAATAATAAAACAATCAGGAGCAGCAATATCTTCAAGATTAATACCCCCAAAACTTGGAGCAAAATTTTTTATACTATTTATGATTTCATCTGGATTTTCAGATTCTATCTCTAAATCAATAGAGTCAATATCAGCAAATCTTTTAAATAAAACAGCCTTACCTTCCATCACCGGTTTAGATGCTAACGCACCTAAATTTCCCATTCCCAAAATTGCTGAGCCATTACTAATTACCGCAACAAGGTTTCCTTTACTTGTATAATCAAACGCAGCTTCAGGATTATCACTGATTGCTCTCACAGGAGCAGCTACACCAGGCGAGTATGCTAAAGCTAGATCTCTTTTTGTCGTCATATTTTTTGAGGAAGATATTTCAATCTTGCCTGGCTTTTTATCTTTATGAAAATCTAAAGCTTCTTTATCTGTGTAATGATCAATTTTTGTTTTTTTCATTTATGCTAATTAGGTGTACAAATGGGGTAAAATTAAGACTAATATGATTTATGAATTTAGTTAAGTCAACAGGGACTTTTGGTTTTTATACTATTATCAGTAGATTACTTGGTTATTTAAGAGATGTTTTGGTAGCAATTTTTCTTGGTACAAGTTTTTTAGCAGATGTATTTTTTGTAGCATTCAGAATACCTAATACTTTTAGACGATTATTTGCAGAAGGAACTTTTAATGCAGCTTTTATACCAAGTTACACTTCAGAATTAGTAAAAAAAAAATCTCGATCACAAAAATTTGCTAACGAAATTTTTAATTTATTATTTTTAGGTCTATTATTTTTAGTTTTAATAATAGAAATTTTCATGCCAGCTTTTGTGAGGCTAATAGCACCAGGATTTGTTGACAATTCAGAAAAAATTCAGCTAGCTGTTAATCTTACAAGAATAACTTTGCCATTTTTATTATTTGTAAGTTTATCCTCTTTTTTTGCAGCAATTCTTAATTCTCACAATAAGTTTGCTGCTGCTTCTGCAGCTCCAATAATCCTTAATATAGTTTTGATAGCAATTTTATTTTTTGGTAAATTTCTCAATGATGAATTGGTTTATTATTTATCATATGGAGTTTCTATTGCAGGACTATTACAATTTGTTTTTTTGTATCAATTTACAAAAAAGTTTTATGTCATAAAAATTAATTTTAATTTCAAAATTAATAATAAAGTTAAATTTTTTTTCAAAAAACTTTTACCTAGTATTTTTTCGTCAGGTGTTACTCAAATTAATATTCTTGTTGGTACTATAATTGCATCTTTTCAAGCCAGCGCTGTGTCCTATTTATATTATGCTGATAGGATTTACCAAATTAATCTTGCAATAGCAGGAATTGCGATAGGCGTGGTTGTTTTACCACAACTTTCTAAACATGTTTTTTTAAAAAAAAAAAATAAAATACTTTTATTACAAAATAAAGCACTTGAGCTTAGTATGTTTTTAAGTTTACCAGCCTCAGTTGCTTTAATTGTAGGGTCAGAACAAATTATTTCAGCATTATTTGGTTATGGTTCTTTTGATGAGTTGTCAGTATCTAACTCGGCAAACGCACTTTACTATTTTGGATTGGGATTGCCTGCTTTTGCTTTAATTAAAGTATTTTCCACTTTCTTTTTCGCAAATCAAGATACTAAAACACCATTTTACATTTCATTAATTTCGGTAATTTTAAATATATTAATAAGTGTCTATTTTTTTAGAGAAATCGGTTTTATAATCATTCCTATAGCTACGACAGTTTCATCATGGTTTAATGCGATAATATTATTTGTTTACTTAAAAAACAAAGATTTATTTAATTTTAGCAAATTATTTTTCACTAAATTAATTAAAATACTTTTGACATCAATACTAATGGGAATATTTTTTAATTATTTAATTTTGTTTTTTGAAAATAAATTGATTTATGAATATAATTTTAAATCTTTTTATTTGATACTTTCAGCTTTTTTAAGTCTTATATTTTATTTGAGTTTTTCATTATTTATCAAAGCTTTCAAATATGGTGATATTAAACTAAAGTATTAAATATGGGAAAAAAAATTTTTTCGGGTGTTCAACCCACTGGAAATCTTCATCTAGGAAATTATTTGGGAGCAATCAAAAATTTTGTAAAACTTAACAATGAAGATCAAAATGAGTGTGTGTTCTGTGTTGTCGATCTTCATGCTATAACAGTTGCTCAAGATCCAAAAAAATTAAAAGATAATATTTATGAAACTGTAGCAACTTTTATTGCTAGTGGCATTGATCCTAAAAAAAGTATTATCTTTAATCAATCAAGAGTAAGTGCTCATTCAGAAACTGCCTGGATATTAAGTTGTGTTGCCAGAATGGGATGGCTTAATAGAATGACCCAATTTAAGGAGAAAGCTGGAAAAGATAAAGAAAAAGCAAGTATTGGTCTTTATTCTTATCCTGTTTTAATGGCTGCAGATATTTTGTTATATGACACAACCCATGTACCAGTTGGAGATGATCAAAAGCAACATTTGGAACTTTGCCGAGATATAGCTCAAAAGTTTAATAATGATTTTAATGCTGATGATTTTTTTAAAATACCCGAGCCACTAATTCAAAAAGAGTTTTCACGAATTATGAGTTTAAGAGATGGCACAAAAAAAATGAGTAAATCTGAATTATCAGATCTGAGTAGAATAAATTTAACAGATAATGAAGACGAAATAACTAATAAAATCAAAAAAGCAAAAACAGATACTTTGCCATTACCATCCGCTAGTGCAGATTTAGAAAAAAGACCCGAAGCAAAGAATTTGATGGGTATTTATTCTAGTTTAATGGATGTAAGTTTAGAGGATACAATAGATAAATTTTCTGGAAAAAAATTTTCGGAATTTAAAGAAAATTTATCACAAGTTATGGTTGATAAAATTAGTCCAATATCATCTGAAATCAAAAAGTTATTAAGTGATAAAAAATATTTAGATCAAATATTATTAGAGGGAACTCAAAAAGCAGATAAAATAGCTTCGGAAAAGGTAAAAAAAATCCAAGAACTTGTTGGTTTTTAGGATTTTTTTATTAACAAGTTTCATTTTTACAATTATTGATTATATATAAATCATGTTTGTCCAGACCGAAATAACGCCGAACCCAAATTCTTTAAAATTCTTACCAGGTAAGAATGTTTCAAATAAAGGGTCATTTGAAATTACACAAAAAGATCAAACTAATAATGAATTAGTTAAAAATTTGTTGTCTATAAATGGAGTTGAAGGCATTTTTTTAGGTAAAGATTTTATCTCAATAAATAAATATGATGACATATCATGGGATGAAATTAAACATATAGTAATTTCTCTAATAAATGATTTTTACTCTAGTGGAAAGGAATGTGTAGTTGAAAATTCCTTAATTGAAAATAATGAAAATTTAAAAGATATAGAAAAAAAGATAGTTAAAATATTAGATGAAAAAATTAGACCTGCGGTTGCGAAAGATGGTGGAGATATCAAATTTAAGGAGTTTAAAGATGGTATAGTTAAAGTACAGCTCCAAGGGAGCTGTTCAGGTTGTCCAAGTTCAACTATGACATTAAAACAAGGTGTACAAAATCTTCTTTGTCACTATCTTCCAGAAGTTAAGAAGGTTGAGGCTCTTTAATGTTTGGTTTTAAATTAAAAAAACTTAAATTTGTGAATCAACTAATTTTTTTTAAGTCTAAATTTTATTTTCTGAGAATGAGAAGGAAGAATTTAAAAATATTTAAGTTTTTTGATGATAGACGAATTGGTGCAATTCCAAGAATATTTTTAACAAGTATTTTTGTTGTTTTTTCGTTCTATCATATTCCATCAGTAATTAATTTTGCTAATAAGCAGCTTTTAGAAGATAAAGAATTTCAAAATAATTCTAAAGCTATACTAGCTTATACACTTAATAAAAAAGAGGGTGTTGAAGTTGATGGAGGAGATTTAAATGAAAAAGATTTGTTAATTGATATATTCAGTCTAAACGATCTTGAAACAGATACAGTGAGATTAAATGCATCAACAATTAAACAATTATTTCAAGACACAGATTATAAACTAGATGATGTAAGGGAAACAAAGCTAGTCAAGCCTGTCGCTTTAACTTTACTTCCTGGTGAAATTAAAATGAT
Organism: uncultured Pelagibacteraceae bacterium; assembly: GCA_902578105.1. Classification (GTDB taxonomy): domain Bacteria; phylum Pseudomonadota; class Alphaproteobacteria; order Pelagibacterales; family Pelagibacteraceae; genus Pelagibacter. Next base: position 123,757 of record CACHBQ010000001.1, on the reverse strand, counting down.
TGAAAGCACCAAGAAAAGAAAAGAGTTCTTTATTCAAATCGTTTTACCTTTAGTTTTAAAAGAAAATAATAATATTAGATTAGATCGAAAAACTTTGTTCAAAATTATCAATAAAAGCAATAACACTAAATTAGAAAAAAAATGGCTTGAAAAAAAATATAAACAATATGGAGTAACATCTAAAGATTTAACAACACTTAAAATCAGAATGGATGAAATACCAGTTTCCTTAGCACTTGCTCAAGCTGCGAAAGAAACAGGATGGGGAACATCGAGATTTGCGCAAGAAGGCAATGCACTTTTTGGGCAATGGACTTGGTCAGGTGAGGGTTTAAAACCTAAAGAGGCTGATGAGAATAAGGGTCATAAAGTTATGAAATTCAATGTATTACAGGCCTCAGTTAGAGCTTATCAAAGAAATTTAAATACCCATCGATCATATAAAAATTTTAGATTAGCAAGAGCACATTTAAGAGATAATAATCAACCTTTAGATAGTTTAATTCTTTCTCAATTTTTAAAAAATTATGCTGAAACAGGAAATCAATATGTTGAAGTTTTGCAAAAAATTATTAATCAAAACAATTTAAAAGATTTTGATGATGCTAAGTTACTTCCTTCAAGCAAAGAGCTTGAAAGTTTAATTTAATTTTCCATTATAACAAATTGGGTTCCAAACCAACGCCACTTGCCATCATCATTTAAGGAACAATTTATTCTTCCACGTCTTGGTAAAAATTTAGATTCGAAATTGATATAAAGAATATTTTTTTCGAATACTAAATTTGGTTGGCCCCATGAACCACCATCATTTGAATAACAATTGATATTTTTAATATTTTTTTGATTATCAAAAAATTCCACAATTAATTTAGGTGGATTATCATTATTTTCTAATTTTTTTTCTACTGGTTTAAGAGATTTGTACTCTAGAGGATTATAATTTATTAGTGAGTTAAATCGTTTTAAATCTCCATACTTTTCATTTATTGGAAATCTTGGTAATTCAAATTTATCTTTATTGTTGTCAATTATTCCAGAGTGTTGTCCAAAAGCAATTTCAAAATTTTTTGATATATAATTTTTCATAAAAAGAGAATATTCACCAAAAGGATATGAAAATATTGGTGGCACATACCCCAGTTTATCTTTAAAAATTTTAGTTGCTGTTTCTATATCGTTTATGAATTCTTTTTCTGTCATATCAATTAAATATTCATGTGTATGTGAATGGTGTCCTATATAGCCTATATTGGAGTCATTAATTTCTTTAATTTCATCCCAAGACATATACCCTTTTTTACCTACAGGTTCGGTAGATACAAATAAGATGAATGGAATTTTATTTTTTTTAAGATACGGCCAGGCCTCATTATAAAATGATTTAAATCCATCATCGATTGTAATTAAAATTTTCTTATTCTTTTTTACTTTATTAAATTCATTTAAAAAATTGTTAGGGTCATAAAATTCATACCCTTGATTTTTAATGATTTTCATTTGCTCATCAAATATATCCATTCTTATATTTGTTGATGGATATTTATTCTCATTAAAGCGATGATACATCAATGATAAAACACCACTATCTCTAGAATAAGATTTGATATTATTCTCTTGTGAAATACAATTAACTAGAAATATAAATTGTAAGATGAATAAGCTAATTATAGATGCTGCTAAAGATAAAATTTTTTTAATGATCATTAATAATGATATTAATTACAGCATTACTCATGAAAATTCCAAAATAAATTATGAAAAATTATCAATTTTAATTAACGATTTTCTAAATAAAAAAAAATTAAATTTAGATTACGTTTCTCAAATTTATGTTAATCGAGGTCCTGGAAGTTTTGCGGGGATAAGAAATTCCTTATCAGTTGTAAAAGCTTTTCATTTAACCCATAAAATTGATTATTATTGTTTTAGTTTTGAGGATTTTGGTGAAAAAAATGAGGTTAAATACGAAAATATCCCAAAACTTTGCGATAAATTGAAAGTTGAAAAAAATTTGATTAATCCTATTTATTTAAGTTAAAATCAATTATGGCAGATACAATCGAACAACAATGTTTATCTAAAGGGGTAAAGTTAACTGAGCAAAGGCGGATTATTGCTAAGGTAATTTCTGAGTCAAAATCCGCATATGGTGAGTCTGATCATCCAGATGTTGATGAGTTATATAGTCGTGTATCAAAAGTTGATCCAAAAATAAGTATAGCCACAGTTTATAGAACAGTTAAGCTTTTCGAGGAAGCAGGAATTTTAACCAAGCATGATTTTAAAGGTGGCAAGGCTAGATATGAAGCAATGATAGAAAGTCATCACGATCATCTGATCGATATAAAATCTGGTGAAATAATTGAATTTGTGGATGAAGAAATTGAAGAGTTGCAAAAAAAAGTAGCAAAAAAATACGGTTATAAGTTAGTAGATCACAAACTTGAGTTATATGGTGTTAAAGTAAACTCAAAAGATGAATAAAAAGATATTTATTAAAACTTTCGGTTGTCAAATGAACGAATATGACACTAACAGAATATTTGATACTGTGAGAGAAATAGGTTTTGTAAAAACTGAAAATCTAGATGAGTCTAATTGTTATCTACTTAACACCTGCCATATTCGGGATAAAGCTAAAGAAAAAGTTTATCATGAGATTGGACGGGTTAAAAAAAATTTTAGATCACGAAAAAAACCAATCGTCATAGTTGCTGGATGTGTTGCTCAGGCTGAAAATGAGGAAATGATTAAAAGAGAACCATATATTGATATCGTGATTGGACCGCAAGCTTATCATAAAATAAATGACAAAATTGAGGAATTTTTATCCAAACAAAAAAAAATAGATGAAACTGAATTTGATGCCATCACAAAATTTGATTATTTAGATAATATTAAGAATTCATCAAAAAAAATTTCATCATTTTTAACTATTCAAGAGGGCTGTGATAAATTTTGCCATTTCTGTGTAGTACCATTTACAAGAGGTCCAGAATATTCAAGACCATTCAAAAAGATATTAGAGGAAGCAGAGAATTTATCAGAAAATGGAGTTCGTGAAATAACACTACTAGGTCAAAATGTTAATGCTTATAATTATGAGAATTACAGATTGTCAGATTTAATTTTAGAAATAGAAAAGTTAGATGGAATAAAAAGAATTAGATATACAACCTCTCACCCAAGAGATATGACAGAAGATCTTATCAATGTATATGGTGTTTCAAAGAAATTAATGCCTTTAGTTCACCTGCCCGTTCAGAGTGGATCTGACAAGATCCTAAATTCGATGAACAGAAAACATCAGATAAGCGATTATGTTAATACTTACAAAAAACTTCAAAAAATTAACCCAAAAATAAAGTTTTCGAGTGATTTTATAATTGCTTATCCAGGTGAGGATGAGAAGGACTTTAATGAAACATGTGATTTAATTAAAAAAATTGAATTTATAAATTCTTTTTCTTTCATATTTAGTCCAAGACCAGGAACAACTGCAGCAAATTTTGAGTTAATTGATAAAAAAATTTCACTTACAAGATTAGAAAAAGTTCAAAAACAGTTATTTACAAATCAAATTAATATGAATAAATCACTTGAGGGTAAAGAAATTGATGTTTTAGTTGAAAATAAAATAAATGGTGGCACAAAATTTTTTGGTCGATCTGAGTATATGACTTCAGTTATTTTTGATGGTAATGAATTAGATATGGGAAAAGTTATCAAAGTAAAAATAAATCGTAGTAATCAAAATACATTGTTTGGTAAAAGTTTAAATGATTCAGAACAAAGAGTGGCTTAAGTTTGAGCAATACTATTAAAAAAGATATTAATTCATCACTAAAATTTGTTTATTCAGAAAATAATTCAATTAGCGTAATATTTCATGAGAATGATCTGCTGATGGGAGTGGTTGGTGAATTTAACCAAAACTTAAAAGAGTTAGAAAAAATAACCAACTCAAATATTTATTCTAGAGGAAATTCAATCTTAATCAAATCAACTTCAGAAAAAAATGAAATTTTGAAGAATGCAATTCAATTTCTTGCAAATCAATTTAAAAATAATGGTAGTATAGAACAAAAAGATATTTTATCCTCAGTTGATCAATTTATGATAAATGAAAAAGTAAAAAATACCAACGTTACTGATATAATCAAAACCCCAAAAAAATCTATAATTCCAAGGTCAGAAAAACAAAAAGAGTATGTTAGAGCGTTGAGACAAAATGAAATTATAATATCTGCTGGACCTGCTGGTACAGGTAAAACCTTTCTTGCTGTTGCTGTAGGTTTAACAATGTTGTTGGAAAAAAAAATAGAGAGAATTATACTTTCTAGACCTGCAGTTGAGGCAGGTGAGAGACTAGGATTCTTGCCAGGAGATATGAAAGAGAAAGTTGATCCATATCTTCGTCCTTTGTATGATTCATTGTATGATTTATTTCATTTTGAGAAAATTCAGAGAATGATAGAAATTGGTGACATTGAAATTGCTCCTTTAGCTTTTATGAGGGGAAGAACTTTAAAAAATTCTTTTGCAATTTTAGATGAAGCTCAAAATGCTACTGATACACAAATAAAAATGTTTCTTACAAGGATAGGTGAAAATTCAAAGATAGTTGTTAATGGTGATCCTACTCAAATAGATTTACCAAATAAAAAAATGTCAGGTTTAGAAAGATCAAAAAAGATATTATCGCATTTAAGTGAGATTGCAGTTATAGACTTTGATCACTCAGATGTTGTGAGGCATCCTTTAGTTTCAAAAATTGTGAAAGCGTACAACAATAATGATCAAAGTTAATGTGCTTTCAGAGGAAAATTCTTGGTCAAAAAAAATAAAAAAAAAAGAATTATTTTTTAATAAAATTTGTAACAAGTTCCCAAAAAAATATAGATTTATCAACAAAAAAATCTATTTAACACTGTTGTTATCAAATAATAAAGGAATAAAAATTTTAAATAAAAAATTTAGAAATAAGAATAAATATACTGATGTACTTTCTTTTCCATTCAATAAAAAACAAAAAAAATTAAAAGAAAATTATCTTGGCGATATAATTATAAGTTTTGATTATATGAATAAGCCGAAAAATTTAAATATTTATGAATTTAAAATTAAAACAATAAAAATTTTTATACATGGTTTTTTACATTTGTTGGGTCATGATCATCAAAAAAGTAAAGAGTATAAACAGATGTTAAATGAAGAAAAAAAAATTTTTAAATCTATAGAAAAAACTTCCATTTTAAATTGAAAAAAAAATTTATATCTGAGTCTTTATTGATAATTCTTTTAGGAGGCTTAACTTCCTTAAGTTTACCTCCATATAATTTTTTTTTATTAAATTTTTTTACACTTAGTGTTTTCTTTATTTTTTTATTTCAGAGACTAAAACAAGGGATAAAAAAATCCTTTTATTATGGATGGTTATTTGGTTTTAGTTATTTTTTGTCGAGTTTGTATTGGCTAACGATATCCTTAAGTTTTGATCAAAGTTTTAATTTTTTAATTCCCATATCATTAATTGTCATCCCAGCATTTTTAGGTTTATTTTATGCATTATGTATTGTTATTTTCTATCTATATAAACCGAAAAATATATTAAGTGCTTTTTTCCTATTCTCTCTTTTGTTTGGTTTAATAGAGTTTATTAGAGGAACAATTTTAACTGGGTTCCCTTGGAACTTGCTAATTTATAGTTTCTCTGAAATTAATAGTTTCCTGAGCATTTTGTCAATAATAGGAACCTATTCACTAAATCTTATAATAATAAGTTTTTTTACAGCTCCCGCCCTTTTCATATTTAGAAAATCTAAAAAAGAAGTGGTTGTATGTATCTTTTTACTGTTATTGCCTATCACTTTTTTTACATACGGGGAATTTTTAAAAAAAAATTTTTATAATAGTAAAGAGAAAGCACTTCCTTTTGCAGTTAGAGTAATTGGAGCAAATATAAGTTTAGATAGGTACTATAAAAACGTTAATGCAGAGAATGTGATTAATGAGCTAATTTCAATTAGTTCACCCATTGAAGAAAAAAAGACATTTTTTGTATGGCCAGAGGGAATAATACCCAACACTTATGAAGATCAATTAGATTTATACAATGACATATTTGAAAAATATTTTAGTGAAAATCACTTAATCGGTTTAGGAATAACAAGCAGAAAAACTATTAACAATGATTACAGTTATTATAATTCATTTTCAATATTTGATAGTAAATTAAATTTAATTGATAATTATAACAAAATTAAACTTGTACCTTTCGGTGAATTTGTACCTATTGAAAATATTCTTAACAAATTTGGTTTAAGAACAATCACAAAAAATATTGGATCATTTGATAAAGGTACTAACAGAAAGATTATAGAAATCCACGATGATCTTAAACAAATTAATTTTTTGCCGTTAATTTGTTATGAAATTATATATAGTGGAAATTTGACTAATGATTTTGATTTCGATTTTATATTGAATATTTCAGAAGATGGATGGTTTGGTAAATCTATTGGACCCAAACAACATTTTATCCATAGTAAATTTAGAGCAGTCGAAAATGGAAAGTATATAATTAGATCATCTAACAACGGGATGGCAGCAATTATAAATCCATTAGGTTATATTGAGAATAAAATAGACTATGGGGTTTCAGGTTACATTGATTTAGAAGTCATAAGAGATTTTAAACCAACATTGTTTTCTAAGTATGGAAATAATATATTTTTCGCATTAATTTTGTTGTATATTGTTTTAACTTTTTCATTTAATAGAATCAAAAATGAGTAATTTAAAAAATTTTCTTTTCACAAGTGAGTCTGTTTCAGAGGGACACCCAGATAAAGTGTCGGATAGGATATCTGACATGGTGGTAGACACTTATTTATCAAACGATCCATATTCGAGAGTTGCATGTGAAACTCTAACAACTACTAATAAAGTTGTGTTAGCTGGTGAGGTTAGAGGGCCAGAAATTAAAAAAGATGATTTAATCAATAAAGTAAGAGAATGCATTAAAGATATCGGATATGATCAAGATGGTTTTACTTGGAAAGAAGCTACAAAAATAGAGAGTTATCTTCATTCACAATCAAGTGACATTGCTATGGGTGTAGACTCTTCAGGAAATAAAGAAGAGGGTGCAGGAGATCAAGGTATTATGTTTGGTTATGCCTGCAATGAAACTGATGTTTTAATGCCTGCACCGATTCATTTTTCCCATAAAATTTTAAGATTAATGGCTGAGGATAGAAAATCAGGTAAGTTAAAAAATATAGAACCAGACTCTAAAAGTCAGGTTACTTTTGAATACGAAAATGGTAAACCTTCAAAAGTTAAATCAGTCGTAATTTCTTCTCAGCATACTGCAAATGTTAACCAAGAACAGGTAAGGGAATTATTGAGACCATATTTGATAAATTCTATACCAAAAAATTTTTTGGAGGGTTTTAATGAAGATGAATTTTATGTAAATCCAACTGGAAATTTTGTAATAGGAGGTCCTGATGGAGATTGTGGCCTAACAGGTAGAAAAATTATTGTAGATACTTATGGTGGAGCTGCTCCACATGGTGGTGGAGCTTTTTCTGGAAAAGATCCAACTAAAGTTGACAGGTCCGCAGCTTATGCAGCCAGATATATCGCCAAAAATGTTGTTGCATCGAAAATTGCTGATAAATGTTTGATCCAATTAGCTTATGCAATTGGTGTTTCAAAACCTTTATCTATTTATGTGAATCTTTTTGATAATGATTTAGATAAAAATAAATTTGTTGAAGATAAGATTAAAGAAAGTTTTGATCTTAGCCCAAGAGGAATAAGAGAGATGTTGGGGCTTAATAAACCTATATATGAAAAAACATCTGCATATGGACATTTTGGAAGAGAGCCGGATAAAGAAGGTGCTTTTTCTTGGGAAAATACCAATAAATCTAACATTTTCTTAAAATAGTTTTTATTGAAAAATAAAAAAAAACTTTTATAAATTCACTTACATTGTTGAATTATCAAAATGGGCTTTGGCCCATTTTTTTTTGGAGTAAACAAAACTATGTTAAATAAAAGAGCAGATAAACTTGAACTATTGAGAATCGCAGAGGCAGTAGCTTTGGAAAAATCAATTGATAAAGAACTCATTATTAGTTCTATGGAAACTGGAATTGCTAAAGCAGCAAAATCTAAATTTGGTCAGGATAACGAGATCAAAGTAATGATCAATAGAGATAATGGCGATATTGAAATTTTTAGAAAATTGATAGTCACAGAAAATCCAGAAAATACAAACACTGAGATTAAATTAGAGGATGCCATTACATTGAATGAGACCAATAAAGATAAAGTGATTGGAGATGAAGTTTTACAACCACTTCCTTCATTTGATTTTGGAAGAATAGCTGCTCAAACAGCTAAACAAGTAATTAATTTTAATGTTAGGGAGGCAGAGCGCGAAAGACAATTTAACGATTTTATTGATAAAAAAGACACAATTTTAAGTGGAATAGTAAAAAGATTAGAGTTTGGAAATGTAATTGTGGATCTCGGAAGAACAGAAGCAATAATTCAAAAAAATGAAATTATACCAAGAGAGAATATAAAGGCTGGAGATAGAATTAAAGCTTACTGTTTCGATGTAAGGCGAGAACCTCGCGGGCAACAAATTTTTTTATCAAGAGCTCACCCAAAATTTATGGAAAAACTTTTTGTTCAAGAAGTTCCTGAAATTTATGATGGTCTGATTGAAATTAAATCATCTTCTAGAGATCCAGGAAGTAGAGCAAAAATTTGTGTTAAAGCAGTTGATACCTCATTAGATCCAGTTGGAGCATGTGTGGGAATGAGAGGATCGAGAGTTCAAGCGGTAGTTAATGAATTACAAGGTGAAAAAATTGATATTGTAAACTGGTCTGAGGATCCTGCAATATTAGTATCTAATGCTTTATCACCAGCTGAAGTGCAAAGAGTAAATGTAGATTTAGAAAGAAAAAAACTAGATGTGATTCTTACTGAAGAAAATTTAAGTAAAGCTATTGGGAGAAGAGGACAAAATGTAAGGCTTGCTACAAAATTATTGAATTTTGAAATAAATATTATGACAGATGCAGAGGACTCAGAAAGAAGACAATTAGAGTTTAGGGAGAAAACAGAAAATTTTGTTAAGAATTTAGAGTTAGATGAAACACTTGGACAACTTCTTGTGGCCGAAGGTTATTCCACCATTGACGATATAAAAGATAGTTCGGCAGAAAATTTATTAAAAATTGAAGGCATAGAGGAAGAAACTGCAAAAGCTCTGATAGAGAGAGCAAAAGAGTTTCATCAAAAAGATCAAGAAGATATTTCTGAAAGGATTAAAGAATTAGGTTTGGATGACGGACTAATTAATTTAAAGGGGTTAACTCCTGGAATGTTGGTCACCCTAGGTGATCAAAAAATCCTTACACTGCAAGATTTTGCCGATCTAGCATCAGATGAGTTAACTGGTGGATACGATGTAGTAAAAGGTGAAAGAGTAAAAATTCAAGGTTATCTAGAGGATTTTGCCTTATCTAAAGAAGAAGCAGATGGACTGATTATGTCTGCAAGAAATATTGTTTATAAAGATTGAGAGATGCGTAATGGAAAAAAAAACAAAATTAACAATATCAGGTGGTATAGCCAAAAAGTCTATCAGAAATATAGATAAAGCAAAAAATCTTGGAAAGAATTCTGTAATAATCGAAAAACAAACTGGTAAATTTACTAGTAGAGGTGGATCATTTAAGTCAAATCCATCAAAGATTAAAAATAATTTTACAAGCAATAAAGGAACTTTCGGTAAACCGAATTACATCCCCAAATCACCGCCTCTAACAAGTGATTTTGAAAGACGTAAATTAGCTGAGCAAAGAGCCACCAAAAGACTGAAAGAGGAAAATGAAAATAAGAATAAAAAATCGATAAAATCTAATACCAAAAAAAGAGAATTAAAATTAACAGTTTCAAGAGCTTTGAGTGATCAAATTGAAGCTAGAGAACGAAGTTTGGCTTCTGTTAAAAGAGCAAGACAAAAAGAAAATAGAAGTCTAACTAAAGAGGAAGCCCAAGAAAATTTGAAGCCTGTCAAAAGAGATATAAATATTCCAGAAGTGATTACTGTTAGAGAACTTGCAAACAGAATGGCAGAACAGTCAAGTAATATAATTAAACATATGTTTGGGATGGGAGTAACAGTAACAATAAACCAAAATCTAGCGGCTGATACTGCAGAATATTTAGTTAAAGAATTTGGTCATAACCCAATTCGAGAGGAAAAAGCAGAGGAGATAATCCAAAAAATTAAAGCTTCAAGGACTGAAAATTTGAAGAATAGACCACCAATAATCACAGTTATGGGCCATGTGGACCATGGGAAAACTTCAGTTTTAGACGTCTTGAGAAGCGCAAATGTGGTATCAGGAGAGTTTGGAGGAATAACTCAACACATTGGTGCTTATCAAATAGACCATCAGTCTAATAAATTAACATTTATTGATACACCAGGCCATGCAGCTTTTACTGAAATGAGAGCAAGAGGATCAAAGCTTACAGATATTGTTGTTCTAGTTGTTGCGGCTGATGATGGTGTGAAACCTCAAACTATTGAGTCAATAAAACATGCAAAGGCTGCAAATGTACCAATAGTTGTAGCGATTAATAAATGTGATTTACCTGAGGCTGATCCTCAAAAAATTAAAAATCAATTACTTGAACATGAATTAATAGCTGAGGATTTATCAGGAGACACTTTGATGGTAGAGATATCAGCAAAAACTAAATCAAACCTAGACAAACTTATTGATGCAATTATTCTTCAAGCTGAAATTCTAGACCTTAAAACTGATTTTGAGTCAAAAGCCACAGGGGTTGTTTTAGAATCGAAAATTGATATTGGAAGAGGACCAGTTGCAACTATAATTGTGACTACGGGAACTTTAAAAAAAGGAGATTTTTTTGTAAGTGGTTTAAAATGGGGAAAAATTCGAGCTATTATTAACGATAAGGGAAAAAATATTGATGAAGCTCTACCATCTTCTCCAGTAGAAATACTTGGCATAAATGGTGCTGCAAGAGCTGGAGATGATTTTATAGTTTTAGATGATGAGAAAGAGGCTAAAACTTTGAGTGAAAACAGAGCACAAGAGAGTAAAGATGGTAAAAATCCCTTAACATTTGCCACTCAAGAGTCTGCTTTTTCTAATAAGTCCACTGAAGAATTAAATCTTATAATCAAGTCTGATGTTCACGGATCCTCGGAGGCAATAAAAAGTGCCATCAGTCAAATTGAGCATGATGAGGTAAAACCAAAGATAATTTTAGCAGATATTGGAATGGTAACTGAAACAGATGTGACCTTGGCAAAGGCCTCAAATGCAGTTTTGATAGCGTTTAACGTAAAGCCAAGCAAGGAGGCTAAAAAACTTGCCGAAAATGAGAAAATAGATATTTCATCATACAATATTATTTATGAGGTTTTAGATTTCGTAAAAAAAAGAATGTCTGGATTATTAACTCCTGATTTAGAAGAGAAAGTAATTGGGACTGCGCAAATTTTAGAAATTTTCAAAGTTTCAGGAGCTGGAAAAGTTGCTGGTTCTAAAGTAATTGATGGAGAAATTAATAGTAATTCAGACGTAAGAGTAATTAGAGATGGTTCAATAGTTTTTACAGGAAAAGTTGGAAGTTTGTTTAGAGAAAAAAACCAAGTAAAACAGGTTAACAATGGTCAAGAATGTGGAATTGCACTCAAAGATTACATGGATTTTAAAAAAAATGATACTATAGAGGCTTTTAGTGTTACATCTAAGGAGAGGACAATTTAATGGCAGATAGAATAGGTAAACCAACTTCACAGAGACAATTAAGAGTGGGTGAAATGATTAAACAATCTTTAAGCATGATTTTTATAAGAAATGAGGCTAAAGTTCCAAACTTAGAAACAAATACTATAACAGTTACTGAAGTCAGAATGAGTCAAGATTTGAAAATAGCCAAAGCGTATGTACTTCCTCTCGGAGGAAAAAATGCAGAAGAAACTGTTAATACTTTGAAAGAATACTCATTTTTAATTAGAAAAATTTTATCTCAAAAAGTAGTGATGAAATTTTTACCAAAATTACTTTTTAGAAAAGACGAGTCTTTTGAGTATGCTGAAAAAATAGAGAATTTAATTAAACAAACAAATAAATAGGAAAAAAGAAGTATGAACAAAAAAGCTCAAGAGTTAGCAATGCATGAAAAAGATACTGGATCGTCAGAAATCCAAATTGCTTTGCTAACAGAAAAAATTGAAACGCTTTCAAAACATATCAAACAATTCAAAAAAGATAAACATTCATCTGTTGGATTATTGAGAGCGGTCAATAGAAGAAAAAAATTGTTAGATTATCTTAAAAGAAATAAGGTAGATTCTTACAAGAATGTCCTGTCGAAATTGAATTTGAGAAAATAAGAGTCAAGGTAGATAGAACGGAATGGAACGAAACGAACGAAACGAACGAAACGAAATGGAAATGAAATGTTTAAAGTATACAAGAAGGAAATTGAAGTAGCGGGGAAGCAGATAAGTTTAGAAACAGGTAAAGTAGCAAGACAGGCAGACGGAGCAATTATCGCAACATGTGGGGAGACAGTCGTTTTAGCAACAGTCGTTGGAGCAAAAAAAGTAAATCCAGACATGGATTACTTTCCATTATCTGTAAATTATCAGGAAAAATATTATGCAGCAGGAAAAATTCCTGGTGGATATTTTAAAAGAGAAGCAAGACCAACTGAAAGTGAAACATTAATCTCAAGATTAATTGATAGACCGATCAGACCGTTGTTTCCTGATGAATTTAAAAATGAAGTCCAGTTGTTACCAACTGTAATTTCTTATGATAAAGAAAATGAGGCAGACATTTTATCAATTATTGCATCATCTGCAGCCTTAGCTATATCAGGAATGCCATTTATGGGCCCCGTTGGTGCCTCTAGGGTTGGATATATTGATGGTAAATATATTTTAAATCCATCAAAAACTGAACTTGAAAAATCAAAATTAGATTTAGTTGTTGCTGGTACAAAAGATGCTGTGCTTATGGTTGAGTCTGAAGCAAGCGGGTTGACAGAGGAAGAGATGTTAAATGCAGTAAAATTCGGTCATGAAGGATTTGTTCCAGTGATTAAAATGATAGAGGAACTGGCTAAAGAATGTAGAAAACCTGAGTGGACTGTTGAAAAGAAAGATTTATCTGATGTGAAGAAAAAACTCGAGGAAACTTTTACCGCAGATCTTAAAAAAGCATTCGCAACAAGAGACAAACAAGACAGATCAAATCAAATTTCAGAAATTACTGATAAAGCAAAAAAACTTTATGAGGAAGACGAAAACTATACAGATCTTGATGTAAATTCTGAACTAAAAAATCTTGAAAAAACAATAGTCAGAACAGATATTTTAAAAAATAAAAATAGAATTGATGGTAGGGGTTTGTCTGATGTAAGGCCAATCTCATGTGAGGTTGGTGTTTTGCCAAGAACACATGGCTCTGCTTTGTTTACCAGAGGCGAAACGCAAGCTATCGTAACTGCCACATTAGGTACATCTGATGATGAGCAAAGAATTGAAAGCTTAGATGGATTACAAAGAGAAAGGTTTATGCTTCATTATAATTTTCCACCTTTTTCCGTTGGTGAGACAGGAAGAATAGGAACTGGTAGAAGAGAGATAGGTCATGGTAAATTAGCATGGAGAGCTATTCACTCTTCATTACCCTCAAAAGAGTCATTTCCTTATACTTTTAGAGTAGTATCAGAAATTACAGAATCCAATGGTTCTTCATCAATGGCTACTGTTTGTGGAACATCACTTGCATTAATGGATGCGGGAGTACCAATAAAAGAACCTGTTGCAGGTATAGCAATGGGTTTAATTAAAGAAGGTGATGATTTTAGTGTGTTATCAGATATTTTGGGTGATGAAGATCATTTAGGCGATATGGACTTTAAAGTTGCTGGAACTAAAGATGGAATTACTTCACTACAAATGGATATCAAAATTACGGGTATTACTTTTGAAATTATGGAGCAAGCCTTAAGTCAAGCTAAAGAAGGAAGGGTTCATATTTTAGGAGAAATGAATAAAGCATTATCAGCATCAAGATCTGATGTTGGAAAACATACTCCAAAAATGGAAAAAATTAATGTTGATAAGAAAGACATTGCTGCTGTTATTGGAAAAGGTGGTGCAACAATCAGGGAGATTGTTGAAAAATCAGGTGCTAAAGTCGATGTAAATGACGAGGGAGTCGTAACAGTTGCAGCTCCGGATGAAGAGTCTAGAAACATTGCTATGCAAATGATTAAAGATATCACAGCAAAAGCTGAATTAAATAAAATTTATTCAGGTAAAGTTATGAAGATTATGGAATTTGGTGCATTTGTTAATTTTTTAGGAAAACAAGATGGACTTGTTCATATTTCAGAACTTGCAGATAAAAGAGTTGCTAAAGTTACTGATGTTGTAAAAGAGGGTGATGAAGTAAAAGTTAAAGTAATAGGCTTTGATAGAGGAAAAGTAAAATTATCCATTAAACAAGCAGTAACTTAAGAGATTTTTTTTGAGTCACGATATCAAAAAATTTAAATTTTTGAAAAAATTAATTAGTTTAATAGGTTACAAATTAATTGATAAAGATTCTGCTAAAGTAGAAAGATCAGTAGAAAAATATTCAATTAAAGTTGAGGATTTTTTATTTCCATTGATCAAGGAAAAAAAAATTAAAAAAGTAATTCAAGTTGGTGCTAATGATGGAAAAAGTGATGACTTTTTATTTAAATTCTTAAATCAAGATATAGATGCAATTCTTATTGAGCCTATTGATGATGCTTTCAAAAAATTAGAGGAAAATTGTAAATCGTTTAATAAAGTTAAATGTTTAAATAAAGCTGTTGATTTCACAAATGGTGAAAAGACAATATATACTCCTGATTTAGATTTTAAAGACTACTACAAAAAAAAATATAATGATAGTAATGTAGGTTGGCTTAATGTTTTATCTTCTTTTGACAAAAATCATTTAATAAAGCATGGAATAAAAAGAAACCATATAACTTCAAAAAAAATATCATGTATAACTTTTCAACAGATAATTGAAGATTTTAATTACCAAGATTTTGATTTGTTAATAGTAGATACCGAAGGATATGATTGTAATTTAGTAAATAACTTTATGGATAAAATTGATTTGAAACCATTAATTATCTTTGAGTGGATACATGCCAAAAAGTTTGAAATTATTGATCTTTTAGATAAAATGAAAAAAAAAAATTATCATTTTTTAAAAATTGGGAGAGACCTGATTTGTTATCAAAAAAATCAAATATTTAATTAAAGATTAATTTAATTAATTTTAATTTAGAGTTAGTAAAATTATTTATATTTGTTTTCAATGAGTAAAGTACAAAAATTTTATAAAAAAACTTTAAAATATTTTTTTCTTTTATTTAATAAAAAATTAATTATCACCAACAAAGAGAAAAAATATTTTTCAAAATCAAATATTAAGTTTGGCAGAAAAAATTATGAAATTTTCAACTTAAATGATGGTAAAATTTATATGGACTCATCTGAAGGAAAATATTTTTATATTTATAAGAATATTATTTTACAAAAGTTATCTATTGACGTTGATGGTCTATCACCTGACTCAAATATCCTAAAATATGGCCTCGTAAAATTTTGTAAAAAGATTAATTTAAAAGTAATTTCAATAGTATCAGGTAGAGACGCTAAGGATAATTATTATCATTGGGTAATAGATGTTTTACCAAGACTTATAATTCTTAAAAACGAAATCAAAAAAGAAAAGTTACTTAACCTTCTTGTGCCTAACTATAAAAAGAAATACCAAATAGAATCTTTAAACTGTTTTATCGATAATAAAAGAACTAACTTTATCAATTTAAGCAAATATAAGTTTATGCAATTTGATAAAATAACTTTATCTTCCAATAATGAGAATTTTGAATATTTAAATAAAAATTTATTGTCTTATTTAAAAAATAAAGTTTTAACTGAAGCCAGAAAGAAACTTAAATCACCAAAATATAAATATGAAAAAATCTTTATAAGCAGAGCTGATGCTAATCTAAAGAATAAAAGAAATCTTAAAAATAATTTAGAAATTGAAAATTACCTTATTAAAAAGGGATTTAATGTATTAATTTTATCAAATTACTCTTTTTTAGAACAAGCTCTTATTTTTAATAATGCAAAGTTAGTAGTCGGCCTTCATGGAGCCGGGTTAACTAATATTCTTTTTTGTAAAAAAAGAACAAAAATTATTGAAATTACTTTAGACAATTGGCCTAAACTTTTTAAAAAATTGTCAAAATGTTTAAACCTATCTTACAAAAAAATATCTGCTAATAAATATTCAAATATAAATAATCTTGTAATTTTACCAACATCAAAAATAAAAAAATTATTATAGAATTTATTTAATATTTTGTGGATCAGGCATTCCAACTTTATTATATCCAGCATCTACATAGTGAATTTCACCAGTTACACCACTCGCAAGATCGCTTAATAGGTATAAAGCTGAATTTCCCACATCATGAATATCAACATTTCTTTTTAGAAAAGAGTGGTCTTCATTCCATTTATACAAAAATTTAGCATCACCGATTGCAGAAGCAGCTAATGTTTTAATTGGCCCTGCACTTATTGCGTTTACTCTCATGCCTTTTATACCAAGATCTCTTGCCAAATATTTAACACTAGCCTCTAAGGCTGACTTACAAACACCCATAACATTATAATTTGGAATAGCTTTGGTGGACTCATAAGTTAAAGTCAGCAAACTACCACCTTGTTTCATTACTTTTGATGCTTCTTTTGCAACTTCAGTAAAAGAGAAACATGATATTAACATGCTTTTTAAAAAGTTTTCTCTAGAGGTATTTAAATATTCACCTGATAGTTCTGATTTATCTGAAAAGGCAACAGCGTGAACTACAAAATCAATTTCACTCCATTTTGATTTTATATCATCGAATAGTTTTATTATGTCCTCTTTTTTTTCAACATCGCAACTAAAAGTTATATTTGAGTTTAATTTTTCTGCTAAAGGAACTACTCTTTTTTTTAAGGCATCCCCTAAATATGTAAATGCTAGTTCTGCTCCAGCCTCTGAAAGTTTTTGAGAAATACCCCAGGCAATAGATCTTTCATTAGCAACACCCATGATTAATCCCTTTTTACCTTTCATTAAACTCATAAATAAACCTTTTCAAAAATTAAAGCAGCATTAGTTCCACCAAAACCAAAACTATTTGACATCACTGTATTTAAAGTGGAGTTGGTTTCAGTTTTCGAAACTATTGGAAATTTTTTAGCATCTTCGTCCATTTCAGAAATATTTGCTGATCCAGCAATAAAATTATTTTTCATCATAATTAAGCAATATATAGCCTCATGAACTGATGCAGCACCCAAGGGGTGACCTGATAAAGACTTTGTTGAACTTATTTTTGGAATTTGTTCTCCAAAAGTTTCCTTAATAGCTTTTAGTTCAGTTATGTCACCTACTGGTGTAGAAGTTCCGTGAGTATTAATATAATCAATTTTGTTTTTTGTGGTAGCCATTGCCATTTTCATACATCTGACAGCCCCTTCTCCAGATGGAGCTACCATGTCATATCCATCTGAAGTGGCACCATAACCTGTCAACTCAGCATAAATTTTGGCACCCCTAGCTTTTGCATGTTCATATTCCTCTAAAACTAACACACCAGCTCCACCAGCGATTACAAATCCATCTCTGGTTTTGTCATATGCTCTTGATGCTGATTGGGGTGTATCGTTATATTTTGATGATAGTGCAGTCATAGCATCAAACATCGCTGTCATTGCCCAATGTATTTCCTCGCTTCCACCAGCAAAAACAATATCTTGTTTACCCATTTGAATTAGTTCCATTGAATTTCCAATGCAGTGACCACTAGTTGCGCATGCAGAACTCATTGTATAATTAGTTCCTTTGATTTTAAATGGAACTGCTAAAGTAGCAGATGCGGTACTTGCCATGGTTCTCGGAACTATAAAAGGACCCATTAATTTTGGGGTTTTTGCTCTTGTTTTGTCAGCTGCTAAAATCACATTCTCAATTGAAGGGCCTCCAGATCCCATGACTATACCGGTACTAAAATTGCTTACTTCTTTTTCCTCAAGACCAGCATCTTTGATTGCCTCTTTCATCGCAATATAGTTATAAGCTGAGCCTGAACCCATAAATCGAATTGTTTTTCTATCTATATGATCTTCAAGTTTGATTTTTGGTTTACCATGAACATGACTTTTTAAATTATGCTCTTTATATTCTTCAGCAAATGAGATTCCTGATTTTGAATTTAATAAAGATTGATGAACTTCTTCTTGATTATTACCCAAACAAGAAACTACACCTAAACCAGTTATTACAACTCTTCTCATTATTTAAATAATCCCACTTTTAAATTGTCTGCTGAATAAATTTTTTTTTCGTCTGCTAACAATATCCCATTAGCCAAACCAACAGTTGTACCACCAGGAGACATAATTTTTTTCATATCGATTTCATATTTGACTAATTTAACATTTTGTAAAACTTCTCCTGTAAATTTTACAGTACCAACGCCTAAGGCCCTGCCTTTTCCTGGATTTCCGATCCAGCCCAAATAAAATCCTACGAGTTGCCACATAGCATCAAGTCCAAGACATCCTGGCATCACAGGATCTTCTTTGAAATGACAATCAAAAAACCAAAGGTCTTTCTTTATATCTAGTTCAGCTTTTAAAGAGCCTTTTTTAAAAGCACCATCCTTGTCATTAATTTCTGTAATTCTATCAAACATTAACATTGGTGGAAGTGGTAATTTTGCATTTCCAGGACCAAAAAGACCTCCGTTTCCGCAACTTATAAGTTCTTCATAAGAATAGGAGTTTTTTTTCATAAATAGATCACCTTATTACTTGATTTTAAACCATTATAATATACATAAAGTTTAGAACTATTATAATAAACAATGTTAAAAAATAGCGAATTTGTTAGCAAATTAAGAAATTCTGGTCTTAGACCTACTAAACAAAGACTTAAAATTTGCCGAGTCTTATTTAATAGAGATAAAACATTTCACTTTACCATAAATGATTTAGCAAAAAACATTTCAGAAAATTTTAATGAAAAAATATCTCTAGCTACAATTTATAACACAGTTCATGCTTTTAAAGATAAAGGATATTTAAAAGAGATTACGATCAGTAGCGATAAAAGTTATTTTGATACAAATATTACTAAACATCATCATTTTTATGATGAGGACACAAATTTACTTATAGATTGTAATGATAACGAAATTGGAAAAGTAAATATCAAAAATAATATTACAGGAAAAAAAATTAGTTCTGTGGAAGTTTTAGTAAGAGTTGCGAGTGATACTCAAAATCAGAATTAAAAATCTTTCTTTTTAAATTTATATTATAATCGTTCTAAACTGTTGACATTTAGTTTAGAACTATTATAAATTGATAATTCTAATAACCATGGGGGAAATACAAAAATTATGAGTACTGAAAATTTCAAAAATAAGTCTTTTAAAGCCAATCAAATGAGTAAATGTCCTTTTACCGGTGCAGGAACACCTGCAAAGTTTTCTGCAGGAAGAGGTCAAACAGTAAGAGACTTTTGGCCAAATAGTTTAAATCTTAAAATTCTTAGTCAGCATTCAAATTTATCTAACCCTATGGATAAAAAATTTGATTATGCAAAAGAATTTAAAAAATTAAATTACAAAGCATTAAAAAAAGATTTAAAAAAATTAATGACAGACTCCCAAGAGTGGTGGCCAGCAGATTATGGTCATTATGGTCCATTATTTATTAGATTAGCTTGGCATGCCGCAGGAACTTACAGAACTGGTGATGGTAGAGGTGGAGCAGGAACAGGCAATCAAAGATTTGCGCCACTTAATTCTTGGCCAGATAACGTAAATTTAGATAAAGCCAGATTACTTTTATGGCCTATTAAAAAGAAATATGGAAGAAAAATTTCATGGGCAGATTTATTCATACTTGTTGGAAATGTGGCTTTAGATTCAATGGGTTTTAAAACTTTCGGTTTTGGAGCTGGCAGAACTGATATTTGGGAACCAGAGGATGATATTTATTGGGGTTCAGAAAAAGAAATGTTAGGTGTGGAACGATATAGCGGAAAAAGAGATTTAGAACAGCCATTAGGAGCTTCTCATATGGGTTTAATTTATGTAAATCCGCAAGGTCCAGATGCTAATCCAGATCCAAAACTAGCAGCGCATGATATTAGAGAGACATTTGGTAGAATGGCTATGAATGACTATGAGACAGCAGCATTAGTCGCTGGAGGACATACGTTTGGAAAATCTCATGGTGCAGCATCAGAGTCTTATAAAGGACCGGATCCCGAAGCTTCAAGACTTCAAGACCAGTCAACAGGATGGAATAGTGGATATAAATCTGGAAAAGGTGTTGATACAATAAGTAGTGGTATTGAGGGCGCTTGGACTCAAAATCCAATACAATGGGATATGGGTTATTTGGATTGTTTATATGGACATGAATGGGAGCTCACAAAAAGCCCAGCTGGTGCTCATCAATGGACTCCGAAGAAAAATGGGCAAGAGATTAAAATGGTTCCCGATGCACATCAAAAAGGTGTGCTGCATCCACCAATGATGCAAACAACCGACATATCAATGAAAGTTGACCCTAGCTATGGACCTATCACTAAACATTTTCATCAAAATCCAAAAGAGTTTCACGATGCTTTCGCAAGAGCATGGTTTAAATTAACTCATAGGGATATGGGACCAAGAGTTTGCTATCTTGGTAGTGAGGTTCCAAAAGAACAACTTATTTGGCAGGATCCAATTAATAAACCTAAATATAAACTTAAATCAAATGATATTAAAGATTTAAAAAACAAAATCTCTAAATCAAAAATATCAATTTCAGATTTAGTTTCTACTGCATGGGCTTCAGCATCTACGTTTAGAGGCTCTGATAAAAGAGGTGGTGCTAATGGTGCAAGAATAATGTTGGAACCACAAAAAAATTGGAAAGTGAACAATCCTAAAAAATTATCAGCTGTAATTAAAGCTTTAGAAAAAATTAAAAGCAAATTCGATAGTAAAAAGAAAACTGTTACAATGGCAGACTTAATTGTACTAGCTGGTGGTGTTGGAATCGAAATGGCTGCAAAAAAAGCTGGCTATAAAGTTCAAGTTCCATTTTCAGCAGGAAGGGGAGATGCAAGACAAGATCAGACTGATATTAACTCATTTGGTCTTCTAGAACCACAAGCAGATGGTTTTAGAAACTACCTAAATGGTGGAGCTTCAAATGTTTCTGCAGAGGAAAAACTAGTTGATAAGGCTCAATTAATGGGTTTAACAGCTCCAGAAATGACCGTACTTGTGGGTGGTATGAGAGTATTAAACACAAACTTTGATAGCTCAAAACATGGTGTTTTTACAAACAGACCTGGTTCTCTTACTAACGATTATTTCATAAATCTTTTAGACATGAATACGACTTGGAAAGAGGAAGATAAATCTGAACAAACATTTATCGGTAAAGATAGAAAAACTCAAAAAACTAAATGGAAAGCGACAAGAGTTGATTTAATTTTTGGTTCAAATTCTCAACTGAGAGCTCTAGCAGAAGTTTATGCATGTGAAGATTCGGGTGATAAATTTGTTAAAGATTTTATCGCGGCATGGGTAAAAGTTATGAATTCTGATCGATTTGATTTGAAATTAAACTAATTCTATAAAACAGGACAAAAAATATGGGATCAGCAAATTTTGAGGACTTCTACGAAGTTCCTAATCTTAATTTTGATATATCAAAACTAAGAAATGATTTGGATAAAGTTTTAAAAGCTAAAAAATTCAATTCTCCCGGGGTTACCCACTTTGGCGCAATACCATTAAATCAAATTCCAAACGATAGAAGTTCTATTGAGGGAAATAATATAAGAGGAAAATATTGGACAATTGCCGATGAAACTGGAAAAGAAGTTTCTCGAGATGTTGATATAGATGAGTCAAAATATACTCAATTGGTTCCTGAATTTGAAAATACTTATTTTAAAGAAGTTTACGACACTTTAAGTAAAAGGTTTAAACTAGGTAGAGTTAGATTATTATTAAAAGAGCCAAGATCGACATTAAGCTGGCATAAAGATCCTGAATGTAGACTGCATGTACCCATCATAACTAATAAGGGCTGTTCAATGGTAATTGAAAATGTAGCAAAACATCTTCCAGCTGATGGTAAGGTGTGGATAACAAATAATACGAAATATCATAATTTTTTTAATGGTGGAGAACAGGCTAGAGTGCACCTAGTTGCTTGTGTGCTTGATAGTCCGTTTAAAAAATAATGGAATTAACAACTGGCATATTCAAAGCTGCTGGTCAGATTTACACAAATAATAGAGGTTCAATTTTAAGAACCATTATTTATACAATTGGTCATTTTGCTATAGCTATAACTGTTTTAATGTTTGTTGCTGATGTCAGCTTTATGATAGCACTAACCGACGCAATAGTAGAACCAATAGCTAATTCTATATGGTATTTTATTTTAGATAAGTGGTGGGCGAGTAAATCAAAAAACTCTTAATCTAATACACCCCAAATATTGTCTGTCTTTATCCAACCTTCAAAATCATCCGTATTTATTTTGCACCAAATTCCATTGCATTTTTGGACTATTAGAACTCTTCCACTTTTAATTTTAGCCAATGGTTTAGAAAAATTTGTCGGATTTTCGAATAAAATTTTGTCTTTTGTGGGAATGATTGAATTTATTTTTTTTAATTGGGACCAATGTATCCATCCGCTGTTGTTTTTAAAATCAATTACTCTTCGCCAGTTCTCTTTTTTATCAATTTGCTTAAGAGGCAAATTCACTTTTTTATAAATAAACTTTATAGGAGATTCAAAACTCGGTCCATACCTTACATTCACTTTACTTTTCTTTAAAGACAAGAAAGTTTCTTGAGCATAACTTAGTGAGGTAAAAGATAATAAAAATAAAGTTATAAGAAAAATTTTAGATTTTTTTTTTAACATTTTTTAACTTTTTAAATTTAATTTTTCTAAAATTCAAATTTAATAGATCTATAACTAAAACTTGACCATTCAAATTTTTACCTATAGATAAAATTTTTTTTAAAATTTCATTCGCTTGCATAATTCCTATTATACCAGCTACTGTCCCCAAGATGCCTTCATATTCACAATTTAATATATCGTCTGAAATCTCATATTCTTGATAAAAAGATCTTATACAGGGTGTTTTTTTATTTTTAAAATCAAAACTAAAAATATGACCATCAAATTTACTTATTGCTCCAGTTACAAGAAATTTTTTATATTTTCTTGAAACATCATTAATTAAAAACTTTGTTTCAAAATTATCTGATCCATCAATTATGTAGTCATAATTTTTTATAATTTTTTGATAATTGTTAATATTTAATCTTATTTTATACGCGTTTACTTTTATTTTTGAGTTTATCTTTTTTAATTTTTTTTGAGCAGACTTTACTTTGGATTTTTTTAAGTCTTCGATGCTGTAAAGACTTTGTCTGTGAATATTTGATAAATTAACAATATCAGGGTCAATAATGCCCAAAACACCTACGCCTGCTCTTGCTAAAAACTCAGCCGCAGGACAACCTAACCCCCCCCATTCCAATAATTAAAACTTTAGCTCCAATAATTTTTTTTTGACCTAAGCTTCCAATATTTTTTAAAATTATTTGTCTTGAAAATCTCTCTATTTGATTTTTATCTAAATTTATATTCATTTACCTGTTGAACCAAATCCACCTTTACCTCTGATAGACTTAGGTAAATCATTTTTTTCCTCTAATTCCATCTTGACCACAGGTGCTAATATCATTTGAGCAATTCTATCACCATTATTAATTGAAAAATTTTCATTACCATGATTATAGATGATCACCTTTATTTCTCCTCTATAATCACTATCAATTGTTCCTGGAGTATTTAACACACTAATATTATTTTTGGCTGCTAAACCTGATCTTGGTCTTATTTGAATCTCGTAATCTTCTGGGAAAGCAACAGATAATCCTGTGGGAATTAAAACAGATGTTTTAGGTTCTAGATTAATGGGTTCTTTTATAAATGCGATTAAGTCTACACCTGATGCGCCACTGGTTTTATATTCAGGTAATTGTACAGCTGGGTCAAGTTTTTTGATTAGAACTTTAACCATTAATTTATTTGAGCAACTATTTTATCTACAATTTCTTCTGAAATCTCTGACTTCTTTTTTAATGAAAGTTTCTCCTTTTTCATTTTTTCATTTTTATAGAAAATTGTAACTTCATTATTTTCATTATCAAAACCACTTTCATTTTTTGAGACGTCATTAGCTATTATCCAGTCGCAATTTTTATCTTTTAATTTTTGCACAGCATTTTTTTCTAAACTTGTTGTCTCAGCAGCAAAACCTATAACCATTTTTGGTCTCATAGAGTTATGATTAGAAACATAGTTCAAAATATCGATATTCCTTTCTAAGTTTAATTTTAAATTATCAACTTTTTTAATCTTTTCTTTATGTTCATAACTAGCTTTGAAATCAGCAACAGCAGCAGCAAATACAGCTATGTCAGTCGGAAGATTTTTTTGAGTGGCCTTAAACATTTCTTCAGCAGTCTCAACTTTGATTAATTTAATATTTTCATCTATATTTAGGTTTGTAGGTCCAGATATTAAAGTGGTATCAAAACCTCTTTTATAGAGCGATTTTGCTATCTCGTAACCCTGTTTACCGCTAGATTTATTTGTAATAAATCTTACAGGATCTATATATTCATTAGTAGGACCCGCGGTTACTAGGGCTTTGAGTTTATTACTTTTGATTTTACTAAATAAAAAATTTTGAATTTCTTCATAAATAACTAAAGGTTCAGACATTTTACCCTCACCATATTCACCACAAGCCATATCACCTATTTCAGGCCCAATAATTTTGTAGCCAAAACCTTTCAATGTTTTTAGATTATTTTGTGTAGACTGATGATCCCACATTCTAACATTCATTGCTGGAGCTAAAAAAACTTGTTTATTTGAAGCTAATATAACTGTGGATGCTAAGTCGTCTGAGTTACCCTGGCTTAATTTGGAAATGGTGTTGGCAGTTGCTGGAGCGACGATGATAACATCGGCCCATCTTGATAAAGAAATATGGTCCATTTCTGTCTCATTTTCTAGGCTAAATAAATCATCATAAACTTTACCTTGAGATAAAGAGGCTACAGATAATGGAGTTACAAACTCCTTTGCACTTTTAGTTAGTATTGTTTTTATTTCAGCATTATTCTTTCTAAACATTCTTATCGTTTCAAGACTTTTGTATGCAGAAATTCCACCACATATTATAAAAAGAACCTTTTTGTTTGATAAATCTTTCATCGACTGAATTAAAATATTAAAAGACCAAAAATTACAAGGATTAATAAACCAATAATAGATTGGTTTCTAAAAGCAGTCATTTCTGATTTTTGAGTGTTTAAGGCAGTATAGGAATTTGAGTTTTGTGGAATTTGTCCACTAGCAAGATAAGTAAGAGCTTGATTAGCTTTATCCATAATTTCAGGAAATTCTGGTAATCTTTTTATTACTTCAGATGTATTTTGAAGTGTCTCATTTAGTTTTGTCATTGGATCTTTTGTTTCTTTTAGCCAACTTTCAAGAACTGGTTTTGAAGTGGTCCAAATATTTGTGTTTGGATTTAATTTTCTAGCTACACCTTCAACAACAACCATTGTTTTCTGTAACATTAGAAGCTGAGGTTGAGTTTGCATGTTAAATTTTTCTGTTACATCAAATAGTTGCTTTAATAATTTTCCTCCTGAAATATCTTTAACTGCTTGACCAAAAATTGGTTCACCGATGGATCTTAGAGCTTGAGCTAAATCATCTATTGGAACCTCTTTTGGCACAAGACCTGCAATTAAATGTACTTCAGCAACTTTACGATAATCTCTTTGAATAAAACCAAATAAAATTTCAGCTAAAAATCTTTTACTCATTTTATCTAATCTACCCATAATTCCAAAATCAATAGGAACAATTTGACCATCATTATCTATGAAAATATTGCCTTGGTGCATATCTGCATGAAAAAAACCATCTCTTACAGCATGTCTTAAAAAATTTTGAATAATATCCTCCGCAATTTTTTCAGTATTAAATTCTTTATTTTTTAGTTCTTCCGTTTCTCTAATAGATATTCCATCCACCCAATCTAAGGTCATTACATTTTCGCTGGTATAATTCCAATAAATTTGAGGAACTCTAAATCCAACATCATTCTTTGTATTTTCAGCATATTCATTTGCAGCAGCTGCTTCAAATCTTAAATCCATCTCTAGATTTGTAATTTCCTTTAATAAAAATACTACTTCTACCAGCTTGAGCCTTTTTGTCTTTTTAATAAATGATTCTATTAAGAAAGCAAAAAGCATTATTGCATCAATCTCCTCATTAAATATTTTTTTTATGTTTGGTCTTAGAATTTTAATTGCAACGTCCTTAAGAACTCCATTGTCATTAATTTGAGCTTTGTGGACTTGAGCAATTGAAGCTGCAGCAACTGGTTCACTTAAATTTATTATAGAGTCATAACTTTCATTACCTAAATCATTTTTAATTATTTCTTTAGCTTGTAACAGAGAAAATGGTGGCAATTTATCTTGAAGGTTTTCAAGTTTTTTGGAAAGTTCTTCACCAATTATATCAGGTCTGGTTGCTAAAAATTGACCAAGTTTAATAAACGTTGTTCCCATTGACTCTAAAGAGTCAGACAATCTCTCTCCCTCATCTTTATTTTTATTCATTTGTTTTTTTGGTGAAAAGGAAAATGATAATATCTTAAATAAAACCTTTATAGCTAAAGGTGGTTCCTTAAATTTTGATACAATATTTAAAATATCAGAACAAGCTACTTTTCTTCCAAGTTTAAAGAGAATAATTAATTTTTTTACCATCAAAATTTCCATCCACTATGAATAGAAACTATTCCACCTGATAAATTTCTATAAGTACATTTTTTAAAATTGTTTTTAACCATTGCATCAATTAATTCCTCCTGGTTTAAAAAATCTTCAATACTTTTAATTAGATATTCATACGGCTGTTTTTCACCAACAACAAACTTGCCAATAGAAGGTATTAGCTTAGAGTAATTTTTATAAAAGGTTTCTAAATTTGTATTTTGAATTTTTGAAAACTCTAAGCATAAAAAACGACCCCCTGGTCTTAAAACTCTATAAGCCTCAGAAAGAGCCTTATCTATATTGGCAGTGTTTCTTAAACCAAAGCTTATAGTGTAAAAGTCGAATAAATTATCAGATAAAGGAATTTTTTCGGCTGGAGATATAATCCAATTTATATTTTTAAACTTAGATAACTTTTCTTTCCCTTTACTTATCATCCCTTTATTTGGATCGACACATGTAATGTGAGATAATTTATTTACATGTTTAACAAATAGTTTAGCTATGTCTCCAGTACCACAAGCAACATCAATTAAATTTTGATTACTGGATGGATTCATCATATTTAATAGACTTTTTTTCCACAATCGATGAATCCCTAATGACATAAAATCATTCATTAGATCATAACGATCGTACACTTGATTAAACACATTTTGGACTAATCCTTTTTTATTTTGTAGATATTGTTGCATAATTCAAAAATATATAATCAATATAGTATTAAATGCCAGAATTACCAGAAGTAGAAATTGTACGTCAATCTTTAGACAAAAAGATTAAACAAAAAAAGGTCAAAAAAGTAATAGTTAGAAATAGAAATTTAAGAACTAAAATCCCACTTAATTTTCCAAAATTCCTTGAAGGCAAAAAAATAATCAAAGTAAAAAGATTTTCAAAATATCTGATTATTTGCCTGTCAAATCAAAGTTATTGTCTTTTACATCTGGGTATGTCAGGAACTATTCATCTAATTTATAATCAAAAAAAAAGTTTGGTAACGAATACCAGTTTTTATAGCTCACCTACATTGCCTAAAAAACATAATCACGTAGAAATAGTTTTTGATGATCTTAAAATTGTATATAACGATCCAAGAAGATTTGGTTTTTTTGAAATAGTGGTTAATGAACATTTTTTGGATAAAAGATTCTCTAAACTTGGACCAGAACCTTTTCAATCAAAATTTAACTTAAGTTATATTTATTCTTTTTTAAAAGGAAAAACAAAAAATATAAAAAACTTTCTATTAGATCAAAATTTTGTATCAGGGATAGGAAACATTTATGCAAGTGAAATTTTATTTTTATGTAAAATTAAACCTGATAAAAAAGTATCTTTATTAAATAAAGAAGATTGTAAAAAAATAATATTTAATTCTAAAAAGGTTTTGATTAATGCTATCAAAAAGGGAGGATCAAGTATTAGAGATTTTAAAAACACATCAGGTAAATCAGGAAATTTCCAAAAGAATTTTAATGTTTATGAGAGAAAGGGACTTAATTGTAAGAGGTCTGGATGCAACGGAATTATTAAAAAAAAAATGATTTCCAATAGATCTTCTTTTTTTTGTAATATCTGCCAAATATAATAATTATTTAATTGACCAAAATTCATTCTCAAGTTATACCCCTGCGCATATGGCTAACACAAAATCAGCAATCAAAAGAATTAGAAGAATTTCAAAACAAACAGCTGTTAACAAGGCTCGAAAAAGTAGATATAAAAATGCTTTGAAGAAAATGAATTCTTTAATTGAAGCTAAAAAGAAGTCTGAGGCTTTAAAGTTCTTACCTAAGTTGAATTCTGAGTTGATGAAAATAGCTAAAACAGGTATCGTAAAGAAACAAAACGCTTCTAGAAACGTTTCAAGGTTTACCAAAAAAATAGCATCAATCTAGTTTAATAACACTTCAGGTTGTTAATCCTAATACAACTTTTAAATCTACAAAATCTGTGATCTTAAAAATTTTCCACACAATATTTAGATTTAGTAAATAAACAAACTTATTTAATTCAATTATAAATTTTATTTATATTTTTTTTTTATTTTTCTTTATTTTTTTTTGTCAAATACTTTTTTTTTAAAAAAAAAATTTACACAATCCTAGATTTTATTTTTTTTTTATTTTTGAAAATTATTTGTTGCATTAATTTTATTATGGTTCTAACTGAACACTCTCCACATTTATGAACAATTCTATAAATAATAATAGTTTAAAAGATTCTAAATCAGATATTCTTGATTGGAATTTAATTCAAGCTGAAATGAAAAATAAATTAGGACTAGATATTTACGAAAGTTGGCTTAAAAAAATAACTTTTGTCGAAGAAATCAATAATTATATCTTATTATCTGTACCTACCAGATTCATTCGTGATTGGATTACATCTAGATACTTAGATCAAATCTTGAAAATTATAAAAAATTATAAAAAAGAAATTGTTCGAATTGAATTCAAAATAACTGAAAATAAACCTACCTCAACTCAGGATGAAAATAATATTAATGTCATAGAAAATAAAGAAAATGTTTCTTTTATAAAAGACTCTTATTTACAATATAATCGAATAGATCCTAACAAAAATTTTGAAAACTTTATTACTGGCTCCAGCAATAAATTAGCATACGAGGCTTCTGTTAAAGTTTCAGAGAATATTTCACATTATAATCCACTTTATCTTTATGGTGGTGTTGGAATGGGCAAGACACATCTTTTAAATGCAATTGGTTATCACCTGAAAAAAAACAATAAAGTTATGTTTATTTCGGCAGAACGTTTTATGTATCAATTTGTTAAATCAATCAAATCTAATGATATGGTCAAATTTAAAGAGTATTTTCGTAATACAGATATTTTGTTAATTGATGACATACAATTCATGAATGGTAAAGAGGCAATGCAAGAAGAATTTTTTCATACTTTTAATGCATTATTAGACAAAGGTTCCCAAATTATAATTTCTGCTGATAGATCTCCTAATAAGCTGTCAAGAATTCAGGAGAGGATAAAGTCAAGATTTGCAGGAGGTCTAGTTGTGGATATTCAAAAAACTGATTTAGCACTCAGAAAAAAAATTCTTGAAAGTAAAATAAGTGACTTAAATAATTTGTATCCTGAAAAGTTTAATATACCTGAAGAAATTAAGGATTTTATAAGCATTAAAATCACAACAAGTGTAAGAGAATTGGTGGGTGCAATTAATAGAATTATATCTTTTTCGAGAATTTATAACAAAATACCAAATTTAGCTGAGACAAAAGTTATTTTAAAAGATTTACTTAATTTAAATGAAAATAAAGTAACTATTGATCTCATTCAAACTATTGTGTGTAAATTTTTTAAGATTAGTAAAAATGAAATGCTTTCATCAAGAAGATCGAGGTACCTAGTAAGACCACGGCAAACAGCAATTTATTTAACAAAAATTTTGACTTCAAAATCTCTGCCTGAAATTGGAAGAGAGTTTTCAAATAGAGATCACACAACTATAATTCACTCAGTTAAAACTATTGAAAAATTAAAAGAAAAAGATCCAGATATGATTGCAAATATAGATAAACTAAAAAATCAAATATTATATAGCAATAAAGAAAATGAAATTTAATGTAAACCAACAAGACCTACAGCAAGCATTAAATTATTGTCAAGGAGTCATAGAAAAACGAAGTACGCTTCCAATATTGTCAAACATATTACTCGATGCACAAAATTCAAAACTCACCATAACAGCGACAGATTTAGACTTAATATTTATTAATCAAATAAATAACGTCGAAGTCATAGAGGAAGGAAAAACAACCACTACGTCGTCTACTATGTATGATATTGTTAGAAAACTCTCATCAGGAAAAAAAATAAATTTAACTTTAACTGACAATAGCAAACTTCATCTAGAATCAGAAAAGTCTATTTTTAATTTAAATTGTATGCCTGCTTCGGAATTTCCTTTAACAGATGAAAATTTTAATGAGAATGAATTTAGCCTTAAATCAAAAGACCTTTTAAAGCTGCTAAACAAATGTAAATTTTCTGTGTCAAATGATGAGACCAGACATTATTTAAGTGGAATTTATTTTCATCAAACAGAGGTTGAGGATAAGAATTACTTAACTGCAGTATCAACTGATAGTCATCGTATGTCCATTTCTAAACTCAGATTAAATGAAAAAAAAATTTTTGAACCGATTATATTACCTAAAAAGACTATTTTTCAATTAAGTTCATTATTAGAAAATTATGATGGCGAAGTAAAAATTTCAAATATGAAATCTAAGATAAAATTTGAATTAAATAATAGTATTTTAATTTCTAAGTTAATAGATGGAAAATTTCCTAATTACATTCAAGTAATTCCAAAAAATAATCAAAAAAAATTAGAAATTGACCTTAAAATTTTTCAAAGTTCAGTGGATAGAGTAGCCTCAGTATCGCTTGATAAAAAAGATGGTGTAAAATTTAGTTTAAGTAAAGATAAACTAGATTTGTCTGTAAATAATACCAACAGCGGTGATGGAAAAGAATCCCTTGTAGTGAAATTTGATCATGATTTAGAAATTAGTTTTAATTCTAAATATCTGATAGATGTTGCTTCACAATTAGATGGAAATAATATTGAGATGTTTCTAAATGATTCAGGTTCACCTGCGCTAATCAAAGATCCTGGTGATTTCGATAGTATTTTTGTAGTTATGCCTATGAAAGGTTAATTTAGCAATTTAAGTTCAGAATATATAGCTTTCTCTAAAATCCCTAAAAATTCTTCCTTGGAATAATCAGGTTTGATAGGTTCCAAAATTGAAATTGTAATTGTTTTGTTAATATCTTTTTTTCCTTTTTTCGGCCAGACGTAACCAGAATTAATAGCAACTGGTTGGCATTTTATTTTCAATTCTTCATAAATCCTTGATGCACCTTTTTTAAATGGAGGTTGTTCGTGGGGTAATACTCGAGTTCCTTGAGGAAAAATTATTATTGGTCGATTTGTATTTGCAATTATTTTAGAAATATCTTCAAAAAAATTGATGTTTTCTCTCGATACCTTATTTCTTTTGATAGAAATTGATCCTATTTTTTTTAAGTACCAGCCAAAAATAGGTATCATAAGTAATTCTTTTTTTAAGATAAATACAGGAGAATTAAAAATCGTTTGTAGGAAAAAAGTTTCAAACATAGATTGATGAGAGGAAGCAATAAAAAATTTTTCATTTTTAATTAAATTTTCTTTACCTTTGACAATGATTTTTGTGGACAAGAAAATTTTTAAACAAATAGCAGCCCAATAACCCATTAATTTCCCACCAAAAAGTGTAAATTTTTGTGGTAAGATTAAAGCTGGCAAAAAAATAATTGAAATTAAAATTATTCCTGAAAAAAAGAAAATTGAAAATAGAAAGTTTCTTATCATTAATTATCAAAAGCTAAATTATCTCATGGTGCTTTTGTCTTTTTTTAACTACTCTTATTTTAGATCCATTAATTAATATTTCTATAGGTTTAGGTCTAAGATTATAATTAGAACTGAGTGATATACCATAGGCCCCTACATCGCAAATTGCGATAAAATCTTTCTCTTTTAGTTCTTGAAAATTTTTTATGGACGTAAACTTATCAGTGCTTTCGCAAATTGGGCCAACAAATTCATAAATTTTCTTTGATTTTTTTCCTCTTTTTAACAAAGGTAAGATGCGATGTACTGCACCATAAAGTGCGGGTCTCATTAAATCATTCATAGCAGCATCTAGAATAACAAAATTTTTGTTATAACTCTCTTTTATGTAAATTACTTTTGATATTAAAACCCCTGTATTGCCGATTATTGATCTACCTGGCTCAAATATAATCTGAGATTTTTTATTTTTTAAAAATTTTTTAATTGCTGAATGATATTTTTTATAATTTAGTTTTTTATCATTATTGTATGGGATGCCCATACCTCCCCCAAGGTCAATAAAATCAAATTTATATTGAGTTTTTTTGATGATTTTATCTAATATTCTTAACATTTTTTCATAGGGTTTATGATCTAAAATTTGACTTCCAATATGAACACTTAAACATTTTAAATTAATATTTTTAGAATTCTTGCAATATCTTACAAGTTCAAAAAATGTTTTATCATTAACTCCAAATTTATTATCTTTTTTACCTGTCGATATTTGGCTCAAAGTTTTCGCATCAGTATTTGGGTTTAATCTAATACCAATATTAACTTGTTTTTTTTTTATTTTAGCAATTTTATCAATTTCTACGATTTCGCTTTTGGACTCTGAATTTATTAATAAAATATTTTTATCAATTGCAAAATTGATTTCTTTGGAAGTCTTACCAACTCCTGAAAAAACAATCTTCTTTGGACTAATTCCAGCCTTAAGAGCTAACATTAATTCACCCATTGATACAACATCTGCCCCAAGTCCAAATTTTTTTATTTCTTTTATTAAATTTAAGTTAGTATTTGATTTAATAGCAAAACAAATTAATGGTGATATGGATTTAAAATTTTTTTTAAAATCATTTATATTTTCTCTAAGTTGTTTATACGAGTAGCAATATGCAGGTGTTCCATATTTTTTAGCAATATTTTGCAGGATTGTATTTTCAATCTTAAGTTTACTTTTTAAAAATCTCATTAAGCTTTATTTAGAAAGTAGCTTGGTATTTTTGAATTACTTTGAGATTCTTTATAGACTGGGTCTCCTTTTTTTCCACAAGCGATCAATGTAGAAAATACAATTATTGCTAAAATAATCTTTTTTTTCATTTTTTTCTTTTATATTTCAATATCATTTTTTTAATATTATCAAAAGATGTTCCGCCATATGATTTCTTAGAATTTACAGAATTCTTTAAATCAAACACTTTTAATACATCATTTGATAGTTTTGGTTCAATCTTTTTAAGTTCAGCCAGCGTTAATTGATCGAGATTTTTTTTCTTTTTTTCAGCAAAGTTCACAATATTAGCAGTCACTTTGTATGCTTTTCTAAATGGCATTGAGTGATTTTTTACGAGATAATCTGCAAGATCAGTTGCAGTCAAATATCCTGTGTTAGCTAATTCTATCATTTGTTTTTTATTTGGTGTAAAATTTTTAAGAATCTCATCAAGTATTTTTAAACAATTTTGCAATGTATCATTCGATTTAAAAACAATTTCCTTATCGTCTTGAAGATCTTTGTAGTAAGATAAAGGTAAACTTTTTAAAACTGTAAGCATAGAAAACAAATTACCATAAATAATTCCAGACTTTCCTCGTAAAAATTCCAAAAGATCTGGATTTTTTTTTTGTGGCATTATCGAAGAACCAGTTACAACTTTATCTGATAAATTTATTAACTTGAAAGCATCAGAGTTCCATATGATAAGTTCCTCAGCTATTCTAGAAATATGCATGGCACAGACTGAAATTGAGTAAAGAAAATCTAGCACAAAATCCCTGTCAGAAATTGTATCTATTGAGTTATTAGTTGGTTTTGTAAATCCAAGTTTTTTTGTAGTGTAATTTCTATCAATATTAAAAGAAGTTCCAGTTAAAGCGGCAACACCTAAAGGATTTTCATTTAAACTATCTAAATTATTTATGAATCTCTTTTGATCTCTTTTAAACATTTCAACATAAGCCATCAAATAGTGGCCAAATGAAACTGGCTGAGCATTTTTTAAATGAGTAAATCCAGGCATAAGAGTATATATATTTTTCTCTGCTGCTCTTATTACACTCTTAATTATAACATCTAATAAAATATTAATTTCTTTGGTTGATGATTTCATCCAAATTTTCAAGTCTGTAATCACCTGATCATTTCTGGATCGTGCCGTGTGAATAAAACCCGCATCTTCGCCAATTATTTCAAAAAGTCTTTTTTCAATATTTATATGAATATCCTCATACTTTTTATTAAATTCAAATTTTTTGTTTGTTATTTCTTTTTTGATTTTGTTTAGACCATAAACAATCTTATTCTTTATTTTAAAAGAAATAATTTTTTGCTTAAATAACATTTCGACATGTGCAATAGATCCAATTATATCCTCTTTATATAGTCTCTTATCAATATCAATAGAATTTCCCACCTTTTGAAAAATTGATGAAGTGTTTTTTTTTATTCTATTGCCCCATATTGCCTGGTTGTTTTTATTTTTCGACATGATAATTAATTATACCTATTTAACATGAGATTTTTAATAATATTTGCTTTTTTAATATCTAATTGTGTAGCGGTAGAAATCAAAGACATAAAAAATCTTGTTATCAATAAAGAGCTTAAAAAATATGATGGATTAACGTTTTTAGATGATCAGAGTAATGAAATTCAACTTGATCAATTTGAGGGCAATTTGGTTTTACTCAATTTTTGGGCAACTTGGTGCGCCCCATGCAAAGAGGAAATGCCATCTCTTGATCAATTGCAATCTCAAAAAAATTTAGACAATTTAAAAATATTTCCGATTAATGTTGGTCAGGATAATTTAGAAAAAGCCTCCAAATTTTTTGAGGATTTAGGTATAGATAATCTTAAAATATATTTCGACCCACCAATTACCTTAGCAAAAAAGTTTGGACTAAGAGGGGTGCCCACCACAATTTTGATAAACAAGGATGGATATGAGTTTGCAAGAATTGTTGGTTCAATCGATTTTAAGGAAAAAAATTTTGTTGAATGGTTGGCTAGTTATAACTAATTTTTGAAAAAATATGCAAAACCAACCAAAGCAATTATTGCAATAAATTGGAGCAAAACTCTTAATTGCATTAATTTATTAGAATATTTTTTGCTGGTTTCACCACCTTTAAATAAAGTCCCGATACCAAGAATTAAAACAATCCCAACTGCCATTAACAAAACTATAGATAATATTTTAACTACTATTCCAGATAACATGAAGGTATTGTAGGGTGTTTTTAAAATAAAAAAACATAATTCACACACTATGACATTTTGCCTAGATTCAGTAATGGTCAAACCAGAAGCTAATACGAAGATTAAAAATGCTATTATATTACTTCATGGTTATGGTGGTGATGGTAAGGATATTAGTATGCTTTCATTAAACTGGAAAAGGCATTTACCTAATACTATTTTTATTTGTCCTAATGGTCATGAACCATGTAGTATAAATCCAAATGGATATCAGTGGTTTGATTTAAGCAAGGATGATCCAGAGTATATTTTGGATCAATCTATAAAGGCTGAAAAAAAATTATCAAAATTTATTGATGAAATTAAAAATGAATTTAATTTTGAAAATAAACAAATTTGTTTATCTGGTTTTAGCCAAGGCTGCATGATGTCAATAAACTTAGGACTTACTTCTGAAAAACCTTTTAATTGTGTTGTGGGTTTTTCTGGAAAAATTATTGATGAAAAGGATTTGAAATTGAGAAAAAAAAACTCATCAAGTATTTTGTTAATTCATGGTGATTCCGATCAAGTTGTCTCACCAAATTTTATGTTAGAGGCAAAAGATTTTTTTATGAGAAATAATATAGACATTGAGACGCATCTTATAAAAAATTGTGACCATCATATTCCTATAAATGCATCAAGTATTGCATTGAATTATATCTTAAAAAAATTTAATAATTCCTAAATATTGAAAAAAATTTTTATTTAAGTTAAAATTTAATATGAATAATTTTATTGATCAAGATGTTTCACTAGAAAAATGTCCTGCACTAGTTTTAAACGCTGATTATAGACCATTAAGTTACTATCCTCTATCGCTATGGTCATGGCAAGATACTGTGAAATCAGTTTTTTTAGATCGTGTAATTATAGTCAGTAATTACGATCGCGTTGTAAGAAGTCCTTCATTCAATATGCAATTGCCTAGTGTGATTGCTCTAAAAGATTATATTGTTCCTCAATCTAAACCAAGTTTTACAAGATTTAATGTTTTTCTTAGAGATAAATTTTCCTGCCAGTATTGTGGCAGCAATGAGGAATTAACTTTTGATCATTTATTGCCAAGATCAAAAGGTGGAGAAACTAATTGGGATAATGTTGTTACTGCATGTTCTGCTTGTAATGTTAAAAAAGGAGGCAAACTATTAAAATTATCGGGCATGAAACTGGCCCAACATCCTTATCAACCTTCAACAGAAGATTTACATCGTAATGGAAAAAATTTCCCCCCAAACTATTTACATAAAAGTTGGATGGATTATTTATATTGGGATGTTGAATTAGAAGCTTAAGTTTTATACTTTTTCTGATATTCGAATTGCAATTTTTGAGCCTGTTTTTATTATCTTATCCATAATTAAATAAATTCCTTTTTTGGTAGCTCCTTTTTCATAAGCTATATCTTTATGATGGAGTTCATCTTCTCTGAATTTTATAATTTTCTTTTTAAGATTTTTTTCTTCAGGACCAAGTTGATTTATTTGATCCTGATAATGTTTATCTATTACTTCTTCAACGGAGGCAGTACATAGCATAGCTGCTTTTTTCCCAAGAATAGTAGACCCAAAACCCAAACCTACACCTAGCAGATCCCATAATGGCAAAAATTTTGTTGGCTCAATATTTCTTTTTTTTATTTCGTTTTCAAAAAATTGACAATGTTCAACTTCATGTTCTTTCATATCCTCAATTGTTTTTTTTAAATTGTCATTTTTAACAATTGTATTTAAAGCTAATAACTGACCTTCATAAATTTTGACAGCACCCCTCTCGCCTGCATGGTCAACTCTAATAAATTCTTCAACTCTTTTATCAGTTTTTTTCATATTTTGTAAAAATTTTTGCTAGGGTTATAATAAATAATATACTTATTACAATATTAATAGTAGTTAGTGATAATCCTAAAATCCTAAATGTCACATCTTTACAGCTTATAGTCTTTTCACTTAGTTGGTTTAGTAATTCCTCTTTACTTACATTTTCAGAAAAGTTTTTTACACCACAAACAGTTGATTCTTGAAAAATGCCTTGTTCTATGCCGAAATGATACAATGAAATAAAAAAAGAAAAAATAAAAGTTAGTATTAAAAGCAAAATAAAGAAATTTTCATTTTTCTTTATAATAAACATTATAGATATCAAAATTATACTTAACCCATAAGGAATTCTCTCTATCAAACATAAATTACACGGTTGGTGGCCAAGAACATGCTCTATAAAATAAGCAGAAATCAAAGCTATTAGACTAAATAGAAAAATTATTCTCAAGTAAATTTCAGTTTTAAGATTAAACATGAGATTTAAAAATCAGATAAATTATTAAGCCAATAATAACAATTAATATTCCAATTATTGTAAACCATTTTGACCCATGCTTATCCATATATTCATTAAATAAATCACCGAACTTATAAGAAAGGTATGATACGATGAAAAATCTTAATCCTCGGGAAATTAAACTTATTAAAACAAAGATTAAAAAGTTGAATCCTATCAGGCCACTTGCAATTGTAAAAACTTTATATGGAAGAGGAGTAAAACCAGCTAAAAAAAGTACTCCTAACCAAGCATAAAAACCATCACTATTAACTAAGTTTTCTTTAATTTTTGATAACTTATCCTCATAACCATAAAAACTCATAATGTGTGCTCCAAATTCAAAAAAGAACGCACCAATTAAGTAACCAAGCATACCACCTAAAACTGAAAAAATTGTAGTTATAAGAAAGATTTTAATAAAATCATTTTTTTTTGATATTACCATTGGAATAACCATTACATCTGGTGGAATAGGAAAAAATGAACTTTCAACAAAAGAGACTATTGCCAAATAATATTTAGAACTTTTGTGAGCTGCTAAATCTAAACATTTTTTGTAAAGACTTTTAAACATTTTTTGGTTTTAATATAATTTTAGTTCTTATACTATTTAATAAATTATTA
The DNA here is from genome assembly GCA_902578105.1 of uncultured Pelagibacteraceae bacterium. Classification (GTDB taxonomy): domain Bacteria; phylum Pseudomonadota; class Alphaproteobacteria; order Pelagibacterales; family Pelagibacteraceae; genus Pelagibacter. The sequence continues at coordinate 84,772 of CACHBQ010000001.1, read as the reverse complement.
AATAACTAGGGCGAATGGCGGAACTGGTAGACGCGCACGACTCAAAATCGTGTTTCGCAAGAAGTGAGAGTTCGATTCTCTCTTCGCCCACCAAATTATGGAATTAAGTAAAATTAACAGTTTAGTAGAACTTTTTTTCACGAAGTATAAGGAGTTAAACTCTAATTCTAATAAACCATTTTTAAAGTGGTTAAAGGATAATAAGAAAGATTTTCTTACTTGGAAACAAGTTGAAAGAAATATTCAAATTTTATCTGAATATTTAAGAAAAAATTTATCTAAAGGAGATAGGTGTATTTTATTATCTGAAAATCGACCTGAATGGCTTATTTCTGATATAGCCATAATGAACGCTGGTGGGGTAACAGTTCCTTTATTTACAACTTACTCTGAAAAAGATTATGAATATATCATTAATGATTGTAATCCAAAAATTTGTATTGTCTCAAATAATACTCAATTAAAAAAAATAGATAAATTCATCTCAGATAATATAAAAGTTTTATCAATAGAAAATATAGATAAAAAAATTGATAGTATAGAAAATATTTTTGAAAGATTTTCTAAAGACAAAACTTTAGATCATTACAACTTTAACCAAAATATTGAAAGAAAAGATCTAGCTTGTATCATTTACACATCAGGAACAACTGGTAACCCTAAAGGTGTAATGCTGAGTCATGGGGGTATTTTATCTAATTGTGAGGGTGCGCAAGAAATTTTGAATTCGCTAGTTAAAGATAATGAACCTGTTTTTTTGACTTGGCTTCCTTTATCTCATTCATATGAACATGCTGTTCAATTTGTACAAATCACATTAGGAGCAAAAATTTATTATGCTGAAAGTTTAGAAAAATTATTATCTAATATGTCAGTTGCTAAACCAACTATAATGACCGCTGTGCCAAGATTTTATCAAAATTTGTATAGTAAGATTTCGATTAATTTTTCAAAACAAACAGGTCTCAAGAAAAAATTAATATCCTCGACGATTTTGCTTGGAATAAAAAAACTAAATAATGAGAATATGGGCTTCAGAGAAAAAATACTAAATTATTTATGTGAAAAATTAGTAAGACAAAAAATCAAAAATCAGTTTGGGGGAAATTTAAAGGCTTTTGTTTCTGGAGGGGGCGCGTTAGATCAAAAAATTGGTGAATTTTTGAATTCTATCGGATTGCCAACTTTACAAGGTTATGGCCTAACAGAAGCATCCCCAGTAGTAAGTTGTAATATACCTGAAAAAATCAAAATTGATACAGTTGGACCTCCTTTTAAAACTAATGAGGTGAAGATTGCACAGGATGGTGAAATTCTGGTCAAAGGCGAAAATGTAATGCTTGGTTACTGGAACATGAAAAAAGAAACAGACGATATACTTAAAAATGGTTGGCTACACACAGGAGATATGGGTGAAATTACAAAAGAGGGAAATTTGAAAATTACTGACAGAAAAAAAGAAATTATTGTAAATTCTGGTGGTGATAACATTTCACCCTCGAAAATTGAAAACTTATTGTGTCTTGACGACAAAATTAAACAAAGTTTTGTTTATGGAGACAAAAAAACTTATTTAGTTGCTTTAATTGTAAGTGATAGTGAAAAAAATAAAAAAGGAATTGAATTATATATAGATGATCTAAATAAAAACTTATCTCTTGTTGAAAGAGTAAAAAAAATAAAATTAATTAATGAAGAATTTACAATTGAAAATGGAATGTTAACACCAACTTTAAAACTAAAAAGAAAAAAAATTTTAGAAAAATATAAAGAAGATTTAGAAAAACTTTATTAATTTTTTACAAAATATTTGATTATTAAGCGCATAAACACTAACTTTTTTACAATTTAAATTTTTTTTAAAAAAAAATTTTTATTTTAATTTTATTTTTAAAATTTTCTTTAAAATTTAAGATTTGACATAAGGCACATAAAAAAATAAAAATAGATTAATAGCGAATCAATTGATTCGTTTAACTTAAAAAAGGGAGCTAAAGATGCCTAAGAGAAGAAAAAAAGCAAAGAAGGCTAAGAAAAAAGCTAAGAAAAAAGCTAAAAAAAGAAGAAGAAGATAATTACTTAGTATTCTTTATTAAAAACGCTTCTCATAACGATTTACGTGTGAGAGGCGTTTTTTTTTATTCCTCTATATCTTCTTCATTTTCTGAAACAGACTCTTCTTCAGGTAAATCTGATGAAGCTTGTTTTATTGGTGCTGCTTCTGGTTTAGGTTGAGTATTTAAGTTTCTTTTTAAAGCTTTATCTAATTTTTTTTGAGTATCCTCTAATGACAGATTTAGAATTATCTGAAATTCTGAAAGAATTCTTTCATATGCTTTTTCAAACAATTGTCTTTCACTATAAGATTGGTCAACCATCAAATCATCACCCTTATTAAGGTCTCTTACTACTTCAGCCAGCTCATAAATCTTACCTGATGAAATCTTTGCTTCATATTCCTGTGCTCTCCTACTCCACATAGATCTTTTTATTTTAGGCTTACTTTTTAATATTGAGATGCATTTATTTACCTGGTTGATAGTAGCTAATGGTCTTAAGTGTAATTGTTTATTAACAGGCACCATCCCATTTGCTTTATCTTTTTCAAATTTTATAACGTAAGTTTCAACGTCTATTCCTCCAATATTTATTTTTTTAAATTCAGTAATTTGCCCAACACCGTGTTTTGGGTATACAACATAATCTTTTATCTTATGTTCTCTTTTTTCTGTTTCTTGTTTTTTTACTTTTTTAATTTCTGGTTTAGCCTCATTATTTTTTGTAATTCTTAAACCATCACTTTTCTGTTCTGTAGTTTTGGCCTCAGATTTTATAGATTTTTTTAAAGGTATTTTTTTAGTCTTAATTAATTTTTTTGGTAATTTATTAATCTTCTTTTTTACTTTTTTTAATTTAACAACCTTTTTGGTTTTTGCCTTTTTTTTCGATTTAGTAGCTTTACTTTTTTTAAAGGTTTTCTTTAAAATACTTTTCAAACTTATTTTGCTCATCTTTATATTTTTCGTGATCCGATGGAGGATCTTTCTTAACTGTTATATTCGGCCAGATTTCGGAATATTGTTTATTGATTTCTAGCCATTTTTCAGACCCTGGCTCTGTATCAGCTTTTATTGCATCAACAGGACACTCAGGCTCACAAACGCCACAATCTATACACTCATCAGGTTTAATTACAAGCATATTTTTTCCCTCATAGAAACAATCTACAGGGCAAACTTCAACACAGTCCATTAACTTACATTTAATGCATTTGTCATTAACTATATATGTCATTATTGATTTTCTCTTTTAATTTTTTCTTTGATATCTCCCATGATCTTATTGTCAATATACAATAAGCCTGCAAGTCGTCTCATCAAATTAGTTTCAAACATATCTGCTTCTTTATTTGAGTAAATTATTCTCCAAAGGGTTTCTATAATTTCAATTTTTTTTTTATCATCCATATTTTTAACTTCCCTTGTAAAATCCAAAATTTGGTTAGAGTTTTCCTCTATTTCTTTACCTTCTTTTAAAATATTTTCTAAATTATCTTGGTCTGCACCTATTTTCAAAAGTGCCTTACTTATTATAACCTCTTCCTCTTTTGAGAAGTTCTCATCAATTTTTGCGGCATGAATCAATAATGCTGCAACTCTTGCTATATCACTAGTTTCAGTATCTCCTTTTTTTTCTTTAAAAAACATTACTTACTGGTTTAAATTTAAATTTTTTAACACTTTAAAAGGACTTTCTTTAATGAATTTTTTACTTACTTTTTTTGAGTTTTTTCTTGGATTGTATTTAAAAAATATATCATTATTTTTTTCAAAAACTTTATAACCCATAATTTTTAAAAGCTTTTTAAAGTTGTCCTTATTACATCCAAGTAAATTCAACATTTCAGGAATTAACTTAATTTCATTCTTTTCTGTGTTTGAACTAATAATTTGAACAAATAATCTCTCTAAAATATCAATTCTTACGTAAAAATTGTCAAATTTCTCAAATCCACAAAGTAGCATAAAATTTCTGTTTTTAATCTTATCATTTTCTAAAAAATTTAAACCAAACACAGGAGGTTTTAAATTAAAATATTTTTGATGATAATTTTTCCAAAGTAAAGTTCTTAAGGATACAGCTTCTGGTTTGATTAATTTGTGTAAAAATACATGATATCTTCCAAATTTTACTCCTTGATCTCTCAAAAATTTCCTCTCATTTTGTCCCAATATTTTTAGATAATCTGTAACTTGATTTCTTTGAAGGACTCCATTGTTCTCATACAATTGATATGCAAGAGCTTTGATTGATGAATTTTTTTCTTTAAGGTTTCTCAAATCAATTAAACTGCTCAAAACATTTTGTATTTTATTTTTTAGCCATTTCACTAAATAATTATTTAATTTTTTTAATTGATCTGTTTCCAGAATATCATCAACTATTAGAACAATATTTGGATTTAAATAGTCTCTACCTGGTTGCAATTTTGCTATTGAAGACTTTCTCCAATAAATTTTAAAATCCTCGTTTAGTTCTATTAAACCTGTCTCGATTATTGTATCTATTCTTTTTTGAAGTTCTGGACCAACTGTCTGTCTTGCTGCTTTTTTGAGTGATTTGATATCTGTTTCTAAAGCACCCTTTTTTAAATCTAGTTCTAATTTAAGTCCATTTATTTTTCCAATAAATTGATCATCAATCATTACTTCGTTATTTTCTAAAATTTTAGTATCAAATTCCATATCTTGCTTTAAGCCTCTTGCTAGGACACTTGCCCTTTTGTCAATAAAAGTTTTTGTAAGCTCCTCATGTAATCTATCTGATAACTTATCCTCTAAGTGTTTTGTTTTTTCTATCCAATAGTTTTGATTTTCTATCCAATTATTTTTATTTGAAACATATGACCAAGTTCTTACATTTGCAATTCTATTTGATAAAGAATCTACATTTCCATCTAATTTATCAAGTTTGATGAGTTGAAGTCGCATATAATCATCTGTAATTTTACCCTTTTCACTTGTTAAATATTTAAAAACATTTTCAATCACTTCATAGTGATTGCCATAGGTTTTTTTAACAAAATCTGGTATTTGGCAACATTCCCATAAAAGACTTAATTTATCTTTATCAAATTTTATATTTTCCAAATTTTTATCTCTTAAAAAAAATTTTAAGGCTTTTTCATCTTCGCACTCATGTATTTTTCTTAACCATCTTCTATTAGGTTTTTCCTCTAAAGACTTTAATAATTTAAAAGGACTCTCAAAGTTTAAATTTGAATTTCTCCAAAATAAAGATTGGATTTCCTCAAATTTATGATTTTCCAATAAATCTACTTCATCAGCATTTATTTCTTTGCATTCTCCTGTTATACCAAAATTTCCATTGTTCAAATATCTTCCTGCTCTACCAGCTATTTGGCCAATTTCTGCTAAATTTAGCTTTCTTAATTTTTTTCCATCAAACTTTTTTAAATTGGAAAAATAAACGTGATCAAGATCCATATTAATTCCCATACCAATAGCATCAGTTGCTACTAGAAAATCAACATCTCCGGATTGATACAGCTCTACTTGTGCATTCCTTGTCTTCGGGCTTAGAGATCCCATAACAATAGAAGCGCCTCCTTTTTGTCTTCTTATAAGTTCAGCGATGGCGTAAACTTCCTCTGCAGAAAATGCTATAATTGCAGTTTTTCTTTGAATTCTTGAAATTTTTTTATGACCAACATAAGAAAGTTTTGAAAGTCTAGTTCGATTTATAAATTCGATGTCATCATCAAGATTAGAAATAATTGGTCTTATAGTATTTGATCCCATTAACATTGTTAATTTTATTCCTCTTAAATTCAATAATCTGTTTGTAAAAATATGACCTCGCTCATGGTCTGCGCACATTTGAATTTCATCCACACCTACAAAATCTAATTCTTTATCAATAGGCATAGATTCAACAGTACACAGATAATACTTTGCATTTGTAGGAATTATTTTTTCTTCACCAGTAATTAATGCAACTTTATCTAAACTTACCTTTTTAATTACCTTGTCGTAAACTTCTCTAGCTAACAATCTCAAAGGAAAACCTATCATTCCAGTGTCAAACGACAGCATAGTCTCAATAGCAAGATGAGTTTTACCTGTATTTGTTGGGCCAAGGACAGCTGTAATTTTATTTTTTGTCATTTCTATCTTTGGTATATCTTAATTTTTATCTACCAGATGTAGTTGCTGTTAAAGAACAAAAATAGACTAAAACATGACCGAATCGATGGATAAAAAGTTCTCATTTTTTTAAATAATAATTTAACTTAACATAATTAAATTAATTATAAAGATTATGTGCTGAATGCTTAGTCAGTTGTTTTGATTTTTAAAATTTTCCAAATTCCTGATGCTGACGTAATTATTTTGCCATTACAATTTAACTCACAAAATAAAAATACAAGAGTTTTTGTTTTTTTCAATATTTTAACTTTACCGTAGATTTCATCATTAACTTTTGATGATCCAATAAACTTTATATCTAAAGAAATTGTTACGCAAGGTGCATTATCAGCTGATCTATGTGCTGCTGTACCGGCACCAGCATCTATCAGTGCAGACAAATAACCCCCATGAGTAATTCCTGCAGCATTTAAATGATTATTATTAATCGTTGATTTAAATTCGTATTCATTTTCAGAGATATTTCTAAATAAAAGGCCTCCGTTATGTTTCATAAAACCTGGTTTGAGACTGATTTGTTCAAATTGATTAGACATAATTTTTTATAATACAAAAGTTAAGATTAATATAATTACAAAAATAGAAACAAAAAAATATATTACTGACATTTGAAGAGATATTTTTTCTAACCATTTTAACATAATTTCCCTTTTTTTATGGTGCGCCTGCTAGGAGTCGAACCCAGAACCTCCTGGTCCGTAGCCAAGCGCTCTATCCAATTGAGCTACAGGCGCATTTATAAATATATTTGTTTATAGTATATCAATATTTAGTGTATTTTAATGATAAGATAAAATTAAAATTTATGAATAACAAACCTGATGACGTGGTCATTTGTAGTGCAGTTAGGACTCCTATAGGTACTTATAAGGGATCATTAAAAGATTTGAAAGGAGATCAACTTGGTACTATCGTGATAAATGAGGTTTTGAAAAGAAGTAAAATATCTAATAATCAAATTGATGAAGTAATAATGGGCCAGGTTTTGACTGCTGCTGGAGGACAGAACCCCGCGAGACAAGCAGCAGTAAATGCTGGGATCCCTGTATCCAAACCTTCTTATTTAGTAAACCAAGTTTGTGGATCAGGACTAAGGGCCATTATTTCAGGTTATCAACAAATTAAATTAGGAGATGCAAATAATGTAATTTGTGGGGGTCAAGAGAATATGTCGATGACACCTTACTCTTATTTTTATTCAGAGAAAAAAGAAATTTCAAAAGATCAATTAATCAATACTATGATTCACGATGGTTTAACTGATGCTTTTAAAAATTACCACATGGGAGTTACAGCTGAAAATGTTGCAAAAAAGTTTAATATTTCTAGAAAACAACAAGATGAATTTGCTCTTAAATCCCAAAAAAAAACAGAAATTGCAATTGAAAATAATAAATTTGATGATGAAATAGTGCAGATAAATCACAAAGGTATTATTTTAAAAAAAGATGAACACCCAAGAAAAGATTTAAAATTATCTGATTTAGAAAAATTAAAAACAGCTTTTAAAGATGGTGGGACCGTAACACCCGGAAACTCATCTGGTATAAATGATGGAGCAGCTGCTTTATTATTAACTACATTTAAGGAAGCTCAACAAAATTCACTTAAACCATTGGCCAAAATTATTTCCTGGGCATCTGTTGGTTTGGAACCGTCTTTAATGGGTCTTGGTCCTATAGAAGCTATCCGCCAAGCATCAAAAAAAGTAAATTGGAATTTAAATGAAATCGATTTATTTGAAATTAATGAGGCTTTTGCCGCTCAAGCTATAGCAGTTATCAGTGAATTGGGTATTGATGAAAACAAAGTTAATGTAAATGGTGGGTCTATTGCATTAGGTCACCCAATAGGTGCATCTGGAGCAAGAATACTTGTGACACTTATACATGAAATGAAAAAACAGAATAAAGAAAGAGGTTGTGCCGCACTTTGTATAGGTGGCGGTATGGGAATTGCGCTATGTGTAGAAAAAATTTAGGAATTAATTTTTCCGTATTTTTCCTCTAACAAGATTTTTTGGATCCACACATTAGCATCTTTATATGTGTTGAATTTTGGTTGAATAAATATATTTAATAACTTTTTAATCATTATTTGAGTATTTCAATAAAGAGTGTCAAAAAATTGGATAGAATGTGTTAAAATTAAAGATTAAGTAAATTTTTTTTATGTATAAAACTTTTAAAAATGACTGAAAAATTGTTAGTTCCTGACATAGGTGATTTTGAGAACGTGGAAGTTATAGAACTTTTAGTAAAAGAGGGTCAAGATATTAAAAAAAATGATCCTGTTGTTACTATTGAAAGTGATAAATCGAGTGTTGAAATACCATCAATATTTTCTGGCAAAGTCGAGTCTGTAAATGTTAAAGTTGGAGATAAGGTTTCAAAGGGAGATCTATTAATAAATATTTCATCAAATCAATCACTATCTCAAAAAGAAAGTGTTCCAAAAGAAACTGAAAATTTAATTCAAGAAGCTGAGAGTACTTTAAGAAAACATCAGGACCAAAATATTCCACAAAAAATAATTGAGACCGAAAAACCAAAAATAATTCAAGTAGTTAAAGAAGGGGATATCGATCCACTAGAAACAAGTGAATGGCTAGAGTCTTTGTCAGCAGTAATAGAAAAAGACGGAAATCAGAGGGCACATTATTTAATTAAAGAACTTATTAACAAAGCTTATATGGAGGGTGCCAATATACCCTATACGCAAAATACTCCTTATATAAACACTATACCAGTTAACGAGGAAAAAAAATCTAATGGAGATCAAAACATAGAGAGAAGAATTAGATCTTTAATTAGATGGAATGCTGCCGCAATGGTAGTTAGAGCAAATAAAAAATTCCCAGAACTTGGAGGGCATATTGGAACTTTTGCATCTGCTGCAACTCTTTACGATGTTGGTATGAATCATTTTTGGAGAGCTAAAAATAATAAATTTGGTGGAGATTTAATTTATTTTCAAGGTCATAGCGCTCCAGGTATGTACGCTAGAGCTTATCTAGAAGGTAGACTTAACGAAAAACAATTAGATAGTTTTAGACAAGAAGTAAACCCTGGTGGTCTTTCTTCATATCCTCATCCTTGGCTAATGCCGAATTTTTGGCAATTTCCAACAGTGTCCATGGGATTAGGTCCAATGCTTGCAATTTATCAAGCAAGATTCATGAAGTACTTAATCAATAGAGGTCTCATCAAAGATGAAGGTAGAAAAGTTTGGGCATTTTTAGGTGATGGAGAAATGGATGAACCTGAATCTTTAGGCGCGATTGGTTTAGCCGCAAGAGAAAAATTAGATAACTTAATATTTGTTGTAAATTGTAATCTTCAAAGACTAGACGGACCAGTTCGTGGAAACGGAAAAATAATTCAGGAATTAGAGGGAATTTTTAGAGGTGCAGGATGGAATGTTATAAAAGTCATTTGGGGCTCTTATTGGGATCCATTGCTTGCCAATGATAAAACAGGTCATTTAGTTAAAACAATGAATGAGACTGTCGATGGCGAGTATCAAGCAATGAAAGCAAGGGACGGTGCGTATGTGAGAGAAAAATTTTTTGGAAAATATTTAGAGACCAAAGAGTTGGTTTCCAGTCTTTCAGACAAAGATATTTGGCGATTAAACAGGGGTGGTCACGATCCTCATAAAGTTTTTGCAGCTTATGATAAAGCATCTAAAAATGTTGGAAGTCCTACAGTTGTAATTGCAAAAACTATTAAGGGTTATGGAATGGGCAAAAGTGGTGAGAGTGTAAATACAACTCACCAGACTAAGAAGTTAGATATCGACGACTTAATGTATTACAGAGATAGGTTTGATGTTCCATTAACAGATCAACAAGTTAAGAATATTGAATACTACAAGCCTGATCAAAATTCTCCAGAGATTAAATACATAAATGAAAGACGAATTCAACTGGGTGGTTTTATTCCTGAAAGAACAACTTATGCGAAACCTGTTAAAGCACCACCAAAAGATATTTTCGATAATATGAAAGTTTCTACAGGTGAAAAAGAAATGTCGACCACAATGGCATTGGTCAGAATGTTAACAAACCTTTTGAGAGATAAAAATGTTGCACCAAGACTGGTTCCAATCATACCTGATGAGGCTAGAACATTCGGAATGGAGGGTTTTTTCCAAAAAATAGGAATTTATGCTCATGAAGGTCAAAAATATGAGCCAGAAGATTCTGCTCAATTAAGTTCGTATAAAGAGGAAAAGAGTGGTCAAGTTTTAGAGGAAGGAATTAACGAGGCTGGAGCGATGTCATCTTGGATCGCTGCAGGAACTTCATATACAAACCATGATATAGAAATGATCCCAATTTATCTTTTTTACTCAATGTTTGGCTTTCAGAGAATTGGTGATTTTGCTTGGGCGGGTGCTGATAGCCAGTCCAGAGGGTTTTTGATCGGAGCAACCGCTGGAAGAACAACTCTTGCTGGGGAAGGTTTACAACATCAAGATGGTCATAGTCATTTGATGGCTTCAACTATTCCTAATTGCAGATCATACGATCCAACATTTCACTACGAGCTTGCAGTCATTTTTCGAGAAGGTTTAAGAAGAATGCATGAGAAAAAAGAGAATATTTTCTATTATATTACGACCATGAATGAAAATTATCCTCATCCAGAAATGCCAAAAGATAAATCATGTGAGGATGGTATTTTAAAAGGAATGTATAAAATAAAGGAGTTTAACAAGTATAAAAAAACTAAAATTCAATTTCTTGGATCTGGCACAATCTTAAGAGAAATGATAGCTGGTGCCGAAATATTACAAAATGAGTATCAAATCGATAGTGAGATTTGGAGTGTAACCAGCTTTAATGAATTAAGAAGGAATGGCCTTGAGGTAGAGAGATACAATCTTCTAAATCCTGATAAAGAGCCTAAAAAAAGCTATGTAGAAAAATGTTTGGGTAATACTGAAGGACCAATTTTAGCAGCTTCTGATTATATGAGAATGAATTCTGACCAGATTAGACCATACGTAAATAAAAGTTTTTATTCATTAGGAACGGATGGATTTGGTCGAAGTGATACAAGAAAGAAGTTAAGAAAATTTTTTGAAGTTGATAAGGAACATATCACAACATATGGTTTGAGTATTTTAGCTAAGGAACAGCTTATTGCATCAAAATATGCAAAAGAAGCAATCAAAAAGTATAAGATTGATATTGATAAACCTATGCCAACAAAATTATAGAATGCCCAAAAAAGATATAAGAGTTCCAAATATTGGTGAATTTAAAGATGTAGAAGTTATTGAAATTATAGTCAAAAAGGGTCAAGAGATTAAAAAAAATGATCCTTTAATAACAATTGAAAGTGATAAATCGAGTGTTGAAATACCCTCATTACATAATGGAATAGTAACAGAATTTAATTTAAATGTTGGGGATAAGGTTTCTGAAGGTGATAAAATATTAGAAATTGAATTAAAAGACAATCAAGTAGAAACTCAATTAAAAACTGAAGAAATAAAAACAATTAAAAAAGAAAATACTAAGGAAAAAAAAATAGAAATTAGAAGAGAAGTTGGATCAAAAAATGTTATCGTAAAAGGTTTTTCTAAAAAAACTGCAGCCTCACCAAAAGTCAGAAAATTTGCAAGAGAACTCGGTGTTGATATTAGTAAAGTTGAAGGTAGTGAAAGACTAGGAAGAGTAACCCAAAGTGATGTAAAGTCATTTGTCGCAAATAAACCTAGAAGAAATTCTGAAAAAGAATTCAAAAAAGATGAAACGATAGAACTAGAATATCCTCACTCTGAATTTGGAAAAATAGAAATAAAGGATATTCCAAGAGTGAAGAGACTTTCGTCTAAATATCTTATGAATTCTTGGACCAATATTCCCCATGTGACCAATCATGATGAAGCAGATATAACTGAATTAGAGGAGTTTAGAACATCTCTTACAGATATTTACACTGGAGAAAAAAAAAAAATTACTCCTTTAGCTTTTATCGTCAAAGCATTAACTGCATCACTTAAAAAATTTCCAAATTTTAATTCATCTATAGATGAAATTGATAAAGGAAAAATGACCTTAAAAAAGTATTACCATATTGGAATAGCAGTAGATACGAAGCATGGACTTATGGTGCCAAAACTTAGAAATGCTGATAATAAGAATATTTCATTAATTGGCAACGAACTTAAAAAATTAAGTGATCAGTGCAGGAATCTTAAAATTGATAAAAAAGAATTATTTGGTGGTTCCATGACAATAACAAGTCTAGGAGGTATTGGCGGTTCTTTTTTTACACCTATTATTAATTATCCTGAAGTTGCAATTTTGGGAGTTGGCAAATCTCAAAAAAAACAAATTTTTATTGATGGAAAATTTATTACACGAACAATGTTACCTTTATCTTTATCATATGATCACAGAATAATTGATGGAGCTGAAGCAGCTCGATTTAACAACGATTTGAAAGACAATCTTGGAAAAAATTTTGCTTACAAATTAGCTGTGTAAAAATATGTCAAAAACTCTCTCATTATTTAGTGCACTATTATGCACTTTCATTTGGGGGACTACATTTATTGCACAAGATACAGGCATGGACGACATCGGCCCATTCACTTTTAATTCAGTAAGATTTTTTGTGGGTTTTTTAGCAATTGTTCCTTTAGCATTAATGTTTGAAGCAAAAAAACTAAAAAAAGAATTTAGGTTTGATACAAAAACATTCGTTATCCTGTCCTTTTTAATCGGACTATCATTATTTTTGGGCTCAGCATTACAACAGTTGGCGTTGCTTTACACTGATGTAGCAAATGCTGCTTTTTTTACAATTTTTTATGTGCCAATGGTTCCAATAATTATTTTCATCTTTAAAAAAGATTTTTTACACTGGAGTGTATGGCCATCAGTAATTTTGTGTTTAATCGGCGGATATTTATTAACAAATTTTCAAGATGCAACTGTAAGATTAGGTGATACCCTTGTGGTATTAGGAGCTTTATTTTGGAGTACACATATTATTTTTACTGGTATGATTGTCAAAAAGTACAATCTACCATTAACTATTGGTGCAATTCAAACTCTGCTAGTTGCTCTATTCTCATTTATAATAGGTTTATTTTCTGAAGAATTTGTAATCGCTAATATATTAAATGAAATAGACTCGATTTTATATGCTGGTATTTTATCAGGTGGTTTTGCATTTGTTTTACAAATTTATGCTCAAAGAAATATAACTCCAGCACCAGCAGCAATAATTTTTTCTTTGGAGGGTGTGTTTGCAACAATTGCCGCCTGGTTTCTTTTAAATCAAATATTAGGCATTAATAATTTACTTGGTTGTTTTTTTATATTAAGTGGAGTTTTATTATCTCAATTAGTTCCATTAATAAGGAAAGCAAGTTAAATATATATTATATAAAATAAAATTAAGCCAAGAATTATCCGATAAATTACAAATACATTAAAAGAAATTTTACTTATAAATTTAAGAAAATACTTAATTGTAAAAAATGAAAACATAAATGACAAAAAAGTAGCGATTAATAATAAATAATTAATTTCTATTGATTGTTCAAAAGCCTCTCTAAAACCTAGGAAGCTTGCTCCTGCTAATGCAGGTATAGAGAGTAAAAAAGAAATTTTACTAGCGTCTGTTCTATTGAAATTCAAAAATCTTGCTGCCGTAATCGTTATTCCAGCCCTACTAACTCCTGGTATCAACGCTAATATTTGAAATAAACCAATTAATAAAATTGATTTAATATTTAAATCTGTAGAAATATTTCGATCAATTTTTCTTTGATCAGCGAAGAAAAGTATGAATCCAAAAAATAATGTTGTTGATGCAATTACTTTTGTGTTTCTTAAAAGATGAATAAATTCGGTGGAATATAAAATATATCCAAAAAATATTAAAGGCAGGGAGCCAATAATTATTAAACTTAATAACCTATTGTTATTTCTAAGATCAAATAGCTCTTTTCTAAAATAAAAAATTACTGCAATTAATGAGCCTAAATGTAGACTTATGTCTATTAATAAAGAACTTGTTTCTAAATCATAAAAATTTGATACCAATATTAAATGTGCTGAAGAACTTATGGGTAAAAATTCAGAAATTCCTTGAACAGCAGAAAGAATTAAAATTTCTATAAAATCTTGCAACATACATGTGTCGTAGCTTAAAAAATATTCATTTTAAACAATTCGATTTAATCATATTAGGTATGCAAAAATCAGATTAAGTAGATTTTAAGCTAAATATTATTGTAATTAGGTAATAACAACTGACCTATTTATTTCTTTTACTAATAAAAACTATGTATATTTTGCGATAAATTTATAAAAATTTATGACTGATAAAATGCTAAAATTCGTAAAAATAGGTCAACAAACCCCACCTAAAAGAGGAGTTGATAATAGGAAAGATGATTTTAATGAAATCTATGATGAATTTATCACTCAAAAAGCACAAGAGCAGTCAAGTAGATGCTCTCAATGTGGGGTTCCTTTTTGCCAAGTCCATTGTCCTTTAAGTAACAACATCCCTGATTGGCTTAAATTGACTGCTGAAGGCAGATTGAAGGAAGCTTATGAATTATCTCAAAGTACAAATAATATGCCTGAGGTTTGTGGCAGAATATGCCCTCAAGACAGACTATGTGAGGGTAATTGTGTTATTGAGCAGTCAGGTCATGGCACTGTAACAATTGGATCAGTTGAAAAATATATTACTGATAGTGCTTGGGAGAAAGGATGGGTAAAGCCTATATCAATCAAACACGAAAAAGACCAAAGTGTTGGAATAATTGGTGCTGGACCTGCTGGACTGGCAGCTGCTGAACAACTTAGAAAAAATGGATATCAAATTACTGTTTACGACAGATATGACAGAGCGGGCGGTTTGTTAATTTATGGAATTCCAAATTTTAAATTAGAAAAACATGTGGTCGAGAGGAGAACAAAATTGTTGGAAGATGGTGGAATTAAATTTGAACAAAATTTTGAGGTTGGTAAGGATGCAACTTTAGAGCAATTAAGAAAAAAACATGATGCAATTTTAATTGCTACTGGAGTTTATAAACCAAGAGAAATTAATCTACCAGGTAATGATTTAGATAATATTTTTCCTGCTATGGAGTTTTTAACAGCATCAAACAAAAAGGGGTTGGGAGATAAAGTTGATTTATTCGATAAAGGTATATTAAACGCTGAGGGTAAAGATGTAGTTGTTATTGGAGGTGGAGATACCGCAATGGATTGTGTTCGAACATCTGTAAGACAAAAAGCTAATTCAGTTAAATGTTTATATAGAAGAGATAAAGATAATATGCCTGGATCTGCAAGAGAAGTAGCCAATGCAGAAGAAGAGGGTGTTGAATTTGTTTGGTTGTCCAGTCCAAAAGAATTTAGAGGAAAAAATAAAATTGAAAAATTAATTGTAGATCAAATTCAACTTGGAGATCCAGATGACTCAGGTAGAAGAAGACCAGAAATAAAACAAGGATCCGAATTTGAAATTAAAGCAGATATGGTAATAAAAGCTTTAGGATTTGATCCAGAAAACTTGCCATTATTATTTGAGGCACAAGAATTACAAGTTACAAAATGGGGAACAATTAAAACAGACTTTGACACTATGGAAACTAATATTAAAGGAGTCTTTGCTGCCGGGGATATTGTAAGAGGTGCATCTTTAGTTGTTTGGGCAATTAAAGATGGTAGAGATGCTGCTTTATCAATCAAATCTTATCTTGAAAATATCGAATTAAAAAAATCTAAAGTTGCATAATGAGTATATATAAAAAAAATTTAGAATTACTTACTAAAAACAATGTTTATTCTAAGGAAATGGAACATGATGCATGTGGCGTAGGGTTAATTGCATCAACAGAGGGAAAAAAATCAAGAGAGGTTGTAGAATATGGAATTGAAGCTTTAAAGGCTGTTTGGCATCGAGGAGCTGTTGATGCTGATGGAAAAACAGGTGATGGAGCAGGAATACATTTAGAAATTCCCAAAGATTTCTTTGTTGAAAAAATAGAGGTTACAGGTCACACACATGATGGCTCTGATATTTGTGTTGGAATGATTTTTTTACCAAGAAATGATTACTCCTCACAAGAAAGCTGTAAAACGATTGTAGAAAGTGAGTTAACTAAAAACGATTTTAGTATCTATGGATGGAGACAGGTGCCTGTTAATTCAAAAGTTTTAGGAGAAAAAGCTTTTCAAACTATGCCAGAGATAATTCAAGTGCTTTTTAAATCGAATGATAAAAATTTGCTTGATAAAGAGCTTGAAAGAAAAATTTATGAAACAAGAAAAAAAATTGAGAATAAAGCATTCAATTTATCATTAAATAATTTTTATATTTGCTCGATAAGTTCTAAATCAATTATCTATAAGGGCATGTTTTTAGCTGAGGATATCTCAGATTTTTTCTTGGATTTAAAAGACGAAAGATTTATTTCAAGATTTGCAATTTTTCATCAGAGATTTTCAACTAATACTGCTCCAAGCTGGAGTTTGGCACAACCATTTAGAGCAGTTGCCCATAATGGTGAAATTAATACTTACAAAGGCAATAAAAACTGGATGAGAGTTCATGAACAAGAGATGAGTAGCCCTCTTTTTGAAAATGTTGAAAATTTAAAGCCAGTTATACAAAAAGGAGTTTCTGACTCTGCGGCACTAGATAATGTTTTTGAGTTATTAAATAAATCTGGCCAACCTGCACCTTTAGCAAAATTAATGATGATTCCTGATGCTTGGTCAAAAAGAAATAAAACTCTTCCAAAAAGCCATCAACAACTGTTTAATTTTTTAAATAGTACTATGGAACCTTGGGATGGTCCTGCCGCTATTGCTGCAACAGATAATGAATGGGTCATTGCAGCTAATGATCGTAATGGTTTAAGGCCTTTAAGATACGCAATAACAAAAGATAAGTTTCTTTTTGCTGGATCTGAAACTGGAATGATTGAATTAAATGAAAAAAGAATTTTATCAAAAGGAAGACTTGGCCCAGGGGAGATAATTGGTGTTAGAATTGAAAAAGGCAAAGTGTTTACGAATAATCAAATTAAAGACTATTTGGCAAAAGAATATAAGCATTTCAATTCTCAGATAATAGATTTAGATGAAAAATTATCTATTTCTAATGAAAAACATAATTTTGATGGTGAAAATCTAAGGAGACGACAACACACTTTTGGAATTAGTTTAGAGGACTTAGAGCTAATTTTACATCCAATGGCTGAAGATGCAAAAGAAGCGACGGGTTCCATGGGTGATGATACACCTTTAGCAGTTCTATCAGACAAATACAGACCACTTTATCATTTTTTTAGACAAAACTTTAGCCAAGTGACCAATCCACCGATTGACTCTTTAAGAGAAAATAAAGTTATGAGTTTGAAAACTAGATTTGGTAATCTTGGGAATATTTTAGATTTTGATACTTTAACTAAAGAAAATATTTATGTTTTAAATAGTCCGATATTATCGAATTCACAATTTAACAAATTTATTAATTTTTTTGGAAAAAACTCTGTCTCTATAGATTGTACTTTCTCAAATGATCAAAGTTTATTTGACTCTATTAAAAGGATCCAAAAAGAGTCGGAAATTGCCGTTAGACAGGGTGTAACACAATTAGTTTTAAGCGACAAAGCTATTTCAGATACAAGGATGCCTATGCCAATGTTGTTATGCGTTGGTGCGATTAATACTTTTTTAATTGATAAAAAATTAAGAGGGTATGTTTCAATTAACGTTCAATCTGGCGAAGCTTTGGACACCCATTCTTTTGCAACATTAATAGGTGTTGGAGCAACAACAGTTAATCCATATATAGCTTTTGATAGTTTATACCAAAGGCATGAGAAAAAGTTATTTGGTCAGTATAGTTTTGATGAATGTGTTGAGAGATATATCAAATCAGTGAATGCAGGATTATTAAAGATCATGTCAAAAATGGGTATATCTGTTTTAAGTTCGTATCGAGGTGGATGTAATTTTGAAACTGTTGGTCTAAGCAGATCAATAGTTGACGATTATTTTCCAGGAGTGACCTCAAAAATTTCTGGTATTGGATTGTCAGGAATCGAAAAAAAAATACGCGCAATACATAAAGAGGCATTTGAAAGCACCGATACAGTTTTACCTATTGGTGGGATTTATAGATACAGAAAAAATGGAGAAACACACCAATATCAGGGCAGATTAATCCACTTATTACAAAGTGCTGTAGGATCAAACTCGTATACAGCTTATAAAAAATATGCTGAGGGAATCTATAACTTGCCACCAATTAACTTAAGGGATTTAATAGATTTTAGAAAAAAAAAATTAGGACCATCTATTCAAACTTCTGAGGTTGAACCAATAGAAAAAATATTAAAAAGATTTGGTAGTGGAAGTATGTCCCACGGAGCATTATCTAAGGAGGCACATGAAACATTAGCTATTGGGATGAATAGGATTAAAGGTGCATCCTGTAGTGGAGAAGGTGGTGAAGATGCAAATAGATTTAAGATTATGGACTCTGGTGATAGTGCAAATTCGAGAGTAAAACAAATTGCGTCAGCAAGATTTGGTGTAACAGTTAATTATTTAAACAATTGTAATGAAATTGAGATTAAAATTGCTCAAGGTGCAAAACCTGGCGAAGGTGGCCAATTACCAGGATTTAAAGTAACAGATGAGATTGCCAAGCTAAGACATTCAACGCCAGGTGTAACGTTAATCTCCCCACCTCCGCATCATGATATTTATTCAATTGAGGATTTAGCTCAGCTTATTTATGATTTAAAACAAATCAATCCTAAGGCTAGAATTGGAGTTAAATTAGTTGCATCTTCTGGCGTTGGTACTATTGCAGCTGGTGTTGCAAAAGCAAAAGCTGATATAATTTTAATTTCAGGACATAATGGAGGAACCGGGGCTACACCTCAAACAAGTGTAAAATACGTAGGTATACCTTGGGAGATGGGACTGACGGAGGCCAATCAAGTTTTAACATTAAATAATCTAAGACATAAAGTTACTTTAAGAACTGATGGGGGTATTAAAACTGGAAGAGATGTTGTTATTGCAGCTATGATGGGTGCGGAGGAGTATGGTGTAGCAACTACCGCTTTAGTAGCGATGGGTTGTATTATGGTAAGGCAATGTCACTCTAATACTTGTCCTGTAGGAGTATGCACACAGGATGAAAAATTAAGAGAAAAATTTACTGGAACTCCAGATAAAGTTGTAAATTTATTTACATTTATTGCTTCAGAGGTGAGAGAAATTTTAGCTTCACTTGGTTTTAGATCTCTAAATGAGGTTATCGGTCGAACTGATTTATTAATGCAGGTAAGTAAAGCCTCGCCTAATCTAGATGACTTAGATCTTAATCCGTTATTTGTCCAAGCAGACCCTGGCAATAATAAGAGGTATTGTGAGGTATCAGAAATAAATCAAGTTCCTAATACACTAGATCAAGAAATTTGGCCTCAAATAGAAAAGGCTTTAGATAACTCGGAAAAAATAAATAACGAGTTTTTAATTAAAAATACTAATAGAGCTGTAGGCACTAGAATTTCACATCACTTATATAAAAAATATGGTTATGAAAAATTAGAGGAAAATTTTTTAAGTCTAGATTTTAAAGGTTCAGCTGGACAATCGTTTGGTGCATTTACAGCAAAAGGACTTAAACTTAATTTAAAAGGCGATGCAAATGATTATGTTGGGAAAGGTTTGTCAGGAGCAACCATTTCAATAAAACTACCTGATGAAAGCAATTTAATTTCGAATGAGAACACTATCATTGGGAACACTGTTCTTTATGGTGCAACGTCAGGTAAACTTTTTGCAGCTGGTCAAGCTGGAGATAGATTCGCGGTAAGAAATTCTGGTGCCACTACTGTTATCGAAGGCTGTGATTCAAATGGTTGTGAATATATGACCGGTGGTACAGCAGTAATTCTTGGAGATGTTGGAGATAATTTTGCAGCTGGCATGACAGGAGGAATGGCTTTTATTTACGATAAATCAAAAGAATTTGAAAAAAAAGTTAATCCGGACTCAGTTGTATGGCAAAATGTTGAAACTGAGTATTGGTCAAAATTTTTAAAAGAATTGGTACTCGAACATAGTAATGAAACAGGATCCAGTTTATCAAAAAAAATAATTGATGACTTTGAAAACGAGTTAAAGAATTTTGTACAGGTTTGTCCAAAAGAAATGCTAGATAAGCTTAAAAATCCAATCTCTACAAAAACAAAAATACAAAAAGTTAGTTAATTATTAATTTTAACTCTTTTTTCAATATCTTGAGCCATTTTGGGGAAGATAAACTATGATCACCATTTTTTATGATTACTAATTTCTTTTTCTTAGATTGAAATATTTTTAAAACTTTTTTTGAGTAAATTACAGGTACAGATTTATCTTTACTCCCGTGAACCATCGTTACATTTATATTTTGACTTATTTTTTTATTTAAAATTTTATTTTTTCTTCCATCTTTGATTAATTGGTAAGTGATTGGGTATTCATAATCACCATGTTTTAAATTTATGAAACCTTTTTTTTTTATTTCAATCTTCATTTTATTAGAAAATTTATTCCACATTAGTTTATCAAGGAATTCTGGCGCTGAACCTATTCCTAAAAAACCTTTAATTTTGTTTTTGATAAGACTAAACTGGTTTAAAGAAATCCAAGCCCCCATACTTGATCCAATAAATATAATATCGTTTTTTTTGACGACTTTTTGAATTACTAAAGTAGTATCCCTAGTCCATTTTGAAATATTACCATTAATAAATTTTCCTGATGATTTACCATGACCTGAATATTCTAAAGCAAGAAAACCTAATTTATTTTTTTTTGCAAATTTTAAAAATGCTTGAGGTTTTTTACCTTCCAAATCTGACATAAAACCATGCAAAAAAACAATGTAGGTGGCATTTTTTTGATGTTGTTTCAGATATCTTATTTTTCTGGTGCTAGAAATTTTTAAGTAATTAAAATTTGTCATAAAAGTTTATTAGTTTTGCCTATTATTATATAATTATCTTAAATGTCATCTAATTTAAATGTTTTGCAAGTAATCCCAAAATTAGGTTACGGAGGTGCAGAAACTGGTTGTTATGATATTGCACATTTTTTACCTGAAAATAATTGTAAATCTTACATTGTTACAAGTGGTGGAGAGTTAACTAAGTTTATTGATAAAAAAAAAGTAAAATTAATAAGGCTTCCTGTCCATAGCAAAAATCCATTATTGATTTTGATAAATTCTATTATTTTAATAGCAATAATATTGATTTTTAATATTTCAATTGTTCACGCAAGAAGTCGAGCACCAGCTTGGTCTTGTTTATTTGCGACAAAATTAACTAGAAGAAAGTTTGTTACAACATTTCATGGGACTTATAATTTTAGAAGTAGATTAAAAAAATTTTATAATTCAGTAATGGTAAGGTCAGATTTGGTAATAGCAGGATCAAACTTTATTTTTTCACATATTCAAGAGAATTATCAAGAATTCTTGAATTCAAAAAAAAAATTTTTAGTTATTTTTCGGGGCATAAATGTAGATTATTTTGATCCAACAACCAAAATTGAAACTGATGAAAAGAAACTTTTAAATGAGTGGAATATTACTGATGAAAAAAAAATAATTCTTATGCCAGGTCGACTTACGTCGTGGAAAGGTCAAGAATTATTTATTGAGGCAATAAATTTAGTTAAAATTGAATTAGGATACGAAGCATTTCATGTTGTAATATTAGGCAGTGATCAGGGAAGAGATTCTTATAAAGAAAAACTTATTAAATTAACTGAAAAGTATAATCTGACCAATCAAGTAAAATTTATAGACCATTGTAGGGATATGGCTTTAGCCTATAAGGTTTCTGATATTATAGTTTCAGCATCAATTGAACCTGAAGCTTTTGGAAGAGTTGCAGTAGAGGCACAATCAATGGAAAAAATAATTATTGCTAGTAATATTGGAGGGTCAAATGAGACAATTTTAAATGAAAAAACTGGGTTGTTATTTGAATCTGGTGACGCAGGCTCCTTGAGTAAAAAAATCATTCAAGTAATGACAATGGATGAAACTTCCTTAAAATTAATGGGTAAAGAGGGAAGAAAAAACATTATAAAAAAATTTAATGTTGAAAAAATGTGTTTTTCTACTTATTCAGAGTATAAGAGATTACTAAATTAAATGCCCATAATTACTTTACCAGACGGAAACAACTTAGATTTTCCAAAAAAAGTGACAGGCCTAGAGATTGCTGAAAAAATTAGCAAATCATTAGCAAAACAAGCCTTGATAATGAGCGTGAATGGAGAATTAAAAGATCTATATTTTTCGATTGATAAAGATTGTTCCGTTAAAATTTTTACAGCAAAAGATCCAGAAGGTTTAGAAGTTATTAGACATGACGCTGCACATATCATGGCTATGGCAGTTCAAGAATTATATCCAGGCACCCAAGTTACTATTGGACCAGTTATAGAAAATGGATTTTATTACGACTTTGCCAGAAAGAAGCCCTTTACAGATGACGATCTCAAAAAAATTGAAGAAAGGATGTCAGAAATAATTGACAAAGATTTAAAAACAAGACGAGAAGTATGGGAAAGAGATAAAGCAATTAAGCATTTTAAAAAAATTGGAGAAAAATATAAGGCAGAAATTATTGAGAGTATTCCGGAAAATGAAGAACTTTCAGTCTATCATCATGGTGATAATTGGTATGATTTATGTAGAGGACCTCATTTAGTATCATCTAGTAAAATTGGCAAAGCCTTTAAACTTACAAAAGTTTCAGGCGCATATTGGCGAGGTGACTCAAAAAATGAAATGCTACAAAGGATCTACGGAACAAGTTGGGCCTCTCAGAAAGATTTAGACAATTATTTAAAAAGAATTGAAGAAGCAGAAAAAAGAGATCATCGTAAATTGGGTAAAGAAATGGATTTGTTTCATTTTAGAGAAGAAAGTCCAGGATCTGTTTTTTGGCATGAGAAAGGTTGGACGTTATTTCAAAGATTAATTAATTACATGAGAGCTAAACAGGACCTAGCCGGATACAAAGAGGTGAACACACCAGAGGTATTAGACAGATTATTGTGGGAAAAATCAGGTCATTGGGAAAAATATGGGGAAAACATGTATACCTCAGAAACTCCTGATGAAAAAGTTTTTGCAATTAAACCAATGAATTGTCCTGGACACATACAAGTTTTTAATCAAGGTCTTAAAAGTTATCGAGATTTACCTCTAAGAATTACTGAGTTTGGAAAAGTTCATAGATATGAACCATCTGGTGCTTTACATGGGTTGTTAAGAGTAAGAGCATTCACTCAAGATGATGCTCATATTTTTTGCTCCGAAGATCAAATTACAAGTGAATGTTTAAATGTTACAAATTTGATATTAGAAATTTATAAAGATCTAGGTTTTGAAAATGTAATTCTTAAATATGCTGATAGGCCAGAGGTAAGAGTTGGTGCGGATGAGATTTGGGACAAGGCTGAAGCATCTTTATTAAAGGCAGTTAAAGCTTCAAAACTTGAGTATAGTATAAATAAAGGTGAGGGAGCATTTTACGGTCCAAAAATAGAGTTTGTTTTAAGAGATGCAATAGGAAGAGATTGGCAATGTGGAACAATCCAAGTTGATTTAAATTTACCAGGTAGATTAGATGCATCATATGTAGATAAAGATGGTACTAAGAAAGTTCCTGTTATGTTACATCGTGCATTATTTGGATCACTTGAGAGATTTATAGGTATTCTGATTGAAAACTATGCTGGAAAATTTCCATTTTGGATATCTCCGTTACAAACAGTTGTTATACCTATTTCCGAAGACTTCGAAGAATACGCAAAAAAAGTTTCTAATAAGATTAGAGAAGCTGGTATTACATCAATTGTTGATTTAAAAAATCATAATTTAAATTATAAAATAAGAGATCATTCATTAGCAAAAATACCTCTTTTAATAATTTGTGGTAAAAAAGAAGTTGACAGTAACTCAGTAACCATTAGAAGATTGGATTCAAATAAACAAGAAAATATGGAACTAAACTCATTTTTAAAAAAATTTTCTGCTTTAAACAAAGCACCTTCAAATATTTAAGTGGCAGATTTTAAGCAAAACTATTTTCAAAGAAGAACCAAGGATCGTGGACCTCGATCAAATAACAGAATTTCGTCACCCGAGGTTCAAGTTATTGCAAGTGATGGAGAAAACTTAGGTATTTTAAATACTAATGAGGCAATCTTAATGGCAAAAAATCAAGGTTTGGATTTAATTGAAATTGCCCCAAATGCTAATCCCCCAGTTTGTAAAATTATGGACATGGGTAAATATAAATATGATGCGCAAAAAAAAGCAAACCTTGCAAAAAAGAAACAAAAAATAATTGCTTTAAAAGAAATTAAAATGAGACCGGTAACTGAAACACATGATTATGAGTTTAAAGTAAAAAATGCTAAAAAATTTATTGCCAAAGGTGATAAGGTAAAGTTCACCATTAGATTTAAAGGACGTGAACTTCAACACTCTCATTTAGGAAATGAATTGATGGCCAAAATTAAAGAGGATATGAAAGATATTGGTAAAGTCGAATTGCACCCCAAGTTTGATGGGAAGCAAATGATTATGGTAATTCAACCTTTATAGGCTTTAATATAGGTTGTAAATTTTCTACATTCTTTGTATAACCTCGTCCAATTATGCCAAAATTAAAAACAAAAAGCTCAGCAAAAAAAAGATTTAAAATTTCAGCTAGAGGGAAAGTTATGATGGCCCAAGCTGGAAAGAGGCACGGCATGATAAAAAGAACTAATTCTCAAATAAGAAAACTTAGGGGCACTACTGCGATGTCAAAACAAGATGGGAAAATTGTTAAATCGTATATGCCTTACAGCTTAAGGGGTTAAAATGGCAAGAGTTAAAAGAGGTGTAACAAGTAGAGCTAAACATAAAAAAGTTTTAAAAGCTGTAAAAGGTCAGTGGGGAAGAAGAAAAAATACTATTAGAGTTGCAAAGCAAGCTATGGAAAAAGCGATGCAATATGCATACAGAGATCGAAGAAATAAGAAAAGAGATTTCAAATCATTGTGGATACAAAGAATCAATGCAGGTGTAAGAGCTGAAGGTTTGACATATTCCAAGTTTATTTATGGTTTAAATAAATGTGGAATTAAAATTGATAGAAAAATTTTAGCTGAGATAGCCTATGATAGTCCAGAAGCCTTTAAAACTATTGTCCAAAAAGCACAATCTGCTTTAAATTAATCTTCACTATTGTTTTATTTCGCTGAAGAAATAATCTGTAAAAATGTCTGATCTAAAAAAAATAAGAGACGAATTTATATCAAAATTAAAAGGTAAATTAGATCTAGCAGAACTTAATCAAATCAAATCTGATCTATTTGGTAAAAATGGGTTGGTCTCATCTCAATTTAAAAAAATAGCTACTATTGATGTCTCAGAAAGAAAAAAATTCGCATCTGATTTGAATATCATTAAAGATGAACTTCATGATCTAATAAATTTAAAAATAAACGAAATAGAAAAAGCAAATATTAATGAAAAATTGGAAAAAGAAAAAATTGATGTTACTTTACCAGAGCGATCATTTGTAAGGGGTAAAATCCATCCTGTATCACAAACAATTGATGAAATATCTTCTATATTTTCTGAAATAGGCTTTAGTGTAGAGGAAGGACCAGATGTTGAAAATGAATATAACAATTTTACTGCTTTAAATACTCCAGACAATCATCCAGCAAGAGATATGCATGATACATTTTATCTTGATGAAAAAAAAGAAAGATTGCTGCGCACTCATACGTCTCCTGTTCAAATTAGAACAATGTTAAAAGACAAACCACCTTTTAAAATAATTGCACCTGGCAGAACATACAGATCGGATAGTGATCAAACACATTCACCAATGTTTCACCAAGTTGAAGGTCTTCATATAGACAAAAATATAAATATGGGTCACTTAAAAGGTTGTTTGAATTATTTTATCAAAGAATTTTTTGAAGTTAAAAAAATAAAGATGAGATTTAGGCCAAGTCATTTTCCTTTCACAGAACCATCTGCCGAAGTTGATATTGGATATGAAATCAAAGATGGAAAAATTATTATAGGGGAAGGTGATCAGTGGCTAGAAATACTGGGTTGCGGGATGGTTCATCCAAATGTTTTAAAAAATGTTAAGGTTGATCCAACTAAGTTTCAAGGTTATGCGTTTGGAATAGGAATTGATAGATTAGCGATGTTAAAATATGGAATTAATGATCTAAGAGCTTTCTTTGATTGTGATTATAGATGGTTAAACCATTTTGGATTTGATCCTTTAGACGTACCTACAAACTATAGAGGCCTAAGTAGATGAAAATCACATTTGATTGGTTAAAAGATCATTTAAAAACTAATCTGAAAGAAAAAAATCTTTTAGAACAACTTACCAATATAGGGCTGGAGGTAGAAAGTGTGGAAGGTCTTTCATCTGATAATCAACTATTTAAAGTTGCAAAAATTATCAAGACAGAAAAACATCCAAACGCAGATCGACTTAAAGTTTGTGACGTAAATGTTGGTGAGAAAGAGCTTAAAAAAGTTGTGTGTGGTGCCACCAATGCGAGTGAAGGACTTATTACTATATATGCGCCTCCAGGTGCAATTATCCCGAAGACTAACACAAAATTAGAAATAGCAAAAATTAGAGGTGTAACCTCTTACGGAATGCTTTGCTCTGAGTCTGAGTTAAATTTATCTGATGAGAGTGATGGTATTACCGAATTATCAAAAAAATATGAAAAAAATATTGGTAAAAGTTATTTTTCAAAATCAAAATATAATCTTATTGATTTATCTATTACACCTAATCGACCAGATTGTCTTGGTGTAAAGGGAATAGCTAGAGATCTTGCAGCTTCAGGTTTTGGAAGGTTAATAGCATCTAAAGAAAAAAAGATTAAATTAAAATCAAAACAAACTTTAAAAGTTAAGATTAATAAGGAGAAAGGACAAGGGTGTAGTGCTTTTGGAAGTTGTTTAATTAAAAATGTAAAAAATACCGAGAGTCCTCAATGGCTTAAAGATAAATTAATTTCAGTTGGTCAAAAACCTATTTCAGCTATTGTTGATATAACAAATTATGTAATGCTAGATATTAATCGACCATTACACGCATATGATGCTGATAAAATTGAAAAAGGGATAATCGTAAGAAACTCAAAATCTGGAGAAGAATTTACAGCACTGGACAATAAAATTTATAAGTTAGAAAAAGGTATGTGTGTTATTAGTGACAACAAAGGAGTTTTAGGATTAGGTGGAATTATTGGGGGCACAAGATCAGGCACAGAATTTGATACAAAAAATGTATTATTAGAGTCTGCTTATTTTGATCCAAGATCTATTAGAAATACCGCAAAAAAATTGAATTTAGATACAGATGCAAAATTTAGATTTGAAAGAGGAATTGACCCATTATCCATCGAAACCGGTTTAAAGAAAGCAGCATCACTAATTCAAGAAATTTGTGGTGGCGAAGTTAGTAAAATCGATATTCAAAAAATTGAATCTTATAAAACTAAAATTATAAACTTTGATGTAAATTCTTTTGAAAATATAGTTGGATTCAAAATTTCTGAAAAGGAAATCCAAAGAATTTTGACCGATCTTGGTTTCATTATTAAAAAAGAAAAAAATTCTTTAAAGTTGATAGTTCCTTCCTGGAGACCAGATATTTCACAGCAAATAGATATTATTGAAGAGTTGGTGAGAATAAGTGGTTACGATAAAATAAAAACAATTGACCCAATTAAGGATAGATCTAAATCCACTTTAACTCAAACTCAAAGATTATTCCATTTCTTACAAAGAGCAATTGCTTCAAAGGGTTATTTAGAGACAATAACATGGTCATTTACAGATCAAAGTTATAACAATCATTTTAGAGAAGCTGGTAAAGAAATAAAAATTGTAAATCCTATAAGTTCCGAATTGGGAGTTTTAAGAAATTCCATATTTTCAAATTTAATCATGTACATGAGTAAAAATTTGGATAGAGGTTTTAAAGATTTATCTATATTTGAGATAGGTCCTGTTTTTACTGGTTCAAAACCAGGTGAGCAAAAGACAGTAGTTTGTGGTTTGTCAGCTGGTAAAAAATCAAGACTTTCTTGGATAGATAAAGAGAGAAATATTGATTTATTTGATGCTAAAAGAGATGTGGTGCAAACTTTGAATGAGGCAGGTTATAATTCTGATCAATTTTTTATTGATAGCCAAACACCTAATTATTATCATCCAGGGAAGTCTGGGAGAATTTTCTTAGATCATAAAAAAGATAAAGTTGCAGCTTATTTTGGTGAAATTCATCCTAATATTTTAAAAAAAATTGATATTAAAACTGAAAATTTAATAGGTTTTGAAATCTTTTTAGAAAATTTAAAACTTTCAAGAAAAACATTGAAAGATCAAAAATTGAAGTTTTCTGTATCGGATTTTCAAAAATCAGAGCGAGATTTTTCATTCGTGGTTAATAAAGATGTAGAGGCACAAGAGTTAATAAGTGCAATTTCTAATGTGAGTCCAAATCTTATTAGCAATATAAAAGTTTTTGATGTTTATGAAGGTGAAAATATCCCAGATAATCAAAAGTCTATAGCTATCAGCATAACAATTCAGTCATCAGAAAAAACTTTAAACGATAAGGATTTAGAGAAAATTAATAATTCAATCATAGAAGCAGTAGAAAATAAAACTGGCGCTAAAATTCGATCTTAAAATTATAATGAGTACAATCGATAATATAAGAAATTTTGCAATCATTGCTCATATTGATCATGGGAAATCTACAATAGCTGATAGAATAATCCATCAATGTGGTGGTTTGACAGAGAGAGAAATGAAATCACAAGTACTTGACTCTATGGATATAGAGAGAGAAAGAGGTATCACAATAAAAGCACAGACTGTAAAGTTGAATTATAAAGCTAAAAACGGAAAAAATTATATTTTAAATATTATAGACACCCCTGGTCATGTAGATTTTAGCTATGAGGTAAGCAGATCTTTGTATGCCTGTGAAGGATCAATATTAATTGTAGATAGTACTCAGGGTGTCGAAGCTCAAACACTGGCTAATGTCTATCAAGCTCTAGATATTAATCATGAAATTATTCCTGTTTTAAACAAAATAGATTTACCTGCTTCTGATCTAGATAGAACAAAGAAACAAATCGAAGATGTTATTGGAATTGATACTGAAAATGCTATTCCTTGTTCAGGAAAAACTGGAGAAGGTATAAATGATATTCTGGAGCAAATTATCAATCAATTACCGAGCCCAAAGGGTGATACTGATAAAGATTTAAAATGTTTATTAGTTGATAGTTGGTATGACACTTATTTAGGTGTCGTCATTTTAGTTAGAGTAATTAATGGTAAACTTACAAAAAATATGAAAATTAAAATGCTCTCTACTAATCAAGATTATATAGTTGAAAAAGTTGGAGTTTTTACACCAAAAGCAAAAGATATAAATGAATTAAATACTGGCGAAATAGGTTTTATTACTACAGGAATTAAAGTTCTTTCAGAAACAAAAGTTGGTGATACTATCTGTGATGCATCAAAACCACCTGTGAATGCATTGCCTGGTTTTAAACCAAGTAAACCTGTGGTTTTTTGTGGGTTGTTTCCAGTTGATAGCTCTGAGTATCAAAAATTAAAAGATGGGCTAGCCAAATTACAATTAAATGATGCAAGTTTTTCATATGAAGCAGAGTCATCATCAGCTCTAGGATTAGGATTTAGATGTGGATTTTTAGGTCTCTTACATCTTGAAATAATTACAGAGAGATTAGAAAGAGAGTTTGATGTAAATTTATTAACAACTACACCTGGAGTAGTTTATAAAGTTAATTTAAATAATGGTAAAATTATGGATTTACAAAATCCATCAACTCTTCCTGACCCAACAATTATTAATTCAATTGAGGAGCCTTGGATTAAAGCTACCATAATTACTCCAGATGAGTTCCTGGGTTCAATAATAAAATTATGTCAGGATAAAAGAGGAATTCAAACTAATCTTTCATATTCGGGCAATAGAGCTGTATTAAATTACGAGCTGCCATTAAATGAAGTAGTTTTTGATTTTAATGACAGAATTAAATCTATGACAAGTGGTTATGCAAGTTTTGATTATGAAATTTTAGAGCATAGAGAGGGAGATTTAGTAAAGCTTGGCATTTTAGTTAATAGTGAACCAGTCGATGCACTCGCCATGATGATACATAAAGATTTTGCTCAAAAAACAGGAAGGGATGTTTGTGAAAAACTGAAAGATTTGATACCTCGACATAATTTTATGATACCAGTTCAAGCAGCAATCGGTGGTAAAATTATTGCAAGAGAAACAATTAAAGGTTTCAAAAAAGATGTGTTGACAAAAATTCACGGCGGGGGTGCTACTGATCGAAAAAGAAAATTACTTGAGAAACAAAAAAAAGGTAAAGCGAGATCAAAACAATTTGGAAGAGTAGAAATTCCCCAGGAAGCTTTTATAGGGGTTCTAAAAATTAATAAGGAAAAATAAATGAAAATTTATGATTGTTTTTCTTACTGGGATGAGGATCTCTTATTAGAGGCAAGATTGAATATAATGAATGATTTTGTAGATTTCTTCGTTATTGTTGAAGGGAATAAAACTTGGCAAAATAATTTCAAAAAACTAAGGTTTGACTTGAATAAATTCCAACAATTTAAAGATAAGATAATATATATTCCTGTAGAAGATATGCCTGATGGAGATAATCCATATGAAAGAGAAAATTTTCAAAGGAATTGTATTTTGAGAGGCATAAGAGAAGCCGACGAATTAGATTTTATTATAATTTCAGATTTAGATGAAATACCAAATCCACTTTCGATAAAAAATTTTAATCAGAGTATGAGATATGCTGTTTTTGAACAAAAACTTTTTTATTATAAATTTAATTTACGATCAATCTCTCAACCATATTGGTATGGAAGTAGGATATGTGTAAAAAGATATTTAAAATCTCCACAATGGATTAGAAATTTGAAGTTTGGAAAAAAACCGTGGTGGAGATTAGATAAATTAAGATTGAATAATATTTTAAAGGAGGGGGGTTGGCATTTTTGTAATCTAAAAGACTCCGAAACACTACTTTATAAATATAAGAATATGTGTGAAACAAATGATCCATACATTTTCAAAGAGCAGATCGACTCTAAATATCTCAATGTTGAAGAAATTAAAAAAAGTATTGATTTAGGAATTGATTTAATTGGTCGAGGTCATCAATATAAAAAGGTTAGAATTGATGAAAACTATCCAAAATATATTCTAGAAAACTCAAATAAATACAAAGATTGGATAATTTGATAAGTTAATTTATTGGAGAGGTGGCCGAGTGGTTGAAGGCGCACGCTTGGAAAGCGTGTAAAGGGGAAACCCTTTCATGGGTTCGAATCCCATTCTCTCCGCCAACTTTACTTTTTTTGTAATAATTTATTTAAAAACCGATAATGTTTCTTTGAAATAAATATTAAAAAAAAAAAAATTATATTATTCCAAATATTTTTTTTTTTTCTAAATGTCCAATCAAAATCATTGTGATCTATTCCAGAACCATTATATGAATAATTAAATTTCAAAAATTTTTTAAATAGTTCAATTTTTTGGTAAATATTTAAGTGCAGATGTTCAAAAGAAAAATTTATTATTTCATATTTCTTTAGATCAATATCTTTGATAACATCATAATCCATGCCTTCTATATCAATAGAAAAAAAATGGATAATTTCGTTGTTTAAATTTTTATCTAAAAATTCATTTATTTTAACACAATCAATATACTTAAATTTAATTCTGTCTAAATCTTTATAATTTTTTTTTACATGCTCAATATCATTTGAAAATTGTTGATAATGTGGAGCGTCATCTAAACTGTAAAAAAACTTAAGCCTCTTTTCATCCTGTTTTGAGGAAGTTATTGCAAAATTAAAAATTTCAACATTTCTATAATCTTTCCACGATTCTTTTAATTTTGAAATATTGGATGGATTTGCCTCTACAAGATATATCTTTTTATTTTGATCATCATTTTTCTTCACAAATTCTGAAAATCCATCTCTAAAATGTGCACCAGCATCTAAATCGCCAGCACCAGCACCAATATGAACATAAATCATCTTTTATATTTTAAATATTTTAAAAAAAATTTTAATCTAAATAATCATTGATTTTAAACAATTTTTCACTTTGTTTTACTGTTTAATCTTAATTTTAATTAAGTAATTTCTTTCAAAAAGTGTTATATTTTTTTTTTCCAGATTAAAAAAATGAATTCAAATAAACTATATCAGGCAGACTCCATCAAAGTTTTAAAAGGTTTAGAAGCAGTCCGAAAAAGACCTGGTATGTACATTGGAGACACAGACGATGGTACTGGTTTGCATCACATGGTTTATGAAGTTGTTGATAATTCAATTGATGAAGCATTAGCTGGATATTGTAAAAATATTGATGTTACCATGAATGTTGACGGTACAATTACAGTTAGAGATGATGGTAGAGGTATCCCAATAGATATTCATAAAGGTGAAAAAAAATCTGCCGCAGAAGTAATAATGACCCAACTTCATGCTGGAGGTAAATTTGACCATGACTCATATAAAGTCTCGGGAGGTTTACATGGCGTTGGTGTATCAGTTGTTAATGCTCTTTCAGAAAAATTAAAATTAGAAATCCATAGAGATGGACAAAAATATTTCATTGAGTTTAAAGAGGGAGATGCTAAATCGCCACTCAAGAAAATTGGTAAATCCAAAGAGACTGGTACTCAGATAACATTTTTACCCTCAAAAGAAATTTTTTCTTCTATTAAATTTAATTCAAATACGCTTATAAAAAGAATGAGAGAATTAGCTTTCTTAAACAAAGGAATAAAAATCACATTCTCAGATCTTACAAATAAAAAAGAAAAGAAAACTATTTTTAAATTTGATGGCGGTGTAATAGAGTTTGTAAATTTTTTAGACGAAAAAAGAGAAAAATTGCAGAATAAAAATGGCAATGATTTATTTAAAAAACCCATTTACATAGAGGGCAAGAAGCAAAATATAGAAATAGAATGCTCTCTCAAATGGAATGCTTCCTATAGTGAGGATGTATTTCCATATACTAATAATATTCATCAAAAAGATGGTGGAACACACTTGCTTGGTTTTAGAAGTGCTTTGACAAGAGTTGTTAACAAATATGCTAATGAGCACAACCTCTTAAAAAAAAATAAATTTACTATATCAGGTGATGATATTAAAGAAGGGCTAACTTGTGTATTGTCAGCAAAAATCCCTGATCCTAAATTTTCGTCACAAACTAAGGATAAGCTAGTTTCTTCAGAGGTGCGAATGATAGTTGAAAATATCGTTAATGAGAAGCTTTCAATATGGTTTGATCAAAATCCATCTATTGCTAAAATTATTTTAGCAAAGATTATTCAAGCGGCATTAGCTAGGGATGTTGCTCGAAAAGCAAGAGAAAGTGTTAGAAGAAAAGGTGCACTTGAGTTAAGTGGACTCCCTGGAAAGTTAGCTGATTGTCAAATCGGCAAGCAAGAGGGAACAGAATTATTTATTGTAGAGGGAGATTCAGCTGGTGGATCAGCAAAACAAGGCAGAAACAGAGCCAATCAAGCTGTATTGCCCTTGAGAGGTAAAATACTTAACACTTATGTAGATACCAATGATGGTAAAAAAAATGGCAATAGCAATAATGGTTCAGAGCATAGGACAAAAGCTTTATCAAAGATGATTTCATCGAACGAAATTTTGACGCTGATAAATGCTTTAGGATTAGATCCAAAATCTCAAGAGATAGATTTGAAAGATCTTAGGTATGGTAAAGTTATAATCATGACCGATGCAGATGTTGATGGATCACATATTAGAGCTTTATTATTAACCTTTTTTAATAACAAACCATTTAACAAGCTCATCGAAAACGGGCATGTGTATTTAGCACAACCACCATTATTTAAAATTAACAAAGGATCAAAAGGAATTTATATCAAAGATGAAAAAGAGCTTGAGCAACATATTATTAATAACAATAAGGAGTTTAAAAAAATTAAAAAAGGATCAAAAGATTTTGAAAGATTAATGGAGTCTGAAAAATCAAAACTAAATATTCAAAGGTTTAAAGGTTTAGGCGAAATGAATCCAGAGGAATTATGGAGTACAACTTTAAATCCAGACACAAGAAACTTATTGCAAGTTCAGTACTCAAAAGATTTAAAAAAAGATCAAGTCTTGATTCATACACTCATGGGAAATGATGTTTCTTTAAGGAAAGATTTTATAGTATCTAACGCAATAAATGTACAAAATTTAGATGTTTAAAAATGAAGTTTTTTGAAACTTCAAAACAATATTCTTTAAAAAAATCAATTTACATAAATTTAAGGTGGATTGGTATTATAGGCCAATTGATATCAGTATATCTTGTGTATTTTTATTTTGATTTTGACTTCAACTTTATTTTCGCAAATTTATTTATTTCTATCGGAGTATTTGGTAATTTATATTTAATTTTTGTTTACAAAAAAACGCAATTAACAGATAGGTCGGCGTTCATTCATCTACTAATTGATATAATTCAATTAAGTGGACTTATTTATTTGACTGGAGGTGTTAAAAATCCATTTATCATTTTTTTAATAATACCTAGTGTTTTTGCTTCTTCAAATTTAAGCTTTAGAACTAATTCATTGTTAGTACTATTGACTACCCTATCTATTTTGGGGTTAACTTTTATTTCAAAAGATCTACCCGAACCTTTGAATGATCATTTTCATGTTAGTAACTATTATATATATGCGATACCTTTAGCCTTAATAATAGCTCTTCTTTTTTTGAATTATTTTGCAATTATATTTGGTGCAGAGAGTAAGTTAAGAAAAGATGCTTTAAATAAGATGGAAGAAATCATGGCTAAAGAGCATGAGATGTTATCTTTAGGTGGACAAGCTGCTGCTGCCGCACATTCATTAGGGACTCCCTTATCAACAATAAAGGTAATTACCCAGGAATTATCAAAACAATTAAAAGATCAAAAAGATGTTTCACAAGATATAGAACTCTTAGCAAGTCAGGTTGAAAGGTGTAATGAAATATTAAAAAGATTATCTTTAAATCCTGATCAGGAGGATGAATTTATTGATGAGGACTTATCAATGAGAGAATATTTAAGACAAATTATTTCATCATTTAAGGAAACAAGTAAAAAAGAATTTAGTCTTAATTTAGAACAAGATCTAAATTCAAAAAAAATTTATAAATCGATTGAAATTGTTTATGGCTTAAGAAATTTTATAGGTAATGCAAATAAGTTTAGTAAAAGCAAAGTTTTTATAAATTTGAAAAGCGATAATAACTTTACTGAAATTACCATTGAAGATGATGGTGATGGATATCCAAGCGATATTTTATCCAAAATTGGCGAACCTTATCTCAAATCAACTGATAAAAATAGTGGACTAGGTTTAGGATTATTCATAGGAAAGACTTTACTGGAAAAAAATTTTGCCAATGTTAATTGTTGGAATTCTCAAACAAGAAGTGGAGCTGAAGTGACAATAAAGTGGAAAAATAAAGATTTGTTCAATCTTTAATGTAAATTTTTTTTACTTTTAAAAAGTTCACTCAATTGAGAAATCATGACATCTCCCAATTCATTAACATCTGTAATTTTTATCGCTCGATTATAGTATCTTGATACATCATGGCCTATTCCAATCGCTAAAATTTCAGTTTCGGTTTTTTCTTCAATAAATTTCACAATTTTCTTTAAATGTTTTTCAAGAAAATCCCCTGAATTTACTGACAGAGTTGAGTCATCAACTGGTGCACCATCAGAAATAACCATTAATATTTTTCTTTCCTCTTCCCTTTTTTTTAATCTATTAAATGCCCACGAGATTGCTTCACCATCAATATTTTCTTTCAATAACCCTTCTTTTAACATTAAACCAAGATTATTTTTACATTGTCGCCAATGTGTGTCAGCTCCTTTATAAATTATGTGTCTTAAATCATTTAATCTACCTGGCGTTTTCGGTTTACCTTCTTTATTCCAAAATTCTCTACTTTTTCCACCTTTCCAATTTTTAGTTGTGAAACCTAATATTTCAACTTTAACAGAACATCTTTCCAAGGTTCTTGATAAAATATCAGCGCAAATCGCAGCAATTGTAATTGGTCTACCTCTCATAGATCCTGAATTATCTATTAAAAGAGTAACGACAGTGTCTTTAAAATCTAAATCTTTTTCTTTTTTAAAAGATAATGAATTGTAAGGGTCCATTATTATTCTTGGTAATTTTGAACTATCTAATAACCCTTCCTCTAGATCAAACTCCCAAGCCCTATTTTGTTTTGCCAGCAGTTGTCTTTGAAGTTTGTTTGCAAGTTTGGTAATGACATCTTGAAAACCTATTAATTGTTGATCTAAAGTTTTTCTTAATTTTGAAGCTTCATCAGAATTTTCTAAATTTTCTGCTTTTGTTATTTCATCAAACTGGGTTGTAAAGATCTTATAGTCTGCATTTAATTCATTAATTGATTTTTTTTGAATAACTTGTTCGTTATTTTTTTGATCAGACTCACTATCAATTAGTTGCTCATCAAGTTTGTATTCATCTATGTCATATTCAGAGTCTAAGCTCGCTTCAGTTTCTTCATTGTCATTTTCATCTCTAGAATCGTCAGAATTATTGTCTTGGTCATCATTAGAAGGATTATTTTGACCATCATCTTTGTTTTCTTCCCTGGTTTCTTCATTGTCCTCATTTTTAAAAATATCCATTTCTTGTAATATTTCTGAAAACTTTGAGGAATATTTATTTTGATATTCTAAGTTTTCTTTTAAAAATTCTATGTGCTTGTTCATTACTTTATCGAAGTCTTTTTCCCAAAAATTTAACATATTACTAGTTAATGTATTGAGTTTAACGTTTAGAAATTTTTTTAACATATACAATTCAAAGGCTTCAACCACAGGAACATCTTCTTTTGAATTTAATTGGTCTTTTCTTTTTAATTGGATTATTTGATCATAATTTTCTTTAAGATTTTTTGCTATACCTTTTAACATTTTTGAGCCCAGGCATTCATATCTTACTTTTTCTGCGATAGAATAAAGAGTCTTATATGAGGAATTTAAAGGTAAATTCTTTTTATAAATCTCATCATTTGAAAACTTTTTTTTTAAAGCAGATGAGTCGGACTCTGCTCTAGCTTTAATGAAATCTCCTTTCGAGTTAAGATTTTCAATATCAACAAAATTCAAATCTTTTTTGTTTCTTTCATCAATAGTTTTTAGATGAATATCGTCAGAAATCACTCTAGCTGTTGAAGTTAAAGCTTGCTTAAGTTTTTCTCTTAAGTTTTCAGCCTTGTTATTTTTCATTTAAATTTGAATATTTGCGAGTGACTCAGGTAGTTCTTCTCCGAAACATCTTTGATAGTATTCAGCAATTGTATTTTTTTCAATTTCATCGCATTTATTTAGAAAAGTTACTCTAAATGCGTAACCTACATCCTTAAAAATTTCTGCATTTTCAGCCCAATGTAATACAGTTCTTGGACTCATTACAGTACTTATGTCGCCAGCTATAAACCCTTTTCGAGTTAAGGATGCAACTTTTATCATATTTGAAACTTTTTCTTTTCCTTTGGGATTATTTAAAGATTTGTTTTTCGCTAATATAATATCCATTTCTTTATCTAGACTAAGGTAATTAAGTGTTGTTACAATATTCCATCTATCCATTTGACCTTGATTGATTTGTTGTGTTCCATGATATAGTCCAGTGGTATCTCCTAAACCGACAGTATTTGATGTAGCAAACAATCTAAAAAATTTATTTTGTTTTATAACCTTATTCTTATCTAGGAGAGTAAAGTTACCCTCAGCTTCAAGAACTCTTTGAATGACAAACATTACATCGGGTCTCCCAGCGTCATATTCATCAAAAACTAAAGCTACTGGATTTTGAATTGACCATGGTAAAATACCCTCATTAAATTGTGTAACCTGCTTTCCTTCTTTAAGAACGATAGCATCTTTACCAATTAAATCTATTCTACTAATATGGCTATCTAAGTTTACTCTAATACACGGCCAATTTAATCTAGCAGCAATTTGTTCTATATGTGTAGATTTTCCTGTACCATGATAACCTTGCACTAGAACTCTTTTATTGTGTGCAAATCCAGAGACAATTGCAAGTGTAGTATCTCTATCAAATTTATAATTTTTATCTATTTCCGGTACATATTCGCTTTTTTTAGAAAATGCGTCTACTTCCATCTCAGAATCAATCCCAAATGATTGTTTTAATGAAATTTTAATATCTGGCTGAATGTTAAGGTCGGGTGTCAATTTTTTTCCTATATGTATTTTTTAGTTGCGTGTAAGCCAATGTAATCGACTTTAGTTTTTCTTCATATTTTTTATTACCGGCATTCATATCAGGGTGAAATTTTTTGACAA
Source organism: uncultured Pelagibacteraceae bacterium (assembly GCA_902578105.1). Lineage (GTDB taxonomy): Bacteria > Pseudomonadota > Alphaproteobacteria > Pelagibacterales > Pelagibacteraceae > Pelagibacter. The sequence goes on along the minus strand of CACHBQ010000001.1, from coordinate 45,914 downwards.
GTGTTTTGAATTTTTCTTGAACTTTTTGCCATTTTAAACCTACGGAAACACCTAATATACTAAAGGCTTTAATATCTTTATGGTCAAATTTAAATTGACGCATATTATTGAATTCACTTTTAAATTTATCATTGTCCATTTCATCTTTTAAAGTGTTATTCCATAAAACTTTAAAAAAATTATCAGACGAACTAAAACTTTGAGTAGGTTTATGCCAAATCATATCTGACTTTAAAAAATTAATTACTTGATCATCATTCATACCGGAAAAATAATTCCAATTTTTATTAAATTCTTTAACGTGTTCTAAACATAACATCCTATATTTTTTACTATTATCCTTTTCAACAGGTGCTTTATATTCACCAATTTCTTTACAATTATTCCAGTCGCAAATATTTTTCATGATAATATAATTATACTTATGAATATAAATGATTTAATTGCAATCATAAAAAAAAAATTACAAAATCAAATTGTTTTGGAGAGTATATTAATTGAAGATAAATCTTTTCTCCATAAAAATCACACTGGAAACCAGGCAGGTAAATTTCATATTAAAATTTCTCTAGTATCAAAGGAACTTAAGCAAATGAAAAGAATAGATAGTGATAAAAAGATTTACAAAATTTTAAACGAAGAATTAAAAAAATATATTCATTCTATACAAATTTTAATCAATTAACTCATTTTTTAAGAATCCATTTAAATTTTTTACTGAATATTCTTGATTTAAAATTGTTTGGCCCATTTTTTTTAATAATACCAAATTTATTTTATCAGAATTGTTTTTTTTATCAGTTTTCATAAATTTAATAATTTTACCAAGATCTTTACTTTTAAAATATTTTTTAATATCCAAGGGTAATTTTGAATTTTTGTAATGATCAGAAATCAATTTAAAATCATTAATATTTAGGAATTTATTTTTATTGCTAAATTTTAAAGCCATCATCATTCCTAAAATAACGGCTTCACCATGATTTAATTTTTTAGAATATCCTAATGAAGCTTCAAATGAGTGACCAAAAGTGTGACCAAAATTTAATTTTTTTCTTAAGTTGCTCTCTTTTTCATCTTTTTCGACCACATCTCTTTTAATTTTACAACTCTCAAAAATTGCCTTTTCTATATAAGGAGATTTAAGTTTAATAATGTTATCAAAATTCTGATCTAAATATTTAAAGAATTTTTTTCTAGAGATTATAGAGTGTTTTAAAATTTCACCATAACCACAAACAATTTCTCTTCTATTAAGTGTTTTTAAAGTATCTATATCACTTATGACTAATTTTGGTTGATAGAAGCTACCAATGAGATTTTTTCCATACTTAGAATTTACTCCTGTTTTGCCACCAATCGATGAGTCTACTTGAGCCAAAAGAGTTGTGGGAATATTTACAAAATTTAATCCTCTTTTAAATAAACTTGCAGCAAAACCACCAACGTCTCCAGTTATACCTCCCCCTATTGCTAATAAACTATCCTCTCTAGAAAAATTTTTATTAAGTAAAATTTCTAAAATTGAATTTATAGTAGTTTGATTCTTATTTTTTTCGTTGGCATTAAAATTGAATAAAAATATTTTTTTATTTAGTAGTTTTCTTTTAATTTTTGAAATAAATTTTTTAGGAACTTTCCTGTCAACTACCAATAAACATTTTTTTGATTTAATGGAATTATTGACCATCAAACTTGATATCTTTGTAATAAGATTTTTTCCAATAAATATTGGATATTTTTCAGAATTAGTCTTAATTATCAATTTAATTGGTTTCATATAATATCTAAAATTTTATCTACAATTTCTTTTTTAGTTTTGTTGTGACAATCAATTTTATTTTGTGCTTTCGCATAATATTTATTACGATTTTTTATCATATTTTGTAGATCACTATTAGAAACATTATAAGCTAATGGTCTTTTAGCACTTTTTCTTATTCTTTGGATTAAAATATCATCCTTAGTTTTAAGCCAAAAAGACATGTGGTTCTTTAAAACCTCGTTTCTTATATTCTTATTTAAAAAAGCACCACCACCCAGAGACACTACTATTCCTTTAATTTTCATGAGTTCTAAAGTAATTTTTTCCTCGTACTCTCTGAAAAATTTTTCACCTTTGTTTTTGAATATATTTGAAATTTTCATTCTAAGCTTATTTTCTATGTAATGGTCAACATCATAAAAATCTAATTTTAGTTTTTTTGAAACTAAAAATCCGATAGATGTTTTACCAGATCCCATCATACCTAAAAAAACAATATTTCTATTAGATTTCATAATTTTCTTTATTGAAAAACCACAAATATGTCTTAATTTGAAATTAGTTAAAAGTATATGCAATTTATAAAAAAAACAAGTTCAAGCCGAAGTATTGTGAGTATTGTCACAAAATTAGTTTTACTTTTGCTTGTCTTTTTTTTAATTATTTTTTTACTGAACAAGATTGATTTTCCAGCCCCTAAAAAAGATATAGATAAAACTATTCCTAATGAAAATTTTAAAATTGTTAAATAAAAAAAATTTTTTAATTTTATTTTTTTTATTTTTCACCTCTATTGCTAATGCAGAAGAAAAACCAGTTGATATTTGGAATATAGATAAAAAAGAAATTGAAGAAAAAAATACAACCAAAAATGCAGAAATTTCAAATGGGGAAAATATATTACAAGAGAGTATCGAGCCAAGTGTATTTGGAATGCAAAATCAAAATCAAAAATCAATTATTAATCTTGATGAAAAGTTTGATACAAAAGAAATTAAAATAATCGGATTATATGACCCTGAAGACTATGGTCTCAATGTAGATATGTGGTCTAATTCAGATGGAGACCAATTAGAAAATTTGCTTACAAAACTAAATAAGATGGATCTTTCTAATGATGCAATTGAAATCATTAATACTTCACTCTTAATTAATGCTTATAGTCCCCAAAAAAATATATCAGATAACGAATTTCTAAAATTAAAGTCAGATTGGTTAATAAAAAACTCAAACCTAGATTTAATCGAAGAATATTTAATTCAAAATCAAATAATTAATTTACATCCAGAACTCACAAAACATCTTGTGGATGAACATCTCTCTAATTCAAAAATTGACAAAGCTTGCAGTGTTTTTTCAAAAAATAATGAATTAATTTCAGATGAGTATTTATCGAAATTTAACATCTATTGTTTGATTAAAAGTAATAAAAGAGAGGAAGCACAATTAATTTTAGATTTAAAAAAAGAAACAGGCTTTAAAGATGAATATTTCGAAAAAAAAATAAATTATTTACTAAAATACACAAAAAAAATAGATGATTCAGTATCTGAAAAATCAATATTTGATTTTTACTTAGCCCATCAAACAAATCCTAATTTTAATTTCGAACCTAACGATAAAACTAAAAAAATAATTTGGAAATATCTTTCATCTGCAAATTTACTAGGTTCATTTAAACAAATTGATGTTTCAGAAATTGAGAAAATAGGAACTATAGAAAAAGCTGTTCATGATAAAAATTATCCAGAAAAAGAATTATTTAATTTATATAAAAGATTCCAATTTAATTTTAATCAACTTCTCAATGCTCAAAATGAATATAAAAAACTCTCTAAAATTGAGGGCAGGGCTCTAATTTATCAGAAAATTTTACTTGAGTCAGAAATGGTAGAAAAATTAAAGTTATTAAGAGTACTAAAAAACTCCTTTAAAGATGATGATTTAGACAAAGCGTTTGATTTAGAATTGAAAATCTTTCTCGAGAAAATTAATCCAGTAGATATACCAGATAATTTAACAAGTTTTTATTATACAAACATTCAAATTGAAAAGGATGAGGATAAAAAAATTAAGTTTAACAATGATATAATGCATCAATCAAAACTAATTAATTACTTTAACGGTGATTATGCTAGTTCCAAAATTTCTAAAGACATAAATAATTTTTTAAAAAAGATAAAAAAAAACAAAAAATATTTTCTATCTAAAAAAGATATTATATTTTTAGAGTCGTTAAGATATGATGGAATTGAAATTTCAGAAAAATACGATGATTTGTATCAAATTGATGAAAATGAAATTCCTACAGACATACAAATTATGATTAATAATAGTGAAACTGGTTTAGCACTTTTGAGAATTGCTGAAGTGATTGGACAAGATGAAATTGACAGAATAGATGAAGATACAATTTATTTTATAATAACAGCTCTCAATAAGCTTAATATTGATTGGATGAGAAATAAGATATTGCTTAAAGTTCTTCCTTTAAAAGTTTAAAAATTAGTTTAATTATTTATTATGCTTAAAGAAATTGTTACTGTTCCAGATGAAATATTAAAAAAAATATCTGTTCCAATTGAAAAAGTTGGAATTAATGAAAAAAAATTAATTGAAGACTTATTTGAAACAATGTACCACTCCAATGGAATTGGTCTTGCTGCAGTCCAAGTAGGTATACTAAAAAGAGTTTTAGTTGTTGACGTTTCAAATAAGGATGAAGAAAATCAGCCAATAGCATTAATCAATCCTATAATAAAAAACTTAAGCGAGGAGACATCGGTGTACGAAGAGGGTTGTCTATCAATACCAGAAACTTTTATTGAAATTGAGAGACCAAAAATTTGTGAGGTGGAATATATTGACGAAAAGGGAGAAAAGAAAAATCTTAAATGTGATGGGCTTTTATCTACTTGTATTCAACATGAAATAAATCATCTAGATGGAAAATTAATTATTGACCATTTATCAAAATTAAAGAAAGATTTTATTATAAAAAAAATTTCAAAAATTAAAAAAAATCCAGACAGAATAGTAGTTTAAAGATGGCAAATAAGATTATCTTTATGGGTACACCAATATTTTGTGTTCCTATCTTAAAATCTCTATATCAAAATGGTTATAATATTTCTGTGGTTTTTACTCAACCACCACAAAAATCTCATAGAGGACAAAAAATTAACAAAAGTCCAATTCAGGGTATTTCTGAAACTTTAAATATAGATTATAGAACACCCAAGACACTTAAAGATAATCATGAGGAGTATGAATTTTTAAAAGAATTAAATGCTGATCTTGCAATAGTGTGTGCATATGGACAAATAATTCCTGAAAATTTTTTAAACTTAACTAAAAAAGGTTTTGTAAATATTCACGCTTCAATTCTTCCTAGTTGGAGAGGCGCAGCGCCAATCCAGAGATCAATTATGAATTTAGATCCTGAAACGGGCATAAGTATTATGAAGATCAAAAAAGAATTGGATAGCGGACCAGTTAGTAATATTTATAAAATCAAAATAGATCAAAACCAAAATGCTCAAGAAATTTCAGAAAAACTATCGGCTTTAGCAGCTGAAAAAATTTTAGATAATGTGGATGATATACTTGAAGATAAAGCGAAGTTTATTGATCAGGATCATTCAAAAGCTACTTATGCAAAAAAAATTGATAAGGAGGAGTCACGGATTGATTGGGACGAGGATGCCTCTAAAATAATTGGAAAAATAAATGGATTATTTCCCTCCCCAGGTGCTTCTTTTAGTTTTAATGGCGAAAGATATAAAATTTTGAAAGCCGAAATTGGTAATGGCATAGGTCAAGTTGGAGAAATAATTTCAAATCAGCTGGAGGTAGCATGTAATAAAAACCAATCTATTAAGATTCTCGAAATTCAAAGACAAGGAAAAAGACCACAAAAAATTAACGAATTCATGTTGGGCTCTCAAATTAAAAAGGGCTCAAAGTTATCAAATGTTTAGGTATCAAATATTAATTGAATATGAGGGCACTAATTTTAGGGGGTGGCAAATTCAAAAAAAAGGAAAAACTGTCCAGGGGTTATTACAAGAGAAAATTTCAAAACTTTTAAAAGAAAAAATCATAATATATGGGGCTGGAAGATTAGATGTTGGTGTACATGCCAAAGAGCAGTCAGCACATTTTGATTGTAAAAATAAGATTATCAAAATTGATAGGTTTTTAAAATCAATCAATCATTTTTTAAATAAAGATGGAATAGCAATACTTAAAATTACAAAAAGAGGTAATAATTTTCATGCTAGATTTTCAGCTAAAATGAGAGTTTATAATTATGTGATTATTAATCGGATTAGTGGACCAGTTTTAGATAAAAATAGAGGCTGGCATATTATAAAAGATCTTGATTTAAAATTGATGAAAGGTGCTGCAAGAAAATTGATTGGTACTAAAGATTTCAGTACTTTTAGAAAATCGAGTTGTAGGGCTAAAAGTCCAATAAAGACTATGAAATCTGTAAAGATTAGATCTACAAAAAATAAAATTGAAATAGAATTTAGATCTCAATCTTTCTTACAACAACAAGTTCGGTCTATGGTTGGTTGTTTAAAATATGTTGGGGAAGAAAAATGGACATTAAAAAGATTTGTAAATGTAATGCAGTCAAAAAAAAGAGAATTATGTGCTCCACCTGCACCACCTCAAGGTCTCTATTTAACGAGAGTTATTTATTAATTTTTTTTTATTACTCATCGCAAATTTACGATTTATTCGCCATCTACTTTCCTCACGAATTATAAAACCACAACAATTTTTTGATTTACATTTACAAGGAAATTGCTTGTAATCTTCTTTATCAAAACTAAAACCATAATCACAAGTTATCTCTTCACCCTTTTTAATATCTCTATCAGCTGTTATCCAAATTTTTAAACCCTTACCATCATAACGTGCGTTCGCATCACAACTGTGATTAACCAATCCAGCAATATTAAATGAGAAATCACCATCTAAGGTATATTTTTTATTTAGAGTAAATAGATAAATAGGTTTTTTATTGTCATATTTATCTGACTCTTCAACTTCTTTATTTGTAATTATTTTTCCTAAGTAATTAATAATTTTTGTGCCTTCTTTGATATTTTTAGTAGCATAAAGTCCACGACCTTTATTATCAATTTTTGATTTTCTTATTTTGTATAGTTTCATGAAGTCGATTTATGATGGGCTAGATATTTATCAATTGAATTCTACCAATGCATTAACATGTTCGTTAGCGCTTTCTGCTAAAGCATTTAAATCATATCCACCTTCAAGTATAGAAACAACTTTACCTGCGGTAAACTTATTAGTAGCCGCTAGTGTTCTTTTAGTAATTTCATAAAAATCTTTTGAACTAAGTTGAAATTGAGCTAATGGATCATCTTTATGAGCATCAAAACCTGCTGAAAATATGAGAAAATCTGGTTTATATTGAACTAATCTTTCTAACACCCTATCAAATGCATTAAAGTATTCTTCGGAGTTCGTCCCAGCGGGCAAAGGAATATTCAATGAATTATTAAAGTCTCCTTTATCTTTATCTGTCCCACCCCCAGGATAAAAAGGATATTGGTGCGTAGAAATATATAATGAATTTTTATTATTACGCATGACATCATAATTTCCATTACCCCAGTGCACGTCAAAATCTACACAGGCAATTTTTTTGTATTTATATTTTGACACTAAATAGTTTGTTGCTACTCCCGCGTTTGATATACAACAAAATCCCATAGCTTTATTTTTTTCAGCATGGTGCCCAGGTGGTCTAGCCAAACAGAATGCATTTTTAAATTGATTACTCTCTATTCCATCTATTGCTCTAATTGTTGAACCAGCAGCATCAAAAACTGCTTTTTTACTTTCGGGTGATACAACAGTATCACCGTCTAGAAACTTAAGGCCTTTTTGAGGAAAAGAATCTTTTAAATTATTTATATAGACTTTTGAATGAGTCATAGACAATATATCATCAGGAACATTATCTGGCTTATCCCAGATTAGGTCTTTTCTTTTTTTTAACTTTTCTTTTATAGCAATTACTCTTTTAGGCTGCTCAGGATGACCATCGCCAGTGTTATGTTTCTCATAGGAGTCAGAATTTATGATCGCTGTTTTCATTTAAAATAATTTATTAGAATGTTTTCATAGATTTTCTTAAGATTTTTCAAATCTTTTAAAGATACAGCTTCATCAACTTTATGCATTGTTTTTCCAACAAGCCCAAATTCTAATCCAGGTGATATTTTTCTTATGAATCTTAAATCTGAGGTTCCACCTGTAGTAGATAACTTTGGTTTAATTTTGGTCACTTTTTTTATGATATTTTGTATCATGTGCGTTGTTTCATTTGGCTTTGTTAGAAATGCCTCACCTGAAACTCTATAATCGATTTTAAATTTTGATTTATTTTTCTTGGTTATTTTTTTAAAAATTTTATTAAGTCTATTTTTAATAGAATTTGACGAATGTTTATTATTAAACCTTATATTAAATGTTGCCTCAGCCATAGCCGGGATAACATTATCAGCGTTATTATTTATATTTATTTTTGTAACCTCTAAGTTTGTAGGTTGGAAGCTTTTTGATCCTCTATCAAATTTAATATCTTTTAATTCTTTTAAAATTTTTACAATTATAGTTGAGGGATTATTAGCTCTATGAGGATATGCGACATGGCCTTGCTGACCAAAAATATTTAATTTACCAGTTAAACTACCCCTACGTCCAATCTTTATCATTTCACCTAATTTATTTGGATTTGTTGGTTCACCAACAAGACAAAAGTTAATTTTCTCTTTCCTTTTTTTTAAATAATCTACAACTTTTTTGGTGCCATTTACTGCATCACCTTCTTCATCTCCTGTAATAAGTAAACTTATTGATCCGTTGAATTTTCTATTTTTTGATAAAAAAGTGCTTACAGCAGACACAAAAGCTGCAACAGAGCTTTTCATATCATTTGCACCTCTCCCAATTAAATGGCCTTTTTTGATAGATGGTTTAAATGGATTTACTGTCCAATCCTTTATGTTTCCTGGAGGGACAATATCAACATGTCCTGCAAACATAAAATTCGGTTTCTTAGATCCTAATCTTGCATACAAGTTTTTCACAGGCTGAAATCCTCTTTCTTTAAATTCCAATATTTTTGTTTTGAAACCTAATTTTTTTAATTTTTTTTCTAAAAATTTCATTACCCCAGCATCAACTGGGGTGATAGAAGGAAATCTGATTAGCTCTTTAGCTAATTTTAACTCATTTAAAGTTTTCATTTTTAGTCTCTTAAGAGGTCGTTAATAGAAGTTTTAGATCTTGTTTTTTCATCAACTTGTTTAATTATTACTGCACAATACAAGGAGGGTGCAGAAGAATTATTTTTATCAGGCAACGAGCCTGGAACTACAACTGAATAAGGTGGTATTTTACCGTAAGTAATTTTCCCAGTTTTCCTTTCAACTATTTTAGTTGATTGACCAATATACATACCCATACTTAAAACTGAACCTTCTCCAACAATTACGCCTTCAACTACCTCTGACATCGCTCCAAGAAATACATTATCCTCTATGATTGTTGGTAAAGCTTGCGCGGGCTCTAGAACTCCACCAACACCCGAGCCTGCAGAAATATGGCAATTCTTACCTATCTGACAACAACTACCAGCTCTTGCAAAAGTATCAATCATCGTTCCTTCATCAATATAAGCTCCAATGTTTACATAACATGGCATAAGCACAGCATTTTTTCCGACAAATGAACCTTTTCTTACTGGTGAGTTCGGAACCATTCTAAAACCTGCTTTTTCATGATCAGCTTTGGTCCATCCTGCAGTTTTACCTTTTAATAAATGTGATTTATCATACCAACTACTATAAGGACCATTTAAATTTTCCATTGGGTATATTCTAAAACTTAACATTATAGCTTTCTTAAGGTGCTGATGAGTTACCCATTCTCCATGTATTTTCTCAGCAACTCTTGATTTACCACTATCTAAATCAGCAATAACTTGGTTAATAGCATCTTTTAAATTTTGATCAGAATTTTGATTTACCTGATCTTTATTTTCCCAAGCATCATTGATTATTTTTTCTAAAGACATAATTAATTACTTTTTAATAGCCTTATTTCTTTTAGAAATAAAGACAGATTTTCAATTTTGTGTGAAATAAAATCTTTGTCTGCATCCATTTTTCCAAAATGCTCATCATTAATTAACCAAACGGTTGTACAACCTCGTTCGTGACCTATACTTAAATTTTTAGCTATATCTTCAATGTAAATAGTCTCTTTTGGATTTATACCAAATTTTTTTACCATTAAGTCGAAGGTTTCTGCTTCTGGTTTAGGTACATAACCAGCGTCTTTAATATCAAAAACCTTATCTCTTCCAAACAAATCATACACACCCAAGTGAGTTAAAATATTAGCAGCATGTTCAGCACTACCATTGGTGAAGATAAATTTTTCCATATCTAATTGTTTAAGCTCATTTCTCATAATTCTATCTTCTTTCATGAATGATAAATCGATTTCATGGACGTAAGATAAAAATTCATCTGGTGATATTCCATTATGGACCATTAATCCTCTTAATGATGTATTATATTTATAGAAATAATTTGTTTGTAATTCTTTAGCTTTATCTTTATCAATTTTAAGTTTTTCAGATATAAATTGAGTCATCCTCTTTGAAACTTGACCAAATACACGTTCTAAAGAATAGTTATTATGCTTTCCATAACAAACACCATCAAGATCAAGTAGCAAATATTTTTTTTCTTTTAAGTTCATTTTCTTATCAATGTGCCTGATCCCTTGTCTGAGAAAATTTCCCATAAACAACAATGCCGTTTTGTACCATTAATTATACCTGCTGCTGTAACTCCATTATTAACAGCATCTAGACAAGCATTTATTTTGGGTATCATCCCTTCAGTGATCGTCTCATCTTTTACCATCTCTAATATTTCGGATGAGGATATTTCATCTATAAGTTTTTTTTCTTTATTTAAAACACCATCAACATTTGTCATCAATAGTAATCTCCTTGATTTGACAGATTTGGCTACAGCCATTGCCGCAGTATCACCATTAATATTATGTGTTTGATTGTTCTTATCTAAGCCTAGTGGTGAAATAATTGGTATTTTATTTTGTCGAATTATATCCAATAAAATATCGTTATTAATCTTATTTGGTAAACCAACAAAACCTAATTCTTTTGCCTCTGGTACGACCTCAATAATATTATCTTTTTTAGTGTGGATGGAGACCCCTTTTGTATTTTTTTTGTTCAAAGAGCTTACAATATCATTATTAAAATCAATTAAGACTGACTCAACAATGTTTATAATTTTTTCATCAGTGACTCTTAACCCTCTTATAAATTTTGATTGAATATTAGATTTATCTAATTCTCTCTTGATCCTTGGACCTCCACCATGAACTACAATAACTGAAAGACCTAATTTATTTAAGATACTTAAATCAGTAATAAAATTATCAAAGATATTTCTATCAATTAAAACATTTCCTCCATATTTAATGACAATCAAGTCATTTTTATATTTTTCTATGTATTTATTAACCTCGTTTATTGGGGGTCCGTCTTCAGGAAGAATTTTTTTTAAGTCCATTAATTTATTTTAAATTAAAATTTAGGTTGTCGTTTTGACTGTTGTTCTTCTCATAATAAATACTTGCTGAGCCATTGTTAAAATATTATTAATGGTCCAGTAAATAACTAACCCACTTGGAAATGGTGCGAGTATTACAGTTAAGAAAAGCGGGAAGAAAGCAAAAATTTTAGCCTGCATTGGATCAGTAGGTGCGGGATTTAATTTTTGTTGCACCCACATCGAAACTCCCATTGCTACTGGCCAAGCTCCAATAACCAAGAAACTTGGAACGTCGTAGGGTAATAAACCAAAAATATTAAATATACTTGTAGGATCTCTCTCACTTAAATCATGAATCCATCCATAGAATGGCATTTGTCTCATTTCAATAGTGACAAACAAAACTTTATATAATGCAAAAAATACAGGTATTTGAACAAGAATTGGCAAACAACCTGACATAGGGTTTACTTTTTCCTTTTTGTAAAGAGCCATCATTTCTTGTTGAAGTTTCATTTTATCATTTTTGTGCAGCTCTTTTAAACGAACCATTTCTGGTTGAAGAACTTTCATTTTTGCCATGCTTTTAAATGAGAAATTAGCTAATGGGAAAAAAACTAAACGAATACAAATAGTGATAGCTATAATTGCCAAACCATAGTTTCCAAGTAGTTTAAAGAAATAATCAATTCCATAAAATAGAGGTTTGGTTATGAAGTATAAAAATCCCCAATCAATAACTAAATCAAATTTGTCTATGTTGAGTTTTTCAGCATATCCGTCTATCACATCCACTCTTTTTGCAGCAACGATAATTTGTAATTCTTCTTCAATTGAACTTTTATCATTTAATGCCAAAGGATCTGTAGAAATAAAATTTGCTCTAAATTTATTTTTATAGTCGAATGTTGTTTTAAACTCTTTATTTTTTGGTGGTATTAAGGAAGTAATCCAATATTTATCACTTATCCCTAACCACCCTTTATTAGCTACTTTAGTAAACTTCTTTTCTTGAATATCATCATAATCCTCCTCTATTAATTCATCATCTAAAGTTGCAATGAGTCCTTCGTGAAGAATTAAAAAGTCAATTATTTCCGGAATTTCATTTCTTATTATTTGTCCATATGAGTAAAAATCATATTTATTATTACTCTCATTAATTATTTTTTGTTTAACTGTAAAAAGATATTTATCATCTAAAGATATTATTTTTTCAAATTTTAGGCCCTGTTCGTTGGACCATGATAGTTTTATTGGAGACCCGTCTGTGAGTTTGTTGTTACCTTCTATTGACCAAATTGTATCTGAGTTAGGGACATCAACATTTTTATCAGAAGTAACAAAACCACTATCTATTAGATATCCTTCTTTAATATTTCGAGGTCCTAATAAAGTTACTCTTTTTTCATTATCAAGGGTTACTTTATAATTCTTGAAAGTTAAATCATCTATTGATGCACCTTTTAATGATATTGAACCTATAATATTTTCATTTTCAAATTGAATTCTTTCATTTTGTTTTAATGCATCATCTCGTGAAATTGTAATTTGTGTTTCCTTTTGTTCTAAGCTTGGTGCATCACCGCTTTGTTCAATTTTTTCTTTTTTAATAATATTTTGATCCACTGTTGATTTTTCTGGAACAAAGAATAGTGCCCATAAAACAATTACAGCAGATGATAAAGCTATAGCTGCTATTGTATTTTTAGAGTCCATTATTTTTTAACTTTTATTTCTTTTTTTACAGGATCAATTCCACCTTCTTTAAAAGGGTGGCATGAAAAAATCCTTTTTAAACTTAAATATCCACCCTTAAAAAAACCATAAGTTTTCAATGCCTCAATGCTATAATCGGAACAAGATGGAAAGTACCTACAAGAGTTACCTAGTAATGGACTTATTAGGTATTTGTAAGCCTGAATTAATTTTATAAATATAATTGTAAAAATGTTCATTATTTAATTTTTTTAAAATCCTGAAATAAGGTTTCTTTTATAATTTTAAATTCATTATTTAGCATAGTTGACTTAGCAATAACAAGATATGAATAGTGATATTTTAGAGATATTTCTTTAACAGCATCATTCATAATATTTCTTAGTCTCCTCTTTATCTTGTTTCTCTTTACAGCATTTCCTATCTTCTTCTTAGTTACAAAAGAAATAATAAGTTTTTGATTATTTTTTTTATTAATATTGCCAAAAAAAATTGTTACATATCTGTTTGATACTTTTTTCTTTTTGAGCAAAGTTTTAAAGTCTTCATTCTTTGAAAGAGCAACAATTTTGCTTTTCATTGAGTTGGCTTTATTTTCTTCCTCTTTTAACAGTGGAGGATACTGTTAAATTTTTTCTTCCTCTAGCTCTTCTTCTTTTTAAAAGTTTTCTACCTCCCTTGGTTTTCATTTTTGATCTAAAACCATGGGTTCGGCTTCTTTTTTTCCTAGATGGTTGATATGTTCTTTTCATAAAAGTGGTTAAATTTATATAAAATTTCGCCCTTTATAATAATTAAATATATAAATAGCAAATAGAAGATTTATAAATACCATGAACCATGATGGAAAAAGCTAAGAAAACTAAAATAATAATAGGTTTATCATACTTAGTTTTACTTACTATATTTGTGTTATTGTTTTTTTCAAAATTTAGTATCCAAGAAATTACTTCTTATGACTTCATTAAAGAAAACAGATTATATTTTCTAAAATTAAAAAATTCTAATTTGTTTTTAATATCCATAATTTTTTTAATTTTCACAATATTATGGGTTTTCCCATTTTTAGGTTTTGGTTCTCCAATTGCATTACTAGGAGGATTTATTTTTGGCAAATGGCTGGGCACTATAATTGTGGTCATAGGTATGAGTGTTGGTGCAACATTTCTATATATTTTTGGAAACTATTTTTTAAAAGATTTAATTAGAGATAAATTTTTAAATAGATATCAAAATCTAGAGAGAAAATTTAAAAAGTCTGAATTTTATTATCTATTAATATATAGATTTATTGGAGGAATACCTTGGCAACTTAGCTGCATTTTGCCTACAATTTTTGATGTTAGGGTAAAAAATTTTTTTTTCGCATCATTAATTGGAATTATACCTCAAATTTTTTTAGCTGTTTCTTTAGGTAGTGGTCTGGAAAAAGTAATAGAACAAAATTCACAAGTTCCTAAAATTACAGATATAATTTTTTCACCTGAAATATATATTCCAATTTTAGCCTTTTTTAGTTTGGTCTTGATTACAATTTTTCTTAGAAAGTCTTTTTATAAAAATTAGTGGTGCTCCCACCAAGAATCGAACTTGGAATTTATCCTTACCATGGACACGTTATGCCATTTAACTATAGGAGCATTTGGATCAATTCTATTTTTATTGATAATAGAGCATTTTTTCCAAATTATTGCCTTAATTTTTTGATTAATATGATTTATATCTTACCAAGGAAATTTTATGGGTATTCATTACGATTATAAATCAACCAAAAGTGCCAAGCTCATGGAAAAGCAAGCGAAAAGGGAAAGAAAACTTGCTGAAAAAAAAGCAAAAAGATTAGCAAAAGAAGGCCCTAAAAAAGATGATAATAAGGATAAAGCTTTAGATGCATCTAAACCAATAACTTTAGATTTCCTTACCAATCCAAATAAAGAATGATTACTAAAAATAAAAATGAGCGCTTGAGCATTGCGCTTAAGAAAAATTTAAAAAAGAGAAAAATTTTTCAAAAAAAAAATAAAAAGAAAACAAAATAATGTCCATTCAGCCAGACTCTTGGATAAAAAAAATGTGTAAAGAGCACAAGATGATCGAACCATTTTTGGATCATCAAGTCTCTGAGGGGAAAATATCATATGGACTAAGTAGCATGGGTTACGATGTCAGAATTTCTGATGAGTATAGAATATTTACAAATGTTAATAGTTCGCTAGTGGATCCAAAAAACTTTTCTGATGAAAACTTTATTGAGCGAAAGGGGCCATACTGTATAATTCCACCAAATTCATTTGTTTTGGCAAAAACCATTGAATATTTTAGAATTCCAAAGGATGTCCTCTGTATTTGTGTTGGAAAAAGTACTTATGCGAGAACAGGAATTATTTGTAATGTAACGCCAATTGAAAATGAATTTGAGGGTAATATTGTTATCGAATTAAGCAACACAACTCCTAATCCCGCAAAGATCTATTCAAACGAGGGTATTGCTCAATTTTTATTTTTTAAATCAGATACCCAACCAGAAACGACATATAAATCAAAAAACGGTAAATATCAGGGACAAACCACCATACAGGTTGCTAAAATAAAAAAGTAATTTATGGATAAATTTCTGATAAATGGTCCTTGTAAAATCAAGGGTAAAGTCTCGATTTCGGGTTCTAAAAATGCATCTCTACCAATTCTTGCAGCAACTTTATTATTTGACAAGCCAGTAATTATTAAAAATTTACCTAGAGTAAGAGATATAGATACTATGCTTAATTTATTAAAATCTCTTGGATCAAAAATAATTTTATCTAAAGACAGAAAAACTGCAAAAATTATTAATAAAAAGAATATGAAAACTTTTGCAAGTTATTCACTTGTAAAAACAATGAGAGGTTCAATATTAGTATTGGGTCCATTAATTTCTAAATTTCATAAATCTAAAACATCTTTGCCTGGTGGATGTCTTATAGGTGCGAGACCTGTAAATTATCACCTTAGTGCATTAAAGAAGTTGGGAATGGAATATAAAATACGAGATGGTTATATTTTAGCCAAATCAAATGGAAGACTTAAAGGCAAAAAAATAAATTTTCCTAAAATTAGTGTAGGCGCTACAGAAAATTCAATAATAGCTGCATGTTTAGCTAGAGGTAAAACAATTTTAAAAAATTGTGCCGTGGAACCTGAAATTAAAGATTTAACAAAATTCTTAAGTCAAGCAGGCGCAAATATAAAATGGTCTGGAAGAACCTGCACCATCATAGGAGTTAATTCTCTCAATCAAACAAGTCACACAGTTATGGCTGATAGAATAGAGGCGGGAACTTTTTGTGTAGCGGCAACGCTGACTAAAGGTAATTTACAAATTAAAAATTTAGACCCAAATATAATTAATACCGAAATAGAGCTATTAAAAAAAGTTGGGGCAAAGATCAAAACTTCGGGTAACAAAATTTTTATAAAAGGACCTGACAAAATCAAACCTATTAAAAATATAAAAACTAAAGAGTTTCCAGGCATTCCGACAGATCTTCAAGCTCAATTAATGGTTCTAATGTGCAAGAGCGTTGGGAAAAGTTCTATAACTGAAAGTATTTTTGAGAATAGATTTATGCATGTTGCTGAGTTGCAAAGATTAGGTGCGAAAATAAATATTCAAAATAATAAAGCGTTGATTGAGGGCAATACCAAATTTATTGGTGCTGAATTAATGTCTAGTGACTTAAGAGCCAGTGTTGCTTTAGTATTAGCTGCAATAGTGGCGAATGGTAAAAGTATTGTTGGAAGAGTCTATCACTTGGAGAGAGGATATGAAAATATTGAAAATAAATTACAAAAAATCGGTGTTAAAATTAAAAGATTGAAATAATGAGTAAATATTTAGCAAAAATAATTGCGAATGATCAAGAGGGGCTACAAATGATTTCTGCTTGTAGTTCTGGCGCAAAAGTTAAAGTGACAGATATAAAGTATCTGGCATCTAATAAGGTTTTTTTGTTATCGATTGAAAGAACTAAAATTGAAACTGATCAAGAGGGTAAGAAAATCAATAGTATCTGTCGATTTGATTTTGTTGATAAAGTAAGATCAAAAAATATCAATCAATCAAACAAAAATTTAGTTTTAGAATTAATTGGAATTGATTATTTGAAAAATAATGATGATTATGAAATAAATCTTATTTTTAATAATAATGCCCACATAGCTTTAACAACAGAGACTATTGAGGCGCGACTTGAGGATCAAAACGAAATTAAATAATTATGAAAATATTAAATAGTAAAACTAAAAATTTCGATAAAAATTTGGATTATTTACTTTTTAAGAGGAGAAAAAGCATTAAATCTGACAAAGTCTCTGTAACTAATATTATCAATGACGTAAAAAATAATGGTGATCAAGCATTGATTAAATATGAAAAGAAATTTAATCAAAATTCTACAATTATTCCTAATGCTTTAAAAATTTCTAAGTTAATAAAGTCTTTAAATCCTAAGGTCAAAAAAGCGATCGACACAGCCTATAATCGAATTTACAAATTTCATTCTTTGCAAAAATTTAAGAATATTTCTTATACGGATAAATTTAAAAACAAACTTGAATATAAATATTTACCATTAGAGTCCGTGGCAATTTATGTTCCTGGTTCACTTGTATCTTATCCATCAAGTGTACTCATGAATGCTATACCAGCAATTGTTGCGGGAGTTAAAAGAATTGTAATGATAAACCCAGGTTTCAAGGGAAATCAAAATCCAGCTGTTTTATACGCAGCAAGAAAATGCAAAATTAAAGAAATTTACTCTATTGGTGGTCCATCTGCTATAGCAGCTGTTTCTTATGGAACTAAAAAAATTAAAAGAGTTGATAAAATAGTTGGACCTGGAAATTCATATGTAGCTGCTGCAAAAAAAGAAGTTTTTGGTGATGTTGGTATCGAAGGTATGACAGCAGGACCTTCTGAAATAACTATCGTTTGTGATAAATTCTCAAATCCTGAATGGGCTGCAAGTGATTTAATCGGTCAAGCAGAACATGATCCTCAAGCACAATGTATATTAATTTCAAAAGACAAAAAACTAATTAGTAAAGTCCAGATGGAAGTTTTAAAACAATTAAAAAGTATTCCAAGAGAGTCTGTGGCAAAAAAAAGTTTAAAGAGAAATGGAATTTTAATGTATGTATCCAAAGATAGTAAAATAATTAATATCGTGAATAAAATTGCACCTGAGCACTTGGAATTAAATGTTAAAAACTATAAATCTTTTATACCAAAAATTAAAAATTCTGGTTCAATATGCTTAGGAAAATATGCAGTTATGGCAATGACAGATTATAACATTGGATCAAATCATATATTGCCAACTAATGGGTCAGCAAAATATTCTAGTGGTATAAGTGTTAATGAATTTTATAAAAGAATTTCTTACATAAACTTATCAAAAAAGGGTATTGAAAGTCTTGGGCCATCAGTTATAACTCTTGCAAATTACGAAGGGTTAGCAGGACATGCTCAATCTGTAAAAAAAAGAATAAGGAGAAAATAAATTTGTCAAAACAAGACTTACTTGAATTCAAAGGCAAGGTAACTGATTTACTTCCAAATGCCATGTTTAGAGTTCAGCTTGAAAATGGTCATGTTGTAACAGCTCATACGGCAGGCAAATTAAGAAAAAACAGAATTAGAGTATTACAAGGTGATAATGTGACAGTCGAAATGACACCATATGACCTCACAAAAGGCAGAATAATCTTTAGGGGTTGACCTTTTGCCTCGGTAGCTCAGGAGTAGAGCAGAGCCCTGAAAAGGCTTGTGTCGGAGGTGCGAATCCTTCCCGAGGCACCATCAAAACATCTTGAAATTAATTTAAAAGAACTTAACCTCATATTAAAATAAATAACTAAAGGACGAGCGATCAAGATGAGTACAATACAAGGAAAAGTAAAGTGGTTTAACGGCAAAAAAGGTTACGGCTTTATAGAAAGAGACGATAAAGAAAAAGATGCGTTTGTACATGCAAGCGCAGTTAAAGCAGCTGGCATGAGATATCTTAATGAGGGTGATAAAATAGAATTTACTCTTGAAGATGGTCCCAAAGGCCCTTCAGCAGTAAATTTAAAAAAATTAGACTAATTTTCTAAGATTATAAAAAGGGCGATATATCTACTAGAAGATATACGTCCTTTTTCTTTTAGGGGTTGCATTATCGTTTTTTTTGTCTAAAAGGCTTTCAATGAAAAAATTTGAGATAAACAAATTAGCATCAATAAGTACTTTAAGAAAAGCTCTTAAAGGAACTAGTAGAGTTGCGCACTCCCACTTCCATGCTGGCTAAAGCTAGCGAATAATCATTTATATTATAATTTTAAATAACAACAAAATAAGATAAAACAAAAAAGGATATGCCTTGATGGTGAAATAGTATCACGTCGGTTTGTGGATCCGAAGTCGTAGGAGCGTAACCTACTCAAGGTACCAAAAAATGAGTGAAAAAAATAAATTAATTCCTGGATTACCTTCAGGTTTTGAAGATAGATGGAATAAAACATTAATTCTCAAAAAAAGACTATTAAAAGTCATTGAGAATAATTTTATTAGATATGGTTTTGATCCTTTAGAAACCCCATCATTTGAAATTGCAGAAAATATAGGATCCTTTCTTGCAGAGGATGATAATAATCCTATGTCTGATGTTTTTTCTTTTAATGATGGTGAAAAGAATATTACTCTTCGATACGATCTTTCCAGTCCTTTAGCAAGATTTGTTGCTCAAAATAATCAAGAACTTCCATCAATTTATAAAAGATACGCTATTCAAAATGTATTTAGAAATGAAAAGTCAGGCAATGCACGTTTCAGAGAATTTACTCAAGCTGATTGCGATATTGTAGGCAATGTAAATCCAGCACAAGCAAATGCTGAATTATGTAATCTGGTTGCAAGCACTCTAATTGAGTGTGGTTTAAAAAAGAATCAATTTACAATTAATGTAAGTAATAGAAAGATTATTCAAGGTTTAATTCAAGATCTGAAAATTTCTGCAAATAAAGAGATCAAGGTGATGAGAGCAATTGATAAGTTGGACAAACCAGATTTTGGAATAAAAGGAGTTGAAGATCTACTAAAAAAAGAGAGAAAAGATAAAAGTGGCGCGATAACTAAAGGAGCTGATCTAAATGATGATCAAGTTTCAAAAATTTTAAACTTTTTAAAAATTAAAGATTTAAAAAAACTCAAACAAGATTTTAAAAATCCTATTACCCAAGAAGGGATTAAAGAGCTTGAGGATTTATTTGAGGTGCTAGATTTTGGAAATTATTCTGAGTTAGTCAAAACAAATTTCACAATAGTTAGAGGATTGGCGTATTATGATGGCTTTTGTATTGAGACCAATCTAAATTTTAAAACAACAAATAATAAAGGTAAAGAAATTGATATTGGTAGTGTATGCTCTGGTGGACAATACAATAAGTTAATTTCAAGATTTAAAGGTGTCGATATACCTGGAACAGGTGTCAGTATTGGTGTGGATAGACTTTTGTTTGCTATGTCTCAAATAAATCAAATCCAATTGGACGATCAAAAACCAGTCATTGTTTGCGTAATGGATGAAAAATATTTAAAAAATTATTACAAAATTTTAGATATCTTGAGAAAAAATAATATTAATTCAGAAATTTTTTTAGATAGTAAGAAAAACCTTGGTAAACAACTGACATATGCAAATAAAAGAGGGTGCCCGATTGCAGTTATTTGTGGAGAGAATGAATTTAAAGATAGTAAAATTACACTTAAGAACCTCCTAGGTATTAAGGGGGAAGATAATCAAATCACCTTTTCAAAAGAAAATTTAGTAAATGAAATCAAAAAATTTATCTGACAGCATACTTAAAACTGTTAAATCAAATGGTTTTAAATATATTGAATTACCCTCAGTAATTGAGGCTAGCCATATCGTACAAAGATCTGGTGAAAGTTTTCGAAAATTTATTTTCTCATTTACTGACCAAGGAGGAAATGAACTATGTTTAAGACCAGATCTAACAATTGTATCTTGTCTAAGATACTTAGAAAATAATCTAAAGGGCAAGGAGAAGATATTTTATAATGGTCAAGCATATCGTAAATCTGAAAACAAAAAGGATTCCATTGTAAGAAATCAAGTTGGTTTTGAAATCATAGGGTCACGAAATGAGAAAAATGATGATAAGGAAATAATAAATACATCATTAAAATCTTTAAAAAATTTTAATTATTCATCAGGCGAGATCACAATTGGGAATGTAGAAATATTCAATCTTCTTATATCTAAATTAGATATCCCTAAACGATGGAAATTAAGACTTTCAAGACATTTTTGGAGAGAAGATTATTTTAATGATCTTCTCAAAAGATTAGAGACTAATTCAGATGTTGATCCAACAATAGTTGAGATCGATAAAAAAAGATATTTTAGAATGTTAAAAGATGATCAATCAACCATTATAGCAAATAGAACAATTAACGAAATTTTAAGCAGATTTGATAAAAAGATTAAAGATCCAAGGAGACCTAGTAAAGGAAGAAATATTTCAAAAATTATTAAGGAATTTTTGAAAATTAAATGTCCAATTAATAATGCAGCCAAGGTATTAAATGAGTTTTTCAAGAAATATAAAATTAATTTATTGGTAGATCAGAGATATTTTCCAATCTCAAAAAATAAAATTAATAAATTAAATGTGACTTTTTCAGCTGCTTTTGGCAGACAGCTTGAATATTACACGGGTATGGTTTTTAAAATAGATATTAAGTCCAAATCAAAAATTATTAATTGTTGCAATGGCGGCCGATATGACAAATTGATTTCCGACCTTGGTTCAAAAAAACAAACTCCAGCAGTTGGTGCTGCTTTAAATTTAGTTAATTAATGGATAATTTAATCAATATAGGTATTCCAAGCAAAGGTCGACTTAGGGCAGATGTTTTAAAAATCTTTAAGAAAAAAAAATTGAAAATTATATCTGAAAGAGGAGAAAGAGATTTAATTGGATCAATTAAAAATAAACCACATGTTAAGATTTTATATCTACATGCTAGAGAAATTATTGAAAGGTTAGGGGACAGCTCTTTAGATGTTGGTTTTTCTGGTTTTGATTTATTGAAAGAAAGTGGAGTAAATGTCCAAAATAAAATAAATGTGGTCAAAAAACTTAGTTTTGGAAGAGCAAATTTAGTAGTAGCAATTCCAGATCCTTGGATTGATGTTCAGACTATCGCTGATCTTGAGGAAATTGCTTTTGAATTCAGAGATATTAAGAAAAAAAGAATTAGGGTTGCAACTAAATATCCAAATTTAACACAAGATTTTTTGTTCTCAAAAGGTGTTACACAATTTAGATTAGTTAAAAGTTTAGGAGCTACTGAGGCCTATCCTTTTACTGGATCTGCCGAGTTGATTACCGACATTACATCCACAGGTGAGACCTTAAAAGCAAATAATCTACGTATCTTGAAGGATGGTAAAATTTTAAAATCTGAAGCTTGTCTTTTAACTTCAAAAAAAAATGTAAAGAAAAAGCGATTAAACAATTTAATTAAATTACTTTCCAAGTAATTTATCTTTAAAGTAAATTAAAATAATCTTTATTATATCTAAATTTCTGATTATTGCATATAGAGCGATCATCACTCCAATAACAAACAATATTTTAAAAACCAAAAAAAAATCCATATTTATTAATTATTTTTTAAAAATAATAACCAATCTTAGTATCTCATATTAATCTAGTAATAAGTTGATTTCCATTAAAACACGTATATCTTCAAAAGCATGGATACGATTCTATTAATAATTCTAGTAATATTACTTGGTGCAACTTTAGGTATTTTATACTTAAATTTAAGGTCAAAACCTAAAGATGAGAATGAGAATAAAGAAGCTGAGGAATTAGCTAATTTAAACGCTGAAATAGTGAGGTTAAAAGATAGTATTAATTCTACAATCAATACATCACTTAGTTCAATGTCTACTTCATTTAATTCTTTATCAACCGGGGTTACAAAGGATATGACTGAGGCTTTAACTAAAGTAGATGAGAAGGTTGGCAACTTTAATGAGCAAGTTAAATTATTAAATCAAAGCCAAGAGGGGATTACTAAAATTTTAGCAGGGGTTAAAAAGTATGGAACTTTGGCTGAATATTCTTTGGATGCTTTAATCAAAGATTTGTTACCAGCATCTCAATTTATGATAAATGTCAAAATGAAAGAGGACACTAGTGAAAACGTAGAATTTGCAATTAAGCTTCAAGGAGATGTCTTGGTTCCAGTAGATTCTCATTTTCCAGTAGAAAAATTCAAAGCCATCACTGATGCATATGATGCAGATGATAAAAAAGCAGTTGCAGATGCTAGAACAAAATTAGCAAGTGCATTTAAGGCCAAAGCAAAAAGTGTCATGGAAAAATACATTGTTCCACCAAAAACAACTGATTTTGCAATAGTGTATGCACCAACTGAAAGTCTTTATAAAGAATTAACTGAATACCAAGATCCAAGCACAAAAGAATTATTAACCCAAGAATTAATGAAAAAATATAAAATTGTAATTTGCGGCCCTAATACTCTTTCAGCCTATTTACAGTCTTTACACATGGGATTTCAATCTCTTAAGGTTCAAAAGGGTGCAACAGAGATTTATAATCACTTAAAAACAATCAGCACAAGGTTTGCAAAGCATTTTGACAACGTCATAGTTTTAAGAAAAAAGCTAGAAGAGGCCATGAATGTAGTTGATAAGTTTGGAACTGATGCAAGATCAATCACTAGAACTTTAGAAAATATTAAAGATCCCGAGCAAGTTGAAAAAGCTGTACTGACAGAGAACGTTGAAAAATTTGTTGAGAGAAATAAACAGCTTCAAAAATAATTTCTTTTTTCACATATTACCGACTATAAGAAATCAAATGCGTTGGAACAAAAAATACAACTATCCATCAAGCTCAAGAGCTACCGAAGATGGAATAAGAAGATATGTTTTAGGAGAAGCAAAATTACCAAGTGTAACTTCAATACTTGATGCAACAAAGTCAGAGGAAGATAAAGCAGCCTTAGCAAATTGGCGAGAAAGAACTGGCCATAAAGAAGCTGAAGCAATTACAAAAGCAGCCAGTAGTAGAGGTTCTCAGATGCACAGCTATTTAGAGTCTTTTCTATTAGGAAGAGAAAATTTAAGTTTCTTTGAGGATAATGAACAATATAAAAAAATGGCAAAAGAAATAATTGATAAAGGTTTAACAAATAGGTTGGAGGAAATATATGGTGTAGAATGTACAATGCATTATCCTGAGAGATACGCAGGTACAGCAGATTGCGTTGGTGTTTATGAGGGAAAAGAAACTATTATTGATTTCAAACAATCCAATAAACCAAAAAAGACTGAATATATAGATTCTTGGTTTTTACAAACAGCTGCTTATTCATTAGCTCATAATGTCGTTTACAATTCAAATATCAATGCTTGCGTTATTCTTGTTTGCACAGTAGATAATTTGTTTCAAGAGTTTAAAATTCAAGGACCTGAATTAGTAACTTATCAAAATTTATTTCTTGGAAGACTTAAAAAGTTTAATGAACTCACAAATTTGAAGTAATGTAAATAATGGATAAAATAGTAATCTATGATACCGAAACAACCAATAGCACTATTTGGGGATCAATAATTGAAGTAGGTGCTGTCGTTGTTGATAAAAATCTTAAAGAGATTGGAAAATTAAATATCAGAGGCAGAATGCCAGAGGGAGAGGTGCCCAGTGCAAAGGCCTTACTTGTTAATTCAACTAGCATTGATTTACTTACCAAAGGCAATTATTCACATTACGATTTTTTAGGTGCTGTTGAAAATTTTTTCATAAAGTGTGCTCCAGCAGTATTTATGGGGTGGTCAAATTTAAATTTTGATCGTAGAATGTTCCACTTTAATTTTTTTAAGGGTAATAGGTATCCTTATGCCACGCACTCATCGCCCAACAGTGAACATGATGGTCTGCATATAGCTAGAGCAGCCCAAACATTAAACTCAGAGACCTTAAAAACAGAGTTAACCGAAGCAGGTAATCCAAGTCTTGCACTGGAATCTTTATCTAGAATGCAGGGTTTTGACACTTCAGCTTCTCACACAGCTTACGTGGATGCACTTAATGCTTTAAAAATACTTAGAATAGTAAAAGATAAACACAAAGGAAATTGGGATACCTTTTTGAAGACATCAACTAAAGCTGGAGTCGACACTCTTTTGAACAAAGAAGGAATATTTTCTATTTTTGAAAATGTTAAAGGAAAGAATATGACTTATCTTGTTTGCACAATGCATCCACAATATTATTCTCATTCACACCCCAAAAAGTCGAATGATAAGTTTGTTTTTGATTTAAGAAGAGACCCAGAACCATTATTAAATATGTCTGTAAATCAATTAAAATCAATTATTAAAAGTTTTAGTCCTAAATGCATCAGAGTGCTTAAAATAAATAAAGCTCCAGTAATTCTAGATCAGCAGTTTGCATCAAAACAAAAGCCTTACTCTAGCCTTGATTTAGAACTGATTAAAAAGAGAGCAAAAATGGTCAGAGAAAGTGAAAATTTTTGTCGAAATATCCAAACAATTTACAGAGAAATAGAGGATGAAAAAGAACAAACAAAAACCCAAGAAGATTTATTACCGGAGGAAACTTTATATGAAAAATTTATACCAAATAAAGATACAGCTTTGTTTAAGACATGGCATAGCTCATCTTGGGAAGATAAATTGAGATTATTAGATAAGTTTCAAGATAAAAGATGTAGCTGGTTTGGCCAAAAAATTATTTATCAAGAAGCACCACAAATTTTACCACCTGATCTTTACAAAAATATCAAAAGTGAAATTGCTAGAAGAATTTTGAGTAAAAATAAGGAAAAGTGGCAAACTGTTAATATGGCTTATACTGAAATTGATTATTTAAGAGATCAAGCTTCCAATAGAGATGATGAGGAAGAATTAAAAAAGTTAGATGAAATAAACGAATTTATAATGTCAATTGAAAAAAAATATGAAATTGCGTAGTTGACTTTGTATTAGTAAATTATAGAAAGATTGAATGCTAACAGATTTTAAAGACGAAGATTTTGATAACAAAATTAAAAATGAAGATATTTCTGTAATTCAATTTTCGGCTGCATGGTGTGGTCCATGTAAAGCTTTAAAACCAATAATGGATAAACTAGCTGTTGAGTATAAAGACAAAGCAGGATTTTATTACGCTGATATTGAAGAAGGTGGAATAAACACTGGAAGTGCCGCTGGAATAAGAGGGGTGCCAACTGTAATTATTTATAAAAAAGGTGTTGAAGTAGATAGAAAAGTTGGCGGTGTACCCGAAAGTCACATGAAAGAATTTTTAGAAAAAAATATTTAATTTAAATTCAAAACTTCAGAACAAAGATATAAAGATCCAGTAATCAGCAGTAAATCTCCTTGATTTAGATTTATGCTCTTGATTGCATCCTCAATACTTTCTTTATAATTTACATTTGGCATATTTTTGAATTTTTCTTTTAATTTAAGCCCACTAATTGCATTTGGCTGGTTTTTAATATCTACAGTTGTTATTGAGTCAATATCTTTAAAGTGGTTAATATATTTTTCATGTTCTTTATTATCCATCATACCAATAATGACATGTTTTTTACAATCTAGGCTTTTTAAATATTCATTTAATACTCTTGCTCCATCCTCATTATGATCTCCAGATATCAAAAAAAGATTGTCTTTAACTAAATCTTTTAATTTACCTGACTCAATTTTTTGAAGTCTTGCAATATTATCGATTTTTTGAATACCTTTTTTAATATGATGGTCTTCAATGCCTAGATCTAAAATTCGCAAGGTTGCAATAGCTGTTGAAATATTTTCTTGTTGAAATTGGCCTAATACATTTGGTTTCGGTAGTTTTAATCCACCAAATTTATCTTCATAATAGAAGAATCCATTTTCTCCATTTGAGAATGAAAAATCATCATTAAAAAAATACTTATTAGATTTATTTTGGTGAATAGTTTTTTTAATCTTTTCTAATGTTGAAATAGGGTATTGTTTTGCAACTATAATATTCGAATTTAAAAGGTTTGAGGTTTTTTCAAAAATAATCTTATCGATTGTTCTCTCATTTTCTGGAAGCCAGTCTAAGTGATCTTTTGAAATAGAAGTTATAATACTTGCATGATTATTTTTTAAGATATTTGTTGCATCAAACCTATGAAATAAACCTGCTTCAATTAGATTAAGATTATCAGGATATTGAGCTGCTTTATGAAAAAAACATGCAGTTAAAATTTCAAAGAACGTTATTGGATTATTCGCATTTACTTCCTCAACCTCCTCAAATAAAGAGGCTAGTTCATCATCTCCAAGTTGTTGGTTGTTAAAAACAAATCTTTCATTTATTTTTTGAATATGAGGACTGGTGTACACATTACACTTTACTGCTGCCTCCTTTAAAATTGAATAACAGGCTTGAATTGTAGAGTTTTTGCCATTTGTCCCAACAATAGTGATGGCTTTGATTTTATCCTGAGGATTACCAAGTTTTTCGCAAAGGTGAATAATTCGATCTAAGCTTAGATCAATCTCTTTTTTATGCAATTTTAGAAAGCGACTGAGTATTTTCTGTAGTTTCATCTTGTTCAGTGCTTATAACAGAATTCTTCTTTAACAATATTGACAATAAAGTTCCAATTTTTTCAGCAAGATCTTTTCTTTCAACAATTAAATCAACAAAGCCTGTCTTTTCAACATATTCACTCTTTTGAAAACCTTCTGGTAATTCTTCCTTAACAGTTCCTTGAATTACTCTGGCTCCAGCAAAAGCGATTAGCGCTCCGGGCTCAGCTATATGAATATCACCTAACATTGCATAGGAAGCTGTGATTCCACCAGCAGTCGGGTCTGTAATACAAACAAGATATGGAAGATTATTATTTTTTAATTCATTTATTGCTAGTGTAGTTCTTGTCATTTGAGATAAAGAAATTAAACTTTCCATCATTCTCATTCCACCCCCTGCGCTTACACATAAAAAAGGAGTTTTATTCTCAATTGCATGTTGAATACCATATAAGAAAGCTTCTCCTTCTGCAGCTGCCATTGATGCACCTAAAAAATCAAAATCAGATGCAACTGCGGTAATTTTAATATCATTGATAAAGCCACTTACGACCATCATCCCACAATCCATACCTGTTTTTTTTCTAGCAGATTTTAATCTATCTTTATAAGATTTTGAGTCTGTCCAGTTTAAAGGATCATCTTTTGGTATGGGTGTTTGAAATATCTCGTAATTATCTTTTCCAAATAAAATATCAAATCTTTGTTTAGGTTTAATTCTGTGGTGTTTGTTACAATCAGGGCAAACCCATAAATTTTCTTCTAAATCTTTTTTTAATATTGGACCTTTGCAACAAGATGTCCAATCACTGTTAGCAATTTCTTCTTTGGAAGCCCTTTTATGAATGGCAGATTTAATTTTTTCACCTGCTTTAATTATTTTAGTGATCCAATTCATTTTATTTTATCTTTTAATTTTCTTACTAACCTACCTACATTTGTGACAGGATTTTGTCTACTATTTAAACTTCTTGTAATTTCTTTACAAATAGCACTTCCCACTACTAATCCATCAGCAGATTTAAGCTTTCCTATTGTCTTATCTGTAATTCCAAAACCAATCACAACTTCTTTTTTAGGATTAATTTTTTTTATCCTATTGTAATTTTTAAGTATTTCTCTGGGCGATACTTTTAATTTGCCACCTGTAGTACTTAGCATTGATATAAAATAATTCATTGGATGAGAGTTTTGTATAATTTTTTTAAGTCTTTTACTTGTTGTTGTAGGTGATAAAAGTTGAATAAAATAAATTGATTTTTTTTTACATTTTTTTGCGAAATCTTTATTTTCTGGCCAAGGTAAATCTACAACTATTAATCCATTTACTCCTGAAGTTTTACATTTGTTTAAAAAGTTGTTATCTCCATATTGAAAAATCATATTATAGTAACCCATCAATATAATAGGTTTATTTTTATCAAATTTTTTAAAATCTCTAACAATTTTAAATATATCATTTATTTTTAAACCTTTTTTGATTGCTCTATACGCGCTAGTTTGAATTTGGCTTCCATCTGCAACAGGAGTATTGTGAGGCACACCTACTTCTAAAATATCTGCACTTTTAGATATAGATTTTAATATATCCAATGATTGTTTTTTTGAGCTGTCACCAGCAACAGTATAGGTTAATAAAGCCGGTCTATTTTCTGTTCTTGCTTTTTTAAACGCAACACTAATTGGATTTAACATATTTTTTGCCTAATCTTTCCTCTAAAATTCCACGGTCCTTGTAAGCATCACCACAACTATTAATTACTACCACTGTATCATTGCTAAGCTTTTTTGCTTCTTTGAGGGCAACAAAAAAAGCATGGCTTGGTTCTAAGGAAGGTTTTAAATCCTCAAATTTTGTTACAAGTTTATAGGCACTTAGAGCTTCTTCA
Organism: uncultured Pelagibacteraceae bacterium; assembly: GCA_902578105.1. Classification (GTDB taxonomy): domain Bacteria; phylum Pseudomonadota; class Alphaproteobacteria; order Pelagibacterales; family Pelagibacteraceae; genus Pelagibacter. The sequence continues at coordinate 16,219 of CACHBQ010000001.1, read as the reverse complement.
TCACTTGCTGCCGTATATCTAGCTCTTTTTGTATCTTTTAAAAAACAATGAAGTGGCGAAATTCCAGGATAGTCAAGTCCCGCAGAAATTGACTCTGTCTCTTCTATTTGTCCATCTGAGTTCTGATTAACATATTGAGCTGCGCCATGTAGAATTCCAATCTTTGAACCATAGGTTAAAGGTGCTGCATGTTTTTTACTTTTTGCAGGTCCACCAGCCTCTACCCCAATAAACTCAACTTGTTTTTTATCATAATCCATAAATTCATTCCAAAATCCAAAGCTCGAACTCCCACCTCCAACACAATTGTATAACTTAAGTTTTTTTGGAATTGATCCAAATTCCTCAATTAGTTGTACTTTTAATTCTCTTGAAATTTGGCTTGTGCTCCATCCACATATACGAACAAAAACTGCTGGACCAACAGTGCTACCAACACACATTGCTGTTGTATCACAATTAGCAACCCAGAATCTCATACACTCTGAAACAGCATCTACAAGTGTTTGACTTCCAGAATAGACTGGTATTACTTCAGCACCATTTTTTTTCATTGCTTTAACATTTGGTTGTTGTCTAGCGATATCCTTAGCACCCATAAATATCTTACATTTTAAACCAAATTTTTTGGCAGCCATACTTAACATTTTCCCAGCATACCCAGCACCGGTATCTCCACATATTATTTTTTTACCAGATCGCTTTGCAAGCAAACAGTGAACAGTAGCGTTGTAAATTTTATGAGCTCCCCCATTAGCATCTGATACAACTTTGGACCAAATTTGAGCACCATTAATATGATTTGTAAGATTTTCTAGTTTTATAAATCTTGTGGGAGACCCAACCCAATTTTTAAAGTATTTATCTCTCTCATTAATAAATTTCCTGTCTTTTTTTAATTTATTGAATAATATTTCCAAATCTTCTATTGGCTTTTTTAAAGTTTCAGGAACGAAGTTTCCTCCAAATTTACCACCCCAAAATCCAAGTGAATTTCCTTGATCAATAACTGGAACTCTTTTTTTAAGTTTCATATTTTTTTAAATAAATTTAACAATTTATCAATTTTATTAATATCTTTTTTTCCCATTTGGTCTTCTAATGCTCCACTGAGATCAACAATAAAGTCTTTATTTATAAAGTTAGGTATATCATCTATTTGGATATTTCCTGCAATCATTTTATTTAATTCTTTAGGTACGTTATTTAATAAACTATGATCAAAACTTTCAGACTTATCGTAACCTTTAGAGTCAAATAAAATTATATCTGAAATTTCTGAATAATCTTTATATTTAACCACATCATTTTTACTGGAAATAGTAAGAGCTGTGATTATTTTTTTTTTGAATTTAAATTTTATTTCTTTAGTTCTAAGAGGATTTACATCATAAAGTTGATAATAATCAAAATTTAAATTTTTTATTTTTTCCAAAATTATATCGTCCGGGTTTACTAGCACAGAGACAAAATTAACCTGTTTCTTATCTACATTTATCAAATCTTTTAATTTTTCAAATTCAACAAATCTTTTACTATTTTCATAGTTTGTAATGAAACCTATCATTGTCGGTTTAAAATTATGATTTAAAATATAGTTTAAAGTTTTGGGATCTGAGACCCCACAAATTTTTAAACCTTTGATCATTGGTTTAAATGATCGATTAAATTTTGAATATTCTTTTTTATATTCCCTTTGGTTATCGGTCTTCCCATTACAAGCCAGTCACTGCCATTTTTAAAAGCTTGTCTAGGAGTCACAACTCTTTTTTGATCATTTGATTTAGAATTAAACCTAATACCTGGAGTTATAATTTCTTTTTTAAATACTTTTTTAACTAGTTTTATTTCTTGAGCGCTACATACGATAGCATCTAATTTTGCTTTATTTGCGATTCTTGCCTGATGAAGAACTAATTTTTTTACATTTTTATTAAATCCAATATCTTTTAATTCTTTATTGTCTAATGATGTAAGAATTGTCACTCCAATTAATTTAATTTTTCCTGAAACTTTTTTTGTTGCTTTTAAGGCTTCTAAGCCAGAGCTTATATGTATAGTTAAATAATTAATTTTTAAATCCTTTATAGCTTTAACTGTTGATGCACAAGTATTTGGAATATCATGAAGTTTTAAATCTGCAAAAATTGTTTTATTTTTCAATTTTAACAGAAAAGATCTACCTTCTTTTGAATGAAGAAATTCAAGCCCAAATTTATAACCTACTTTTATTTTTGGATTTTTAGTTTCACTAATAATTTTTTTTACTTTAGAAATATTCGCGCTGTCACACGCTACAAATATTTTATTTTTTCTCATTATTTAACTTTTTAAACAGTTCCTTAGACATTTTCCATTTTATTGTTCTCTTTTCTGGAACACTTACTTTTTCTCCTGTTTTTGGGTTTCTTCTGATAGAAGCTTTTTGAATATTTACTCTAAAAGTTCCAAAATTTCTAAGCTCCACTCTTTCCCCTCTGTTTAGCGTATCTTTGATTTCTTTAAGTATTATCTCAATAACCTTATTAAGATCTTTATTTAAAAAATTTGGATATGACTTTTTGATTTCTTTTAGAAGCTCTGATTTTACAATGGCCAATTTATTTTAATAAATTAATTTTTTATTTTTTTTCTTTTTTTTTTAAATCCTCTGACAATGAGGAAAAAGGCAGATTTTTTCCTGAACCCTCAGCTCCATATTTCTCCAAGGCTTCTTTTTTTTCTATTTCTTCTAATAGTTTTATACTTAAAGTTACTTTTCTCTTTGCTATATCTAAATCTGCAATAGCACAATCTATTCTTTCACCTCCAGTAAATCGTGAGGTCCTTGTATCTGCAGGATTAATTGCAATATTAGATTTCTTTATAGGAAAATCCATATCACAACCCTCTGGTTTAACAATTAATCCTTTCGAGTCTGTTGAAATTATTTTGACTGTGATTGTTTGATTGGGTTTTTTGTCCTTAAACCAATCAAATGGATCTGGTTGTGTTTGTCTAAGCCCAACTCTAACTTTCTGATCGCTGACCTTTACTTCCAGGACTTTAACTTTAATTTTGTCTCCCTTACGGTAATTTTCAAGTTCTTGTTCTCCATTATTTGAGTAAGTTAAATCGTTACAATGTAAAAAAGCGTCAATCTCAAGGTTTTCAATTTTTACAAATAATGAATACTCATTTTTATTTACCACTTCACCTTGAACAATTGTACCAACAGGAAATTTTTTCTCAAAAACTTCAAATGGGTTTTCCAAAGTTAATCTATGAGATATTGCTACTCTTCTTTTTTCTTTATCAATTTCAGTAATAACACAATTAATAGTATCGTTAATTTTAAACATTTTTTTTGCTGACACATTTTTTTTGTTCCAGGAAATTTCAGAGGAATGAAGTAATGTTAAAAGCCCAGGTTCTAACTCACAAAATGCCCCAAATTCCATGATCTTAACAACTTTTACTTCATAAACTTTATTCAATTCATAATTATCAATATGTTCAAACGGGTCAGGCGAAAGCTGCTTAACGCTGCAGCCAACTTGTAATTTTTCTTTATCTACAGATATCACTTTCAAATCATGTTTTTCACCAATATTAAAAACTTCATCAGGATGATTAACTCGTGAATAGGATATTTCTTGCAAATGTACCAATACATCTAACTCACCATTAACATTAAAAAAACATCCAAAAGAACTATAGCCTTTCACCTCCGCACCTTTAATGATATCACCTACTTTATATTTCTCTATAATTTTAGCTTTGTCCTCTTTTTTAAAAGAGGAAATAATTTCTCTTCTAGATACACATGCATTTCCAAAAAGACTGGTGCCCCCAACCTTAAAGGTTGGGGGCCCAGCGCCCACGCACTTTATCCAATTTTATTAACGCGAATTTTTGCGGTTCATTCATGAGATGTGAAATATCTTTTAAGGGTTTATCACTAATCTGTGATCCAGGAAGAAACATAAGAGAACCAGTATCAATATGCTCAACTATGCACCCGCCTTTACATTTAGATGTGATCTTGCCCATGATTGGTTCTTTTTTTTCGTAAGCTTCAACTAGTTTGTCCCATCCTCTTATTTTTTGAGCTTTGTTGGCAGATACTAAAACTTCTCCGTTTTTATCCTCTATTTTTTCTAAAAGTACTGGAATTGTCTCGCCTAACTTTATTTTTTCCTCTAAACCCATGCTCTTCAGTTCATTTATATCTAGAACAGGCTCACTTTTAAGACCCTCAACAAAAAGAAAAACAAATTTATCCGTAATCTTGTTAATTTTTCCATCAATAATTTTTCCTTCTTCAATGTTTGTTTTTGAAAGTTTGGTGTTTAATAGCTTTTCAAATTCTTTTGAGGCTGGGCTTGTTAGATCTTTATAAATTTCCATTAATTTTTAATTTTCTTATCTATTATTTCTTTTATTTTTAAAAAACACGCTCTTTTAGATAAATTTGAGGTATTTATCAATATAGAATCTTTAGTTTTCTTTAATGGTGATATTTGCCTATTATAGTCACTTTTGTCGCGTTTTTTAATGCTTTTGAGTACCGCTGAGTAAGAAACTTTTTTTTTTAGTTTTTTTAACTCTTGAAATCTTCTTCTAGCTCTTATTTTTAAATTTGCAGTAACAAAAAACTTAAAGTCAGCATCTGGAACAATTTTATAAGTTATATCTCTACCATCTAAGCAAGATCCATTAAATTTTTTAGGTGGATTATAGGCACAATTAATTTGCAAAGAATGAACAAGTTTTCTTATATTTTTATTTTTGGCAATTAAGGAAGCTTCAATACCTACTACATCAGACAATAATTTACTATTTTGAAGACTTTTAAAATTTAAGTTTTTAATCATTTTTCTTAAAAATTTCTCATTAAATTTTTTTTTTTGACTAATCTTTATGTAAGCTATCATTCTATAAATTTTTCCAGTATCTAAATAGAAAAGGTTATAATGTTTTGAAATAGATTTAGCCAAAGTTCCTGCACCTGCAGCTGCAGGTGAGTCAATAGCAACTTTAATGAATTTCTTTTTATTGTTCATTAATTTTTTAACAGGTTAACAATTTTTAAAAAAGATGGAAATGAAGTTCTAATTGCATCTTTATTATGTATATGCCATTCGCCACCGAAGGATAATGCAGCAACAACACTTGTCATAAAAACCCTATGATCTTTTAAGTAATCTTGAACCATAATTTTCTTTTTAATTTCTAAATCTGGATTTCCGAATATTTTAATAGAACTTTTGGTTGTAATAACTTTTATCCCCATCATTTTTAATATTTTTGAACCCCATTTTAGCCTAGGACTCTCTTTTTTATTAAGTTCATCTAAATTTTTAAAATATGAAATTCCTTTAGCCTTAGCTGCTACCAAGAAAATTATTAAAAATTCATCTATTGCTCCACTGTTTAAGTTTGATGGACAATTTATAGATTTTATTTTTTTGGGACTTTTAACTAAAATATCAGCAATCGACTCACCTTTATAATTTTTTTTGTTGAGTAATAAAATTTTTACTCCCATTTTTCTAAAAATTCTTATAACCCCAATTCTTGTTGGGTTGATATTGACATTTTTAATAATAAGTTGAGATTTTTTAGTAAGCACAGTAAGAGCAATAAAAAAGGCTCCTGAACTTATATCTGATGGTATGTTGTAATTTAAAGGCTTGATTTCATTTACTTTACTAACTTCAATTAGGTCAAAATTTTTATTTTTTTTAATCTTTATTGGTAATTTTAAATGTTTGAATAATAGTTCAGTATGATTCCTAGATTTTTTCGCTTTTATTATAGTTTTTCCGTCGACTTTTATCCCACCAAAAATAACACTGCTTTTGCATTGTGCAGAACCTCTATTTTCTAAAAATTTAATTGGTTTTAATTTTTTTGAACCTTTAATAACAAGAGGCAAATTATTTTTATTAAGCTTAAACGAGGCTCCGAATTTGCCCAAAGGATTTGTAATTCTTTTAAAATCTCTTTTAGATAAACTTTTATCACCAATAATTTTTATTGGAAATGGAGTATCAATCAAAATTCCTGTGATTAATCTTCCCAGTGTTCCAGAGTTTTGTGCATTAATTACTAAATTTTTTCTATATTTATAACCCTTAATACCATTACCATAAACTTTACAAAAATTTTTTTTTGTCTGAACTTTTATACCTAATTTTCTGATTGCTTGGATAGATGCTAATACATCTTCTGACATCAATAAATTTTTTGCTTTAGAAATACCGTTAGCAAGCGATGAAACAAGAACCCATCTTATACTGATGCTCTTATCACCAGGAATTGTAATTTTTTTATGAAAATTTGATATCTTTTTTTTAAGAATAATTTTATTTGGCATTAAGCATTAGTTAAATTTAAAGTTATTACCAAAATAAGCATTTTTAGCGTTAATATCTTTAACAAGATTTGATGGAGTGTCTTGTGCAATTACTTTACAATTGCTCAATATCATTGCAACATCAACACATGCCAATAAATCTCTTGCTTGATGATCACATATACAAATAGTAATTTGATTTTCTTGTTGTAAATTTACTATAATTTCTTGAAGCATTTTTATAGTCAATACGTCCAAAGCTGCAAAACACTCATCTAATAAGAGTACTTTGGGATCACTTAGAAGTGATAGTGAAATTACTAATTTTTTTTTTTGACCTCCTGACAAAAACTTTGCTTTTATATTTTTGATGTTTTCAAGTTCAAATTTTGAGAGTAAATAGTCAATTTTTTCTTGTCTTAAATTTTTATCTTCAATAACGATTTCGCTTATTGCTTTTAAATTATCATGGAGAGTCAAATCATTAAAAAAACCACCATACTGCGGAACATATCCAACCTTAAACTTTTTAGTTCTTAAATATATTGGATATTGTGATACATCTTTACCGTCAATTTTAATTTTTCCATATTTTGGAGTTATCAGTCCTGTAATTAGATTAAAAATTGTTGATTTTCCAACACCATTAGGACCTAACATGCCAAAAATTTGACCTTCATTAATTTTAAAACTTATATTATCTAAGATTATTCTATTTCCATATGATAATGTAATATTTTCAAATTCAATAATCGTTTTAATCTTTTTGAAAGATTTTATTCTAAATTTTTTAATTAACGCCATGTCTAATTTAGTGATTGAATATTAACTTTTTTATTTTCCTCGTACATAAATATTTTTATAGCTTTTGTCTCAATATTAACCTCAATTACATCAGCTTGAAGAGAATTTGTATCATTTTTTAAAACTACATTTCTAGAGATTATCATTAAGTTGTTATCTAATGAAAAATCAAGATAATCACCTGTAATTTGATTATCCAAGTATGCAATTAATACATTTTTGGAGAAAATGGTATCATAATTATTAATGTTGTATTTACCAAAATCGGATGAGATCTCTACTGATTTATAATTTTTTAAATTGATAATTGCTTTTACTGATTTTAAAAAAATAAGATTATTTATACTTTGATCAATTATTCCTTCATCTGCTTTTAAAAAGTATTCATTACCTTTTAAATCTTTCGCAGAATAGCTTACGTCTTCAATTATATTTGAATTTTCTATAGTTTCATCAATAACTTCTATATTTTCTGATTCGACAATCTCTATTTTTTCCTTTTTTTTAATTATTTTTTTTTCTTTGTCTACATTTACATAAAAAAAAATTAAAAAAGAAAAAAATATAAAAACAGTCCCTAAAGCAATTTTCTTACTCATTAGGATATATTTGATTGAAGTATGTTATGAATGTGAAGAACTCCAATAGTTTTAAATTTGCTTTTTTTATTATAAACACATAGAGAAGTAATCCTTCTATTATTCATTAAAGATAGAGCTTTTGCTGCTAGTTCATTTTTATCAATTCCGATTGGATTTTTTGTCATAATTTTTTTTACAGAGATGTTATGAAGATCTTGATTTTTTTGACTAAATCTTCTCAATTCTCCATCAGTAATAATACCTCTAGTGAATTTTTTTTTATCTCTTACGAGTAAAAAACCTAATTTTTTAGAACTTAAAATTTTTAAAGCATCTTTCATTTTTAAATTTTCATCTACAAAGGGAATTGCATTATCTTTAAGCATTATATCTTCAACAGTTTTTAATTTTGCACCTAAACTACCTGCTGGATGAATTTTTTTAAAATCTTTTTTATTAAATTTTCTTTGTTTCATTGTAGCAATCGCCAAAGCATCACCTAAAGCTAGTTGAGAAGTTGTACTTGATGTAGGTATTATGCCTCCTGCTTCTATTGCTTTGGGTATGAAAAGTTTTATATCAGCTGACCTGTAAAGTATTGAATTCTTTTGAGAAACTATACCAATAATTAAAATTTTATTTCTATTTGCAAATTGAATAATATTTTTTAACTCGTTTGTCTCCCCTGAATTACTGATTAGAATCAGAATATCTTTTTTTGAAATACTTCCAAGGTCTCCATGAGAAGAGTCACTAGCTGAGAGAAAGAATGCTGGAGTACCAACGGATGAAAGAGTTGAGGCAATCTTGTTTGCAATTAAGCCACTTTTTCCAACACCACACAAAATTATCTTTGATTGACATTTTAATATTTGTTGAACAGCCAAGTTAAATGAGTCATTGATACTACTTTTTAATTTTATTAATGCTTTAATTTCGAGATCAATTACGTTTTTTGCAACTTTAATAAATTTTTTCTTTTTCATTTAGTGGGACCATATATCATCCTTGAACAATGCCAAATCAAGTTCTACTCTAGTTTTTAAAAACTTAAGACAATCTTTATATAAATCAATTCTTTTCTCTCTTTCCAATATCTTATTTAATTCAGAGTGAATTCTATGAAGGTAAATTACATCATTAGCACAATACTTCATCTGAGCAGGTGTTAAGTCACCTCCGAAATCAGAATTTTGAAATTGTTTACTGATATCAACATTAGCAAACTCTTTAATCAACGTTTTAAGAGAGTGATTATCAGCATAACTTCTAGCCAAACGACTAGCAATTTTAGTATCGAGAATGTTGTTCGTCTCTGTTTTTAAATAATATTTTATATGTGCCATATCAGCCCTGCCATAATGGAAAATTTTTGTCACTTTTTGATCTCCTAATATTTTTATTAAATTAGGTGCTTGATAATTTGACCTATCAAGTTGAACAATATGTGCATCAAAATTACCTGATGAAATTTGAATTAAACACAAAGGATCACGTCTGACATTTAGACCCATAAACTCTCCATCGACAGCTATTACATTGCCTAAATCTAAATCATCTGGTAAATCATTTTTGTGAAGTTTGATATCAATATTCATTTTTAAGTCTTATATATATGAAAGGAAAAAATTGTCTAATTTTTGGTGGAAGTGGTCAAATTGGTCGTCATCTTATTAGAAAGTTAACGCAAAACGACTACAGGGTCATTGTTGTTACAAGAAACATACATCAGAAGGGTCATATTATAAAAACCCAAGGAAATGCAGGTTATATTGATATTGTAGAGGCAAATATTTTTGATGAAGCTAAGATCAAAAGTCTATTTGAAAGAGCAGATATTTGTATTAATTTAATTGGTATTTTGTATGAAAAAAAAAGAAGCTCTTTTAAAAATATTCACACTTTATTCCCTTCTATATTAGCAAAACTTAGTAAGCAAAATAAATTGAAACATCTTATTCATTTATCAGCATTAGGTGTTAGTGAAGCAACAGAATCTGAATATGCCAGAAGTAAGCTAGATGGTGAAAAAGAAATTTTAAAAAATTTTCCTTTATCGACAATTTTAAGGCCATCAGTTGTTTATTCTGTTGACGATAATTTTACCACTAACTTTATGACTTTATTAAATAGGCTTCCAGTATTTCCACTTTATTATAATGGACAAACAAAATTCATGCCCATTCATTCCTCTGATTTAGTTGATATTATTTTCAATATCATTTCTAAAAATATCTATTCACAGATAATTGAGTGCGTAGGATCCGAAACACTCACACTAAAAGAAATCATCCAAAAATTACTTAATCTAATAAATAAACGTAGAATTTTATTACCCGTCCCTTTGTTTTTTGGAAAATTATCGGCAAAATTTTTTGAATTATTTCCTAGACCATTACTTACAGAAGATCAGCTCAAACTTTTAAAATATGACAATATTTTATCAGGTAAGTATAAAACAAACTCAGACATTGGCTTTCCAGCTAAATGCTTATTTGAAAAAGAAGTAGAAAAATATTGTTATATGTGGAGACAGGGTGGACAATTCTCAAAAAAGATACCTCTTAGTAAACGTTAATAAAGATCTTTAAGCTGATTTTATTTTTTTTTCTATAAATTCTGGCACTTCATCCTTATCGGCAACATCATCTTTTTTACCCTTAGGTTGATAAGCATAGAGTAAGTGAAGCTTACAATAAGAAAAATCTTTTAATGATGTCCTTCCGCAAAAATAAAAACCTTTTTCATTTGGATGACCAATTGGCCACTTACAAGAGTTTTCATCCAATTCCTCGAGCGTTTTAGGATTTTCAGGCTCAAAATCTTTTTCAATTATTAGAGATTTAAATTTACTTTTTCGTCCCCTTTTTAATTTTAAATTTTTATTATCAATTGAACTTTCAAAGTTTTCATTAGAGGTTGCAGATCTGGTTTTTATTTTTGCTGAAAGATTTAGTCGGTGAGCTTTACCTATAACTGCATTTCGACTAATACCACCTATTATCTCTGCAATTTGACTTGCAGTATTGCCTTTACCCCATAACTCTTTTAGTTTTGCTACTTTTTCGTCTGTCCAACTCATAAAAAGTCTATATTTAGTGTTTAAAAATAACTTTTATACAATATACTGATATAAATTTTATTAAAACAAGTAATTAATCTGAGTTATCAACAAAAATAACTTAACAAGTAAAATAGAAATATTCAATCCTGACTTGTATATAATATTATTGTTTATACAAAGTTTTAAAATAATAAAAAATTTATGAGCTATTTGGCAAAAAATTATAATAGAAAAAAAATTTCATTTGTTAGAGGTAAAGGATCTTATCTCTATACTTCTTCTGGAGCTAAATATTTAGATTTTGTACAAGGCATAGCGGTTAACTGTTTAGGTCATGCTAATCCAAAATTAATTGCAACTATAAATAAACAATCAAAGAAGCTTTGGCATGTATCCAATGCTTTTCAAATTCCTGAGGGAGAGAAATTAGCAAAAAAATTATGTCAAAAAACTTTTGCAGATTGCGTAATTTTTCAAAATAGTGGTGCAGAAGCTACTGAAGCTGCAATTAAAGTTGCGAGACGATATTTTTATTCAATAGGTAAACCAAATAAGACAAGAATTTTGTGTGTAAAAAACTCGTTTCATGGAAGAACTTTAGCTACAATTTTTGCAAGTGGGTCTAAAAAAATGACCGAAGGATTTGGGCATGTGAGTGGTTTTGACCATTTTATTTTTGGAGATCATAAATCTTTAAAAAAAAAGATTACCAAAAATACAGCTGCAATTATGATAGAACCTATAATGGGTGAGGGTGGTATTAAAGTTGTTCCAGATTGGTGTTTAAAAGAATTGAGAAAATTATGTAATAAGAAGAAAATATTACTTATTTTAGATGAAGTACAATGTGGTATTTCAAGATCAGGTAGTTTTTTTGCATTTGAAAAATCAAAATGTATCCCAGATATAGTACCAATTGCAAAAGGTATTGGGGGTGGGTTTCCAATCGGAGCTGTTTTAATGAATAGAAAAGTTGCTGCGGGAATGACTCCAGGAACTCATGGCTCTACTTTTGGAGGAAACCCTTTAGCAATGGCAGTTGGAAATACTGTAATGGATATAGTTTCAAGTAAGAAATTTTTAAATAACATTAACAAATTATCTAAATACTTTTTATCAAATTTAAACCTTCTTAAGAAAAAGTATCCCAAAGCTATAAAAGATGTAAGAGGGAGAGGTTATTTAATAGGAATTCAACTTTACAAGGATCAAACAAAGTTTATTCAAAAACTTATGGATAAAAAGTTATTAACAATTAGAGCTGCAGAAAATGTTATACGTATTTTACCTCCGTTAAATGTCAAAAAAAATGAGCTAGATCAAGCTCTGAAAATTATCGATAAAGTTTGCGCGGAACTAAAATAAAATGAAACACTTTATTAATCTAAAAGATATTCCAGCGAAAGATCTCAGAAGAATTTTGATTGACGCAAAAAAAAGAAAAAAAGCAAGAAAGAAACTTAACAATCTTGATCATGATAAAGGTACGCCTTTAAGAGGAAAATTATTGATCCAAATGTTTGAAAAATCAAGTTTAAGAACTCGCTTATCTTTTTTCTTAGCTATCTCCCAACTCTCTGGTCGAACTTTGACACTTAGACCAGATGAACTGCATTTATCTAAAGGAGGTGAAAGTATTGAAGATACCGCTAAAATATTGTCAAGTTTTGGTGATGCTTTTATGTTAAGAACCGATAATGATGAAAAGTTGGAGGAATTTAAAAAGCATTTAACAATTCCAATTATTAATGGATTAAGTCCGTCCTCTCACCCAACACAAATCTTGTCAGATGTATTCACTGTTGAGGAAATTAAGAAAAAACCAATATCAAAATTAAATATTACTTGGATTGGAGACTCAAATAATGTTCTAAATTCTTTGATTGCTGCTTCAATTAAATTTTCTTTTAAATTAAAAGTTGGTTGTCCCAAAAAATATCAACCTAATAAAAACATAATGAATTATATCAAAAAAAATAAAAATAAAATTACAATTTATAATGATCCAAAAAAAGCAGTTGAAGGAGCTGATGTAATTTTTTCAGACAAAGTAATATCAATGAATGATAAAGTTAATAAAAAAGAAAAATTAAAGGATTTTAAAAATTTTAAAATTAATAAAAATCTTCTAAATAAATGTCCAAGAGCTATATTCTTGCATTGTCTCCCAAGAGGAAGCGAGGTTGATGAAAATGTTTTTAAAAGTAAACAATCAAAAGTTTGGCTACAGGCTTTGAATAGAGTTCACGTACAAAAATCGATACTACTTTATTGTCTTGGAAAATTAAGGTAAGGGAAGTGGGTTATCAGAATTTTGATTCAAATATAAAATAACTGAGGCTCTATCTTTTTCTTTTTTCAATCCAGCGAAAGCCATTTTAGTTCCCTTAATCCATTTTGCTGGTCTTATTAAGTAACCATTTAATTCTTCAAAGGTCCAATTCTTTTCATATTCAGTAAGTGCTTTAGAATATTTATAATCAGAGACAACACCAACTTGTCTGTTCACTACATTGTAAAGTGCAGGACCAATATTATTTTTTCCACCTTTGACAATCGAGTGACATGCAGCACATTTTTTAAAAACTTTTTCTCCATGAGCAAGATCTGCCATCGCCATCAAGGCTGCAATATCAACTTTTTCTGTAGCTGTATCGGATTTAGTTTCTGTACTGGCTGTTACTGCTTGTTCTACTTCTACGACATAACCTGGAGTTTTAGGTTTTTCTACATAAAAAATAGCATCGGAAAGTTTTCCAATACCAATAATGATTAGAGCAACCAATAAAACAGCAGCGATTATCTTGTTTAGTTCAAATGAATCCATTTAATTAAAATATTTTGAACATATAACACTATAAATTTAAAATTGCTCATATATTTTGATGTACAATTTTGCCTCTGTTTATATTGTGCTCATAGTTAAAAAAAATAATGAAAACTTTGGTAATAATTCCCTCTAGATTGTCTGCCCAGAGATTACCGGGTAAACCATTGATGAAAATTAAAGGATTGTCAATCATTTCGCATGTTTTTAAAAAAGCAGAGGAGGCAAATATTGGAGAGGTAATAGTTGCAGCAGAAGACCAAGAGATAGTTGATGATGTTAAACAAAATGGTGGACAGGCAATTTTAACAAAAAATGACCATAAAACAGGTACAGATAGGATTTATGAAGTGTTTCAAAAAATCAATTCCGCAGATATTGAATTAGTAATGAATCTTCAAGGTGATGAACCATTAATTAATGTAGATGATATTAGAAACTTGAATAAAAAGATGATTGAAAGTTCTTCGAAATTAGGAACTTTAGCCTCCAAAATTCAGGACAAAGCTCTATTAGAAAATCCAAATGTCGTTAAGGTTTTGACCAAAGAAAATTTAAATCAAACAAATTTTCCAGAGGCATTAAATTTTATGAGAAATATAACTGAAGAAAAAGAAAACATTTATCATCATCTAGGTGTATATTCATATAATAAAGATACTCTTGAAAAATTTATTTCTTTAAATCAATCTACTAGTGAGATCAAAAATAAACTTGAGCAACTTAGGGCGCTAGATAATAATATGAAAATTAATGTTGCTTTTGCGAAGTTTGCCCCTATAGGTGTAGACACAAAAGAAGATTTAGAAGCTGTTAAAAAAATCATGGAAAACAAATCTTAATGAGTAAAATTTATTTTCAAGGTACATTCGGGGCCTATTCACATTTAGCCGCATTATCAATTTTTAAGAATGTTGATATCATTCCATGCAAAACCTTTGATGAATGTTTTCTAAAAGCATCAAAAGATAATAACTCAAAAATTATTATTCCAGAGTCAAATAGAATTACAGGCAATATTGGAATTGAATATTTAATCTTTAAATATAGGCTGAATATCTATTCTGAATATTTTCAGAAAATAGAACATAATCTATTAGGTTTGCCAGGTACAAAAATTTCAGAAATAAAAGATGTTTACTCTCATGGACAAGCACTTTCTCAATGCTCTAAATTTATAAAATCTCACCATTTGATTGAGCATGTGAGGGCTGATACAGCTGGCTCTGCAGAAATGGTTTCAAAAACAAAAGATAAGTCAAAAGCTGCAATAGCTTCATCTTTAAGCGCCAAAACATATGATTTAGAAATAATTAAAAAGAATATTGAAAATGAAAAAGGTAATCTTACAAGATTCTTGATTATGGGAAAAAATATATCTCAACCAGAATTTGGAAACAAAAAATACATCACATCTTTTTTATTCAAGCTTAAGAGTAAACCTGCAGCCTTATACCAATCTTTAGGTGGTTTCGCTATTAATGGAGTTAATTTAACTAAACTACAAAGTTATCCAGAAAAAAACACATTCGATTCTTTCTTTTTTTTATGCGATCTTGATGGTCATATTGAGGATGCAAAAGTTCAAAAATCCTTAGAGGAATTAGGATTACATTGCCAAGATTTTCACGTCTTAGGTGTTTTTGAAGCAGACAAAATAAGAGGAAAATAAAAAATATTCTTTTCTTGTAGACTAGAAATTATACCTGCTATAATAGTTTTGGGGGCTAGGGCGTTTGCTTCATGGAACCGGTCAGGGAAGAAATTCAGCAGCCGAACTAAAAGTGGAACGGGTCTAGTCTCCTCATTTAATTATGAATAAAAATTCTAAAGTATTAGCTCTGAAGTATAGGCCACAAAATTTTGATGATTTAATTGGTCAAGAAGTTGTTACACAAACTATTGTAAACTCAATTAAGGCAAACAAAATACCTAATGCGTATTTGTTTACCGGAATAAGGGGTGTTGGAAAAACCACAATAGCAAGAATTATTGCTAAAGCTCTTAATTGCACAAATGGTGTAGAAAACAAATGTAAAATTAAGTGTGATAATTGTGATGAGATCACCAATTCAAGTCACATAGATGTACTTGAAATGGATGCAGCTAGTAAAACAGGAGTAGATGATGTTAGAGATTTAATTGAATTTTCAAGATATGGACCATCTTCAGCTAAATATAAAATTTTCATTATTGATGAGGTACATATGTTAAGCAAACAGGCATTTAACGCTTTGTTAAAAACTTTAGAAGAACCTCCACAATATGAGAATGGAGGGGGGTTAAAATTTATTTTTGCTACTACAGAAATTAAAAAAATTCCTATTACTGTGGTTTCCAGATGTCAGAGATTTGACTTATCAAGAGTTAAATCGGGTGAATTGTTTGAATTTATAAAAAAAATAAAAGATAAAGAGAAGGGAAAAATATCAGATGATGCTTTAAAACTAATTGTAAAAATTTCAGAGGGTTCTGTTAGAGACGCATTATCTTTACTCGATAGAGCTTTATTAAGTTTGGACAAAGATGAAGAACTAGATTTAAATTCCGCTCAAAAAATTTTTGGATATTTTGATAAATCACAATTAATCGATTTATTTGAA